>CAWVVM010000006.1:0-81440 GCA_963933635.1 uncultured Flavobacteriales bacterium
AGAAGAATCAGGGCACATGCAAAGGGCCATGGGCCAGGGGAAGATCTGGGCTGCATGGCCTTGGCAGCAGCGAGCTCGAAGGGGTCGTCGCTCATCACAGGATAAGAGGAGAATCCTTTGGCATCGCCCGAGGTCTTGGCTGTTTGCAACAAGGCCAAAGTCAAGCTGTCCGCCAAGGCAAGGTGCTCGTATGCGGCGCCTTCTGCCCCTCGTTCTTTTTCAAACCGTGCCTGTTCCCTGGCGATGCGGGCGCGCAGCGACAGATCTTTTAGCTGGTGTGCGGTTCTGCCTGCTTCGTGAAAGGCCAAAAGGGCCTCGAGCGGCTTTTGGGCTCGCTCAGCGGAGACTGCAACCCTTAACTGCCCCAAGGTCCAGCGCTCTGCATCGGCAATCGGATCGCAAAGTCGGACCATTTTGTTTGCCAAAGAAAGGGCTTCCTGCATGCGGTTGGTGGAGGTAAGCAAGGTGTGGAGGTGGGTCAATTCCCCCAAGGCTTGGTCCCGTTCAGATGGACGGACCTGTCGCACATAGGCGTCGATGGGGAGATCTGCCAAAGGGTGGCCCAACATGGCCCCGGCTTGGAGGCGCAGGCCGCCCGCACGAACCCCTTTTTGGTGGGCTGTGGCGTCCCAGGTGTCCCGCCAATGTCCTTGGACAAAATGCAACTCTGCCAAGGAAAGCTCCATTTTGGGCACAAGTGCGGTCAACGGGCCAAGCTCCTTCTCTTTGGTCAATGTGCGCAAGGCATCGGCCGTTCGTCCGCAAGCGACAAGCAGCTGGGCCAACTCCAGCGACAACGGTGTGCGTCGGTGGGCAGGGCATGTGGCACAGGTTCGCATGGCCAGCAGCAACTCTTGTTTCGCTTCCGACAGGTTGCCTGCATTCCATTGGATGTGCCCCATGCCCAAGTGGGTTCGGGCCAAATCGCAACCTGAAAGTGGCTCGGACAAGAGTGTTTTGTAAAGAGAGAGCGCTTGGACCACCTTGCCTTGCATGCGCATGGTGTCGGCGCGGTCCAAAAGAGCGGGTCCTGCAACCAGTCCATTGGAGAGCCCCATCCACAGGCCCAAGATTCCAACGAGATATGACCGCAAGCGTGGCATGACAGCCAAGTTAACCTGAGGGACTAGGTCATATTGAGGCTCAGAGGACAGGTTTCTGACACCCCTCGGTGTATGAATGGTGGCCCTGTCAGGGGGCATAGACCACAGACAGGACAGTCGTACCAACTTCGAGCAACGTGGCCTTGTCGATGATGCTCATGTTGTCGGCGTGGGTGTGGTGGAACGGACCGTAGCCCATGGGCCGAACTTGAATCCGGTAGTCCACAATGTTGGCGCTCGGGATCCCAGCCATTTCTGAAATGAAGTAGTTGTCGTCAATCGTCATGGGTGTGGGGGAGTTGGAAAAGCGATCGCCAAAGCCCAAATCATCGGCGCGCTTCCAAAGCTTTCGCACAATGTGGGGGGCATACTTCAAACTGGTCCCCTCTTGGTGAAAGGAAGCATCGGAGGCTCCTACCATGTCCAGCAAAATCCCAAACCTTGCCCTGTAGCCGGGTCGATGTGGATTTTGAGCCCAGTATTGGCTTCCCAAGCACCAATCCTTGTAACCATTTTCTGTGGCTGGGAGCCATTCGGGTTTGCCGTAGTCCTCGGCATCAAAGAAGATGATGTCCACACCGACATCAGAAGGCCGTTCGCCGAGTTGACGTGCCACCTCCAACAACACCCCTACGCCTGAGGCACCATCGTTTGCACCATCGATGGGCTCACGCGTTCTCGTGCTGTCTTTGTCGGCAAAGGGCCTCGTGTCCCAGTGTGCGAAGAGCAAGATACGGTCGCGGGATTCGGGGTGGAACGTGCCCACGATGTTCTGCATGTTTAAGATGGAACCGTCGAAGGCCCTTGCACGTCCCTCTTGCACGGTGACCTCAGCACCATGTCGTGCCAACTCCTCTGCAAGCCATTGGCCGCATTGGTCGTGCTGAGAAGTGTTGGGCACCCGTGGGCCAAAATCCACCTGCTTTGACACAAAGGCAAAGGCTGAGTCTGCGTCAAAAGAAGGACGAAGAATCTCCCTGTCTTGGGCTTCGGAAGCCTGGGGTACCTCTGGAGATGAGGGGGCTTCACAACCTTGGGTCCATGCGAGGACCAAGCCAAGCGTCAATGGGAGAAGCAGGCGGTCATTCACGGGTCCAGGAGCTTCCGTCTTTGCTGTCTTGGATGGTGACGCCCTGGGCGGACAAGACGTCCCGGATTTTGTCGGCAGTGCCCCAGTCCTTGTTGGCCTTGGCCTCGCCACGCATGGCCACCAGCAGGTCCAGATATGCCTCTGTTTCGGCACCGCCAACCGCGGCGGCGGACGGGGCTCCTTCCGTTTGCAAGCCCAGCACGTCCCTTACAAAGGCCTGGAAGGTGTTCCGAAGAACCTCCAAATCCGCGGCCGCCAAGGTGGTGAGACCTGCCGCTGCGCTGTTGATGGATTTCACAGCGTCGAACAAGGTAGCAATCAAGATGGGCGTGTTGAAGTCGTCGTTCATCGCCCCTCGACATTTTGCCGCGAAAGCCTCTGCGTCGAATGATGTCTCGCCCTCAGAAGGCCCAAGACCTTCAAGTGTGACCATGGCCTTCTCCAGCTTGGAGAGCCCCTTTTCTGCCGCCTGAAGGGCCTCATTGCTGAAGTCCAAGGTGCTAGCGTAGTGGCCCATCAGCATGAAGAAGCGCACAGTCATGGGACTGTACCCTCGTTCCAACAGTTTGTGGTTGCCTGTGATGAGTTCTTCTGGGGTGAACCCATTGCCCTCCGATTTGGACATTTTTCGGCCATTCACCGTGAGCATGTTGCCGTGCATCCAATAGCGCACGGGACGCTCTTCGCCGTTGGCCCCAACATTTTGGGCGATTTCACACTCGTGGTGAGGAAACTTGAGGTCCATGCCTCCGCCGTGGATGTCGAAGGTCTCGCCCAAATACTTGGTGCTCATCACAGAGCATTCGAGGTGCCACCCTGGGAAGCCCATGCCCCAGGGGGAAGGCCATTGCATGAGGTGGCTTGCATCGGCGGCCTTCCAAAGGGCGAAATCAAGGGGATCCCTCTTTTCACTTTGGCCATCGAGGTCCCGTGTGTTCGCCATGAGTTCGTCGATTTTCCGTCCAGACAATTCCCCATAAGGATGGTCCTCACTGAATTGCCGAACACTGAAGTAGACACTGCCGTTGACTTCATAGGCATATCCGTTGCCCATGATCTTCTGGATGGACTCGATTTGCTCCACGATGTGTCCCGTGGCGGTGGGCTCGATCGAGGGACGCAGGATGTTGAAGACGTTCATCACATCGTGGAAGTCGTTGGTGTACCGTTGCACCACCTCCATGGGTTCGATGTTTTCAAGCCGGGCCTTCTTGCCAATTTTATCCTCCCCGTCGTCGGTGTCTCCCGTCAAATGGCCGACATCGGTGATGTTCCTCACGTAGCGCACGTTGAACCCAAGGTGCTGAAGGTAGCGGTAGACAATATCGAAGGTCAAGAACGTGCGGACATTGCCCAAGTGCACATTGCTGTAAACCGTCGGTCCACAGACGTACATGCCCACAAAGGGCGGATGGATCGGCTCGAAAGGCTCTTTGGTTCTTGTCAGGCTGTTGCTGATGTGCAGGGAGTCCATGGTCGTCGGTTCGTGTTCACGTGCAAAGAAAAGACCAAACAACGCATCCTGTCCGTCCGTTTGTCACACCTTCTCAACCATCGACAGGTGGAGAAATGCCTTCCAGAATGTGGGCCACCAACCCCTGGACATCGTGTTTTGGGCGCCATCCCCAATCCTTTTGGGCTTCCGTATCGTCCAAGCTGTTGGGCCACGACGCTGCAATGTCTTGCCGGGCATCTGGGACGCAGTGCATGTCAAAACCTGGAACGGTCTGTCGGATGGCTTTGGCCAATTCGTCTGGGGTGAAGGAACAACCTTGGAGGTTGTAGGACGTCCGAACACGGATGTTGTGGGCGGGTGCCTCCATCAACTCCAAGGTGCCACGCACGGCGTCCTCCATGGTCATCATGGGAAGCCGCTCATCGGGTGCCAAATAGCATTGCAGCGTACGATCTTCCAACGCAGCTTGGAAGGCCTCCACGGCGTAGTCCGTCGTTCCTCCTCCGGGTTCAGACCGGAACCCAATCAATCCGGGGTAGCGGATGCTGCGGACATCCACGCCAAATTTGTCGTGGTAGTACTGGCACCACAATTCTCCTGACACCTTCGACACCCCATAGACTGTGGTGGGGCACAAGTTGGTCTCTTGCGGAGTGAGGTCTTTGGGAGCGTTGGGGCCAAACACCGCCATGGAGCTAGGCCAAAAAATGTGCTTCACCATGCCTCTTCGCGCCGCTTCCAAGGTGTGCAGCAAGGGGTTCATGTTGAGCCCCCAAGCGGCCATGGGTGCCGACTCCCCTTTGGCAGAAAGCATGGCCACGAGCATGTACACGGTACTGGGTTGGGTCCGCTCGATCAAGTGGTCGAGGGCGTCCTTGTCCTGGGCATCGCAAAGGATGAATTCACTTGCCTCAGCTTGGGGATGTGGCACGGGCCGTATGTCTGACAGGGTGACGCGCTCGGCGCCATATTTTGCCTGCAGTGCAAGCATGAGTTCGACGCCCAATTGTCCGGCAGCGCCAACGATGAGATGATTGCTCATGAAACGAAGGTAGTGCGAGGGTACCTTTGGAAGGTGAACGCAAACGAGTTTCAATACGATTTGCCCGACCAGGCCATTGCCAAACATCCTGTTGAACCACGTCGCGCGGCGCGCATGTTGGTGAGGCACGTGGACGGAACGTTGGAGCATGCCACCTTTGAATCGTTTGTTCCCCAGTTGGAGCAAGCGGGTGCAGATGGTGTTTGGGCGAACGACACCAAAGTGTTGCACGCACGCATCCTTGCGACCAAAACCACCGGAGGACAATTGGAGGTGTTCCTCTTGGCCCCAATGGAGGGCCCCATGGAGCGGGTTTTGTCAAGCCGCCAGCCGGTGCGTTGGAAGGCCATGGTGCGCAATGCCAAAAAGTGGTCCGATGGCCAAGCTTTGGCGAAGGGAACCCGCTGTGCGATGGCCATTTCCTTGGAGGATGTGGCGGACGATGGCACGAGGATCGTGAAGTTGGCGTGGTCATCCTTGGAGGGCCAGGAGGACGTTCCTGCACCCGGTACTTTTGCAGAAGCATTGGACGATTTGGGCAAAACCCCCTTGCCACCCTACATGCGACGCGCTGCGGTGGAGGCTGACAAGGAAGACTACCAAACGGTGTTCGCCATGTCGCCTGGAAGTGTTGCTGCCCCCACCGCAGGACTTCATTTCGACGACCTTTTGCTCAAGGAGATGGAGGGTGCAGGTTTGGGCTTGCAACGCTTGACGCTCCATGTTGGCGCCGGCACCTTCAAGCCGCTTGGTGAGGGGGACATCATGGGCCATGACATGCATGCTGAACGTTGCATCGTCACCCGAGAAGCATTGACGATGATGCGCGACCAGCACAAACGAGTGGCGACAGGAACGACGAGCTTGAGGACCTTGGAAAGCCTATTCTGGTTGGCCGCTGGCCACAAGTTGAACGGCCATTGGTGGCCGAGCCTGCCCCAGCGATCGCCTTATGGAGAATTGAAGGAAGCGGTGACCAAGTGGGGTTGGACGGACCAAGAAGCGCTGGACCATCTCTTGGCCTATGCCCCTTGGGACCAGGGTGGCCGGTGGTCGTTCGAGACGCAGCTCATGGTTGTGCCAGGCTACACGGTCAGGATGGCCCAGGGTTTGGTGACCAACTTCCACCAACCGGGAAGCACCTTGCTTTGCTTGGTTGCGGCGTTCATTGGAGAAGATGCCTGGAAGGTCATGTACCAAGAGGCATTGGGCCAAGGTTACCGCTTCCTGAGCTACGGAGACGGAAGCCTGCTTTGGCGTTCCTGATGTCTTTCACGCACAAGCCCCGCCAAATGGCAGGGCTTGCAAGTTCAATCGATGAAAGGATGGTTCAATTCATCTGACGACGGCTGTCGTCAATGTCTGCTGCTTTTTGCATGGTGCTCAACACCGTGAATGGGAAGTTGGTCCTTGCCCGTGTCGCCAAAGTGCTTTGCTCTTCCAGGTATGAATCCTTTGTGCCCGCTTCTTTCACGCTGACAGGAGCGATGACCCACACGCCATCTTTGCCGACAATGGGGCTGGACATGTTGCCCACTGGAATGGCAAAAGCCGCACCAGCCACCTTGGGTTCTGGCCCTGCACCGCTGCCTCGGAACGTGGGAACTTTGATGCTCACGTCGCGCGCTGTTTTCACAGTCTCTCCGACGGCATTGGCGATGTCGTCAAGGCTGGCACCATCCATTTGCTGGGCGCACCAATCTCCTTTGGCTTCGTTGGTGGCGCCTTCTGTCATGTCATCCTTGACGTTCTCGAGGGTAGGAACTCCTGCCTCTGTGATGTTGTCAAGGTGGGCCACGATGTAGAAGTCGGATGTCAAGATGGGATTGGATACTTCGCCGCGGTCACTGCGGTACGTCCATGCCACAATTTCGGTTGCCTCACGGATGCCGGCGATGCTTCTTGCGGCTGGGGCAATGCCTTTGCCTTCTCCTGTGGCGTAGCCAGCTTCACTGGCAGCTTCCAAGAGAGATTCTTTGTCGGTGGCATTGATGGCGAACTCACTGGCTTGGGCGTAAGCCTCTCGTGCAGTAACTGCCGAGGCATCCACGTCACGGCTGATAAAGGCGACGCGGGCTTCTTCCACTTCTTTCCGGCGATCGAGCACTTCAATCAGGTGCACGCCGTAGGTGGTTTCCACCCAGCCAATGGACCCAATGGATTCATTGAAACAGAAGTCCTCGAAAGGTTTGACCATGCGGCCCTTGGGGAAGAAGTCGTAAACTCCGCCCGTAGCCTTGGAGCCGGGGTCGCCACTGAAGCGTTGCACGAGATCGTCAAAGTCGCCTCCATTGCGGAGCACCTTCTTGAGGCTGTCGGCACGTGCGCCCAACTCGGCCATCTCTGCCTCGTCTTTGGCATCCTTCGCTGTCAACAGAATGTGACGGCATTTTGCTGCTTCATCCGGCGCCATGCTGCGGCCCAACACTTGGGCCACCATCATCTGGCCATTCTTGCTGTAAGGCCCGACAACGGTTCCTGCAGGCTCGTCGAAGAACTTGCTTTCGTTCACATCGAGTTCAACCTGCGCCAGGCGCAAGTTTCGGATGTCGCTTTTGCCGTCGTTCTGTTCCTGTGCAAAGGCTTCGGCGTCGGACGCCTCCTTCCAGAGCGCTGCCACATCTGTCATCTTGGCTTCCATGTCCGAGATGTCATCGGCGCTTGCCCCAAGAGGGATTTTCACGTAGCTGATGTCGCGGCCTTCTTTCTGCTGGAATTTGGGATCTTCTTTGTGCCGGTTGTAGTAGGACTTGATGTCGCCCGCGGACACCTCTACTTCCCCGTCAGGGATGTTTTTGTAGAGCTTGGCAACGTATTTCACCTCCGCTTTTTGTTCAGCATTGATGTAGTCGTACTTCCCCTCTAGGCTGTTGGTGTAGAGCGCATCACTGAGCAACGCGTCCATCTTTTCTTTCTTGCGCTTGGCGATGATGAGCTTTTTGTAGCTCAGGAGGTTCATTTTGCCTTGATCCGTTGTAAGCATTGCACCAAAGTTCTGCTGCCAGAAGGCTTTGTTTTCTCCGTTGCTGAAGAAGGCCCGGCTCATGTATGGAGAATCCAGAGAGCCAAACAACATTTCTTGGAATTCAGCATCGGTGACCGACAGGCCCAAGGCATCGTAGGTGTCGTCGAGCAAGATGTTGGCGGTCAAATCTCCCCACACCTCGTCTTGGAGTTGATCTCCTGAAAAACCAAGACGACGTCGCTCGTCCACTTCCATTCGGTAGGTCAAAGCAGAGATGCTTTCGCCCCCAACACTCCCAACGTCACGGGTGGTGCCTTGCCCCATGAGGGCCAAAACGGCGTCGTAAGGGACCAAGAATCCCAACATTCCGATGCCGATAATCACGAGCAACAAGCCTTGCCTGTTGCGGATTTGTTCAATCATAGCCATGGTCTCTGTCTTCTTTTGTAAGGATTGCGAAGATAACGTTTCCACGGCAACTAACCGTGGAGGAGTTTCAGCCTTCTTTTTTGGGGTCAAATTCCACCCAAATGATGCGGTTTTCTTGCACCTCGCGCACGACCAACGGTTGGCCGTTCACATCGATTGCTGTGCCAGCCTCCGGGATGTCCTCTGCATGGTGCAAAATCAACCCACCCAACGTATCGTATTGCTCTCCCTCAGGGAGACCCCAGTTATGTTGGTCGTTCAAGGCACGCACCTCCCTCCGCGCTGGGATGTTCCAGGTGCCCTTCTCCGTTTGGAACTCCATGTCCTCCTCCTCTTGATCGTGCTCGTCGTCAATTTCACCCAGTAGCTCTTCGACGATGTCCTCCATGGTCAAGATGCCAGCGGTGCCCCCAAATTCATCCACAACGACGGCCAAGTGCCGTCTTCGTCGCAGAAATTGGCGCAACAAATCGTCCCCTGCCATGGGCTCGGGCACCACAAAAGTGGGGAGCAAAATCTCGGACAACTCTCCCGGAAGGGAGAACAAATCTTTGGCGTGAACGTATCCAACAATGTGGTCCATGTCTCCATCAAACACCACGAGCTTGGAATATCCTGATTCGGCGAATGCACTTTGAAGTTCAGAGATGTCTGTCCTGAGGTCGACGCCTTGCACTTCGTTGCGTGGCACCATGCTGTCTCTAGCTTGAACACTGGGCAAGTCAAGGGCATTTTGGAGGATTTGCAGCTCGTGTTCAAGTTCTTGTTCGGGCTCCATGCGTCCGCTCAATCCCTTCAGAAAGTGGTCCAAATCCATGGCCCCCAATGTCTGGGCTTGGACCTGAACGTCCCCAGACACAAATGGGGTGAGAAGAACCTTGCTCAAGCTGGTGATCAACCAAGCTGGAAGCGCCAGCACGGCAAACACCAACGCCAAGGGGTAGGCCATGGTCCGCAGCCAAAAGTTGGGCGAGGCGTGGAAGAGCGACTTGGGCATGAATTCAGCCAATACGAGGACCACTGAAGTGGTGATGCCTGTCTGAACGGCAAGGACAAGTCCAGGTTGTGCGGCTTCTTGCCATCCTGACACTTGGAACAAGGCTTGACTGATCCAAGCACCAGATTCCATGCCGCAAATCACCAACGCGAGGTTGTTGCCGACCAGCATGGTGGCGATGAACAATTGGGGTCGGTCCGCCAAGAACGCCACGACTTGGCCACGCAGCGATTGCTGTGCGTCCAATTCAGTTTGCAGCCTACTGGAGGCCACAAACGCCATTTCTATGCCTGAGAAAAAGGCTGATGCCAACAGCGAAGCGGCCAGAATCAAAAGGGAACTCGAGGGGTCAGGATCCATGGAAGGAGTGCAAAGATGCTTGCCAAGATACGGATTGCCTCATTGGGTTTGTGCGGTAGGTTGCATGCGCTTTCGGAAGATGCGCCGCACCAGATACCAAAGCCAAGCGATGCAAGGAAACAACCCCAAAGTGTAGCGAGGTGTGGACTCCGACCACCACACCCAAATGACGTAAAGGGTAGTGCAGCTTGCGGCCACCAGCCAGAACCATTCCGCGGCACGGGCTGTCTTGTATTCAAACGAAGGCTTTGTCGGAGGAGGTGTCATGTGGCAAAGGTCAGGCATCGGGCCCAGTGGGCAGTGAATCTCGGTCCAATGTCAAGTCGAAGGATCCTGTGGGCGAAAGGATTTCATACCGCTCAAAGTGGCTGTCGGCCCGCAAGCCTCTGCCTCGAAGCACTCCTTGGGCCGTATGGATCACCACAGGTCTCTGGGTGTGCACCACATCGGAGTCGTGGGACCAAATCAAGTGCTCCGTTTCCAGCCGCTCGCCCTCTTCGTTGACAAGGACCACATCGTCCCACGCCTCGAGTCGACCGGCTTGGTCGTCGTAGGTGCCACGCTGGGCGGACAGGACGGCATTGTGGTCTTCGCGTGAACCGCCGATGTAGAGTGTGTAGCCTCCTCCAACTTGCCAAAGGGGGGAGAGTCCCTCCCCTTCGGTCCCTGTTTGTTCCTCCCAACGTTCGAGCCGAGATGCTGCGAGGGACTGTATGATTTGGCCATTTTCTGTGTATTCGAAATAACCGTCCACCACGAGTTGTGCAGGGAATCCTTCACGAGGATAAAGTCCACCCAATGGGGAGCTTTCACGCTCAGAGGGTTCTTGCGTTCCCTGCGAACAGGAAGTGGCCGAGAAGAGGCCCAGACACACAACCGCCCAAACCTGAACAGTCGGGCAGTTGGAAATCGAATGGCAAGAACGTCCAATCACGGGAATCAGCGCACGCGAATCGTGGTGGTCTCTCCCGAGCAAGGACAACCTGGCTTGTTGGGTACAGTGAACGTTCCGCCGGCTTGTTTGCCGTAGGTGAAAATGTCGTCCACTGTGGGGAACTGCTTGGCCATGTTGTTCATTTTCTTGCCTGCCAGGTCGGCAAGCTCAGCATCGAGTCGCTTGGCCCTTGCGTAGTAGTCGGAGGCCACCCAGAATACAGAGCGGCTTCCCAAGGCCCCGTCATTGCACGATTGGGAGCTTCCCGCGATGGCATCCCCGATGAGCATGTAGGCGTCGCCATTGTCGCTGTCGATGGCCAACACCTTGCGGGCATAGCTTTTTGCTGTGCTGCTGCGCCCCATGGCACTTGCAATTTGCCCAGTTTTGAGCAGGTAGGTCAGTTCTTCGGTACACCCTTCGCAACGTGAGACAGCATCTTCCATGTAGGCGAAGCTCGAGTCGAGCTCACTGGCTTTG
Organism: uncultured Flavobacteriales bacterium; assembly: GCA_963933635.1. Classification (GTDB taxonomy): domain Bacteria; phylum Bacteroidota; class Bacteroidia; order Flavobacteriales_D; family Sanyastnellaceae; genus UBA11663. The sequence continues at coordinate 10,857 of CAWVVM010000006.1, forward strand.
GCAAACCCTATACCGATGGCATAGGCTGCTGGAGCAGACGGCTCCACGGCATACACCGAGGTCGCCACCGGCAAGAACAGGTTGTTGTCCGTGCAATCTTTCTTGTTGAGCAAACGGAGCACCTTTTGTTGAAGTTCCATGTTGGCAGAATCTGCGGCAATGGCAGAGGCCAAAACGGGGACCATGTCTTCGCAATCGGCGATGGCCACGAAGACCGTCTCGATGTTCTTCTTCGCCTTTTCATACTTTTTCACGTCACGGTCTTTGCCAGCTTCGGTGGCGCGCGCCATGCCAGCCTCCACATGGTCCACCAGGCTGAGGTAGTCTGTGAGCATTTGCGCACGCATGCCCGATTGGGCCAAGGTGTCACCTTTCATCGTCCGCTTCATTGTGTAGAAGCTCGCAGTGTAGTATTGGTAGAGGGTGGTAGCCGAGGACTCGCCTTGAAGGCAATCCAAGCTTTCTTTGAACATTTCGTAGGCCGCTTGGTGCTCTGTCTTGTTGTACTTGTAAAAGTCGGTGGCCTTTCTTCCCAAAATGACGCAGCGGTTGTTGGGGCTGCGCTTTGTGCTTGGGTACAATTCCATGCGCTTGTCGTGCAAGTAAAGCAAGCTGTCCACCAACACCTCGTGCCTAGGGTCCTCTGCTTCCACAGCTTTCAACTGCTTGGCCACGAAGGTGGTGCCATCGGCGTAAAGTCCCTCACTTGCAGTTTCAGGACAAACGTCGCATGCCTTCCTCCATTGGATGTAGGCTTCCTCGTAGTTCTTCTGCTTCTTGTAGGACTTGTAGACGCTCAGTGCTTCTTTGCATTTGAGCTGCTGGTCAGGCGTGTCTCCATAGCGACTGTCGTCTTGCGCCATGCCAGACAAAGGGGCCATCAACAGGAGCGAGCAAGCGGTCAAGAGTGTGGTTAGGACTTTCATTGTATAGGTTTTCTCAATTTCAAGGGTCAAGCATCAGTCGTACAACCTAGGAGTCAGCCAAAGGTTTTTCACGAAGGGCGTCAGGGTGACCCCAATGTGGATGCGCATGTTGCTTTCTCTGTGGTACGAATCCAAATCGGTATAGCGACGGCCAAAATCCATGCCAAAGTGAAGCTGACTTGCGCTTCGGCTGCCTTTCAAAGGAGCATTGAAGCCGCAACTGGCCCTCCATTCCTGCAATTGCACGATTTCCCCATTGGTTGCTGAGGTGAGTTCCAATGGGAGCATGGAGTGGCTGAATCCCGCCCTGTAGGTCGTACGTGTGATCCTGCCTGGTTTTCTGCCTGGGGTCCATACCATCGCAATCGATCGCGACCATGCGTCGGCCCAGGTTCCGTCTCCATCCATGAGGTGACCGAGGGTTTCGTTGGCGCTGGTCCAGGATTGAGCATGGACATCCACAAACACCCCAAATCTGTTGCCACGCGCCCCATCGTATTGGAAGCCTCCTCCAAGGGTCCACTTGGACGGGACGGTGCCGTCGAGCTCCGTCTGGATGAACTCGGTGGTGTCGATGCCGGTCACCACGCCTGAGAGCAGAACGGTGGATTCCGTCCTTTTCGTGAAGTCGGTATTCAAGGAGCGTTCGGGGCTCCATGTGCCCCCCAACCGCATCACCCAACTTCCTCTGAATTGCTTGAGATTGTCGTACCGCGCACGCAACACTTGAAACGCCTCGGCCCCGAGAATGAACCCGGTTGCACGCTGACGCGAAGAAACGACCGTACGCGCATCCCTGAAGGTGGGGTCGAGGATGTCGATGCGTGAGGTTTGCAAAGCGTCCCCAAACCAATGGTCCACTTGGGCACCGAGGTCCATCCCACGAACGCTGATTTGAACGCTGTCCTTTGGACCAGCTGACACCCACGACTTTTTTCGCCAGCCTTGGGACAAGCCTACGTAAGCTCGTGCCAGCCCCCCTTCGCCTTCAAAGGCCGTGGACACCTCCCCCAATGCAGTATCTGTCAGGTTCCGCTGCACCAAATAGGCTTTGGAGGTCATGGGGGTTAAGCCGAGGCTGAAGGCAGAACGGGCGCGGGGTCGTTTGATCACCAAACCAAAGTTCCCTGCCCCTCCCGTCCAAGCGTTGGATGTTTGGTCCCCTTCTGACAATTGCATGCCTTGAACATGAATCGACCCTTGAAAAGTGGGATTGCCCAAAGCAGCGGCAGAAGCCGGTTGATCGGGATTGGCAAAAACGTTGTCAGGATTGACGGAAATCAAACCCACCGTACTGGCAAGTCCCGGACTGATTTGGCCTTGAGAGGTCCCCAGTCCAAACCGCGCAAAGGGGCTAAAGTCTGTTTCTTGTGCCTTGGAATCCGTGCCCATGGTCAAGCCCATCACAAGGAGTCCTGCTTGGAGGCTGGAGGCCAAAGAAAAAGCGCGTTTACCGATGATCATGGGCGTGTTGAAAGAGAGCGTGAAACCCTTTAAGGGTCAAATGAGCGTCGGCGAATTTCGGTGAGATGGTGCGGAGTTCCAAGAACTTCGCGTCTCCTCCTGCGAGGATCAAGCCGAGATTTGGCATCTGTTGGCGCAAAGCCCGCCATTTCCCTGTGATTTCTGCATCCATCCCCCCCAGGACGCCGGCGAGCATGGCGCGCTCCGTGGAGTTTCCCACTGCGGAAGCATGGCTTAAACTCTCTTGATCGAGAGGGATTTGAATGGCCGGAAGGGCCTGTGCATGGTCGTGCATGGCGTTCAATCGAAGTTGTGCGCCAGGAGAGATGGTCCCACCCAAGTGCTTGCCGCCTGACACCAAGTCCATGGTCAAACAAGTGCCAGCGTCCACCACCAGCCATTCCCCTGCGGCATTTGCCCCAGTCACCGCTCCTTGAAGAACGGCCCAAGCATTGGCCACGCGATCGAGGCCCAATGAATTCGACGGAACCGAAGCTGTTGTCAGGGGCACCTCATCTCCGGGCCGCATGACCTTGGCAAACGGAGCCACCTGCAACCATGGATCGAGGTTGCCGCTGCCCGTGATGCAGATGACATCTTCAGGTGCAGTTTGTGCAGACCAGGTAGCCATCGCATGGAGCGGGTCGGGAGGGATGTTTATGGCTTCGACAGAAACCGGATCTGCTGAGGGGCCGTTGGCCTCGGGGAAGGCTGCCCACTTGGCGCGGGTGTTTCCGACTTCAAGGACCCAGATGTTCATGACCACTTCAAGGTTTCCATCAGCTTTCGAACGTCGGCTTCCATGCGGTCCAAGACGGGTGCCGTGCTGTCGGGGTTGGGACGGTGGTTGAAGTAAAGGGACCCACGCATGAAATGCTGTGTGCTGTCCGTGATGTAGAACTGCATGGGGGTGGCCACAGGGCCTTCCAGAAGAAAGATCATGCCGAATTTCCCGGGGAGTTCAAAGGACTGCCTTCGGATGCCAGTGGCCGCCGATTCATGCCCAAACACCAGGGACTGGGCATCCTTCATCAACTGATTTAAATCAGTCCCCACTGCTCGTTCTGTGCAGTGGATCCTTGCTTGAAATCGAGGGAAGGCCAAGTTGTACCAACATCCTTGTTCCTGAGCAGGGGTGTTCCTCAATTCGACTTTGGCGTGACGAGGCAGCCGAAATGAAGTTCCACAGGAAGAAGTGTAGGTTGCGGTGGCCGTATCTGGCAAGGTGAGACGCACTTGCCCGAGGGGTTTGGGCACAATGGCTTTTTCCGGCTGTACCCACCAGCCCACCGCCACAAGAAGCGCAACAATGCCGGCCACCCATGGCCAGATCGTTCTGTTCACATTGGGGGCTGAGGGTTGGGCCGTCATGTTTGGTTTGTGGTTGAGGAATCACCGTTGGCTCCTTCTGTTGAGGGGAGCACCACCTTGATTCGATGGATCCTGCGCGCATCGCCGGCATCCACCTGCAACGTCGTTCCTTGAAACGAGACCGACTCTCCGTGTCGGAGCATGCGGCCGGATTGCTCCACCATGAATCCGCCCAAGGTGTCGCTTTCGCCTTTATGAGCTTCCCAAACTTCCTCGTCGAGGCCCAAGATGCGGTATGCATCAAGCAATGGCGTCTTCGCCTCCATCAAGTATGTGCGTTCGTCCAAAATCGAATGCATCACATCTTCATCGTCGAATTCGTCTGCGATTTCTCCCACAATCTCCTCCATCACATCCTCCAAGGTGACCAAGCCGCTGGTCCCGCCATACTCGTCCACCACAATCGCCAAGTGCACTTTGCGTTCCTGAAATTCTCGGAGAAGGTCATCGATTTTCTTGCTCTCGGGAATGTACATGGGGGGGCGAATCACCACCGTCCAATCCACGTCCTCGTTGTGGAGCAAGGGAAGCAAGTCCTTGACGTGGAGCACCCCGGCAATGTTGTCAATGGATCCGTCTTGGATAGGGATTCGACTGAACCCAGAGGCGACAATGGTCGCGCGGACATGCTTCCAAGGGTCCTCTTTGGCAAACGACACCATGTCGGTGCGTGGGGTCATGACTTGCTTGGCGTCCTTCGATCCAAAGCTGACAATGCCTTCCAAAATTCGTTGTTCATCAGGGGTTCGTCCAGCGTTGTCTGTCAATTCCAATGCTTGCTCCAAGTCTTCCACACTCACTTCCAGATTGGGGCTGGCCAATTGACGGTCCATCCATCGGCCCATGCCCACGAGGGGCTGCCAAACAGGACGGAGAACACGTTGGGAAAACTTCAAAGGCGCTGCAGTGAATTTGGCCAGACGAACGCCAAACTTCGTGGCGTAAATCTTGGGGACCACTTCCCCAAAAAGCACCAACAAAAAGGTCACCCCCACCACGTGGACCAAGGTTCCCAACCACGCCGGCATGGATTGGCTGGGCAACAAGTCTTCTGCCACGACGGTGGCCATCAAAACGATGGAGATGTTGACCAAGTTGTTCACCACCAAAATCGTGGCGAGCAAATTTCGAGGGCCGTCTGTTGGGTTGGGCGAGCGCATCAGGCGCAGCACTTTGTCGGCCCGAGGGGAGTCCTCTTGCTCCAAATCGTGCAGTGCCTGAGGAGACAAGTTGAAGAAGGCTACTTCCGAACCTGACACCAGGGCAGAAACCACAAGGAGCAATCCCACCACCACAAGGGTAGGGGCATGGTCCATCCAAGGAATGCCGACGGAAGCCGTGTTCATTCAGGCAAGGTCCATTCAGAAGGGCAAGTCGTCCGCCTGACCTGATGCGGCTTGGGCGGCTTGGACGGGCGCGGCTGGCGCTGCGGCCTTGGTCGCAGCTGGGGCTGAAGCTACAGCAACAGGCTCTGCAGTAGATTTTTGGGACTGGGCGTTGTCCCTTCCAGGAGCTGGGCCCAACAATTGCATGACGTCTGCAACCACCTCAGTGGTGTATCGGTTTTGGCCCTGCTGGTCCTGCCACTGACGGGTTTTCAATTTGCCCTCAATGAAAACTTGCGAACCTGTCTTAAGGTACTTCCCGGCCGTTTCTGCCAAGCCCCGCCAAAGCACGACATTGTGCCATTCGGTGGTGGTGACTCGTTCTCCGGAAGCCCGGTCGGTGTAGGATTCAGAGGTGGCCATGCGCAAAGAGCACACGGCAATGCCGTTGGGGGTGTAACGCAATTCTGGCTGTTGGCCGAGGTTGCCTACGAGGATGACTTTGTTGATGCCTGCCATGCTTCGAAGGTACTGCTTCTCCCTCACTCTCGGCTGCCAAGAACGGAGAGGAGTTCGTCAAACACTTTTGTCATCAACCTGGGTCTTGCCTTTTGGTCCAAAACCTCCCAACGCATGGTCGTTCCGCCGACGGACTGCGCATAGGTTTCCAAGGCCTGCATGTTGGGGGCTCGATGTCCGATGAATTGCGCCTCAATCCTTCTGTGGGTGAGCAAGTGGGTCACCGGCTCGTGCAGTTCGCCAAGGGCCGAAAAGGCATCAGGCCTCGATTCTGGAAACACCCACATGGTGGGCCAAATCCCCGTGGATGGACGCTGCAAGGCCACAACTTGGTCCCCAAATGTGGCGATGTGCCATTGCAAACACCAAAGGGTCGCCTTCTTTTTTTTCTTCTTGACGGGCAAACGCTCCCAGGCCTCCGGATGGTTTGCGGAGGAGCAGTCCGAGGCGAGCGGGCATTCGTGGCACTTGGGGGAGCGGGGACTGCAAAGAAGGGCTCCGAGTTCCATGACCGCTTGGTTGTGGTCCCCCGGATGTTCGGTGTCGAGCAGGGCGTCTGCAAGACGTTGGATTTCTTTCGCGCCATCAGGTGCATCGACGGGCTCCGACATCCCAGCCCAACGTGACAGCACGCGCTGTACGTTGCCGTCGACCGCGGCCACCGGGACATTGAGTCCAATGGAGGCGATGGCAGCAGAGGTGTACGGCCCCACGCCGGGCAATGCAAGCCAGCCTTGGTGGGTGTCCGGGAAATCCTTGGCCTCTTCTATGACCTTGGCGGCTCGGTGCAAAAGCCGAGCCCGTCGGTAATAGCCCAATCCCTCCCAAGCCTTCATCACATCGTCCTCAGAGGCAGCAGCCAAATCTCCCACGGTTGGGAAGAGCTCCATGAACAGATGCCACTTCGGAATCCCGGTCTTTACCCTCGTTTGCTGGAGCATGATTTCACTGAGCCATGTTCCATACAAGGACGGAGATGTCCTCCAAGGCAACGCTCTGGCAGCCTCAGAATACCAACGTCGAAGGGCCGCTCGTGCACTTGAAGACCTCCGATGGAGGGATGCATTTTGCAGAAAACCCTTGTCATCCATTTCGTTTTCAAAGGTATGGGTGTATTTTCGCACCCCCGAAAACGCGCATCTGAGCGCGCGGATTCAGGGATTGAAACCTTGACAAACAACCTTCAGACCCCTCTCAAATCATGACTAAGGCGGACATTGTAAGCCAAATTTCGGAGCAAACCGGAATGGAAAAAGGAGACGTTCAAGTGACGGTGGAAGCGTTCATGCGCGCCGTCCGTAGCAACTTGGAAAGTGGTGAAAACGTTTATTTGCGAGGGTTTGGGAGCTTCGTGGTGAAAACCAGAGCTGCCAAAACAGGACGCAACATTTTGGCGAAAAAGTCCATCCAGATCCCAGCGCACAACATTCCATCCTTCAAGCCAAGCAAAGACTTTGTGGAGAATGTGAAACTCAACGTGAAGGTCAAATAAGCGCTTATGAAGGTCTCTCGCTCCACATGGGTTTTGGTGGCCGGCGCTTTGGTGCTGGTGGCAGGCATCCTCTTGATGCCTCGCACCCCTGCCTCTGCGGAGCAAGTCCAAGGCCATGACCATGTGGCCCTTGAGGACATTGGCACCGACCCCGTGGACCTCGCCGTGGCCAAGGTCAATGGCGAAAACCCGATGACAGGCATTTTGGAATTGCGGGCCATGGCCGATGCCACTCCGCCCAACATGGATGCGGTGCTTTGGCTGGGGCGTTTCTCTGTGCAGAGTGGACAGCTCGAAAAGGCGCGCGAGCGTTTTGAGCAGGTCATTGCCGCGGCCCCCGACCGGGTAGAAGCCTATTGGGAGCGGGCGATGTTGGACATGGAGGAAGGTTTCTTGGAAGATGCCGTGCAAGGGTTTGACCTTTGCATCTCTGCAGATGAATTGTATGTGAATGGACGATTTTTCAAGGCCCGATGTCTCGAGGCCATGGATCAGGGTGCACTCGCATTGACTGAATACAAATCCTACCTTCCCGTGGCGCCGGACACTGCCGTGGCCCGCAGCGTGGAAGGCATTATCGAACGGCTTGAATCTGAGCTTTCAGGTTCCGGCAATTAAACTACCATACCATGCCAAGCGGAAAAAAACGCAAGCGTCACAAGATGTCGACGCACAAGCGAAAGAAGCGTCTTCGCAAAAACCGTCACAAGAAGAAGTAATGAGCGTGGTGCGAGGCTGGTCTTGTGCTAGACCCGTGCTACGTGACTTCATGTGATGGACGCGGAACTCGTCATCAACTCGACGTCAGCTGGCGTCGACATTGCCCTTCTCGAAGACGGACAGCTCGTTGAGCTTCACCGGGATCGGGGAGACGTGCAATACGCCGTGGGCGACATTTATGTCGGTCGCGTTCGGAAGGTTATGCCCAATCTGAATGCTGGGTTTGTGGACGTTGGACATGGGAAGGATGCTTTCCTTCACCATTCTGACTTGGGTCCACAATTCCAAACACAACAGATTTGGGTCAAACGTGTCATGTCGGGGAAGCAACCGACCTCTGACATCAGTCAGTTCAAGAGAGAAGCGGACATTGACCGCAAGGGCAAGATGAAGGACTACGTGTCCGCATCGCAGCTCGTGTTGGTCCAAGTTGCCAAAGAGCCCATCAGCACGAAGGGTCCACGACTGACCGCTGAGGTGAGCTTGCCGGGTCGATATCTGGTGCTTGTGCCCTTCAGCGACAAGGTGAGCCTCTCTTCGAGGATCAAGGGAGACAAAGAGCGGACGCGTTTGCGCCGCTTGATGCAGAGCATCCAGCCTCCGGGTTTTGGCATCATCGTGCGAACGGTGGCGGAAGACAAAGGGTCGGCGGATTTGCACAGCGACTTGTCCGACTTGGTGGACCGTTGGAAAAAACTCTACGACAACCTCAAAAATGGGAAACCAGGCAAGAGGGTGTTGGGGGAAGTGAACAAGGTGAGCGTGGTCCTTCGCGACGTCATGTCGTCAGACTGCAAAGCAATTCATGTCAACGACCCTCGTGTGGCTGACGAAGTGAAAGAATTCGTTGCCAACATCAAGGCAGGGGATGACAGCATGGTGAAAATCAGCCGTGCCAAGGACCTATTCAACGCCATGTCCCTTCACCGACAAATCAAAGCAGCCTTTGGCCGTCAGGTGAATTTGCGCAGCGGTTCGTATTTGATTGTGGAGCAGACCGAGGCCATGCACGTCATCGATGTGAACAGCGGTGGCCGCAAAAAAGGAGCATCCAGCCAGGAGGAGAACGCCCTGATCACCAATTTGGATGTGGTCAATGAGATTGCCCGTGTGCTTCGTTTGAGGGACATGGGAGGCATCATTGCCATCGATTTCATCGACATGGCCAAGCGAGAGCACAACAAGCAGCTCACCGATGCCTTGCGTTCGGCCATGAAGAACGACAAGGCGAAGCACAACATTGCTGTGCCAAGTCGTTTTGGGGTGGTCGAATTGACCCGTCAGCGCGTGCGCGATGTTGCCCAGGTATCTGCCACAGATGCGTGCCCAGCCTGCAACGGAACGGGAAGGGTGGAGGCCAGCATCCTGATCACTGACCGCATCGATTCAGCCCTGAAATACCTTGCAGAAGGAGAAAATCGGAAGCGCATGACCCTCATGACGCATCCAATCCTGGAGGCCTACATCACCAAAGGGTGGTGGAAGTCCATCCGCAAGGGATGGGAGAAATCCTTGGGGATCAAGTTGTCCATCGAGTCCAACTCCAACTTGGAGATTCTCGAATACCATGTCTACAACGCCCTCGGCGAAGACGTAACACCCGACTGACAACATCCCGTCTCTCGCTTATGCGCGAGGGGCGGGTTGCAGTTCTTTGGGGTAACACAAAAAGCTTTTTTCGACAGGTTTGCTAAGCAATTGCAAGCTGAGGTGGTCGTTCGCTTCCGCAAAGTCGCGGACCGTGCCATCCTTGTACAAGACCAAAATCCCTCGCGGAACGTAGGCTTTGTTGTCGATCCGGGCATTGCTCACCAGGAAAGAGGCTTCTTCCTTGGAAAGCCCAAAGTGTTGGGCGGTGGCCTGCACGCGCTCTTCGACATCGGCCTCTCCAAAGGGCTCGGGCCTCAATTCGATGCGGAACAACCCGCGGTCCAGCAACCGGGCGCTCAACATGGCCAAGACCCGATCGTCGTGGTGCCGCCAGGCCTTCATCGCCACAAAGATGTCGCTGTCGTCCAACTCGCAGAACCGCTCCAGGACTTCAGGGTCGGCCAAAAACTTCGCCCGGTCAAGGTCGTCGTGCAGGAAGAGGGAAAGTGCGGGCGATGCAAAGACAGGCTCGCCTTTTCGGGCCAGGTGCTTGGCCCGCCTCAACACCAACATGAGCATGTGTTCGGCACTCAAGACGGTTCGGTGCAGGTAGACTTGCCAGTACATGAGGCGTCGGGCCACTACGAATTTTTCGATGGAGTAGATGGCCTTTTCTTCCACGACCAGCTGACCGTCGACGACGTTGAGCATTTTCAAGATCCGCTCGCTGCCGACCTTGCCCTCCGTGACCCCGCTGTAGAAACTGTCCCTGGCGAGATAATCCAAACGGTCCATGTCCAATTGGCTGCTGACCAGTTGGTGCAGAAATGCTTTGGGGTGGTGGTCGTTGAAGATTTCAATCGCCATGTCAAGGGCGCCCCCAAACTCTTCGTTCAAGCGACCCATGATGAGCGCGCTCACATCTTCGTGATGAACGCCTCGGACAATGCTGTGCTCGAGGGCGTGGCTGAAGGGTCCATGGCCCACGTCGTGAAGCAAGATGGCCAGGCATGCGCCTTCCGCTTCTTCCTCCGTGATGGCCACCCCTTTGTTGCGCAGGCTGTCAATGGCCTCTTGCATGAGGTGCATGCAGCCAACGGCGTGGTGGAAACGGTTGTGGACGGCGCCTGGATAGACCAAATGCGACAGCCCAAGTTGAGAGATGCGTCTCAACCGCTGCATGAACCGGTGGTCCATGAGGTCCAATGCGCGCTCGTGGCGGAGGGTGACGAACCCGTAGACCGGGTCGTTCAGAATTTTGTGGCGGTTCACCTTGCTCATGTGGATACGAAGTCGGGCGTCTCGACGTTACTTTGTCGCAAGATACGTGTGCCGCCAACGCCTGCGGTGCCCGGATTTGCACGAAAGCAAACTATCATGGGACGACCACACATTCTTTGGGCAGACGACGAAATCGATTTGTTGAAGCCGCACATCATGTTTTTGGAGGAAAAGGGATACGATGTGACCGGGGTCAACAGCGGGGTGGAAGCCCTCGAAGAGGTGGAAGTTCGCTCCTTTGATGTGGTTTTTTTGGACGAAAACATGCCTGGCATTCACGGCATTGAAACCCTTCAAAGGATCAAGGCCAAGCGGCCGGAGCTTCCTGTCATTATGATCACCAAAAGCGAGGAAGAGCACATCATGGAGGAGGCCATTGGTTCCAAAATCAGCGACTACCTCATCAAGCCAGTCAATCCCCACCAAATCTTGCTTGCCGTCAAAAAGACCTTGGACAACCGTCGTTTGCAAGGGGAGCAAGCCCAATCGACCTACATGCGGGAGTTTCGCGAACTCGCCATCAAGCTTGGTGGCAGACTCAACGCGGACGAATGGACGGAGATTTACAAGCGATTGTGCCATTGGCATGCCGAGCTTGGGGGGTCGGGCGACAGCGGCATGTTGGAGATTTTGGAAAACCAGCATGCGGAGGCGAACCAGCAATTTGCCAGATTTGTGGAGGCGCACTACGAAAATTGGATGACGGGCCTCGAACAGGCGCCCATGATGTCCCATCAGCTCTTGCCCGATTGGCTGCCCGAGGCAGTCAATGGGGCAGATGGCCGCCCTGTGTTCTTGGTGGTCATTGACAATTTGCGTTGGGACCAATGGCGCACCATTGCGCCTTCGTTGGGTGCTGACTGGACGGTGAAAGAAGAGAAGTCCTATTTCAGCATCCTGCCTACGGCCACTCAGTATGCCAGGAACGCTCTTTTTGCTGGGATGACACCGGGGGACATTGCCAGGGTCATGCCACAGCTGTGGATTGGGGAACATGAGCAAGGGTCCAAAAACGCGCACGAAGAGGCCTTGCAAAAGGCGTTGTTTGACCGCTTAGGTATCGCTGGCAAGACCTCCTACCACAAGATCACAAACTTGCAAGCAGGCAAAAGGCTGGCGGACAAATTCCATGAAATGAAAGGCCAGCAAATCACCACCGTGGTCTACAATTTTGTGGACATGCTGAGCCATGCACGCTCCGAGATGGACATGATCAAAGAGCTTGCCGACGACGAGGCGGCCTACCGCAGTTTGACCCTGTCATGGTTTGCCCACAGTCCGCTGAAGGACATGATGGACGCCATGGCCCAAATGGGTGGGCGTATGATTCTCACCACGGACCACGGGACGATGCGTGTGGACCACCCTGTGGAGGTCCGTGGGGACAGGGAAACCAACAGCAACCTGCGTTACAAGGTGGGCCGCAACTTGGGCTATGACCCTGAGGAGGTCATGGAGGTGCGACACCCCGAGCGTGTGGGATTGCCCAAACCCAATGTGTCGAGCAGCTACATTTTCGCGAAGACCCGCGATTTCCTCGTCTACCCCAACAATGCCGCGAAGTACACCAAGACATTCCGTGACACCTTCCAGCACGGCGGTGTGAGCATGGAGGAGGTGATCATCCCATGGGTGGTTTTGGACCCCAAAGGCGCTTGACATGAGGGCCATGACGACGGTGCATTCCTGGGAGCATTTTTCTTTGGAGGAGTTGCCTGGCTTGGCCCAAAAGTTGGCCGAGGCCTTGCCCATGACTGGAGTGGTGGCCGTCCACGGTCCCATGGGTGTGGGCAAAACCACATTGATCCGGGCCCTGCTTAAGGTTTGGGAAGTGAAGGAGCATGCGGCCAGCCCCACATTTGGCCTGGTCCATCACCACCATGTGACGAGAAACGAAAGCCTGGCGGAGGTGAGGCACATGGATTTGTACCGTTTGGCCGATGAGGAGGAGGCGGATCGTTCAGGCATTGCAGAGATGCTGCACGAACCCGTGCTGACCCTTGTGGAATGGCCGGAACGCATTCCAGGCCTGATGCCTGATGATGCGTGGATGGTGCGCCTGATTCCTTTGGATGGAGGCGGCCGGTCGTGCATTTTGTCACGCCTGTAGGACGGATTCAGCTCGGGTTGATTATTTTGGGCCTCCATGGACCAAGGACGCAAAGCCATCAAAGCGCTCGCCCGCGAGGCGTCGCTTCTCCCAAAAGAAGAGTTGCTCGAAGCCAAGCGCGACCAAGCGGAACTCACCATCGGGATTCCCGCTGAAACAAGCTTTCAAGAAAAGCGGGTGGCGTTGGTGCCTGAAGCTGTGGCCCTCCTTGTGGCACATGGCCACCAGGTTTTGGTGGAAACCCAAGCTGGGGCAGAGGCGCAATTCAGCGACAATGACTACAGCGAATCGGGTGCACAGATTGTGTACGACCGTCGCCAGGTGTTCCAAGCCAACATCGTGCTCAAGGTGGAACCTCCCTCGTTGGAGGAAGTGGAATTGATGGGGGTGCGCCAAACCTTGATCTCAGCATTGCAACTCAGCGTTCAAAATGAAGGGCTGTTGGAGGCCCTTTCTGCCAAGAAAACCACGGCCATTGCCTGGGACTTTGTCCAAAATGAAAATGGCATTCAGCCTTTGGTGCGCGCCATGGGAGAGATTGCGGGCAACACCGCCATCCTCTTGGCAGGTGAACTCATGGCCAGTGTGTCCGGCCAGGGCACCATGCTTGGTGGTGTAAGTGGTGTGAGGCCCAGTGAAGTGGTCATCTTGGGGGCAGGCACGGTGGGGGAGTATGCCACGCGTTCGGCCTTGGGGCTGGGGGCGAGTGTCAAAGTGTTTGACAACAGCGTGCACCGCTTGATTCGGCTGCAAAACTCGGTGGGGCAGCGTCTTTGGACTTCCACCCTCCAGCCTTCCGTGCTGGAGGAGGCCCTCCAAACGGCGGATGTCGCCATTGGAGCGGTCCGTGGATCGGGTCCTCGGGCCCCGATGTTGGTCAGTGAGCCCATGGTCGCGGGCATGCGCGAGCGTTCCATCATTGTGGACGTTAGCATCGACCGAGGCGGGGTTTTTGAGACGTCTCGATTGACCAGCCATGAGCGCCCCACCTTTCTCGAGTGTGGTGTGATCCATTACTGTGTGCCCAACATTCCATCCCGGGTCTCCAGAACGGCCAGCAAGGCCTTGAGCAATATTTTTGCACCTATGATCCTTGGGGTGGCGGCTGAGGGAGGCGTGGTGCCAGCCATCAAGGACCACAGCTTGATTTCCACGGGGGTGTATATGTTCAACGGCACACTGACCCACCAAGACATTGCTGGCGAACGGGGACTTCCTTGGAAGCCATTGGACCTTTTGTCTGCTGCGCTTTGACCGCTGGGCACTGGGACGAATCAGGCTTGGAGAGGAGACGATGGGTCTCGATGTTGATGCTGTTGGTGCTGCCTGGAGCTTTGTGCGCCCAGCATGGAATGTTGATGAAGGCGCAAGGCAACTACAAAGTGGAGTACATGGGCGAAACATGTCGCCCAGGAAGGGCTGCCGTTCAATTTTGCTTCGACTGTCCCGACGCAAGGGAACATTTTGAAAAGGCCAAAAAGCTTCGAATCTGGAACGTTGTGTGGTCCCAAGTGAGCTTGGGGGAAGTGGTCTTGGGAACGACCCAATGGGATGAGAACGCCACCAGTGCAGCGCTGAACTCCGCTTTTGGGGGGTGGCTATGGAGCTACGTTGAGCGGCGTGAACGCCTCATCCAAGCCGAGATCCGTGAAGGTATCGACGACTTCAACCGATGTCAGTATTTGCGGTACTGAATGCCATGGTGCCCGTCGGATTCTGGGAGTGTTTTCATTTCACTCATGGTGTGTACATTCCTCATCTTGCAAGCAAGACCTATGAAATATTTCTTGGCCCTTTCTCTTTGTGCGCTCTCATTTGTTGCAGTTGCCCAAGTAGCTCATGACCTCAACTATTTCATTGGCATTCAGGAGCAGTATGGGTACAACGTTCCCTCAGAGGAGTGCCTCTTGTCGATCTCACAAACATTTGAAGCTTTTGGTTGTGGGGATTGGTCTTTCTCAGAGTTTGGATCAGGTTTTGGAGAGATTGAAACATTGGAGGTTCCTTCTGGCTTTGGCGCACTGCACGTGAGTTGTGGGGGACAACAGAACACGCGGGACATTTTTATCCCAGGGACATTTGCGCATGCTTTCCTTCACCTCGAAGGCTTCAACAATCTTTACAACATTCATTACAATCCAAACACAACCACCCTCATTGGTGGTCTTGGAGGCACCAGCAACAGCTCGAATTACATCGAGGACCGTAAGCTGTAGTGAACCGCTGTTTCTTGCGTCACTGGTTTGGGAAGGCCATGCATGCTTGTCTTCAAGTTTCTGCAAATGATGCCAAAAGCAGTCACGGCATAGCTAGCTCAACAATTCGACGGGCCTGAGCAATTATTTCTCGCGTTTGAAGTAAAATCGAGTAATAAAAATGCCATTTCCATCCTTTTCGCCCGCATCAGATTCAACCCCAGAATTGATGCTTACCAATTCCCATCCATCGGCCATCATTGCAGTGACTTTGCTATTGATCACGGCGTCATTGGCTGCTATGTTCTGGAAACGCAACCCTGCAAGGCTGTAGAAATTGAGCAACTTTATCTCTTCAAAGGTTTCCATTCGAATGTCCTTTCGATTCGATTTGTTCCGTCCTTCTCCCTTGATGGAGAGGAAATCTTCGTGATTTCGTTTTTCGGTGGTTGATATGATTCGTGAACGACCGAGTCCACCAGGCACAATGGATTCAACGACGGTAAAGGAGGTGAATTCGGATTGGGCCAAGATTGGCGCATCAGTTAGAGCAAGCAACGCGATGGAAAGGAAAATTGCAGAAAAACGAGGAGTGAGAATCTTGCTGAACATGGGCTAAATAATTTGGTTCAAAGTAAGTTATAAGTATTGTAGAACAAAGACTGCTCCAAAAACGTCAAGCTGATGGTTGCTCATCAATGACTCCTCAAGAGTTCTTTGTCGCTCGTTCATTTTATATCCACCAGCCATTCTTTGCATGCTTCCCGCTTCAAGAATCAGCTTGGTGAACAGGTTGCAAAGGAGCTGTATCCCAATGTGGGCATGGCTTTACGCTGACCTTAAGGATGCAAGCGACGCGCCCGTCAAGGCTTGGACTTGGTCCCTGTGAGGGTCGACTTGATGTCGTGAAGTTTCATCAACGCTTGCATTGGCGTCAAGTGGTCGATGTCGACCTCCAGGATTTGGTCACGAATGGATTCGAGGGCAGGATCGTCGAGCTGGAAAAAGCTCATTTGCAGGCCCGCTTCCTCGGGAGCAATGTGGCGAGTGGCAGGAGCTTGGCTTTGGGGCTCCGAGGACGCTTGGGAGGCTTCGCCCCGCGCTGATTCCAGCACCTTGAGCACTTCCTCTGCGCGACGGATCAAAGGGCGCGGCATGCCGGCCAATTGGGCCACATGGATGCCAAAACTGTGGTTGGAACCTCCCGGCGCCAATTTGCGCAGGAACACGATTTTCCCTTTCAGTTCCTTGACGCTGACATTGACGTTGACGATCCTGGGAAAGCGATCGCTCATGTCGTTCAATTCATGGTAGTGCGTGGCAAACAGGGTCAGTGGTCTTAGGTCCTGGGCCTGGTGCAGGTGTTCGGCGATGGCCCACGCAATGCTCACCCCGTCGTAGGTGCTCGTCCCCCTTCCGATTTCATCGAGCAACACCAAACTCCGTGCCGTCAAATTGTTGAGGATGGCCGCTGTTTCATTCATCTCCACCATGAATGTGGATTCCCCGCTGCTGATGTTGTCAGAAGCACCGACCCGTGTGAAAATCCGGTCCAGAATGCCCAAGTCAGCATGCTTGGCAGGAACGAAGGACCCTGCCTGTGCCATCAAGGAGATCAGGGCCGTTTGCCGAAGCAACGCACTCTTTCCGGACATGTTGGGGCCGGTCACCATCAAAATTTGCCGGGTCTCGGGGTCGAGTTGCACGTCGTTGGCGACGTAGGTTTCTCCCACTGGAAGTTGACGTTCAATGACCGGATGCCGGCCTTCTGAAATGTTCAACCCAAGTTCAGCATGCATCCTGGGCCTGGTGTAGCCGAGGTCCCCCGCCGTTTCAGCATGGGACGCCAGCATGTCCATGGTGCCCATGGCCCTTGCATTCGCCATGAGGGGCTTCAATTCAGCGACACATGCCGCCACGAGGGCAGCAAAGGCCAAGGCTTCTAGGCTTTGGGCCTGCTCTTTGGCCGTCAAGATTTGGGTCTCGAGCTCCTTCAACTCTTCCGTGATGTAGCGCTCGGCTTGCGTCAGGGTTTGCTTGCGAATCCACTCAGAAGGAACTTTGTCCTTGTGCGCATTCCTCACCTCGATGTAGTACCCAAAAACGTTGTTGAAGGCAATCTTCAGCCCGGAAATCCCTGTGGCTTGGGCTTCACGGTCCCTGATGGCATCGAGGGCTTCTTGACTGTGAAAGGCCAAGCGTCGCACTTCGTCCAGGGCCGCATCGACCCCTTCTGCAATGACCTCGCCCTTGCCGATGGCCACCGCGGGCTCCGCCACAAGGTCGCGCTCGAGCCGTGCCAGAAGCGTGCCGCAAGGATGCAGGTCTTCGAGGTAGGGAAGCAAGGCCGCTTCTCCTGCCGTGGCATCGGCCACCGCCTGCACGGCGTGAAGTCCTCGGCGCACATGACCCATCTCGCGGGGATGAATGCGTCCTGAACTGGCCTTGGTGGTGAGTCGTTCGAGGTCGCCCACGGTTTTCAGGATGGTGCGCAGCTCATGGCGCAAGGCCACCTCCTCGGCGAGTCGGTCCACTGCCGCGTGCCGCCCTTCGATCGCCGCCATGTCGGTCAATGGTGAGACCAGCGCGCGTCTCAATGCCCGCCCGCCCATTGGGGTGCACGTGCGGTCGAGTACTTCCACGAGCGACGTGCCATCGGGGTGGTTGGGGTGCAGGATTTCGAGGTTGCGGACCGTGAATTTGTCAAGCCACATGCCTTCTTGGGGCCTAAGCCTTCGGATGCCCTGAATGTGGGTGGTCTCTCGGTGGTGGGTGAAGTCCAAGTAATGGAGGATCGCCCCTGCTGCAATGGTCGCCAAGGGAGCATCTTCCAATCCAAACCCCTTCAGCGTCCCTGTGCCAAATTGCTTGGCGATCCATTCTTCTGCATAGGCTTGGGTGAACACCCAATCTTCAAGGGTGGTGCGCGGAACGTCGTCGCCAAACAACGCACGCACATCGCCTTCGTGCCGACGGTCGAGGAGCCACTCCTTGGGTTCCAAACTCCGGAGGATTCGGTCGATCCACCGAGCGTCTCCCTCGGCAGCTTGGAATTCGCCGGTGCTCAAATCGAGCAGCGCGAGTCCCACACCCTTGGGGGTCCAATGCAGGGAAGCTACGAAGTGGTTGACCTTGCTTTCAAGCACGTGGTCGTGGGTCACCAGACCCGGGGTCACCAGCTCGGTCACGCCCCTTTTGACCAAACCCTTGGCTTGCTTGGGGTCTTCAAGTTGGTCGCAGACCGCCACCTTGAGCCCTGATTTGACCAGCTTGGGAAGGTAGGTGTCGAGGCTGTGGTGAGGGAATCCGGCCAATTCGATTTCAGAGGCACTGCCGTTGCCCCGCTTGGTGAGCACGATGTCCAGCACTTTTGTTGCCGCAATGGCATCGGAGCCAAAGGTCTCGTAGAAGTCCCCTACACGAAAGAGCAAGACGGTGTCCGGATGCTTGGCTTTGATCCGGTTGTATTGCTTCATCAATGGGGTTTCCTTGCCCGCCACGGTGCCGATGTTTTTGGGTTCAAAGGTGACGCGTAAGGAGTCACCTCGGCCTCCTAAAGTAGCATGGTCTTGGGCGGGTCGCCGTGCATTTGCGCATCCCTTTATTCACAAGGGGTCCACACCTTTGGCCTCTTCAAAAGCCACTGCGGGACCTTGCACCACTTGCCTTCCTTCCTCTTGCCATCCGGTGATGCCACCTTTCAGGTTGTAGACCTCTTGGTGGCCCATGGCGTGAAGCTCGTTTGCCGTCAAACCACTTCTGCCGCCTCCTGCGCAATAGACCAACACCGGACGGCCCTTCGGGATGCGCTGCATGCAACCATCAAAGCCGTCGTCGCCCCAATAGTCCTTGTGAGAGGCACCTTTCAGGTGTCCCTCAGCCCATTCTTCCGGGGAGCGAACATCCAAAAGCAAGGGGGCGTCAAGGGACTGGATCAATGCCTCAAATTCCGCGACGGTGACATCTTTCAAAACCGCTGCATCCGCAGAGGCTCTTTCCTGGTCTGGCGCACCGCATTGAACAAGGGTCAACATCATTATCCAGCCCCAGAGCATGCGGATCGTCATGATGCCTTGGCCTTCGGATTGTTCTTGGGTTTGTTCTTGGGTCTTGCTTTTGGTGCCGGGGCCGCTTCCTCGGCGTGGGCCGCGTATTGGGCGTCAATTTGGCCTTGGGCATAAGCGGCCGTCACCTCCAATTTCTTGGTCTGGGATCCGGGCAGGTCAAACATGGCATTGCGAAGGATGACTTCGCATATGCCGCGCAGGCCCCTTGCGCCCAGTTTGCGCTCCATGGCGTGCTCCACCACCAAGTCAAGGGCGTCTGCCTTGAAGGACAGGGCAATGTCATCCATGGCGAAAAGTTTGATGTACTGGCGTATCAAGGCATTTTTGGGTTCGGTGAGGATGCGACGCAATGCGCCCCTCTTCAAAGGCCGCAAGGCGGTCAATACAGGAAAACGTCCAATAAGCTCGGGGATGAGGCCAAAGTCTTTCAAATCTGATGGGTCCACATAGGCCAATGCCTCGCTTTCTTCGACCACCTGACCTGCTGTGGCGTAGCCAATGGTGCTTTTGCGCAGCCTCCGCGCCACAATCTTTTCCATGCCTGAAAAGGCGCCACCGCAGATGAACAGGATGTTCGCTGTGTTCACAGTGATGAGCTTCTGTTCAGGGTGTTTCCGCCCGCCTTGAGGTGGCACCTGAACATCGGTACCTTCAAGCAACTTCAGGAGAGCTTGTTGCACGCCCTCCCCGCTGACATCGCGTGTGATGGAGGGGTTGTCGCTTTTCCGTGCGATTTTGTCAATTTCATCGATGAAGACGATGCCGCGTTCGGCCGCTTCGACGTCAAAGTCCGCGGACTGCAAGAGCCTGGAAAGGACGCTTTCCACGTCTTCTCCGACGTAGCCGGCCTCCGTGAGCACCGTCGCATCGGCGATGCAAAACGGGACGTCCAGCATCCGGGCGATGGTCTTGGCCAGGAGGGTCTTTCCAGTCCCAGTTTCTCCAACCAAAATGACGTTGCTCTTGTCGAGTTCCACGTCACTTGCGTCCTCTTTTGGTACATGTGTCAACCTCTTGTAATGGTTGTACACAGCGACACTTAATGTCCGCTTTGCCGCCTCTTGACCGATGACAAAATCATCGAGGTAGGTCTTGATCTCCGCAGGTCGGCGCAACGTGAAGTCCAAGGCTGTGGTGTCTCCCCCTTTGGCAGAGGATTCTTCCATGACAATGGCCTCCGCTTGCTCGACGCAACGGTTGCAAATGTGTCCGGTAGCTCCGGCAATCAGGATGTCTACTTCGTCCTTTCGTCGGCCGCAAAAGGAGCATAGAATGTCTTGTTCGGACATGGAATGTCGTTCAAATGTGAGCCCCCGAAATTACTTAGAATCAGGTCGTGCGGACCAAAACTTCGTCAATCATTCCGTATTCCTTCGCCTCGTCGGCAATCATCCAATAGTCGCGGTCGCTGTCCCCCCATACTTTGTCGTACGTCTGGCCGCTGTGGGTTGCGATGATGTCGTAGAGCTCTTTCTTGAGCTTTTGGATCTCACGCGCAGTGATTTCAATGTCGGATGCTTGGCCACGTGCGCCGCCAAGGGGTTGGTGGATCATGACCCGGCTGTGCTTCAATCCCGTGCGCTTGCCTGCGGCTCCGCCACAAAGAAGCACTGCACCCATCGAGGCAGCCATTCCTGTGCAGATGGTCGCCACGTCGGGACGGATGTACTGCATGGTGTCGTAAATGCCCAACCCAGCGTACACGCTTCCTCCTGGCGAGTTGATGTAAATCTGGATGTCCTTGCCGGGGTCGGTGGATTCCAAAAAGAGCAACTGCGCTTGGATGATGTTGGCGATGTAATCGTCCACGCCTGTGCCCAAGAAGATGATCCGGTCGGCCATCAAACGCGAGAATACATCCACCTCGCGAAAGGGCATCGGACGTTCTTCAATCACAGTTCGGGTCATGCTGTCCGGTCCGGCAATGGGCCCATGCGTCTTGGAGATGTAATCCTCAACGGTGTGGCTGCTCATGCCGCGATCGTGGACGGCGTACTTCAGGAATTCTTTGCGGTTGTTCATGGTGCTGTTCTGTGGGGCCAAATTACGTCCCACGCACCCGATCGTCGTCCCTCGAAAACGAGGTTGTTCACAACCGTTGGGGTAGAATCAACGGACTTCAGCGGCCAGCTTTCCAAACTCGTCAAAGCTCACCAGCTTCTCGGAGATTGAGACCCTCGTCTTCAAGTCGTCGACCACCTTGCGCTCGACCAAAACATCGGCAATTCGCCGGCGCTCCTTCTCATCGGTGAGGACGTTTTTGGCGACGTTTCCAAGGGTTTCCTCATCCATAGGCATTCCATACTGGGCATATTGCGCACCCACCATGCGTTTGGCCTCTCCCTCGAGGTCGTCAGAAGACACCTGCAAATCGATTTTCTCTGCCACGGTCTGCTGAAGAATTTGCCACCGCAAAGACTCGGCATAGCTGGGGTACTCTTCCTCCACTTGCTCGGGCGTGAGCGGCTTCTCGTTCGTCAACATGATCCAACGCTTGAGGAAGACGTCTGGGAGCTCGACCTTCATTTTCTCAATCAATTCCACTACAAAACGGCGTCTGAACACCCATTCTGCATCGCGGTCAAAGTGCCCATCGAGGTCTTCGGCCACCTTCTCGCGGAACGCCTTTTCATCGGTAACGACGCCTTCACCATACACCTTGTCAAAAAGCGAGGCGTTGACTTCGTGTGGCTCTAGGCGCTTCACTTCTTTGACGGTGAACCGGAAGGTCCCTTTGAGGTCCTGCGCTTGTTCGTTTGTGATGCCCAACATCCGCTCGAGGTCGTCATGTCCACGGCTCACCTTGTGGGGATCAACGTCCACGGCAGAACCGGGCTGCAAGCCCAGCAAAGCCTTGACGGTCTTCTTGTCTTTGACGAACTCGAGGCTGATGGTGCTGTCGCTGGTGATGCCGTCTTCCAGAACTTCTCCAGAGGGGTTCAACTGCACGAAGTTCCCCAGGAGCATGTCATTGGATTCGCTCTTGTCGGGGTCGGACATTTTGCCGTGTCGACGCTGCAAATCGGTCACCTGCTTCTGGATTGCTTCCTTATCGACTTTGATTTTGTGGCGGATGAACTTGGCGCGGCGTCCAAACTCGAGACTCAATTCAGGGGCCAATCCCAGCTCGTAGTGGAAGGTGAAGGTTCCAGGGTTGTTCCAGTCACCGTCGTCCTCTTTGTTCTCGCTTGGAATGGGGTTGCCCAGCACGTTGAGCTTGTTTTCCTGAATGTGCTTTTGAAGGAGTTCGCTCAACATTTGGTTGAGTTCCTCTGCCAAGACGGATTGACCGTATTGACGACGCACGAGATTCATGGGCACCTTGCCTTTCCTGAAGCCAGGCATGGTGGTTTGCTTTTGGTGTCGCTTCAAGGCCCGGTTCACGCGAGGCGTGTAGTCTTCTTGGGCGAGGGTGATGGCCAACTCAACACGGAGGTTGTCCAGGGAGGTTTGGGCGATGTTCATTGCGAAATCAGGTTGCCGGTTTTTCCTCGAAGAAGTGCGGGTGGAGGGACTCGAACCCACACGCCGAAGCACCAGATCCTAAATCTGGCGTGTCTACCAATTTCACCACACCCGCTTCCTTCGAGGGCCGCAAAGATACAAGGATTTTCTCGGAGGTCAACCCCCAATGCCCATCCATCGATTTGTGGGTTAGGAAGCCCCTATCCGTTGGTCTTTCGCGGCATGTTTTCGAGGTCAAACACAAGTACCGGACAATGGACAAAGCTGGGGGGAGCCATGCTCTTGGCCCTATTTCATGTAGGAATGCTTGCCCAGAACGAGCGAGAGGTGGGTGGTGAAGTGACGGGTGGTTTTCCGGTATCGGGGACCCCGTGGAGCCAACTCCGTGCTTCCACTTGGGGAGAGGGAGCATCTGGCCGACCATGGGTGGAATGGCAACTTGGTGTGGCTTGGGAGGGTTGGGCGGCGTGGCAAGTCATGGATTTGCATGGAGGCTTGGCAGGAAGAGTTGGTGCAGCCGGGCGTTGGGAAGGCCAGGGCGAACTGACCCGGGAGGTGTGGCCAGATCTCCGGGAAAGGCGTTGGGCCGGTCATCTGGCGTGCCGTTGGACCGAAGAGGGAGCGCGTGGTCAATGGTCGTTGACGCTTTCCATGGGCTCTGTTCCTTTGGGTGGAGGTCGAGTTTCCCAAGATGGGGTGCTCCGGGCCACCTCTCCCTACAGTTGGAAGATGTCTTGGTCCCCGCCTGATGAAGGGGCCTTGGTGGGGATGCCCGCGTTCGCGTGGTCCCGGGGAGGAGAGTGGAGCGTTCGATGGAGCCCCGTTCGCTTTTGGCAAAAGGAACTCAGGTTGTGGCGTCAGGGACCTAGTGAACTGTGGATTCAAATCGCAGGCCCGCAATGGGCAATGCAAATGGCGTGGTGGGTGAAACTACCCAGCCCAAAAAGGCTGTCGTGGGCCCACAGAACTTCTGCCAAAACAAGGGGGCATTCGACGGAATCAGCACCAAGAAGGCGCTGGCACCGTTTGGGATGTGGAATGGGTCGTGGCCTTGCTGCTGGCTCTTGGCAGTGGGGATGGCGATGGGGAAGCACAACGGATTCCGACCGAGCCGCGTCCACGCATTCCGTCCCACAATGAATCGGCATGATGTGGTGATGGTTCTAGGGACCCTTTGGCTGCTCACCCTTTCCACCCCCAATTGGGCCCAAAGCGAAGGCTGGGCACATGAGCTGACGGAGCTCTTTTCGGCAAACCCTGAGCTGGTTTGGGGCCTGCAAAGGGCATCGGAAATGGGTGAATGCACCAGTCGATGTGCTGCACTTGTGCTGGCGCATGTTCGTCGTCAAGGCCCACCTTGGTCTGTGGAGGAGGCCCATTTGGTGGAAGGACTGACGGCCGCGGAGCAGAGGTGGCTGACACAGGCTCCCTGGTGGCGCGCAGCAGCAAGGGACAGGGTCCACCGGGCTTCACAGCCCATAGCATCCTGTCGGTCCACTTTGTCCACCACCCTTGCACGCACAGCACACGACGTTTGGACGGTGATGCCTGCCTGGCGGGTCGCGTCTCCGCATGTATTGGGGCAGGTGGTTCGCACCTCAAATTGGCAGGCCAGCGGGGCAGCCCATGGCGGCAGAGGGGGGTGGCATTGGGTGTTGGGAGACCATCGTTTGGGATGGGGCCAGGGTTTGACCATCCCCCGAAACGATCCATTTGGCCAACCATGGTTTTTAGGAGCCTCCGAGGTGATGTTGCATGCTGCGCCATGGCCGTTGCGTACACTTCAGGGAACAGGCACGTTTCGTGGCGCAGCATTGGAGTTGGAGGGGAGCCGCTTCCATGCGGGTTGTTCCAAGGGGCGCGGCTACACCTCGTTGATGTTGGGTTTCGCCAAGACGAGTGACCACCGTTGGGGGGCTTCTATGCACCACACCCCAGAGGTCTTGAAATATGGACTGGACGGCTCTGGTACGCTTGGATCCTGGAGCCATCAATGGGCGGTGGCCGCGGCCAGAAGCTCAGGTCAAACTTCTTGGAGTCGCCGCGCCTCCTTGCGTCGCGCTTGGGGCCATGGTGCCGTCGCGCAATTCGCCCATGAAGCGTTTGGGTCCTCGGGCTTCATGGCCCAGGAAAGAGAAACCAAGTGCCATTGGTCTTCCTCTCATGGCCCCCATGGCCTGCGCCTTCAATGGCGGTTGTCCCTTCAAAACGGAGGCACCCCCGCAATCAGGACCCGGGTGGTGCCATCCAAGGCATCGCCTTGGACATGGGACCTCCGCCTTGACGAGGGCATCTCGACATTCACCGGGACATGGCACGATGGGCATTGGCGTTTGTCCTGGATGGTCGCGCCTTGGCAGGGGGCCCGTGGACAAGGTCGAGCTGTGACTTGGCAATCTGGTTGGCAGCAAGGTCAATGGCGCGTGGGAGCGATGGCGATGGATGGTGAAGGAGCACCCGTCACAGGTTACGTGTCCATCGCGTGGCTTGAATCACGACGCTGGGTCCGATTGCCAGAGGATGGCGCCAGGCTGAGCCTCTGGTTTGAACAAAAGACAACCAGATTGGGACGCAAAGGGAGTTGGTCGGGTCATTTGTTTTGGTCACCTTCTCAACAGGAGACCTTTCGTTGTGGACTTCGCTGGTCATGGGAAGCGTGACGTCGTGGACTATCTTGTCCCCGGCAGAACCTGAATCTGCCCTACAAGAACATCAGCATGGCGAACACCAGTGACATCAAAAACGGCATGGTCCTTAACCACAACAACGGATTGTGGCAAATCGTGGAATTTCTCCATGTGAAACCTGGAAAAGGAGCGGCGTTTGTCCGAACCAAACTCAAGAACATCGAGACGGGAAAGGTGGTGGACAACACCTTCAATGCAGGCCACAAAATCGACCCTGTTCGGATTGAGACCCGCGAGCACACCTTCTTGTACAACGACGACGAAGGGTATCACTTCATGAACACGGAGTCCTATGAGCAAATCCGTTTGGAGAAGCACCTCATTGGGGCGCCGCAGTTTTTGAAGGACGGGTTGAATTGTTTGGTGGTTTTTCACGCAGACGAGGAGCGCCCCATCAACTGCGACCTGCCCAGCCATGTGGAATTGGAAATCACCTACACGGAGCCTGGGGTCAAAGGGGACACAGCGACCAACTCCTTGAAGCCTGCCACGGTGGACACAGGGGCAGAGGTGCGTGTTCCTTTGTTCATCAACCAAGGCGATTGGATCAAAGTAGACACGAGAACAGGTGAGTATTCTGAGCGAATCAAAAAGTAAGTCTGTTCCTCACGCCATGACCAACCCCAAGGAACGGAGATTGAAGGAGAAGCTCGAATTGCGGGACTTCAAATTGAACGCGCTCCTCGAGGTCACAAGGGCCGTAAATACCGAGACGTCTGAGGAAGAGTTGATGCAGGGGTACGTGAACGCCTTGAAAGAAAATTTGGGAATCGACCGCTTGGTCCTGTATGCGGCCGACTTGGACGGCAAACATTGGAAATTGTTGGTGTCCGCGGGGACCGATGGAGAGTGGCCTGAATCGCGACCGGCCTCCTTCTTTGAGGCGTTGGACCTCGACAACATAGGCCTTGCTGGAGCCCTGGGCGGAGATGAACATCCCTCTGACGTGGTGGTGCCTGTGCGCCAGAACGACGAGGCCATTGCATTGGTCTTGGCAGGCGATACTTCCGATTCAGACCGAGGGGTCAGCCCCGTGGTCAAGCACTTGAACTTTTTGGTCACCCTGACCAATATCTTGGTGGTGGCACGGCGCAACCGCCACATGGTATCCCGCAACCTGAAGCAAGAGGCGTTGAGAAGAGAGCTCGAACTCGCAGGAGAAATGCAAGCCATGCTGCTGCCGAGCTCTTGGGACCATGTGGACTTGGACGTAGCGGGGTACTATCAACCCCATACCGAGGTGGGCGGAGACTATTACGATGCGTTTGCCACGGACCACGGAAAGACCGTTATGTGCATGGCCGATGTGAGCGGCAAGGGAATGAGTGCGGCACTTTTGATGAGCAACTTTCAAGCCCAGGTTCGCGCGCTGTTTCAGGCGGAGACGGGCTCTTTGGAGGATACGCTCCGGAGGCTGAACCGTCGGGTCATGGACATTGCCCAAGGAGAGAAATACGTCACCTTCTTTGTGGCTGTGCTGGATGAATCGGCCAGGCAATTGACCTATGTGAATTGCGGGCACAACCCGCCGTTGTTTGTGCATGCCCAAGGCCAGTCAGAGTTGTTGGGGCTGGGTTGTGTGGGACTGGGCATGTTCCGCGACATCCCTTCGATGAATGTGGGGACGGTGGAGGTGTCCAAGGGAGCCTTGCTGTGCTGTTACACCGACGGACTCGTGGAGCAAGAAAACAGGCAAGAAGTACCCTTTGGCACCGATCGGTTGCTGGGGCTTTTGGCCCATCACCAAGGCCAAACCCTCGACGCCGTCCACCGCGCCATTGTGGCCTCTTTGGATGCCTTTAGAGACGACACCCCTCCTTTGGACGATACGGCCATGCTGAGCTGCAGATTCAAGTAATGCGGGGCCGATCTTGGGTGGCCTTGGTCCCCAAGTCAAGCACCACGAGCAGAGCCAAGAACCCCCAAAATGGCGCACTCGCCTTGTCGGTGTCGAGGTAATTGTTCAATACGCCATGCACGAAGTAGGTGATGAGGCCCAAGAAGAGCCCCATGGCCAACCTTTTTTCTTCCAGACCCGTCAAAGTGCGTTGAAGTTTGAAGCCCAAATGGCAAGTCACCAACAGCAATGCCAGGACGCCAACCAGTCCCAACACCCCCTGTTCGGCCAAGGGCCCAAGGTATTCGCTGTGGGCATTTCCCAAATCGGCGTTGTTGGTGCTGATGATTGTGCGCAAATCCGAGGTTTGGAATGGAGCGTATTCAAACTGATATGTTCCAGGTCCCCAGCCCCAAAGAGGCCGTTCTTGGAACATGGCCCAAGCGCAGGACCAACGGTTCAGTCGCTCTAGATTGGACGCATCGCTGGAGACGTTGGAGATGCTCTCCACATGCTGGGCCAAATCGTCTGAAGAGTCCTGTTTGTTCCGTTCGAGTTGGATGACCAATGCATCCCAGCTCAGGCCCACCACCATCAACCCCACCAGGCCTGTGGCCAAGAGGGTCTTGAGCCTTGCTCCAAGAGCCATGAGGACCCAAAGGGCGGCAGCAACGGCCAGGCTGACCCATGCCGCCCTGGTGAAGGAGAACACAGTACCCAACACGAGCCATCCGACCCCCATGGTCCACAAGACCCTTGACAAGGAGGATTGTTGGCTGCGCCATGCCATGGCCAAAGATGGAGGGATCATCATGGCCAAAACGGCTCCATAGGAGGTATGGTCTTTGAAGAAGGGCTTCATGACCCAGTGACCGGCCGCCTTCTCGAACCCATACCCCGCATGCCGAATCATCGTGTACAGGATCACCACGGACAAGGGGACCAAGAGCAGGCCCAAAAACCGAGCGTGGCTCCGGTCATTGTCTTGGAACCAGGTGGCCAGAAGCACGTAGAAAGACACCACAAACCAGCCCCGAGCCACCCATGCTTTCAACGAAACGATGGGGTGGCTGCTCGGCAAGATGGTGAGCCCCATCCACAAGAATCCCAGCCCAATCACCCAAGTCACCGGGTGCTGCAGGAAGGAACGCTCAGGAGCCTCGCCTGAAAGCCACCGCGCCACAAACAACAAAAGCAGGGCAAACAACATGGGCTCGGTGGGCATGTACCATCCAATGGATGTCAGGCCAAATTCACTCAGATTGACGGACAAAGGCACCAAGAAGAGCACCACCGAGAGGTAGCCATCCATGCGGGCAAAAGCCATCCAAGCCACCCCCATGACGAGGGGAAGGGCAAGGACATGTGGTACATCCAACCACCAGCCCGCAAGGGCGATGGCGGTCATGAGGGTGCCGCCCAGCCATCCCGCGTGCGTTGTGGTCCAGGGAGACAACTCGGGGATGCTTTACGCGTTGGGGGTCTGTGCGCGTTGCAACGTTTCCCAGGCCAGCATGGCCAAGAACGCGGCCCCAACTGCGATGACCGAAGTCATCACAACGATGAGCCACCTCACCGGTTTGGATTTTTTGTCGGCCGCAGAAGCGTAGTCCACCACGAAGCTCGAAGGAAGTTGCGTCTCAGCATCCACACGCATCAACTCCAGCCGCTTTTTCAACAGGGATTGTTGCTCGTATGCACCTTCCAAAAACGCCGAGAGGTTGTTGTATCCATTCGCAAGCCCTGCGATTTGCTGCAAATCGGACTGCATGGTGCGCGCTGCACTCTTGTTTCCGGATGCCAAAGCCATGCCATATTGCGCCGTCAAACCTTCGACTTGGGCCTCGAAGTCGTAGATGCCCATGCTGTGCAATGTGGCCAAACTGTCCTCTGCCTCTGCGATTTGCTGAGAGGTTTTTTTCAGGGTGTTGATGGCCAAGTTGAACGCTTCTCTTGCGCGTTCGTTGCGCATTTGATTGGAGACGCTGTCCACCAAAAACGCCATGTCGTTCGCCATGTCCCGCGCCATATTGGGATCGGTGTCCAACACTTCCACCTTGATGGAGCCAAACCGAGTCAGGCTCGCACTAACGTTGCTGTTGTAGGCCTTGGCCATGTCCGTCTTGGCGCCAGGTTCAGCCCGGTCCAAATCGTAATGGGTGTACAAATCGTACTTCGTGATGATGCGGTTTCGGATGCGGTGGGAGTTGAGAATCTGGAGCAGGCGCTCAGCGTCCTCAGTTTCACCGTAGGCGAGGAGGTCATTCTTTTTGGTTTCCTCAAAAAACTGCTCCCCGATGCTGTGCTGAGAAGTGGCAAACATCACCACGGTGCTCTGGTAGTATTCATCAAGCAAAAAGGAGACCCCGCTGGCAGCCACTGCAGAGAGAAGGCCAATGGCCATCAAGGTTTTGAAATTGCGGGAAATGAACACCAACAAGTGGGTGGATTCCATGGGACGGGGAGAGGGCATGTGTTAGAAGTTTGCTCGTGAACCACTGCGAAGGTAATGGGCGGAGGCGGTACCTTTGAGGGAATGGCGCGCATTGCCTTGAACGGTCGGTTGTTGGTCCCAGGGAAGCTCGAGGGAATTGGGAAGTTCACGCTGCGCTGTCTCCAAGAATTGGTGCGTCTGCGTCCCCAAGATGAATTCCTCTTGCTGGTGGACCGACCGGACGATGAAATGTTTCATTTGGGTCCCAACGTCGAGGTGCGGCGGATTCGTATTCCTGGCCGTCGACCATGGCTTTTGAGATGGTGGTTTGGGGCGGCGATGCGCCGGGTGCTGAAGCAATGGAAGGCAGAGGCCTTTGTCTCCTTGGAAGGTCCTTTGGTATCGGGAATGCCGGATGATTTCCTCAAGCTCTCGGTCATCCATGATTTGAATTTTGAGCATCATCCCGAATGGATGCCATCTGCGTGGGCCTCTTATTACCGAACAGAGTTCAGGACCGTTGCCCATCGCGCCCAAGTCCTCTGCACGGTGTCGGAATTCAGCCGCGACGACCTCGTCGCTCAATACGGTCGTCCCAAAGAGAACATTCGCATCATTCCCAACGCAGCGGACGACGCGTTCCAACCCTTGGATGAGGCTGGACAACACGCTGCAAGAACACGCTTTGCGGGAGGAAAGAATTATTGGGTGTACATCGGGTCCTTTCACCCAAGGAAAAACCTTCCAGGCCTCCTATCGGCCTATCAAACGTACGTCGATGCCGGAGGAAGTTGGGACTTGGTGCTGGTGGGCGAAGCCATGTGGGAGTCGCCAGAATGGCCCCAAGTCCTCCTCGATGCCAACAGAGTGCACACGATGGGCAGGTTGGACGAAGCTCCTCTCGCCCAAGCCTTGGGCGGTGCATCGGGGATGGTCTTCGTTCCTTGGTTTGAGGGCTTTGGGATTCCTTTGGTGGAAGCCATGGCGGCCGGTGTTCCTGTGGTGGCCTCCAACGTGACGTCCCTCCCAAAAGTGGGGGGAGATGCCGTTTGCGCATGGGTGGACCCGGGCAACCCCGTGGCCATTTCAGAGGCCATGTTGCAAGTCGAAGCCCAACCTCAAATGCGCTCGGAACATGTTGCCAGGGGGTTGGCCCGTGCCAAGGCCTTTTCATGGCAAGAAAGCGGTCAGAAGCTTGATGCAGCGGTCGATGATCTTCTTCAATTTTCTCGGCATGCCCAAGACGTTGCTTGATCAAGTGGTGCGGGGTCGGGTGGAAGCCGGCTGCGATGAGGCGGGGCGAGGCTGCTTGGCCGGCCCTGTGGTCGCGGCTGCCGTGGTGCTGACTCCTGAAGTGGCCCGGTCGTTGCCATTGAACGACAGCAAACAATTGACTGCGCACCAGCGCGAGACGTTGCGCTCGGAAATTGAAACACTTGCCGTTTCCTGGGCTGTGGCTTTTGTGTCGCCTGAAGACATCGACCGGATGAACATCTTGCAGGCCTCCTTTGAGGCCATGCGACGCGCTGTTCGAGGTTTGACTGGCATGCCCGACCACATGTTGATCGATGGCAATCGGTTTGTGACGGCCCCTGATCTGCCTCCTTTCACCTGCTTTGTCAAGGGCGATGCGAAAATTGCTTCGATTGCGGCAGCCAGCATTTTGGCCAAAACCCATCGGGACGCTTACATGTTGGAGGCGGCAGAGACCTACGGCGAATATGGATGGGAGACCAACATGGGCTACCCCACGGTGGCCCACCGCAAGGCTCTGGTGGCCCACGGCCCGACCCCCTTGCACAGGAGTTCGTTCAAATGGGCCCCGCCTGAATTGTCCTTGTTTGAAGACCCATCTTGATGCCGTCCAGATGTGAAGGGAACGTTACGGTTGGGGCGCTGAGGCAAAATCCCACGGCAATCTGCTAGAATTCGTCGAGGAGCGCGTAATTTCACACGACCAAATCCATTAATCCCTAGACGATGCGTTATTCCATTTGGATGCTGTCCGTGCTCTTTTTTGCCGCAGCATCAGGCCTCCGGGCCCAGTGTGACAACTTGTTTTTCTCTGAAGCTGCTGAAGGCAGTTCCAACAACAAGTACCTCGAGATTTACAACCCTACTTCTGCAGCCATTGACCTCAGTGGTTACGCATACCCGAGCGTGAGCAACGCACCCGACAACGGAGAAGGCAACTATGACTTCTGGAACAACTTCGCAGAAGGTGCAATGATTGAGGCGGGTGGAGTTTACATCATCGCCCATCCTTCCGCGGATGCCAGCATCTCGGCTGTGGCGAACGAGACCTTCACTTTCCTGTCCAACGGAGACGATGGGTTTATGATTGTGCAAGGTAACGAAGCATCCTACGTGCAAATTGATGCAGTGGGCGATTGGAACGGCGATCCCGGTTCCGGTTGGGAAGTGGCTGGCGTATCGGATGGCACCAAGGATCACACCATTGTGCGAAAGTCCACTGTGCAAAGTGGAAACGCAGGCGATTGGGTCACCAGTGCAGGAACGAATGCGGACGACAGCGAGTGGATTGTCTTGGACCAAAACGACTGGACGAACTTGGCCATTCACTCCTTCGACGGTTGTGGGGCTGCGGTGGAAGGATGCACCAATCCCAACGCGACCAACTACAACATGGACGCAACACAAGACGATGGGTCTTGCACTTTCGACAACGTTTGCAATGTGGACGGTGTCGTTGTGGAAGCATCGAGCTTTCAGTATGTGCCTGCTGACTTGAGCATTGAAGCTGGGACCACTGTGGTGTGGTCCAACCTCGGTGGAACCCACGACGTGAATGGAGACATCGACTCTCAAACGTCCATGTCCTTTGGCAACCCTGAGTCGTTCTACATCGCTCCTGTCTCAGGTGCTGCAGGTGGAGTTTGCATTGGATCTTTCACGTTCAACACCCCTGGGGTGTATGCGTACGACTGCTCCATCGGCTCTCACGCAGCCTTGGGCATGGTGGCCACCATCACGGTGGGCACAGGAGGCTGTACCAGTGCTGCCGCCCCCAACTACAATCCATCCGCAGACTTTGACGATGGTTCTTGCATTGAAGTGAGTACCACGACCATTGCCGACATCCAGTTGGGACAGGAGACAGGCGTCTTCACAGACAGCGTGGTCGTTACTTCTGGTGTGGTCACGGGTGTGTTTGGCAGCAATGTCAGCATCCAAGACGGCCAAGGCGCCTACAGCGGAATGTGGCTCAACGGTCCGGATGTCCCAGTGGCAGTGGGCGATCAGATCGAGGTGACAGGAGCTGTTGCGGAGTTTTTCGACAAAACCCAAATTTCAAACCCTGCGGTGGTGATTTCAAGCCAAGGCAACAGTTTGCCAGTGGCGGAGGTGTTGGCCACGGCCGACGTTTCTGCGGAAGCGTGGGAAGGGGTGTTGGTGCAGACCACGGGTGTGGTGACCTCGACTTCCCTCGGATTTGGCGAGTGGTCGTTGTCGGACGGTTCCGGCGACGCCGTTGCCGATGATGTCGCGTACGATGCGATTGGCGGTGAGCTGGCGGCAGTGGGCAATGAGTTGCAATTGTCAGGAGTGCTTGACTACTCCTTTGGATCCTTCAAGGTCCAGCCCCGCGATGTGACCGATGTGCTGCTCTTCGGATGCAGCACTGCGGGCGCAGCGAACTTCAATCCCTTGGCCACCATTGACAACGGAAGTTGTGTGTTTGAGGGCGGAGAGTGTGGTTTGTTCTTCTCAGAAATGGCAGAAGGCAGCGCCAACAACAAGTACATTGAGTTGTACAACCCCACGCAGAGCACTATTTTCTTAAGCGAATACACCCTTGGCAACTGCAGCAATGGTTGCGATGTCACAGGTGAGTTTGACTTTTTGACGTTCAACTTTCCTTCAGGTGCCGTGGTGGAAGCAGGTTCGACCTACATCATTGCGCATCCCACTGCCGACTCCCTGATTTTGGCTTCTGCAGACATGACTTACACTTTCTTGAGCAATGGCGATGATGCCTATGGTCTCTTGGACATCACTGGCGACGCACCTGTTTTGGTGGATGTCTTTGGTTCCTTGGGAGCTGACCCAGGGTCTGGTTTTGCAGTGGCTGGCGTGTCGAATGCCACACAAAATGGAACCATCGTTCGTAAATCTGGCGTCAGCCAGGGCAACGGAGGAGATTGGGCCACGAGTGCGGGCAGCAACGAGATTGATTCAGAGTGGATCATCAACCCTTCCAACGATTGGACCAATCTGGGCATCCATACATTCACGGGCGCATGCGCCACCGACAACAGTGGCTGCACCGATTCAGGAGCGGTCAACTATGATCCCAATGCCACAGAAGATGATGGTTCTTGCATCTTCGTCCCCACCCTGTCCATCCAGGACATTCACGCAGGAGCCTTCAGTGGTTCCGTTGTGACGTCTGGGTTGGTGACAGGTGTCTACGGCCCTAGTGGCTCCTTGTCTGGTCAGCCCTCCTACTCCATTCAAGATGGCAGTGGGGCATTCTCCGGCATTTGGGTCATTGGAGACGGTGTGGCTCTGGGAGACTTGGTCTCTGTCGCGGGTACGGTGAATGAGGTGTTTGGTTTGCGTCAAATATTGTCAGCCGTACCGACCATTCAGTCTTCGGGCAATGCCCTGCCAGCTGCAGAGGTACTGACCACTGCCGGCATCAACGACGAGCAATGGGAGAGTGTCTTGGTCACCATGACCGGATCGGTCGCGGACATCAATGCGACCTTCGGGGAGTGGCTCTTGGACGATGGTTCTGGAAATGGAATGGCTGCAAGCCTCGGCTATGATGCCGTGGATGACAGCATTGAGGTCGATGGGATGAACATGGCAGTTGTGGAGCTTGGCGCAAACTATCGCGTGAGCGGAGCCAACTTCTACGCTTTCGGCAACTGGAAGCTTTGTCCAAATGCATCGACGGACGTTGTGCGCATTGGTTGCACCGACCCATCCTTCGCCAATTACGATGCTTTGGCATCGGAAGATGACGGGTCATGCTCCAGTGTGGAAGGTTGCACCGATGAAGGCGCGGACAACTACGATCCCGCGGCCACCATCGACGATGGATCGTGTGTCATCGTGGGTTGCACCGATTCTACGGCATTGAACTACAACGAAAACACCACACAGGAAGACAACAGCACCTGCTACTACACCCTTCCTTCCGTCATCATCAACGAAGTGCACTACAACCCTTGCACCGCCCAGGGCGATGATTTTGATTTCGAGTTTGTGGAGCTTTTGAACATCGACGACGTGGCTGCTGACCTCTCTGGATACCAGTTCTACAATGAATCAGGTGGCTTGGCGCAGTTGTCGTTTGTTTTCCCTGAGGGAACCACTTTGACTGCAGGTGAATTCATGGTGCTTGCCGTTTCTGAGGCGGGAGTGACCGCTTATGGAGGCAATGGTTACCAGGTGTTCCAAATGACTGCAGGCAACTTCAGCAACAGCGGAGAGGCGTTGAGCTTGCAAGATGCCTTTGGCAATGTTGTGAATGCCATTGACTACGACGATGCAGCACCTTGGGCTTCTGAGGCGATGGGCATTTTGGGCAACAACTTCATTGAAACACCTGATGGAGGTTGTGCTTCTTTGGAGTACACGCCTGAAATCCTTGCTTTGTACTTGGACACCCCAATAGGGAATGGCAATGACTTCGGCGGCAACTGGCAAGCCTCTTGGGTGGACAATGGCACTCCTGGAGCGGCCAACTCTTCTGCCTTTGGCTGCAACAATCCACAGGCGTGCAACTTCAATGCCAACGCCATCTTGGGCGATGAGTCCCAGTGCACCTTTGATTGCACTGGTTGCACCTATGCTGGTGCCAACAACTTCACTGCAGGCGCGACGGTGGACGATGGCTCATGTGAGTTCTTGTTGACCAACCCTTGTCCTACGGACTTGAATGGAGATGGTTCCACCACCACGGCTGACCTGTTGGTGTTCTTGGTGGACTTCGGCAACACTTGCCTCTGATCCAAACTCGATTCAACATTCCTTGAAGAAAGGGGCGCCACTGGCGCCCCTTTTTTTATGGGTCAAAATGCTGTGGGATGAAAGAAAAAGGAAGGCCTCAAGGGACGACGAGCGATGGTGTCGTGACCGTGTTGGAGGGTTGGAGATCGCGGTCCCAAAGTGTCCACTGGAAGCGAACGGAATCGGATGTGGTACCTGCCAGGTACCATGAGGTCAAGGACAGCGCGATTGTGCCTTCAAGCGCAGGGCTGGACCCTGTGGGTTCCGCCACGGGGACGCGGTAGGCGTAGGGGACCAAAAGAGGTGGCGTCACCCATTCTTCGCCGTCCCATTGTTGGTAGACCCCAACGAGGTTGTGGTGGTGCAGGCAGGTGGCGCAAAAGGGAGGCAAAGTGTCACCTTGCGACAGCCCCACATTTCCATCGCCATCGGTGAATCCGAGCGTCATGGTGGCCGTTCCGTTGTCCATCGCCTCGAAGGACTCAAAGGAAAGAGTGGGTTCGTCGGGGAACATGGGGTCTGGCAAGCATCCACATAGGAGGAGGCAAGCTCCCCAACCCATCCAAAGCGTTCCTCGAACATCCATAGGGCAAAACTACCGAACTTGTAGCCATGTCTCATGCCTTCAACGATTGGAACTCAGATGCCCAGCTTGGCGAGGTGCGTGCCGATGTTGGATCTTGGATGGTCGGTACCAAGGAAGGGACCTTCGAAGAGGTGGCGTTGGCCTTGTTTCGTTGGCAGGCCTCCAACAATCAGGTGTACCGTCGATTTTTGGAGGCCATGGGCACCGATGTCCGCGGTATCGAGCGGGTGGAAGATATTCCTTGCCTGCCAGTCGAGACTTTCAAGCACCACCATGTCCAAAGCGGAGAGTGGACGATTGATCATGCCTTCAAGAGTTCAGGCACCTCGGGACAAATGCAGCGATCGACGCATTTGCTCGACCCTGACGGGTTGACGTGGTACCGAGATGTGGCCAGCCGAGCTTGGTCACAGATTTGGGGAAAGGAGGTGGCGGACCATCAATGGTTGGGCTTGCTTCCTGGCTATGTGGGCAGGGAAGATGCGTCTTTGTTGACCATGGTTCATGGTTTCTGCGATGCATCTGGTCATGCCACCTCTCGCATGTTCATGGACCACCACTTGTCATTGAACAGGCAGCTGCTTGCATGGTTCAGCACCGAACATTCTCAACCACTTGTGCTCTTCGGGGTCACATGGGCAATCTTGGATTGGTTGGAGGGCCTCGATGCGCCTGACAATGATTGGTCCCAGAGCCTTCGATGGAAGGATGTGATTTTGGTGGAAACGGGAGGGATGAAAGGCCGGGACGAAGAGCCCATACGGGAAGAGGTGCACGCCCGCATTCGAAAAGCACTGCCTTGGATTCAGATCTCTTCCGAATACGGAATGACGGAGATGCTTACCCAGGCGTATGCCTTGGACGGTCACCATCATATTTTTCCATTTTGGTCCCGAGCCATGGTGCGGGACCCCAAGGATCCTTTGGCCAGTCAGCCTGTGGGCAGGTCGGGTAGGTTGGATGTGGTGGACCTTGCCAATGTGCACAGCTGTGCTTTTTTGGCCACATCCGATTTGGCCAGAAACGACGCTGAGGGTTTGGCTTTGCTGGGACGTTGCGACAACGCAGAGGCAAGAGGCTGCAGCTTGTTGACCTTGGGGTGAAAGAACGTTTGCATGTTGTTTTCAGACGCCCACGCAATGGTAAAGTGATGCACCAATCAGCGCCCCGACAATGGGACCGACAATGGGCACCCAACTGTACATCCAATCGCTGTCCCTTTTCCCAGGGATTGGCAAGATGTAGTGGGCGATCCGTGGACCCAAATCACGGGCAGGATTTATGGCATATCCTGTTGGGCCACCGAGGCCCATGCCTATTCCTACGACCAGGAGCGCAACGGGCAAGGCATCCAGCGCACCGAGGGAATTGGAGGGGGCAGAAGCCGCAAGAGCGCCAAACATAAGAACCATAGTTCCAATGGCTTCAGTGATTGTGTTCTGAAAAGGCTGGCGAATTGCAGGCGAAGTACTGAATACGGCAAGGATTTGATTGGGGTCTTCTGTAGCTTGGAAATGGAGCCGAAAAGCCAACCAATTGCATACCGCGCCGAAAAAAGCTCCTGTCAATTGAGCAAGGATGTAACCGAGCAAGAAATTTGTCGGCAGCTTCCCAATGGCCGTCATGGCAATCGATATGGCGGGGTTCAAGTGCCCACTTCCACCCAAAGAGATGGAGACAAATACGCCAAGAAAAACGGACAACCCCCAACCCCAAGACATCAAAACCCATCCAGCGTTGTGTCCTTTGGTATGTGTCAATGCCAAATTTGCGTTCACCCCGCCGCCTACGAGCATAAGCAAAAATGTGCCTGTAAATTCTGCGATGTATGGACCCATTGAGACCGATGTTTTGAGGTTGGCAACCCTTTGCGTCGGACCACAACGACGAGAGTTGAAAAAAGCAAAATTAACTTTGCCGTAACACATCTTAGCGAGTTTCAATCAAAATTTGTGTCGCCATTAAATAATCACTCCGTTTGTCCGCGAGGGATCAAAAACAACAATATGTTAGAAGTTTATACGATTGTGGGGTTTTGCTTGGCTGGGTTCTCAGTCATTGCCAATGACAGTGTTCAAACCTTGGGGACTTGGATTGCTTCGAACCGAGACAATTTCAAATGGACCACGCTATGGGCAGCGGCCTCGACCGTTTTGGTTGCCACTCTTGTCTACGGCTGGGTATCGTCAGGCAATGGCGACATTTCTTTTGGTCGGCTTGCGAAAATCCCTTACGTTGAACCTCAGTGGTACCATGCTTTGGCGCCTCTTGCACTTGTTCTTTTGACGAGGAAAGGTATTCCTGTGTCGACGTCATTCCTGGTTCTGAGCGCTTTCGCGAGCACCTTCGTTTTGGAAAAGATGCTCATGAAAAGCATCATGGGATATGGCTTGGCCGCTGTCGTCGCCTATGTTCTTTGGATTGGTATTTCTCGGCTTGTGAATGAAAAAGACGACGTGAGTGATTCGGCCAAGAAGTTTTGGCGGGTTTTCCAATGGTGCTCAACGGGTTTCCTGTGGTTCACATGGCTTTCTCATGATGTCGCAAACATTGCGGTTTTCCTCCCGCGTCAGTTGACCCTGAATCAGCTTGCGGTTGTTATTGTATTCTTCGTCCTAGGTCTTGGCTACATTTTCTACAACAGAGGAGGCAAAATCCAAGACATTGTATTGGACAAGCAAAGCACCAAATATGTCAGGTCAGCGACCATGATTGATTTGGTGTATGCCTTTTTGCTTCTCTACTTCAAGCAGATGAACAACATCCCCATGTCGACGACTTGGGTGTTCGTGGGCTTGCTTTGTGGGCGTGAATTGGCCTTGAACACCGGTTTGACCAAGAAGGGGAATTTGAAAACGATTTTCCCCATTGTGGCCAAGGACTTCTTGAAGTTGATTGCCGGCTTGCTTGTCAGCGTGTCCATTGTCTTGGCCATCCACATGGGTCAAGATGCGAACGCAGAGAAGGACACTGCGCCAGAATCCATAGAAGTGATGTCAAGTCCAGCAGGAGAGGCGGATGCGCAATTGCCGGAGACCGAGGACTGACCTCCGAAGCCGTCAGTCTGCCAGGCGAAGCAGGTAGAAGTTCTTCTTTCCCCGCTGAACGAGGATGAGGCTTTCGCCGACAAGGTCTCCTGCAGTGATGGTTTTGCTGTCATCCACCTTGGCCTTGTTCACGCTGATACTGCCTTCTTTCAGGGCCCGACGGGCTTCCCCGTTGCTCGCCAAAAAGGGCGTTTCGCCACCGGCCAGCACATCTACAATGCCAATGCCTTGGTGAAGTTCGTCGCGGCCAAGAACCCGCTGAGGCACCCCTTCAAAGACTGAGAGGATTTCTTTTTCTGGGAGGGCACGCAAGTCGTCTTCCGAGGTCTTTCCAAAGAGCAAACGGCTTGCGGCCACAGCGGTGTCGAGGTCGGCTTGTCCGTGGATGCGTCGGGTAACGTCCTCTGCCAGAGCCTTCTGAAGGGCCCGGGCGCCAGGATTTTCAGCGTGCGATGCTTCAATGGCTTCGATGTCCCTACGGGGAAGCAAGGTGAAGATTCTGAGGTACCGCGCCGCGTCCGCATCGGCGGCATTGATCCAGTACTGGTAGAATTTGTACGCAGAGGTACGGTTCTTGTCGAGCCAAACATTGCCTCCTTCACTCTTGCCAAACTTTGATCCGTCGGACTTGGTGATGAGGGGTGCGGTGATGGCAAATGCCTGTCCATTGCCCTTCTTTCGAATCAACTCCGTTCCGGTGACCATGTTGCCCCACTGGTCGCTCCCGCCCATTTGGACCTTCACATTGTGCTCTTTCCACAAGTGGTAAAAGTCGTGACCTTGGACGAGTTGGTAGGTGAACTCGGTGAAGCTCATGCCTGATTCCAAGCGGTTTTTCACACTGTCCTTGGACATCATGTAGTTGACCGTGATGTGTTTGCCCACGTCGCGGATAAAATCCAAAAACGAAATGTCTTTGAACCAGTCGTAATTGTTGACCACCACAGCGGCGTTGTCTCCTGAGAAGTCCAAGAATCGTTCAAGTTGGGCCTTTTGGCCTGACAGGTTGTGCTGAAGCACCTCAGCATCCAAAAACTGTCGTTCCGATGTTTTTCCGCTTGGATCACCGACCATTCCCGTGGCTCCTCCTACAAGGACAACAGGTGTGTGCCCCGCTTTTTGCCAATGGACGAGCAGCATGATGGGCACCAAGTTGCCAATGTGCAAGCTGTCAGCTGTGGGATCAAACCCGACGTAAGCCTTGACACGTTCCTTGTCCATCAGCGCCTCTGTACCGGGCATGATGTCATGCAACAACCCCCTCCATTTCAAATCTTCAATCAGCGACATGTGGGCAAAGATAAGGGGGTCATAGGTATGGCAGGATGCGTTCAAGTCCTGCGCTTCTGCTCCCTTTCACCAGAACCTGTCGCGCCGTCAAGGGGTGTTCTTCGAGGTGATCTTTCAGGGCTTCGAAATCTGGAAAATGCTTCCATGCGGCCTGCGGCCTTTCTTGGAAGGAGGCTTTGAAGCCTTCTCCCACAGTCCAGAGTTCGAGGCCCAATCCAAGCACTTGGTCGACTGCCTCTGCATGTGC
Source organism: uncultured Flavobacteriales bacterium (assembly GCA_963933635.1). GTDB lineage: Bacteria > Bacteroidota > Bacteroidia > Flavobacteriales_D > Sanyastnellaceae > UBA11663. The sequence goes on from CAWVVM010000006.1 coordinate 51,492, forward strand.
ACCTGCACTCGATGGTCCGAGTTCTCCCATTTCGCCCAGAAACACCACGGCGGATGCATGGCCGCGGGCATGGAAGGAAGCGACTGCATGCGACACGCTGGTGGGGTTCGCATTGTAGGCGTCCAGCACAACTTGGTTGTGTGCAGTGTCCATCCACTGTGATCTGTGGTTGGATGCATGGTAAGCCGTCAAAGCCTCTTGTGCATTTGAGACCTCCACGTCAAATGCACGCCCAATGGTGAGGGCGGCCACCACATTGGGCAGGTTGTAATCTCCTTCGAGGTGCACTTGAAAGGCCTCGCCGCTTGGACCATTGATCTGGCCACCGGCCTCAGAAGAGGAAAGAGAGGTCCAAGTCCAAAGCGGTGTGTTCACGTTGAGTGTGTTGGTCAAGTCAGATGCAGCAAGGATGGTTTTGGGGTCACCTTGTTGCACAAAGGCTTGTCCGCTGTGCTTCTTCAAATGGTCAAAGAGTTCTTTTTTGCCCAGAAACACGCCTTCTTCTCCTCCAAAACCTTCCAAGTGTGCACGGCCGATGTTGGTGATGTACCCATGTGTGGGCAGGGCAATGTCCGCGAGGGTCTTGATTTCGCCGCGGTGGTTGGCGCCCATTTCGACGATGACAAAGCCAGGTTGCGCCGGAGCGCGAAGGAGGGTCAGCGGGACCCCGATGTGGTTGTTCAAATTCCCTTGGGTGGCGTGGACGTCGAATCGGCGTGCAAGCACATCGCGCAGGAGTTCCTTGGTGGTGGTTTTTCCGTTGCTCCCCGTCAGACCGAGTACTGGGCAATCCCATTCCTGTCGAACCACCCTCGCAAGCTCTTGCATGGCATTCAGGACATCGTTGACGACGGTGGTCTTTGGATGTCCTTCCCACATCCCATCCTCTGTGACGACGTGCTGGGCACCAAGTTCCAAGGCCTGCGCGACAAAATCATTCGCATCAAAACGAGGTCCCTTGAGCGCCCAAAACATTTGCCCATTCAAGTCGTCTCGGGTGTCGATGGACGCACCAATGCATGCACGATGCGCTTCACGCAGTTGCAGCATGGCAGGAGAAAGGCAGGGATCAGTCATGGCGGGAGTTGGGGCAAAGAAAAACCCCGCAGCTCAGCTGCAGGGTTTTTGTGATTCAAGTTGTTGACCACCGTTTGGGGGTAGCCAAGCGCGCCCAAAGGTCACTGGCCCGCAAATGGCACTGGCGTGCCCAATCGGTCCATGGCGCATCGGAACCCGATGCTTGCTGAGCTTTGGCGCTCGTCCATGTAGCGACGTGTCCCGGGAATTAGGTAGTAGGCCCTGTCGTCCCATCCGCCGCCTTTGTAGACGCGGCTGCGATTGCTGATCAAAGTAGACCCACCGAAGTTGTAGACCCTCTTTTCTTCCATGGTGTCTTCTTCCTTGCTCTGTGCGGCAAAATCGAAGGAGCTGTTGCGGTCTCCGTCGAGGTAGTCGACGTTGTCGGCCACTCGGTAGTTGGTGCGGTTGAGGTTCTCTTCGAGGCTCTCTTTTCTTTTTTGCATTTCCCCTGGCAGAGCATCGATGTTGTTGCTGAATCCTTTGCGCAAATCTGCCGCTGCGAGTGCGTCACTGTCCACGATGAGGTCCATGGCGTCTTGCATCAATGTTTGTGCTTCCTCGAAGCGCTGGGCCGCAAGACGCTCTTCCGCGTCGCTCACTTTTTGGTTCAGGTTGCCGATCAAATCGGTGTCTTCAGGGGTCAAAGCCTGTACGGTGTTGCCCTGCGTTTCGTACTCCCGGAGGAATGTCTTGACACCGTCGATGTCGTAGACCACATAGTCGTACTTGTCGACAGGATTGCCTTCGGCATCGAGTCTCTTGGTCTCGTAGACATTGCCACGGAAGGGTCTAAATTCATTGTTGTCCTGAATGGACAACGGACGGTACACGTCCATGACCCACTCGCTCACATTGCCGGCCATGTTGTAGAGTCCGTAGTCGTTGGGGGCGTATTGGTAGACGTTCACGGTGATGTCTCCAAAATCATCCAAAGCGCCGGCCACACCCATGTAGTCACCATTTCCCTTGACGAAGTTGGCATTGATGGAACCGTACCCTCCGTTGCGGCTGTCTCCATTCCGTACGAAGTGACCGTTCCAAGGGTAGGTCTTGCGCTCAGCCACAAGCTCACCTAGGCTGTTTCCGATGAGACCCAAAGCTGCGTACTCCCACTCAGCCTCAGTTGGGAGGCGATAATTGGGCAAGAGCACACCATCTTCAACTTTGACATCGCGGAATTCGCTGTTCAAGCCGTAGCTCGGCAGGCCTTCTCTCAGGCGCTCGCCCTGGTACTGTCCGGACAGATAAGTTTCTGTGGTGAAATGTTCTTCATCGATTTGGGCATCGGGGTTGTGCAACAGAAGTCCTTCCCGCACCAAAATTCCTTCGTTCACACGGTCGGAACGCCACTTGCAAAAGTCAGTGGCTTGCAACCAGCTCACCCCCACGACGGGATAGTCCCGATAGGATGGATGACGCATGTAGTAGTTGACAATGGGCTCATTGTAGGCCAGCTTGTTTCTCCATGCGGCCGTATCTGGCAAGGCACGCTCTACAATCTCCGGGTACGAGGAGCCATAGATGCGCTGGAGCCAATTGACATACTCGAGGTAAAAATGGTTGGTCACCTCTGTTTCATCCATGTAAAAGGAAGAAACCGTGGTTCGCCTAGGGATGTTGTCCCACGCGTAGGTCAAGTCATCGTCCACTTGGCCCATGGTGAAAGTACCGCCCTCCACGAAGATGAGGCCAGGCCCTGTTTCTTGTTCAAAATAGGCTGTGCGCTCGAACCCACCGTTGGATTCGAAGTTGTATGCCCAACCTGTGGCGCCAGAGCGCTCGTAGTAGCAGCCGTTCAGCGTCATCAAGCCAATAGAGACACTGAGCAAGCCCAGAATGTGCTTTTGCGTCATGAGAGGTGCAGTTTCAATTTTCAAGTTTCGTAGTGCAGGATGTGATGTCAGACTCAGAAGGTGGGGCAGGCTACCGTGCGAAATTTCGATCGTTGTGGCGAAGCAAATTTCATGCTCAAGCTGAGCTCGTGGGCACCACCTGTTGCAGGGGTGAGATCTGAAATTGTGATGTCGTAGCTATAGCCAAAGCGCATGAGGCCTGTTTCCACGCCTAGCAAAACAATCAATGCGTCGCGGGTGTCTTCCGAGAAAAAGCCTCGGTGCCAGATGCCTCCTACAAGAGGACCCTTGCTGACGTAGACGCCGAGATTCAACTGCTGGAATTCTCCCTGAACGCGGTAAAGCACGTTGGGAGAAATCCAAGCTTCCACGCCTTTCACAGAACGTTGAAGTGGGAGCTTGGCACCACCATGGGCGGTGATCTTCATGGGCAAACGACTCACACCCACAACCAAACTTTCATTGGGCTCGTTCAGGTGGGATGCCGCAGCGCCGACGTAGAACTTCTCAGTGAAGGCCAAAAGACCCGCTCCGAAGTCAACTTTTTTGACGGTTTCGCCGCGCGGGGTGTCTGCCGTTTCGTAGATGAAGCCGCGACGAGGATCAATCATGTCCCCAAAGGTCAAATTGCTCCAGTCCAAAGCCTTTTGGAAGTAGCTCGCCTCCAGGGCCGCCCGCAAGGAAAGCTTTCGTGTGACGGCCTGCTGGTAGGAATAGGCACCTGTGATCCTTGTGGTGTTGAGGGTGCTTTGGCCTGCCTGGTCGTGCATGACGCTCAATCCCAAACCTCCTTGGATGGAATTGAACTGTTGGTCATAGCTGACCGCTTGGGTCACAAACGCGCCACTCATCGAAGGCCATTGGTTCCTGTGCGACATGACCACACGCGGTCCCCGGGCTGTTCCAGCAAAAGCGGGATTCAGCAGCATGGGGTTGGAGTAGAATTGTGAGAATTCAGGGTCCTGGGCGTGCGCCTCCGTGGGGAAAACCCCCACAAAAAGAACAGATGTCAAGGCCGCAAGGGCAAGGCAGGAGATAAATTTCGTCATGATCGGAGTCGCTGTTGAACCCACAAGAATACGAAAAAATACCGAGCATTGGGCCAAAAGAGGCCTTCTAGGGTGCCAAAACCAAGCGCCATTCTGGGGTCTCATGGGGACTGGGCAATATGCCTCACCTTTGTGCGTAGGTATGTCAATGGCTGTCTTCAATTTCCCATGGAATTCTCCCACGAAAGTGCGCGTCTTGTGCTCAGTCTTTGACGCACCTTTCGGAAGGTTGTTCACATCCCAACGTGTGCGGCACCAGTCCTGGTATGGCAGGACGCTCTTTTTCTCTTGCTTCTTGTTGGGATTGGGGTGGGGCGCTGGCAGCTGCTGGGGCCAGGAAGATGTGGTGGAAGTGCAATTGATTTGGGGGGAGTCGGAGTGGCTTTCTTTGCTCGACCAACCTTCCAAGAGCCCATTGTGGCGTGCAGTCCATCCACTCGATTCGCTGTGGAATGGAGTTGAAGTTCTCGACGAAAGATTGACATGGGAGCCGTGCTTGGGCGAGTGCCTTGAACGTTTGAACTCCCAAGTCCGAAAGGCGATGGCAGCCCCATGGCATTGGAGCGTTCAACAGGCAAATGGCCACGCTCGCTTGGTGGGCGAAGGGGGGGCGTTGAGGAAGTCCGATGCGGGATGGGAACGTTTGGTGTCTCTGGATGCCACATTGGGGGCTTCACCGGCACAATCATCACGCGTGGTGAGGGATTGGCCCACTTCTAGTGCAAGATCGTCAGGAACGTGGGTGGCGTTTGCCACCACAGAAGAAGGGGTGCATTGCATGGGATACGACCAGCTTTTGGAGGTGGGGTTGCAACCTGAGGAACTCACGCCAACCTCGCTTCGTTTGTTTGGACAGGGAGGCGGAATGTTGCCCTTTGAAAACGATGCAGACCGGCCATTGGACATGCCGCAACAGCGGGTGGTTTTCCGTGGATTGGACGACGGAAGTTTTGATCCCGGAGATGAAGTGTGCTGGTACGCCCGTGCCCACGAGCGATGGGACTGGGAACCATCTGGTGGCTGGTCCCACCAGGCTCCTTTTTGGGGAGACACCGCCAAGTGGTACCTCCGCATCGATGCCGATGACACCATTCCACTGGCTTCCATCACGGCGGCGGATCCTTATGACGGCGCGATAGACGACACGCGCATTGCCCATTTGGCCTACGGGGTCGAGGAACGGCACGATGAGAACTTGATCCGATCGGGCCGGAATTGGTTTGGCACAAGGCTCTCCTCTTTGGGGGCCAACACCAAGTCCTGGAACATCAGCATCCCTGGCGCCATTGCTGGCGAAGAGGCCACCATTGAGTTTGCGGCCGCAATGCGCACCACGGGGTCTGGATCTGGATCGGAGTTGGTGTACGCTTGGGAAGGTGAAACCCTGTCCCTGACGGACAACTTGCTTTCCCCCTCCTCTCTTGCGTTTGCGGGGTACCGGAGTGGGGCCATGACTGCTCAATTGACGCAACCTGGTTTGCAGGTCCTGGCCACCCTCAACCCGGGCAGCGACGACAGCAATGCGTGGATGGATTATTTGGCTTACCAGGTCCCTCAATCGCTGGTTTTTTCAGGAGGCCAAATGGCCATCAACGGCCTGCCTGTTGATGGTGAGGGCAACAATGTGGAAGGAGCGCAGTACCTCCTTGGCGGTAGCCCGACGCCCGATGCGGTTTGGGATGTGACCGACCCCCTCGATGTTCATGAGTTGCCCTTGGAGGATTTGGATGGCGCCTTGTCGTGGTCATCTTCTGCATCGGAGGTTCGCCGTTTTTGGGCCTTTCGTTGGAGTGCTGCCAAGCGTCCGATGCCTCTTGGCCCCGTTCCCAATGTCAATTTGCATGCCTTGGGTGAAGTGGATTACGTAGTGGTGACCGTTCCCTCCTTGGCGGCGCCTGCCGACTCTTTGGCCTCCCTTCATGCGGCGCTCGGCCGTCGTGTCGCCGTGATCCAGCAACAGGCCGTCTTTGATGCCTTCAGTTCGGGGGTCGCCGATCCCACAGCCATCAAAATGCTGATGATGATGTTGCGCGACCGCGCCTTGGCCAGTGATGGGGCATTGGAGGCCCCCAAGTACCTTTTGATCATGGGCGATGCCTCCTATGAAAACAGGAACATTCAAGGCAATGGGAATCTTGTGGTAGGCCACTACTCTCAAGAGTCTCTGTTGACCACAACGAGTTACATCTCCGACGATTACTTTGCCTTGACTGCGGAAGGCCAAGGCGAGCGGCCAGAAGACCTTCTTCAAATTGGTGTGGGCCGGATTCCTGCTCGGGACCAAGACGCAGCTTGGGCTGTCGTGCAGAAGGTTGCCACTTACTTGGGTTTCGATGAATCGAGCGAAGACGCAGCCTCGTGTTTGGACCCCAATGGAACAAGCAGCTTTGGGCCGTGGCGAAACAGGGTTTTGTTTGTGTCAGATGACCAAGATGGCAACAACCAGGATGGGCATCGTTACATGGACAACAGCGAGGAACATAGCACGGCCATCCAAGAACAACATCCGGAATACGACATCTTGAAGGTCTATCCGGACGCTTACGAGCAAACGAACACCCCTGGAGGAGAGCGTTATGCCGATGCCGCAGAGGAAATTGGCCGCCGCGTGGACGAAGGGGCTTTGATTGTGAATTACATCGGGCACGGGGGAGAGCGGGGATGGGCGCACGAGCGCATCTTGAACATGGAAACCATTCAGTCTTGGACGAATCTTCGTCGCTTGCCCATTTTCATGACGGCAACATGTGAGCTGTTTCGATACGACGACCCTGAGATTTACTCGGCTGGCGAGGCCATTTTGTTCAACCCCAAGGGCGGGGCTGCCGCCCTTCTGACCACCACGCGAACGGTCTACAGTGCGGGCAACCAACAAGTCAACCGAGCCTTTTTTGAGACGGCACTGGACAGTGACCAAGGGCAGCGATGCCTTGGCGACATTTACCGCGACACGAAGAATTCAGAGGCCATCCTAGCCCACACAAACAGCCGAAATTTCAGCTTGATGGGGGATCCAGGGTTGGAGGTTGCTTATCCCAAGCATCGGGTGTTTCTCACCGACATCCCAGACACCCTGAAGTCATTGGATTTGGTCACGGTCCGTGGATATGTAGGGACCGAGTCAGGGGACACTTTGACGGGGTTTGATGGAGCCGTGGTACCGACGGTGTTCGACAAACGAGCGACGGTCACCACGTTGGACAATGACGCCTCGGAGGGACCTTTCGTGTACGAGGTGTTTCAAAACATCCTGCACAAGGGATTGGCCTCCGTGAAAGGCGGGGTGTTTGAATTCAACTTCATTGTGCCAAGGGACATCGATTACACCTTCGGAACGGGGCGTATCAGTTGTTATGCACTGGGAAACGGCACCGATGCGCATGGGCGTTCTGAGGATTTTGTCATTGGCGGAACTTCTGAAAATCCGCTGATGGATGACGACGGTCCTGTGGTGGAGCTGTTCATCAATGACACTCTATTTAAGGATGGAGACCTTGTTCACGAAGACCCATGGTTGTTTGCCCGGATTTTTGACGAGAGCGGCATCAACACTTCAGGAGTAGGCATCGGGCATGATGCCAAGGCAATTTTGGACGGGAATGCGGGGTCGCCCTATGTCCTCAATGAGTATTTCGTCTCAGACTTGGACACCTACCAGCGTGGTTCGATCCGCTTCCCCTTTCAAAATTTGGAAGAGGGAACCCATCAGTTGACATTCAAGGTGTGGGATGTAGCCAACAACAGTTCGAGTGCTGAAACCCATTTCGTGGTGGCCTCTTCTTTAGAGGTGGCTTTGCTCGAAGTGCTGGCATACCCCAATCCGGCGGTGGAGCAAGTGACGTTCCGCATGGCTGGCAACCAGGCCTGTCGGCCTGCCAACGTTCGACTGGACGTCTTTGACATTCGCGGAGGGAGGGTCCACACAGAGACCTTTGAGGGAGAGGTTTTGGGTTTCCGAGACGATGTCATGACTTGGGATTTGAAACCTTCTTCGGGACAACGCGTACCTCCCGGTGTATATGTGTTCCGTGTGACATGGGAGAATGAAATTGGCCAGGCTGCACAATACGCAGATAAATTGGTCGTTCTTCGACCCCAATGATGCGCCGTTCACTTGATTAACTTTGGCAACTCTACGATGAAGCACATCTTCCACATCTCTCTATTTGGCCTCTTGTTTGGGGCGATGTTGACCCTTGCCACACCGGTTTGGGGCCAAATCGAAGAAGATCCCGCACAGCTGTTGCAGCTGAACACAATCACCACTGCGGTCCCCTTCTTGATGATTGCCCCCGATTCGCGTTCTGGCGCAATGGGAGACGTCGGTGTAGCCTTGTCCCCCGATGCGAACAGCATGCATTGGAATCCGGCCAAAATGGCCTTTTCCGAAAATGAGGTGGAAATGAGCATGAGTTACGCGCCCTGGCTTCGCGCTTTGGTGGACGATATGAACCTAGCCTACGTCAGCTCTGTTCGCAGGCTCAACAAAAGGCAGGCGTTCGGCGTTGCGTTGCGCTACTTCAGCTTGGGGAACATCACCTTTACCGACGAAGTGGGGACGACCATCCGGGATTTCCAGCCAGCGGAGTTGAGCTTGGACGGAGGGTTCTCTCAAAAGTTTTCTGACAAATTCAGTGGAGGTTTTTCTGCGCGCTTCATCCACAGCAACCTTACAGGCGGGACATCTGTGCAAGGTGCCGACAGCCGTCCTGGCATTTCTGTAGCGGCCGATTTGAGCATGTACTACGTGAACGATGAGGCCGATTGGGGGAGCAAGGACGGCATCTTCAGTTGGGGGATGAACATGAGCAACCTTGGGGCAAAGATGTCCTACACTGAGACGACCGCGAGGGATTTCATCCCGAGCAATTTGAGGTTGGGTGCTGCATATGAAACAATCCTTGACGATTACAACAGCCTGACCATCGCCTTGGATGCGAACAAGCTCCTGGTCCCCACACAACCTGTGTACGACTTTGACGAGAATGGGGCCCAATACATTTTCAGTGGAAGGGATCCGAACGTTGGTGTGGCCACCGGCATTGTTCAGAGTTTTTACGATGCCCCAGGCATCGTAGTGGAACCCACCAACGGAGACGATCCCTACATTTTGGAGGGCAGCCGTTGGAAAGAAGAGTTGCGTGAAGTCAACCTTGGCGTAGGCATGGAATACAATTTTGCCGATGTGTTTGCCTTTAGGTCTGGTTATTTCTACGAGCACTTCAGCAAGGGCAACCGCCAATTCATTACGTTGGGTGCAGGTGTCAAATACACAGTTTTCACTGTGGATTTGAGCTACTTGATCAGCACCACACAGCAAAATCCGCTGGCCAACACGTTGCGGTTCTCGTTGCGGTTGCAGTTCTCGGATTTGGCCGAGTTCGCACAAGACAACGAATGAGCCTACGTATCGGATACGGTTACGACGTGCACCAGCTCGCTGAAGGCGAAGACCTGGTGATTGGTGGCCTCACAGTGCCCCATGACAAGGGGTCCGTGGGCCACAGCGATGCAGACGTCCTTTTGCATGTCATTTGCGATGCGCTGCTAGGTGCCTTGGCCCTTGGCGACATTGGCACCCATTTCCCCGATACCGACATGTCCTTCAAGGGCATTGACAGCAAAGTGCTGTTGAAGCGCACTTGGGACCTTGTCCAAAGCCATGGATGGACCCTCTCCAACATGGACACCACGGTCTGCTTGCAGAGGCCCAAGTTGAAGCCTCACATTCCGCAAATGCGCCAGTGCATTGCCGATGTACTTGGTGTGGATGTGACGTGCATCGGGATCAAAGCCACCACCACAGAAAAGCTTGGCTTTGTGGGAACGGAGGATGGCATTTCAGCCCACGCCGTCGTGCTTTTGGAGCCCCTCAGGCAGACTTCAGCCTAAGGGCTCTTCGAAGTGATCGGGCTCCTTGTCCCCCGAGAAGTGAATTTTCAAGTTGGCCGTATCTCGAAGCAGGTCCACCTTCCCAATTTCCAAATGCACAATGCTGACGCCGGTGCGCCTCTCGAGATCTGCAATGAGTTCTTTCCTCTTGCCCTCTTGTAAAAGGTCAATTCGGTCGTACACGACCATTTTGGTGGCGAGATGTTCGACAAACCAGAGGCGCTCCAGCACGAAGCTCAAGGCCCAAATCAGAACATTGGCCAGCACAATCTCCACCCATGAAGCTGCCACGGGTGCAAGGGCATTGATAACAGCCAGGGCAATGACGATGAACAAATAGGTCATTTCCCGGATGGGGATGGCATTGGTGCGGTACCGGATGATGCCGAAGATTGCGAAAAGGCCCAGGGCGAAGGCGAGGTCAATTTCAACCCCAGCAAGCAAGCGGCAAAGCAAGAAGACTGCGGTGGAGACCAGCATGAACGTGAAGACGAAATCGCGTCGTTTGGCGGCCATGTGGTAGATCAAACGCACGACCACAACTGCAGACAACAAGTTCAAACCAAACAGGAGCAAGAGTCCCACCCAACCGGAATTGGACAGAGAAAGTTCAAGGGCAATTTGTGGCATGGCGAGGGCAATCATTGAAGGATGGATTCGGGTCCAGGTTGAGAGGTGCTGGCGGCAAGTTCCGCACGTTGGATGTCACGAAGGGTTTTGCGGTACGCCCCTGGCACAAGGTCGTCGGAAACGGACATCCTTCCTAAGATGTATTTCGACAATCGAAGGGCCCTTCCAAGTGGCCCACGTCGACCAGGTTTGGCCCGAAACGACTGAATCAAATCTCCTTGATGGTTCACCTTCCGTTGTTTCCATTCCACCACTGCCAAGTGCGGCGTGGGGGAAATCCACAAGGGGACATTCAGATGTTTGCGCGGGTCTGAAAATTGAAGATTTTGGTCAAAAGTGATTCTGTCACCACGATCCAAGTCGACCAGTGTGAACCTGTCAAATCGACTTTGCAGGGAAGGGGTCAGTTCATCCGTGACATCGCCAAGATGCTCCCGCAGAAACACGGTCTCATGTTCGGTGAAGGCATCATTCCAAGGGAGGTCAGAGTTGCGGGGAAGTCTTCTTTTGGTCGTCTTTCCGTAGACATCTCTAAGCTTGACTTCAAGAAAAGCCATTTTTGTGTTTTCGTACTGTCGGATGCGGACCTTGAACCGCTTGGTTCTGCCCCTGACGTGTTCCGTCAAACATTCGTTGCTTGTGGTGTCGAAATACAAGTTGTTGTATCGGGTCAAATGTTGGTCCGCAATTTGGAGAACGTGATGCTTTGTCAAATCGGAAAGGACCTCGGGCAGCCAGTCGGTTGGGGCAAGAAACTTCGAGTCATAGCGGTCCATCAAGGCCACGGATTCGATGGCTTGAAGTCCCACAGAGGGACGTGTGGAGAGCAAAGAGGAAATCGACATGAAGCAGGTGGCGCAAGATACGGACGAATGGACGGAGTAAGGGTTTGACGCAATACCTACATCGTGTACAAATTACACGAAACAACCTCTTTGGACATCAAAGTGCATACTGTTTCGGTGGGGCATCTTTGACTTGGGTCAGAACGTTATATTTGAGCGTTAATCCCATTTCGATGGCCACTTCTCAACCTACTGCCGCGACAGCGCCGAAAAAGCCTGCAAAAGCGAGCCGAAAGCGAACCGACAAAAAGTCCGGTTTGCCTCATTCTTCCGAAACCTACAACCGTTGGTTCCGCGAAATGTACCTCATGCGAAAGTTCGAGGAACGCTGCGGCCAGCTCTACATCCAGCAAAAGTTTGGCGGGTTTTGCCACTTGTACATTGGACAAGAAGCGCTGCTTTCTGGCATGAAAGAGGCCATTCGTCCCACGGACAACGTCATCACGGCCTACCGCGACCACGCCCATCCTCTTGTGTTGGGCACGGACCCAAAGTTTGTCATGGCCGAGTTGTACGGCAAAAAGACGGGAACGTCCAAAGGCAAGGGCGGCTCCATGCACATGTTTGACAAGGAGCGCAACCTCTTTGGTGGGCATGGCATCGTAGGCGGCCAAATCGGCTTGGGGGCGGGCATCGCCTTTGCAGACAAGTACCGCAATGAAGACCATGTCACCGTGTGCTTTATGGGAGATGGTGCGGCTCGTCAAGGCATGCTGCACGAGACCTTCAACATGGCCATGACGTGGAAACTACCTGTCATTTTCATCATTGAGAACAACAAATACGCCATGGGGACATCCGTGGAGCGCACCTCCAATGTGACTGACCTCGAGACCTTGGGCGCGAGCTACAAGATGCCATCTGCCACGGTGGACGGCATGAGCCCCGAAGCGGTTTGTGCGGCGATCGCAGAAGCTGCCAAACGCGGCCGAAAAGGAGAGGGGCCTACGTTGTTGGACATTCAGACCTACCGCTTCAAGGGCCACAGCATGAGCGATCCGCAGAAATACCGGACCAAGGATGAATTGGCCACCTACGTGGAGCGAGACCCCATCACCCACGTGCGCACGGTCCTTTTGGAGAACAAGTGGGCGACGGAAGAAGAGCTGAAGAAGGCGGAGAAAGACATCAAAGCTCAGGTCGAAGATGCCATCAAGTTTGCGGAAGAAAGTCCGCTTCCAGACCCCTCGGAACTGTACGAGGACGTCTACGTTCAATCCGATTATCCATTTGTGAAAGACTGACCTCATGGCTGAAATCATCCGCATGCCCAAACTCAGTGATACCATGACCGAAGGAGTCGTGGCTGAGTGGCACAAAAAAGTTGGGGACGTTGTCGAGAACGGTGAACTGCTCGCCGAGATTGAGACGGACAAAGCGACCATGGAGTTTGAGTCGTTTCAAGATGGTGTTTTGCTCCACATTGGTGTGGACAAAGGAGGTACAGCACCTGTGGACAGCGTGCTTTGCATCGTTGGGGAAAAAGGAGAGGACTTTGCAGAGTTGTTGGCGGCTTCGGCGTCACCAGAGCCAGAGGCATCGCCTGAACCCGCCCCTGCTGCCGCAACTACCCCGGCCCCCGCTCCGGCTCCGGCGCCTGCCCCCGTGGCGGCTTCCGCACCAAGCCCTGCACCGGCTGCCCCCGCGGTTGCCCCCGCGCCCATGTCGTCCAATGGAAGGGTCAAGGCCTCTCCGCTTGCCAAAAAGCTTGCAGAGGACCGCGGCTTGAGCCTGGGCCTCATCCCAGGTTCGGGGGAGGGAGGGCGCATTGTGAAGCGAGACGTCGAGGCATTCGTGGGGGGAGGATCTTCTGCCGCCAATGCCTTGGAACGCTTTACGGAGGTTGGGGTAAGCCAAATGCGCAAGACCATTGCGCGTCGTTTGGCAGAGAGCAAATTCACCGCTCCCCACTTTTACCTCAGCCTGACCATGGACATGGACGCCGCGATGACGGCCCGCAAGGCATTGAACGACCGCGGCCCTCACCGTGTCAGCTTCAATGACATGGTCGTGAAAGCTGTGGCAATGGCCTTGAAGAACCATCCAGCAGTGAACAGCAGCTGGCTTGAAGATCGCATCCGGTACAACGAACACGTTCACATCGGTGTGGCTGTGGCGGTCGAGGACGGCCTGCTCGTGCCCGTCGTCCGCCATGCCAATGCAAAATCCTTTGCCGAAATCGGTGTGGAGGTGCGCGAATTTGCCCAAAAAGCCAAAGACAAGAAGCTCCAACCCAGCGACTGGGAGGGGAACACCTTCACCATTTCCAATTTGGGGATGTTTGGCATCGAAGACTTCACCGCGATCATCAATCCGCCAGATGCATGCATTTTGGCCATTGGAGGCATCCAGAGTGTGCCCGTCGTCCGTGACGGCGCCGTGGTGCCAGGACACACCATGAAAGTCACCCTGAGCTGCGACCATCGGGTCGTGGACGGCGCGACTGGTGCGGCCTTTTTGAATGAGGTCAAACAGAACTTGGAGAATCCAGTGTTGATGTTGGCCTGAGAAGCGCCTCGGGTGTAGCTTGCCACAACCATGGCTGACGTTCGCCCTTCGACTCCCATAGAATTTTTGAAAGGCGTCGGACCCAAACGGTCCGACGCGCTTGTTTCTGAGCTTGGGTTGCACACTTGCATGGACTTGCTCCTGCACTTGCCCTTTCGGTACGAAGACCGCAGTCAATTCCACCGCATCGTGGACATTGAAAGCGAGCACGTGGCCGTCCAGATCCAAGGGGTGATCATCCAGGCGAATGAATTTCGAGGGGGCAAAGGCTCCCGGTTGGTGGCCGTGTTTGACGATGGTGAGGCGACCATTGAGTTGCAGTGGTTTCGTGGAGCCCAATGGATTCTGCGCAACTTGCCGGTCCAAAAACAGGTGGTCATCTACGGCAAGCCCAAGTTGTACAAGGGGAAATGGAGCTTGGCCCATCCAGAGGTGGAGTTGTTGTCGCAGTTTGAAACGCGTCAAGGTGGAGGCTTGCAGCCCGTTTACCCCAGCACAGAGAAATTGTCGAGGCAGGGATTGAACAGCCAAGGGTTGGCCAAGCTCATCCGAAATGTTGCTTCCGAAGTGTCAGGAGTCTTGACGGAAACGCTGCCCTCGCGTGTGCTCAAAGAGATGCATCTGGTCGACAGGGCGGCTGCTTTCCGACAGGTACATCAGCCAGCCACCGCCCAAGAAGCGGATGCGGCCATGATCCGGCTTCGTTTTGAAGAGTTGTTTCTCCTACAAATGACCTTGCTCCAGCACAAGAAGAAAGTGACCCAGGACCTTCCTGGAGTCCGTTTTTCAGAAGTTGGGGAGGCCTTCCATACGTTTTACGACACCCAACTTCCTTTTGAACTGACGGAAGCCCAAAAGCGTGTGCTGCGCGAGATCCGAGCAGATTTGAACACAGGTTGGCACATGAACCGCCTTCTGCAAGGCGATGTGGGCAGCGGCAAAACGGTGGTGGCCCTTCTCACGGCATTGCTGGCGAAAGACAATGGTTACCAAGCGGCCATCATGGCGCCGACTGAAATTTTGGCGCAGCAGCATTTGGAGGGACTTCGGGAATTGTTGGGGGACATGCCGGTCAGGGTGGAGCTGCTTACCGGTTCTGTCAAAGGGGCCGCGCGCACTACCTTGCTGGAAGACCTCGAATCGGGCGCCATTGACATTTTGGTGGGGACCCATGCGTTGATTGAGCCCAAGGTTGTCTTTGCACGTTTGGGTCTTGCCGTCATTGACGAGCAGCATCGCTTTGGTGTGGCGCAACGTGCCAAACTTTGGAAAAAGGCCAAAGTCGCCCCGCACATTCTGGTCATGACCGCCACCCCCATCCCCCGAACGCTGGCCATGACGGCATATGGCGATTTGGACACGAGTGTGTTGGACGAGTTGCCTCCAGGCAGGAAACCGATTCAAACGGTCCACCGCACCGATGCATCACGGCTCAAAGTCTTTCAATTTTTAGAGGACCAAATCGCCGAGGGCCGCCAAATTTATTTGGTCTATCCCCTCATCGAGGAAAGCGCCACCCTCGACCACAAGGACCTGATGGATGGTTACGAGAGCATCGTTCGTCGCTTCCCCGTTCCAGGCTACCAAGTGGCCATTGTACATGGACGAATGAAGGCGGACGACAAGGCTTGGGAGATGGAGCGCTTCGCCAAGGGGCAAGCCCAAATCCTTGTCGCGACCACTGTGATTGAGGTCGGGGTCAATGTTCCCAATGCCAGTGTCATGGTGATTGAAAGCGCGGAGCGTTTTGGCCTTTCTCAGTTGCATCAGCTGCGCGGACGTGTGGGCAGAGGTGCGAACCAGAGCTATTGCATTTTGATGTCGGCCACGGAGCTTGGTCAGGACGCTCGTCGTCGGCTGGAGACCATGTGCCGCACCAACGATGGTTTTGAAATTGCAGAGGTGGACATGGAGTTGCGCGGCCCAGGAGACGTCATGGGAACCCAGCAAAGTGGGGTGCCAGATTTGAAGGTGGCCGACTTGGTCAGGGACAGGCCCCTTCTGACCAGTGCGAGGTACCTCGCACAGACGGTCTTGGACGAAGACCCCGATTTGGGTCGACCCGACCACCTTCCGCTTCGGGAAGCGTTGGAAACTGCGTTGAAAGCCCGCAGCAATTGGGTTAGAATCTCTTGAGAAGAGTCACGAAATTCGTGGTATGAAATTGTGGTGGATGCTTGCATTGTCGGCGGTGGTCGCTCTGGTTTCGGGGACGATGTTCTTGTCGGCGCCGGCGAACTTGGGCCAACCTGCGAATCCCATGGATTGGGCTTCCGACGACTGGGTCCAATGGACCCAGATGACCCCTGGGGCGTTTGCCTCCCTTCTCGGAACGCAAGAAGTGCTGGGAGGGGAATGGGTGCGCGTGTTCCGCCATGCAGAAGGCTGGGTTCTTCAACACCACGACCTCCCTTGGGAACGGGCTCCTCAAGGCAGCCTTCAGAAACCATGGCGGGGTGGATGGATCAGTGGACCACAGGAGGCGTTGGATGCTTGGGACGAGGACCCCGCGACCATGTCTGCACATTGGCGCAACGCACGAACATCAGCCGAACTGAAGCGCCTCGAACTGGCGTGGGCATGGCAAGGTGAGGGCTGGGTCATTTGGCCAGACACGAATGTGCTGCCTCCTGCTGCGGTGGACCCAAGTCCATTGTCATGGCAGGTAGAAGGGACGAACACTCCGAGCGAATGGTGGAGCTCCCGACTTGGAGAGTCCCCTATGGAATGGCCGTTGGGCCATCCCGAAGGCGTGCTGTTGGACGCAGGCATTCCCCTGCATTCGCATGCAACGAGGTGGCGCGATGGCGGCAGGTTTCGCCTCCTCGACCCTGGCGCTTGGAAAGAGGAAGTCGAGGGGTTGGCATTGCAAAATGGATGGAGGCTTGCTTGGATGAATGAAGAAGCTGTCATCGAAGGTGATGCAAGATGGGAGTGGTCCACCACGGGGAGACAGTGCTTGGTTGGAAAGCAGCAAAACACTTCTTGGACAGGCACGTCCACCGCGCAAGGTGCTGTGGTGTGGGCGAGCCTTGAGGAGGACGACCTAGAAGATGGGCCGTTGACCTTGACATCGTCTGAAACCATGGATGGCAAGGAGGAAGGTCTTTTAGGGGAGGTGCGGAACCATAGGTCAGGCGCTCGCATGGGCCTGTTCTTGGAGGAAGACCATGTTGTGGCGAAGGAGGCAGGGGCTGACGTGTTCATTTGGAGCTTCCCTGTCGATGGGCTTCTTCCCGGTGGGGCGTGTGAGGTGGATGTGTATGCCAATGGAAAGTTCCAAGCCATGTTTGGAGAGGCAGACGGGCTTCACCTCGTGGATGTCAAGGGCCGGGAAGTGGTGGGCTTCCCCCTTCGACCCAACGAGGGGGAGTGGACGGCCTGGGCACTTGTCGACTACGACAGGAACCGATCCTACCGCTACTTGGTGGCCGACGATGCAAGTGGTTTGGTCCGCAACTTCAGAAAGGAAGGACAGGCCACTCCCGGTTGGTCGCATCGCCCTGCAGAAGGAGTGGACACGGGGTCTCCGGTTCGACATCTGGTCCATTTGCGGTTGGGATCAAGAGACTATGTCTATGTGGGAAGGGAGAATGGTCAGGTCGAGCTTCTCAAGCGCAATGGCGCCACACGGGCCCAGACACAGGTTCAGGTGGACCCCACACATGCTCCTTTGTTCAGGACAGGTGCAGACTTGAACCGTACCTCTGTTTTGTTTTTGGACGGGACGGGCTTTGTCAGAGAGTTCGTTTTAGGCACCGGAGAAGCCGCAGGCATCTCTGGACAGGTGCAGGCCGATCGGATGTCTCAGGAGGATGTGGACGGTGACGGCATTCTGGAACTGGTCACTTGGTGGCGAGGGGAATCGACAGCCTGGGATGCCCGCAACGAGCCCATCAATCGCCCAGAACCGAGCGACTGATCACGATTTTCTGAACTTCAGAAGTTCCCTCGTAGATCTGGGTGATTTTGGCATCACGCATCAGCCTTTCCACGTGGTATTCTTTCACGAAGCCGTAGCCTCCATGGATTTGCACTGCTTCTACGGTCTGGGTCATGGCAACATCCGACGCGTAGAGTTTGGCCATCGAAGAAGCCAAGTCGTAGTTTTCTCCGGCATCTTTCAGCGCGGCAGCCTTGAGACAGAGCAACCTTGATGCTTCCACCTGGGTGGCCATATCTGCGAGTTTGAACGAGATCGCTTGGTGCTTGTAGATTTCCTTGCCAAACGCCTTTCGCTGCTGCGAATAGGCCAGCGAAAGCTCCAGCGCTCCCGAGGCAATGCCCAAGGCTTGCGCCGCGATCCCAATGCGTCCACCACTCAAGGTTTTCATGGCGAATTTGAAGCCAAAGCCGTCGTCCCCGATGCGGTTCTCCTTGGGGACCTTGACATCTTGGAACATCAAGGTGTGGGTGTCAGACCCTCGGATGCCGAGCTTGTCTTCCTTGGCACCAAGTTGGAACCCGGGCATGTCGCGCTCAACGATCAAAGCATTGATGCCGCGGTGACCTTTCTCGGGGTCGGTTTGGGCGATCACGAGGTAGGTGGATGCGGAGTTGCCGTTGGTGATCCAGTTCTTGGTGCCGTTGAGCAGGTAGTGGTCCCCCATGTCCACAGCAGTTGTTCGCTGTGAGGTGGCATCTGATCCGGCTTCGGGTTCACTGAGGCAAAAGGCCCCAATTTTCGCTCCAGAGGCCAGGGGCTTGAGGAACTTCTGCTTTTGTTCCTCGGTGCCAAATTCCTGCAAACCGTAACACACCAAGGAGTTGTTGACGCTCATGCACACACTCGCCGAGGCATCGACCTTGCTGATTTCTTCCATCGCCAAGACGTAGCTGACTGTGTCCATGCCCGAACCCCCGTATTGTGGGTCCACCATCATGCCCATGAAGCCCAATGCGCCCAGTTCACGGATTTCATCCGCGGGAAAGCGTTGTGCATTGTCCCGCTCGATGACTCCTGGTTTGAGGACGTTTTGAGCGAAGTCTCGGGCAGCGTCGCGCACTGCCTTTTGTTCTTCTGTGAGGTGGAGGTTCATTGCCTGCGGCCTGTTGAGGAGAGTGAATAAGTCCAAAAACGAGAACCTTCAAGGCGCCGAATGTCGGCGTATTTTCGGTTCATGCGTGGCGAAGATACGTGGAGGTGCCCTCCCGATGGTTGGCTTGTCCTTGGCTTGATGAGCGGGACGTCCGTGGATGGCCTTGATGTGGCCTTGACCAGGGTGCAGGCAACCTTCAAGGGAGGACATGCCCTTTCACCAGAATCCTTCCAATGGGATATGAAGCTGGAAGCGTTCACGACTTTGGACTACCCATCTGAGTTGCGGTCGTCGCTTTGGGGCGCGATGGAGTTGCCTGCGGAGGACTTGGCCGCCTTGGATTGGGAATGGTCGCGTTGGTCTGGAGAGGCGGTCCGTCAATGGTTGATCGAAGGTGGCCATCCAAGTCCCCACCTCGTCTCTTCCCATGGCCACACGGTGTTCCATCGGCCTGATCGTGGCTGGACCCTGCAGTTGGGTTGTGGAGCCACTTTGCATGCAGTCCTCGAGGTGCCCGTGGTCCATGATCTTCGGCGCTTGGATGTGGCGATGGGGGGGCAAGGCGCTCCTTTGGTGCCATTGGCCGACAAGTTGCTCTTTGGGACCTGGGATGCCGCACTGAACCTCGGGGGGTTTGCCAATGTCAGCATGGACGATGCCGATGGCCAAAGGGTGGCTTGGGATGTGGGTCCCGCCAATCTCTTGCTGAACCATCTCGTCAAGCCTTTGGGGCTGGAGATGGACCGAGATGGCGCTTTGGCCGCGAGAGGAAGTGTGGATCCCATTTTGCTCAAGGCATGGCAATCCTTGGCCTACCATCAAAAGGACCCACCCAAAAGTCTGGGCCGAGAGTGGTTGGAAACGGAGGTGATTGCGGTTCTTGCATCTCATGACCACCTCCCGGTGCAAGATGTCTTGGCGACTGCTGTGGCCTACATCGCGAAAATGGTGGTTCAAGAATTGCCCCTTGGATTGGATGTTTTGGTGACGGGCGGAGGGGCCTTCAATGGCGCTCTGATGGAGGCCTTGCGTCAAAATGGAGAGGCCAAAAAGTTGTCCTGGCATCTCCCAGGTCCTTCCATGATTCATGGGAAAGAAGCCTTCGTGTTTGCTTGGTTGGGGCTGCTCCGTTGGGTGGGTATGACCAACACCTTGGCAACCGTCACAGGGGCCCAAAAAGCTTCCGCAGGAGGCGCTCTTTGGGGTCCTGGGCCCCAAGATGTGGACAGGTCGGCATGAGGTTTGGCCTAACTTCGCCTTCCCCTTCAGATCCCTCGTCATGAAAGACCTATTGAACTCCTACGAAAAGCGCGCACCGGAAATTGTGTTTGCGTGGAAAGACCATGAGACAGAAGCCCGTGGATGGGTGGTCATTCACTCCTTGCGCGGCGGTGCTGCGGGTGGTGGTACCCGCATGCGGAAGGGGTTGGACCAAAGAGAGGTGGAGAGTCTGGCCAAAACCATGGAAGTCAAATTCACGGTGTCAGGCCCCCACATCGGAGGTGCGAAAAGCGGCATCGATTTTGATCCCACCGACCCCAGAAAAAAAGGGGTTTTGGAGCGCTGGTACAAGGCGGTTACCCCTTTGCTGAAGCACTACTACGGAACCGGTGGTGACTTGAATGTCGATGAGATCCATGAAGTCATCCCAATGACAGAGGCCAATGGTGTGTGGCATCCTCAAGAGGGCGTGTTCAGTGGTCACTTTCAGCCCAATGAAGCCCAAAAGGTCAGGCGCATTGGGAACCTCCGGCAGGGGGTGTCCCAAGCCGTGGAAGATCCATCCATCAGCCCGGACGTGTCGAGGAAGTTCCGTGTGGCCGACCTAATAACCGGCTTTGGTGTGAGCGAGTCGGTGCGTCACTTTTACGACTTGAGGGGCTCAAGTGTGGAGGGCAAGCGGGTTGTGGTCCAAGGCTGGGGGAATGTAGGCGCAGCGGCGGCCTATTACCTGGCACGAGACGGCGCATCGATTGTGGGCATCATCGATCGCGTGGGTGGAGTGATGCGTCCCGAGGGGTTGGATTTTGACGAAGTGAAGGCATTGTTTTTGGCCAAGGAAGGCAACGCCCTCCGGACGGAAAATCTATTGGGCTTCGAAGAAGTGAACGAACAGATTTGGGACATGAAAGCCGAGGTCTTTTTGCCTTGTGCTGCGAGCCGTTTGGTGACGCAAAATCAGGTGGAACGTATGGCAGAGTCAGGGGTGGAAGTCATCTCTTCCGGTGCCAACGTTCCGTTTGCCGATTTGGAAATCTTCTACGGCGCCATTGCCGAGTATGCCGACGAACGAATGGCCGTCATCCCAGACTTCATTGCCAATTGTGGGATGGCCCGTGTGTTTGCCTACTTGATGGGGGATGAAGATGTGGACATGTCTGATGCGGCCATTTTTGAAGACACGAGCTCGGTCATTCGAGAAGCCCTTGCCAAGGTGCTGGACAATAGCGAAAGCGACACCCATGTCACCGCCAAAGCGTTTGAGCGGGCATTGGGCTTTTTGGTGTGACAAAAGAGCCAACTTTGGTGGCTCCACGCGAACAAAGCACCCCATCTTGCGATTAGAACTGAACGACTATGGACATTTTCATTCTTGCCGTTTTTGTGTTGGGCTACGTCTTTATTGCCCTCGAGCACAACATCCACATTGACAAAGCAGGTTCAGCCCTCGTGACGGGCACGTTGTGCTGGGCGATTTTTGTGCTTGGGACCCACGACGTTCCGGCCCACATGGCCGAACAATTCGAAGCGTTCATGGCCAGCGGCCACGGCGGAGGCCACTCCGGCCTCGCGGCATTTTTTGAGCACCGCTTGCTTCACCACATGGAGGAGATTGCATCGATTCTGTTCTTTTTGATGGGTGCGATGACCATTGTAGAATTGGTGGATGCGCATGAAGGATTCAGGGTCATCACTGACAGAATCACAACGCGCAACAAGGTCAAAATGCTTTGGATTGTTTGCGTCCTGACTTTCTTTTTCTCTGCGTTGTTGGACAATTTGACGACCTCGATTGTCATGGTGTCGTTGTTGCGCAAGTTGATCGACGACAGACAAACGAGATGGCTCTTTGCAGGCATGGTGGTGGTGTCCGCAAATGCCGGAGGCGCCTGGTCACCGATTGGCGATGTGACGACGACCATGCTGTGGATAGGGGGTCAATTGACCACCGGGACCATCGTTGCCAACCTGATTTTGCCAAGCATCGTTTGCTTGCTTGTCCCTCTCAGTTTGTTGAGCTTTCGATTGAATGGCGACATCGAGCGCCCGACCCAAGAGAAGGAAGAGGAATGGGACCCAACCACGCCTTTTGAACGAAACTTGGTGTTTGCAGCAGGTGTGGCGGGCTTGTTGTTTGTGCCGTTGTTCAAGACGGTCACCCACCTGCCTCCTTTTATGGGGATGATGATGAGTCTTGGTCTGTTGTGGATGCTCACGGAACGTTTGCACCGCTCGAAAAACCACGAAGCCAAACAGCACCTTACTGTGGTGGGTGTCCTTCGGCACATTGATTCCGCTTCGGTGCTCTTCTTCCTTGGGATTTTGTTGGCTGTGGCTGCCCTTCAAGAGGCGGGCCATTTGATTTTGGCGGCAGAAGGTTTGCGCGCTGGTCTCGACAATGTTTACCTGATTGACATGGCCATTGGACTGCTCAGTGCCATTGTAGACAATGTGCCACTTGTGGCAGCAAGCATGGGGATGTACGATGTGGTGGCCGTGGATGCGGTGACGGATGCATGGTCGGCCATGTTTGTTCAAGACGGCATTTTTTGGCAATTCCTTGCATACTGTGCTGGAACAGGGGGGTCTGCATTGATCATCGGATCGGCTGCCGGCGTTGCGGTCATGGGGCTTGAGCGCATTGATTTTGTGTGGTACCTCAAGAAAATCAGCTTGTTGGCCATCCTAGGGTACTTAGCGGGAGCAGGTGTGTACGTCCTGATGTTTGCCTGATTTGGCCCCTTCAAAAGCTTGCTTCTTTGTGAACCCGTCTCTTTGAATAACTGAAGGAGAAGCCCATCAGGGGACCCAATAATCTAGGGAACTTGTACGTTCAACCCTGGAACCCCTTTCTCCTCATGTCATCCATTCTGGTTTCTCTCCTGCTCCAATTGCCCAATGCGGCCACGGAAGTGTCCACAGCCGAAGTTTCGGAGGTCGATGTCAATGTTTTGCAGCTGCTCATGGAAGGCGGCTGGTACATCATGTTGCCCTTGGCCTTGATGAGTCTCATTGGGATGTATGTGTTTTTTGAGCGCTTCTTTGCCATTCGGAAAGCCGACAAGGTGAGTCCCGACTTCATGAACCGCCTAAAGGATTACATCTCCCAAGGTCAATTGCCCAGTGCGAGAAATTTGTGCGCGGACAGCAACACGCCGCTTGGCAGGATGTTGGACAAGGGCATCAGCCGCATCGGCAAGCCATTGAAAGACATCAGCGTGGCCATCGAAAATGTGGGAAAACTGGAGATTTTTCGATTGGAGAAAAACCTGAGCACCTTGGCCACGGTGGCAGGAGCGGCCCCCATGGTCGGGTTCCTGGGAACGGTCATCGGAATGGTGAATGTGTTCTTGGACATGGAGGCAGCTGGCACGGTTCAGGTGAGCGACATCTCATCAGGCACCAAGCAGGCCATGATCACCACCATCGTGGGGTTGATTGTGGGGATTTTGGCCTTCATGGCCTACAACCACTTGGTCAGCCGGGTGAGCCATGTGGTTCACCGCATGGAAGCCAATAGCCTGGAATTCATTGACATTCTCGAAGAACCTGCACGCGGATGAACCTCGGCCAACGCAACAAAGTCAGTGTGACGGGGAACATGTCTTCCATGACGGACCTCGTATTCTTGCTGCTCATTTTTTTCGTGATTTTGTCCACCTTGGTGAGCAATGGGGTGAATGTGGATTTGCCCACCTCCAAGGGGACGACCTCTGTCACTTCCAGACTAACGGTCAGCATCCAAGCCGACGGTTCTTACCATTTGAATGGGGAGGTGAGGCCCATTTCAAGGGAGGACCTTGAGCCCAAGTTGAAATTGGAAATGGACAAGCAGACGGAAAAGGTCGTCTACTTGCAAGTGGACAAGAGCGTGCCCACGGGACAGACTGTGGACTTGATTGGCATGGCCAAGGCCAACCAATGGAAAATCATGTTGGGCTCCAATCCATCACAAGGCGATTGATTCGAACATGGCGGCACAACAGCAACTTGAAGAGGCGCGCCTCTACCAAGAGAGGCGGCACCAGCGTCAGGCGGCAGCTTTGAGCGTGCTCTTGTTTTTGGCGCTGCTGGTGCTTTGCTTCTTTCTGACGGCTTTCACCATTCAAGACCCACCGCCCGGCGAGCAATTTGTGGCTGTAGGGTTTGCGGATTTGGGGGCGGAGGAGCAAGCCGGAGGCGATACAGAATCGCAGGTGCCAAGTGAGGTGGTGGAAGAAGCCGTGGAAGAGGCGGTGGCAGCTGCAGAAACTGTACCGGTGTTGCCGGTGGTTGCGGAAGAAGTGGCTACCCAAGAAGAAAGCGAAGTGGCTGTCCAGTCCCAACCGGATCCAGAGCCCGATCCGGATCCCGATCCGGATCCCGAGCCTGTGCGGGAGGATCGAACCGCGCACTTGTTTCAGTCCTCCACGCAGTCTTCCTCAGGAGGAGGGGGTAGTCAAGGGGAGAGCGATGGGGTGGGCAATGAAGGCGAGGAAACAGGCAAAATTGATGGCAAGGGCGTGGTGTCTGGTGACTTCGGTGAGGCGATGTTGAATGGTGGCACCATGATTGGAGAGCCCCAGCTCGACGAGAAGCCCACGCAGGATGGCTCCGTTCGTGTCAACATTGTGG
Organism: uncultured Flavobacteriales bacterium; assembly: GCA_963933635.1. Lineage (GTDB taxonomy): Bacteria > Bacteroidota > Bacteroidia > Flavobacteriales_D > Sanyastnellaceae > UBA11663. The sequence continues at coordinate 76,223 of CAWVVM010000006.1, forward strand.
TGGACGGAACGGGCAAGGTTATTTTGGCTTCGGCCGATTATCAGTCCTCTTTGACGACCATCCGTGATTCGAGGCATGTCAAGTTGGCCATTCGAGCTGCGGAGACGGCACGGTTTGATGGAGATCCCACCAATCCACGCCGCACGGGGTACATCACCATTCGGTTTGACCTCGAGTGAGTTGACATACGAGGCGGCGGTGCAATGTTTGTACCTTGAATTGCCCATGTTCCAGCGGGATGGTCCCGCAGCTTACAAGGCGGATTTGTCGGCCACCAAGCGGGTTTGTGCTGCATTGGATCACCCTGAGAAGGATTTGCGGTTTGTGCATGTGGCTGGGACCAACGGCAAGGGGACGGTCTGCCACATGGTGGCAGCTGCCTTGCAGACCCAAGGCCACAGCGTAGGGCTTTTCACATCTCCTCATTTGATTGATTTTCGAGAGCGTATCCGTGTCAACGGGGAATGCATGGAGGAAGAAGCCGTTACAGCTTTCGTTCGAAGGTGGCAAGCAGCAGATGGGACATGGGGGTCTCCTTCTTTTTTTGAGTTGACCCTGGGGATGGCCTTGGACCATTTTCGGACGGCCCAATGCGATGTGGTGGTTTTGGAGACTGGAATGGGTGGTCGTTTGGACTCTACCAATGTGATCCCTGGCGCGGAAGTTTGTGTGGTGACCAACATTGGGATGGATCATCAGCGGTTCTTGGGTAACAACATCCGAGCCATTGCCAAGGAGAAGGGAGGCATCTTCAAGGATGGTGTGCCCGTCGTGTTGGGCCCCATGCGCCCTGAGGCCCAATCTGAATTGCTGTCCAGTGCGTTGCGGTCCTCAAGCGAGGTCCACTTTGCCCAAGAGATTCGCCAGGAAAAAAATGTGTTGCGACCGGAATGGCTAAAAGATGATCCTAGCCCTGTGGACGATGCCAACAGGGCCACGGCGGCCATGACCTTACGTGTTTTGGAAGGCGTGGGTTGGGACCTAAGTGACCGGGCCATTGAAGCGGGCCTCTGGCGTCACAAGGAATGCACAGGGCAACAAGGGCGGTGGCACGTGGTGCAGCGTAACAATGGTCCAACCCTTGTATTGGACGGCGCCCACAATGTGGATGGCGTCGCCATGGTGGCTCAAAAGGTCGCGGAAAAGGTCCAGGAAAATGGAGGTCAACTGCATGTGGTGTGGGGTTGTGTAGGGGACAAACCCCTTGAAGATGTATTTCCCCTTTTGCCGCGAGAAGCTCAATGGTACTGGTGTGCTGCGGACCTCCCTAGGTCTTTGTCGCCCGTTGACCTTGCGCATCGTGCGCTCGACCATGGGCTGCAGGGCAAGGTGCACAGTTCGGTGAAGGAGGCGTTGGGCGAGGCCCTTGATGCCGCAAATGATCGGGATGTGGTGTGGGTGGGAGGGAGCCTTTTTGTCGTGGGGGAGGCCCTTCGAACGCTGGCATGAAAAAAGCAGGCCATGGCCTGCTTTTTTTGTGGGCGGTGAGGGACTCGAACCCCCGACCCCCTCGGTGTAAACGAGGTGCTCTGAACCAGCTGAGCTAACCGCCCTAGAACGCGAAGATAGCGCACGTACATTTGACCCATGAGCATGTGGCGCGATCGATGGGGTTGTTGGGTGGACAACCGTTGGGTGTCGCCTTGGTCAGGGAGGTCTTGGAGGCGTTTGCATTCACCCATGCTCTATCTCTGGGGCCGTGCGCTGCAAGCTCAACCCAAACATTGGCCAGATGTCAATGCTGGGTTCCAACCTGCAGTGGATGAGCAGACCTTGCTGGACCACCGGAAGCAATTGCTGTCGCACAAGGGGTCCTTGCAAAGGCTGGACTTGGGAGCGGGCTCAAGACGTGGCGGGATGCCAATGTCAGGGTTGCATGAAGTGAAAATCTCTCGATTGGCCCAGCACTCTTTGACACCGTGGCAAGATGTCCAAGCCATGACCCGTTGGCTGAGGACCATTTCAGTCCATGGCAGAGTCCTGGAATTGGGAACTTCGTTGGGGGTCACCGCAGTTCATTTTGCACAATCGGGCTGGGAGGTGGAAACATGGGAAGGGTGTCCCGCGACCCTCGATTTTGCTCGCAAGACTTGGCGCGGCTTGGGCTGTGACAAATCGATCATCGGGCGTCAAGGCGACTTTTCCGAATTGCTGGACCGTTGCGCGCCCAACGAATGTTGGGACGTTGTCTTTTTGGATGGCCACCATTCGTTTGATGCCACTTTGCATTTGGCGAACAACTTGGCCAAGCACACAAAAACTGCGTTGGTTGTGGATGACATTGCATGGAGTCCGGGCATGCACCGTGCATGGCGGGCGCTTCAGCAGGATGTCCGGTGGGACGTTTCTTTTTCATGGAGAGGTAGGGGGTTTCTGGCCAAGGCGCCGAGCATGCGCCGCCAGAAATGGCGTTTGGCCTAACTTGCAAACACTAAAAGACGAACCATGAAACGATTGATGATGACCCTTGGCCTTTGTGTGATTGCAGCCACAACCATGGCCCAGAAGGGATCTGGATTGAGCAGTTCAGAAGAAGGTCGGCAAGGCGGGGTGTACCGCACCAAAGCCAAAACAATGGAAATCCATGCCGAGGTGGTCACCACGCGACAGTCCAATACAACGTTGGTTCGTTTCAATGTAGATGAGTCTTACAAGATGTTGACCCGTGATCAAGATGTCATCAAATCTGTGGAAGCTGCTTCCACCTTCAGGTTTCGAAGCGCCATGGAGGCGATGAACACAGCGGCGTCCCACGGTTGGGAATTGCGGTCCACCTACGTCGCACGCGGCCGGAATGGGGATGAGACGCACTACGTGATGGTCCGAAGCATTGAGATCACTCAGCCTTATTCACCATGGCTCGACCGTGGAAAAAGAGCTGACGGGAAAAAGTGAACGCACCACATCGAGGGGTATGGCTTGTGAGGGCCTTGGGCGCCTACGTCATGCTTCAATTCGTCTGGTGGGCGTACCTCCTTATTCAATCGGGAGGGGAAACTGCCGTGCACATGGTCTTGGGAGAGGGTGCGGTTTTTGCATGCATATTGGCTTTTGGTCTTGTCCGATTGGAGAAGGGCCTGCGAAAGGAGCGAGATCGCTTGGAGCGAGATCGTCATATGCTTTTGGGGGTCACCCATGAGCTCAAAACGCCTCTTGCCGCTCTGCAGTTGGGTGTGGACACCCTTCGCAGGGTGACACTCGATGAGGACGACAGGACTTCTGTCCTTGGGAACATGCAGCGAGGGGTGCAAGACCTTGAACGACGTGTCACTGACATGCTTACGGCAACTCGCCTTCAACAATCTTCGGAAGTGCAGTCGGTGCCCTTTTCGTGGAACGAGACGATGCGCAATGTGGCGATGAGATTGGAGCCCTTGGGCCAAGGACGATTGAACTGGGGCGAGCCGGTTCCTGGAGACCACCTGGTGGAAGGGGACAAGGAACTTTGGATGCTTGCGTTGACCAATGTGATGGAAAATGCACTGACGCACGGCGAAGGTGAGGTCCAAGTGTCTTGGCAATGCGATGGCCATTTGGCGTCTTTCGAAGTCAGGGACCAAGGCAAGGGCATCGAGCCGGAGGACCGCGAACGAGCCCTCAAGCCATTCTCACGGCTCAACAACGAGGAAGGTGGCACGGGTCTTGGCCTGCACCTGGTTGCCCAAACCGCAGACCGTCATGGCGCCCAATTGGAAATGGACCAGAAAAGTCCCTCAGGTTTTGTGGTTCGCGTGGTTTGGCCCCACAAGCGTTGAGTCTTCGGCTACCTTTGCCGCATGAAAACGGCTCTCATCATTTTGGACGGTTGGGGACATGGAAACCCGGACAAGGACAATGCCATCCATGTGGCAAACACCCCTTATGTGGATGCCCTGAATGAGCAGACGCCGCATGCGTCATTGCGAACGGATGGCGAGCATGTGGGGTTGCCGGTTGGACAAATGGGCAACAGTGAAGTGGGCCACATGAACATTGGCGCCGGGCGCATCGTCTATCAAGACTTGTTGCGCATCGACCGTGCCGTTGCTTCTGGTGATCTGGGCCAAGAGAAGGTGTTGAGGGAGGCTTTTGACAGGGCCAAAGAGCCTGGTGTTCGGCTTCATCTCATGGGATTGGTCTCTCGCGGAGGGGTGCACAGTCAGCAGTCCCATCTTCATGCGCTTGTGGACGAGGTCGAGGCCCATGACATTCAAGATTGTGTGATCCATGCCTTCACGGACGGCAGAGATACTGCCCCTCAAATGGGCACGAGTTACTTGGCGGATTTGGAGACTCATTTGCAAGGGACTTCAGTGCGCATTGCATCGGTCCATGGCCGGTACTATGCCATGGACCGTGACAAACGCTGGCCTCGGATTGCCAAGTCTTATGAGGCGTTGACATCGGAGGTGGATGAACAATGGAGCGACGCGGTGTCTGGTGTGCAAGCGCATTACGACATGGACATCACGGATGAATTTGTGGAGCCCTTTCAGGTGAAGGGAGTGGAGGGGACGATGCGCTCCGGAGATGTCGTTTTGTGCTTCAATTTCAGAACCGACCGGTGCCGGGAGATCACAGAGGCATTGACCCAACAAGCCTTTCCTGAGCACGGCATGTCTCCCTTGGATTTGCACTATGTCACCATGACCAATTACGACGACAGCTACAAGGGAGTCCATGTACTGTACGACAAGCCCAATTTGGTGAACACCCTTGGCGAAGCGGTGAGTCAGTCGGGACAAACGCAACTGCGCATGGCGGAAACGGAGAAGTACCCGCATGTGACCTTCTTTTTCAGCGGTGGCCGGGAAGAGCCCTTTGCAGGGGAACAACGCGCGATGGCCGCCAGCCCCAAGGTCGCCACCTACGACCTGCAGCCCGAGATGTCAGCGCCTGAGTTGACAGCCAAGGCCAAGGAGGCCTTGGCAAGTTGGAAGCCCGACTTCCTCTGTCTCAACTTTGCAAACCCGGACATGGTGGGGCACACTGGTGTGTTTGACGCCATCGTCCAGGCCGTGGAGACCACAGACCGCTGTTTGAAGGAAGTGATGGAGACTGCCCTTGGCGAGGGCTATGCCGTTGTGGTCATTGCCGACCATGGCAATGCGGATCTTGCGCGCAATTCAGATGGCACCCCTCATACGGCCCACACCACCAACCCGGTGCCCATTTGGGTGAGCGGCAGCGGGCATTCTGAGGTTCGTGATGGCATTTTGGCTGACGTAGCTCCGACCAT
>CAWVVM010000007.1:0-80929 GCA_963933635.1 uncultured Flavobacteriales bacterium
TGGTCGTCGTGGCCGTGGTCGTCGTGGCCGTGGTCGTCGTGGCCGCCTTGAAGCTCTTCTTCAAGCTGAGACTTCGCCGCCAAAAGGCGACCTCGCTCGTAGGACAATTCACTCTCCAACGATGCAATTTGACCTTCAATGTCCTCCAACGCCTCTGACACTCCGCCTTGGGTCACAATGCCAAGTGGGTTCGTCGGTGTGATAAGGTTGTAATTGGCCAAACCAAACTCTCCGTCTGCTCCGGAGTAACGCGCCGTCCAATCAAATTGCTTGGAATAGAGCTCCACTCGCAGGGAGTCTTCTGACGCCTCACCAGTCATCTCGTTCCAGGTGCGCAAACCAAAAATGATGATGACCGCCAACACAATGGAAGGAATCACCGTCCAAATCAACTCGAGGCGGTTGTCATGGGCAAAGAATGTCGCCTTGCGGTCTTTGCTGTATTTGTACTTGTTCGCGAAGGCAAAAAGCGCCGTGTTCACCAAAAAGAACACTGCGATGATGATGTACATGTTGAAGTTCATCAACGTGTCGTATGACTCACCATGCGCGGAGGCCGCAGGTGGGTTGTAGTCGCCATAGCGAATCAACAACCAAATGAAGCCGCCGTAAAAAGCCACCATAAAGGCAATGAACAATCCTCCGTTGAGTCGGGAATCAGCCTCGCTGATGTCCTCCTCTTTTTTGTTCCGGATCAAAGACGTCAACTGGCCAACTTTGGCCAACTGGGCCAGCGCAATGACACCAGCAATGACGACGAGAAGCGTGATGAGTTTCATGTGGATGGTCTGTTGTCTAAATCAGTAGTGGAGTTCCATGCTCTCCTGCAGCATGGGGTGGTTCTTGCTGATGAGCGGCGCCTTTGCCAGGGTGGCAAACGTCCGGTTCATGAAGAGCCCCAAGAAGCCCAGAAACATTCCGACTTCAAAGAAACCAAAATGATGATGGTCAAACATTGTTCCGGGAACGATCAGCAGGTACACGTCCACGAAGTGAGCAATGAAGATGAGGATGGCCACGGGAATGACAAAGCGCGGGTTGCGTTTGGCATCACGGGCAAGCAGGACATAGAAAGGCACAGCGAAATTCACGAAGAACATGGCCAAGAATGGCACCTTGTAATCCCCAAGAACACGGCTCATATAATAGGTGACTTCCTCCGGGATGTTGGAGTACCAAATCAGAAGGAACTGACTTAACCACAGGTAGCTCCACAGCATGGAAATCGCAAACATCCACTTGCCTAAGTCGTGCATGTGGCTCTCATTGACCTCCTTAAAGTAGCCTTGGCTGCGCAACCACAACATGCTCACATTGGTGAAGATCATGAAGCTCACCCACATGCCGCTGAAGACATACCAGCCAAACAACGTGCTGAACCAGTGGGTGTCAATGGACATGATCCAGTCCCATGATAGCATCGAAGAGAAAACAGCAAATACCACCAGAAATACTGCACTTCTTTTGTACTGCTTGTAATGCAAGTCTAGGCTTGGCGCCTCATCTTCAAGCAATGACCACTTCCTAAACATTCGGGCAAACAACAGGAACGTGAAAATGTATACAAAACTGCGGATCCAAAAGAAAGCATCCGAGAAATAAGCCTTTTTTCCCGCGATGATGAAATCGTAATTGGGGTTGAGCACAGCACCCTCCACCATCTCGTCCATATAATGAACGTGATCACCGTGTTCCACCATGTATTCATGGTAGAGTGTGTGGTCCATCCAATGGTAAAGGTGATGGGCATGGAATTTTCCGGCCAACAACACCACCACAATCACAGCCGCACCCCATGGTAAAAAACCCCACAAGGCTTCAAACCAGCGCTTCAACACAGCAGACCACCCGCTTTCCGTAGCGTATTGCAGAGCATAAAAGAACAGCGCTGCCAAGGCCATACTGAAGTAAAAGAATCCGTTGATGAGCAAGTTGGCCCACCACCGGTTGTGGTGGTCGCTGGTGTCGGTGAGAAACCCACCCACGAGCGCGACGAGACCCACAGCCATCAAAACCTGGGTCACGAGCTTGAGTCGTCCTTCAAATTTGAATTCCATGATCAGTTGTTCATTGCCATTGCGCCATCTGTAGCCGATTCAACCACATTTCCTGATTCGTCAAACGCAGGCATTTCTCCGCCTTGCTGCAAGACCTTGATGTATTCGATGACCAACCATCTGTCCTTTTGGGAAAGCTGGGAGGCATGCGAGCCCATCAAACCCTTTCCGTAAGTCAAGGTGTGGTACATCTTTCCCATGGGCAAGTCCTTGAGTTTGTCCGAATAGGAGGGAATGCCTGCGATGTGGCCGTTGCGTGACAACGCCCCGTCGCCCTTTCCTTCTTCACCATGACACTGGGTGCACATCTGGACGTAGATCTCCATGCCAGCTTCGATGTGAGCTTTGGTGGTGGTTAGCGGACTTGCAAGCTCCATTCCAGCAGTTTCGTATCCCTCTGGGGTATTGGGGTAGGCATAAGGAAGCCCAAACGCCTTGTTTGCCCCAACAAAGGGGATGGTGCCTGCCACAGGCTTCCGCGCACTTTGGGTGTTGCGCTGACCAGCGGCAACCTCCTCTGTGACATAGTAGGGGTCCATTCCATAGTCGACATAGGCTTCTATGGCAGGAGATCGATACATGTCAGGCATGTACTCGAGTCCCGGACTGTTTTCGTCCGTGACACAACCAGAGGTTGCCACCAAAAAGGCAGCAATCAGGACGATGGGGTTCCAGCGCTTTGACATGGCTTAGGCGTCTTTGATGCTGAGTTCAATCATGTCCGTGCCGCGAATGGCCGATTCCAATTCGTCGGAAGACATGTTGTTGTTGTCGGTGGTGATCTCCATGACGAACTTGTCGTCCGTGGTGCGTGGATCAGGGTTGGTGGCAGGCATTCCTGGCAATGTCCCGTTCCTCAACAAGTAAGTAATGGCCATGCCATGCGCACCGCACAATACGGAAAACTCAAAGGTGACGGGAATGAACGCCAGGACATTCTCAATCAACGAAAAGCTGGGCTTTCCTCCAATGTTCATGGGCCAATCTGAGATCATGAAATACCACATGCCCAAGAGCGCCAAAGAGGTGCCTGTCATGGCGAACATGAAAGAGCAAATGGCCAAACGCGTGCGCTTGATGCCAATCACGGGATCGATGCCGTGGACGGGGAAAGGAGAAAACACATCCTTCACGCGCACCCCCTGACCTACAAGGTCTTTGGCGGCCGCCATCAGAACATCGTCGTCGTCGTACATGACGTGGAAGATCTTGCTCATTTTGGTTGCTCATTTTTGTACGACTCCCCGCTGGATTTGAGGATGGTCTTCAATTCGTTCAGGGCCAACACTGGGAAGAACCTCGCAAAGCCAAGGAACAATGTCAAGAAAATCCCAATGGTGCCAATGAAAATGCCGATGTCCATCGAAGTGGCGTGGAATTCGCCCCAGCTGGAGGGCAAGTAATCCCTGTGAAGCGAAGTCACAATGATGACGTAACGCTCGAACCACATGCCAATGTTCACCACAATACTCAAGGCAAAAGTTGCCACAAGGCTGCGACGAATTTTCTTGAACCAATACAGTTGTGGACTGATCACATTGCAGGACATCATGATCCAGTAGGCCCAGCTGTATGGGCCACTGGCCCGGTTGATGAAGGCATAGCTCTCGTACTCCACCCCGCTGTACCATGAAATAAAGAGTTCGGTGAGGTAAGCCACCCCAACAATGGAACCCGTCACAATGATGACGATGTTCATGTACTCCACGTGCTTGACATGGATGTAGTTCTCCAGCTTCATGCCCTTGCGCATGATCAACAAGAGCGTTTGCACCATGGCAAATCCAGAGAACACTGCCCCCGAGACGAAGTATGGCGGGAAAATGGTCGTATGCCATCCGGGGATGACCGAAGTGGCAAAGTCCATTGAGACGATGGAGTGCACCGAAAACACCAAAGGTGTCGCAATGCCAGCCAAGACCAAGCTCACTTCCTCAAAGCGGGTCCAATGCTTCGCCCGCCCAGACCAACCAAAGCTGAGGAAGCTGTACACCCGCTTTTGCCATGGCCCCGTGACACGGTCGCGAATGGTGGCGAAGTCGGGAATCAAACCAATGTACCAGAACACCAAGGACACCGAGAAGTAGGTGGAAATCGCGAATACGTCCCACAGCAGCGGGCTGTTGAAGTTGACCCAAAGGGAGCCAAACTGGTTGGGCAATGGCAGGACCCAATAGCTCACCCAAATGCGCCCCATGTGAATTCCTGGGAATACGGCTGCCATGATCACAGCAAAAATCGTCATTGCCTCCGCAGAGCGGTTGATGGCCATTCGCCATTTTTGACGGAAGAGCAACAGCACCGCCGAAATCAATGTTCCTGCATGACCAATGCCAACCCACCAAACGAAGTTGGTGATGTCCCAAGCCCAATCTACCGTCTTGTTCAATCCCCACACTCCGATGCCTGTGCCAAGGAGGTACAAAATGCATCCTACGCCATAAACGGCAATAAGGCTGCTAATGGTGATCATGATTTTCCACCCCAAAGGAGCTGGACCCATGATCGGACCTACAACGTCATCGGTGATGTCTTTGTAGGTCTTGTGGCCCAGGATGAGGGGCTCTCGAATGGCGGATTCTCTCTGCATGGTGCGGGATGTCAGGCTTCCGTATCGTTTACATTTCGCACCTTCGTCATGTAGAAGATGTTGGGCTTCACACCAATCTCCTCGAGTGCATGATAGGAGCGGTTGTTCTTCGATCGCTGAGAAACCACCGATTGATCGTCATTCAAGTCCCCAAAAGAGATGGCGTTGGTGGGGCATGCATCTGAGCAGGCGCATGACACCATATCGTCTGTCAGGGGAACGCCCTGCTTCTTGGCCTCCAACTTTGAAGACTGAATCATCTGAATGCACATCGAGCACTTCTCAATGACACCTCGTGCCCGGACTGTAACATCGGGGTTGAGCACCATCCGTGTCAAAGAATCTTGCGCTGGATTGGCGTGTTGGAATTTGCTGTAGCCCTGGTAATTGAACCAGTTGAAACGACGCACTTTGTAAGGGCAGTTGTTTGCACAATAGCGCGTGCCGATGCATCGGTTGTAAGTCATCTGGTTCAACCCTTCATTGCTATGCGTGGTGGCAGCCACAGGACACACTGTTTCACACGGAGCGTGGTTGCAGTGTTGGCACATCATTGGCATGTGCACAGTTTGTGGGTTGGCCGAGGGATCTTCCATTTTGGTGTAGGAAGCAATGACGCCGACACCTTCCTCTTCTCCGCGCTCTTGAGACCAGTCGGATGCATAATAGCGATCAATGCGCAACCAGTGCATGTCTCGGTGGCGACGGACCTCATCCTTGCCCACCACAGGAACGTTGTTTTCAATATGGCATGCCGTGACACAGGCACTGCAACCAGTGCATGTGCTTAGGTCCACCGTCATGCCCCAGCGGTGTCCCACACCTTCCACGGGGTGGCTTTTCCACAAGTCAAAGGCACTTGTCTTCTTGCCATCACGGGCATCAATCACACCGTCACCGTTCACATCCTCGTGCACAGCAAGAGTCAGATTGCGATTCCAAGAGGCAAGACCCTTCCTTTTGCCCGCTTCGGCTTTGAAGGCACCAATCGTTGTCTCCTTCACTACGGAGTCGCGGTCCATGACCGTATTGTGGATTTGCGTAGCAGCGAGTGGATACTCTTCGCCTGTCTTTTCAATGGACACGCTGTAGGACGAATAACGTGGGAGATCATCCACCATTTGAGCAAAGCCAAAGACATTGCCGCCTATGGGCATTGGCAGATCATCGTCGGTCAAAATGTACTCCCCGTTTTCTTGCGTTTGGAAAGCCGCGCGGCCAATGGCCTCTCCTCCGTCACCTCGACCATAGCCAAGGGCAACACCTACCGTTCCTGGCGCCTGGCCAGGCTGAGCAAAGGCAGGAAGTTCGATGCTTTGTTCGTTCACAGTAAGCTTTACAACAGAGGCTTGATCGCGCTGGGCGATGTACGTATTGAGACCGAGACCCTCCATGTCAACTCTGGCCATGGTGACGTAGTTGTCCCAAGTCACTTTGGACACGGGATCCGGTGTCTCTTGCAACATGGGGTTGCCTGCTTGCTCACCCGCCCCAATGCACATCTTCACATACAAATCCAATTCAAACTTGGCGTCGCTCTTGACACTCCCAAGTGCGCGCTTGGCGCGCTGCAACCTTCCAAGGTCACGTGATGGGCTTGACGATATGGGTGACCTTTCCGAATCGATCATGTAAAATCCATCGTGCAAGACACCGCTCCACATCACATCCGAGTACATCTGGTCAGACGTGTAGTCTGCATTGTACGTTTTGCGAATTTCTGTGTACCAGTCTGACGGGACATTGCTCCATGCGAACAAGCTTTCGCCCGCAGGGCGTGTGTTGAAAAGAGGCTGGATGGTGGGTTGTACCAAATCCACACGCTTTCCATCGATGGTCAAATCGTTCCAACTCTCGAGCCAATGCGGAGCTGGCGCAAGCGCTTCGCATCGCGCGCCTGTTTCATCGGCAAAACCGCCCATGTGAACGGTCGTTTTCACCTTGGTCATGCCCGCGCGGAATGACTCTTTGTCAACCGCGTTGTAAGCTGGATTTACGTCCATCATGACCAAGACTCCAACCTTTCCTTGGTTCATGTCTTGAACCAAGGAGTTGAAGGCGACGTCATCTCCCTGAAACATTTGATTGTTGTCGTAATCGACGGTGGTGCCCTCTGCCCCAAGAATCTGATTGATGTCAGCGACGAGTAGCTGAGCATCCACATCGTTCAAGCCAGAAACCACGAGCGACTTGCTTCCAGCTTTCTTCAAGTCCGACACAGCACTTGCAATCGCCTTGGCAACAGGGCCTTCAGGGAATTGCGTTTGGGTGCCTTTTGTAAGCAAGTCATGCATGGCCACTAGCACTTTGCCCTGCTCAGAAGGCTTCACCATGGTTCGGTAATCCGAATTGGTTCCGGTCAAGCTCATCACACTCTCAAACACCCGCAAACGAGACATGGTCTCGAGTTCAGGAAGGCGGGTTTGTACCCATTCGTCTTCGTAAAAAGAAGAATCCCCCCAAGTCCCCAAAAAGTCAGCCGCTACGCTCACCACCATCGTGGCCGCCCTGAAGTTGTAGCTCGGGAACACATCCTTTCCAGCGTGCTTTTCAGCTGCAATGCGAAGAGCGCGGTGGCTGATGGCATCCACGGTCAAGTGTTCAGCCCCATTCACATCGCAAAAAGATTCAATGCTTCGTTTCAAGGAAGGGCTCAGCACTGTATTGGACAAAAGCACTTTGCGGCCGGTGCCTTTCAGGCCCCGACGGACGTAATCGTCAAGATCCCTCCAGGTCGACCCTTCACCTTTCAAGCGAGGTCCATTCACACGCGCACTGTCATAGAGACCCAACACAGACGAGTTCACTCGGGCATTGGCATGCCCAACACCTGTCTTGCGATTGGAGTTGATGAAAATTGGACGACCCTCTCGGGTCTTGACGAAGACATTGCAGTAATCGTATCCGTTGTAAAACGTGGAAGCATAGTAGTTCGCCACCCCCGGAGTCACCTCTTCAGGCTTGTTCGTGTAGGGAATGCTCTTGACCACAGGCGTCTCACAGGCAGCCAACGTTGCCGCAGCCAAGGAGAAACCCATGAACTTGAGAAAGTCCCTGCGGCCTGTGGTTGCCGAGGTCAAACCCTCGTTGCCGAGGGCCTCATCTATGGCTTGGTGTTGGGGGAACTCTTGCCCTTGAAGGCTTTGGAAAGCCTCCGTTTGGTGCAAGTCATCGAGTCCCGTCCAGTAGCGTTTGTTGTTCGCCATATTCAATCGAATCAGTCGTGGTTGCTCGTCAAGGTTAATAATGGCATTTGGAACATTCCCAACCCCCCATTTCTTTCACCGTGATTTTCTCATCCTCAAGAATCCGGCGCAATTCTTCGTTGCCGCGGACATCGTCCTTCATGCGGTCATGCATCTCTTCGTAATATCCACTGCTCGCCAGATCAATCGATGCCTTGTTGTGACACTCGATGCACCAACCCATGGTCAATGTCGGCTTGCTCAACTCAATCAAGCCGGGGTACTTGTCAACGAGTGTATTGATGTGGTCCACCGATGCAATCCGGCCCGCACTCCAAGTCTCCACGTCGCCGTGACAGTTTTGACATTGCAGCCCGCCCACCACAACGTGCTGCTGGTGGCTGAAATACACGTGGTCAGGAAGGTTATGCACCTTGTTCCACTTGATGGGGTCGCCATTGAAACTGTCCTGAGGACCATAGTGGCCGTTGTTTCCTTGGCCATCAAAATAAGTGCCTGTTTCAGGGTCAAATCCAATCGCCGCGTAGATTTTTCCGATTTCCACTTCCCCATAACGCGAACCCTTTTTTACGGCCTTGTGGCAGTTCATGCACACGTTGGTGCTCGGGATTCCTGCATGCTTGGATTCATATGCACTGTGGTGACAGTACTTGCAATCCACCTCGTTCTCGCACACGTGTACCGAGTGAATGAACTTGACCGGCTGTTCCGGCAGATATCCCTCATAAACGCCAATACCCATCAACCCTTGGTACCCCTTGACCACGCCAAACGCCAGAAGAAAAAGGCCCAAAACAGATACGAAAACCATATTTTTCCCGGCCCAACCACGGAGTCGCTCGAGGTACCCGACATCTTCCAGTTGGCTCTCGCCTTGACGCTCTCGGATGGCGTTGGTCAACCCGCGGTTGACCCCCGAGGCACTCATGGCAATCAACAGGAACATGACCAGGAGGATGACAAACCACAACGTCGAGCTGTCCTCGGTTTTCTCTTCGGGTAGCTCGTCAATGTTGATGCAGCCATTGTCCGACGTGGACGCTACGTCCACATCCGGAGGGTTCTGGACGTAGGCCATGATGTCGCGGACATCGTCCGCCGACACCGCTTGGGCACTCATCCATCCGTAGGTGCCGACGTAACGATCGACCAAGGACCGAATGTACCCGTCCCCTGTGGCGGCAGCGCCTTGCGGGTTTTGAATCCACTGCACGAGCAATTCATCGCTGGACCCCCAGCGGTCGGCGATGCCCGCCAGACCTGGTGCTGCAAGCACGTCTGCCGTGACAAGGTGGCATGAAGCGCAGTTCGCGTTGAACAGCGCTTGGCCGTTGTCTACGTCGCCGCCTTCCCAAATGGTTTGAGCAGACCAACTCTGCACAACCATCAGCAAGGCGATTGTTAGTGTGTGTGCTGCGCCTAGAAGACGCCCGCGGCGCTGAAATTTCTTGTTTCGCATATCGATCAAGGACCCTCTCAAATTCTCCGCAAAAATAAGGACAAACACAGGGGGCACCGCATCAAGTCACAGGAATGTCATGAACAATGGGCATTTAGAATCGTTCCAGGGGTGTGAACGTGAAAACATGGCCATTCATGGGTGGTGAAAAAGACGTTGACAGTTGTTCGCACGTCGTATGAAAAATCCACTCATTGTGCCAATATCTTTGGCCCCAACATGGTTTGTCGTCCCCCCCTCTTCATCGCAGTTCTTGTTGGTCTTTTGGCCATCTCATCATGCCATTCACAAACCGACAGCCTCGCTGCATCACCGGAGGGGCAATGGTGGAAAGGTTTGTTTCGGCCCGAAGGTGGTGATGACTCGTCCCACGGAGACAAGCCCAGCGGTCCATCAGTCCTTGGCGGCGGAGCGGACGACTCTTTGCATGCTTCGGGGGCATCTGTTTTGCATCCCAATGCTCCTTGGACAGAAGAAAGGCCCACAGGCGTTGCATGGACATGGTCCCTTCCGGACACCCTACACGTGCTAGATTCATTGGACAAGGCGGATCCCTTGCCACTTCAAGGCTGGAGGATTCAGATTTACTTCGGGAATTTGCAAGATGCTCGTGCCGTGCGCGCGGCCTTTCGCAAGGACCACCCCCAAGTCGCATGCCAACTCATGCCCATTGCGCCCAATTACGCTGTCACCGTGGGCAATTACCGAGACACTTGGTCGGCAAGGCGCGCCTTAAGAGATGGGGAAATTGGCCGTTGGAACAATCCTCTGGTGATCCAAAGCCCCATAGACTTGCCCCCACTCGATTGAAGCAAAGGATCAGTCGTCGAGCGTCTGCTTGACTTCGGTCTCTTCGTACGCCTCGACCACGTCACCAACTTTGATGTCGTTGAAGCGGTCGATGTTCAAACCACATTCGAAGTCTTTGGCCACCTCCTTCGCATCGTCTTTGAAGCGCTTCAATGACCCCAAGGTGCCGGTGTAGACCACCACCCCTTCGCGGATGACACGGACCTTGCTGGAGCGCAAAATCTTGCCCTCTGTCACAAAGCAACCCGCAATGGTGCCCACTTTGGAAATCTTGAAGGTCTCGCGAATCTCGGCCGATCCCACAATGTTCTCCTCGATTTTGGCACTGAGCAAGCCCTCCATCGCATCACGCATCTCCTCGATGGCTTTGTAAATGATGGAATAAAGCTTGATTTGAATCTCTTCTTGTTCAGCAAGTCTCCTTGCAGAAGCTGAAGGTCTCACTTGGAAACCAATCACGATGGCATTGGAAGCTGAAGCGAGCAGTACATCCGAGTCAGACACCTGTCCCACCGCTTTGTGAATGATGTTCACCTGCACCTTCTCTGTGGACAGTTTTTGCAGGGAGTCGCTCAGCGCCTCGATGGAGCCGTCCACATCGCCCTTGATGATCAGGTTGAGTTCCTTGAACTCGCCCACCTCGATGCGTCGACCGAGTTCCTCCAGGGTCACTGTTCTCTGCGTCCTCACCCCCTGTTCGCGCTGCAGTTGCTGTCGCTTCGTAGCGATGGCTCTGGCATCTTTCTCGTCCGCGAAGACATTGAATTTGTCTCCTGCATTGGGGGCGCCATCAAATCCCAGCACAGACACCGGAGTGGCTGGGCCTGCTTCTTCAACACGCTGGCCACGTTCGTTGAACATCGCCTTGACGCGACCACTGTGCTGGCCTGCGAGCATGGAATCTCCCACCTTGAGGGTTCCGGCCTCCACCAAAACATTGGTGACGTAACCGCGTCCTTTGTCCAAGCTGCTCTCCACGACGGTGCCCAAGGCACGCTTGTCGGGGTTCGCTTGGAGGTCGAGCAACTCCGACTCCAAAAGGACCTTCTCCAAAAGTTGGTCCACGTTGGTGCCAAACTTGGCAGAAATCTCCTGGCATTGGAACTTGCCTCCCCAATCCTCCACGAGGATGTTCATCTCCGCCAATTCCTGTTTGATGCGCTCTGGGTTGGCGGTGTCGCGGTCCACCTTGTTGATGGCAAAAATCATGGGGATTTCTGCCGCCTGGGCGTGGTTGATTGCCTCTTTGGTCTGGGGCATCACACGGTCGTCTGCTGCGACCACAATGATCGCCAAGTCTGTGACCTGGGCGCCACGCGCACGCATGGCCGTGAAAGCCTCGTGACCAGGGGTGTCCAAAAATGTGATTTTCTTTCCGCTGTCCAATTCAACAGCGTAGGCTCCAATGTGCTGCGTGATGCCTCCAGCCTCGCCAGCAATGACGTTGGCTTTCCGAACAAAATCCAGCAGCGAAGTCTTCCCGTGGTCGACGTGCCCCATCACCGTGACAATGGGAGGGCGTTCCTCCAAATCGGCGTCTTCGTCCTCCTCGATGGCAATGGCTTCTTCTACCTCTGCGCTCACAAACTCAACCTCGTAGCCAAACTCTTCCGCAATGATGGTGATGGTCTCCGAGTCCAAACGTTGGTTGATGGACACCATGATGCCCAGCGTCATGCAGGCGGAAATGATGTCGTTGACGCTTCGGTTCATCATGGTTGCCAATTCGGCAACGGTCACAAACTCGGTAAGCTTCAAGATGCTTTCTTCCAGCTGCGACTGTAGATTGCTCTCCTCGTGTCGCTGCTGAATGGCGTCCCGCTTTTGCCTTCTCAACTTGGACGACTTGGACTTTTTACCCCCACTCAACCTTGCGAGCGTGGCCCGAATTTCCTTTTGAATGTCCTCTTGTGAAACTTCCTTCTTGGGTTCGTTTCTGCGGCCTCGACCTCGGGTGTCGGCGCGGCCAGCAGGCCCTCCTGCCTTGGACACATCGACCTTTTTGACACGTACACGTTTGCGCTTGCCGTCGTCTCCTGTTTTGGCGGTCTTCTTGCGTTCAACAGGCAATTCAATTTTGCCCACCACTTTGGGGCCGGTCAACTTCTCTGCCTTTGCACGAACCACTTCCGCCTCGGCTGGTTTGCGAGGCGTTTCCGGCGCAACGGGTTGCGATGCTTCGGCAGTCGAAGGCTCAGGGGCGGCAGCCTTGGCCACTGTTTCCACCTTCTTTTCCTCTGCTTTGACGGGCGCCTTTTTCTTGGGCTTCAGCGCTTCAAGGTCCACTTTGCCGACCACCTTCACCCCTTTCTCAGCGGGCTTGTCCGTAGCCGTTGCAGCAGGCTTCGCTGGTTCTGCAGGCGGCGCAGGTGTTTTTGGGGCGGCCGGGGCCTCGGTCTTGGTGGCAACTTCCGCCTTCCTGGGCGCAGGGGGTGTCACTGGAGCTGCTTCCGCAGGTTTCGTGCGCTTCACCACAGGGGCAGCTTCGCTCTTTCGGAATTGGCTCAGGTCAATCTCTGGCTCCTCTTCTTCTTGCTTGACAACCGTGCGCTTCTTCGCACTTGCCAAGGTGATGCTTTCGCGCTCCTGGATGCCTGTGGCGCTCCGCTGTGCTTTTTGCTTGGTTTCTTTGTCCCCTTGGAAGTTCGTCCGCACCAACGCATACGTGGCGGGGTCAAGCTTGGTGTTGGGCTTGGCCTCGACCTCGATGCCTTTGGACGCCAAGAAGTCAACCACGGTGGTCATGCCAAGGTTGAACTCACGGGCGACCTTGCTCAGGCGTACAGGTTTGGTTGATTCGGCCATTTGGGGTAATTCGGTGTGAAATTAAGGATTGGGGAGCGCCATCCTCCATGCCTCACATGAGGTTTTGAAGGGCAGAGGTGGAAAACTCTTACGCGTCCAGTTCTTTTTTAAGAATGGACATCACCTCGCGGATGGTCTCGGCCTCCAAATCGGTGCGCGTGACCAAATCTTCCTCCTCCAACTTGAGGACGGAGCGGGCCGTGTCGCAACCGATCTTGACAAACTCGTCGAGAATCCACTCGTCGATTTCGTCTGAAAACTCTTTCAATTCAACATCTTCGGAAACTTCGTCGTCCTCTCGGTACACGTCGATATCGTATCCTGTGAGCAGTCCGGCGAGCTTGATGTTGTTCCCACCCTTTCCAATGGCCAAACTCACTTGGTCGGGCTTCAGGTAAACCTCTGCCTTGCCCGTGTCCCCGTGAAGGGCCATGGACGTGATCTTTGCAGGGCTCAATGCACGTTGCACCAACAGCTCTTCGTTCTCCGTGAAGTTGATGACATCAATGTTCTCGTTGCGCAGCTCCCGCACAATGCTGTGGATTCGGGATCCTTTCATCCCCACGCAAGCGCCAACTGGATCGACGCGGTCATCGTAGGACTCCACCGCCACCTTGGCTCTCTCACCGGGAGAACGGACAATCTTTTTGATCGTGATCAGTCCATCGTAAATTTCTGGAACTTCCATTTCGAACAAGCGCTCCAAGAATTCAGGAGCCGTTCTGCTCAGGATGATGCGCGGCGTATTGTTCCGCAACTCCACTGCCGCCACAACGGCCTTGACCATGTCTCCCTTCTTGAAGAAGTCACCTGGGATCTGGTGCTCTCTTGGCATGACCACCTCGTTGTCCTCATCGTCCACAAGCAGCATTTCACGCTTCCAAATTTGGTATACCTCGGCAGTCACCACCTCACCGACGCGCTCCTTGTACTTGGTGTACAACGCGTCTTTCTCCATGTCCAAGATGCGACCTGCGAGGTTCTGACGAAGGGACAAGACGTTTCGTCGCCCGAAGCTCTCAAGCTTGATTTCTTCGGACAATTCTTCGCCCACTTCAAAATCGTCTTCCACCTTGAGTGCCTCGCTCAATGCGACTTCAATGTTCTCATCCTCAACTTCGCCGTCCTTGACAATTTCTCGGTTGCGCCAAATTTCCAAGTCCCCCTTTTCAGGGTTGATGATGATGTCAAAGTTTTCATCTGACCCATACTTCTTGATGATCATGTTTCGGAAGACTTCTTCCAAAATCGCCATCAATGTTTCTTTGTCGACGTTCTTGAATTCCTTGAATTCTGCAAACGATTCCAGCAAGTTCAACTGCATGTTGACACAGATTATAGGGCTTAGGCCCGTGGTTTGTTAAACGAGATGCTCACTTTGGTCCAATGCACATCGGTGTAGGCAAAGGTGTGGTCCTCTTCGAACCACGCCTTGGCTTTTCGCCCTTCGATGCGCCGCTTTTCTCGGGTCTGAATCACAAAGTGGGTTTCTTCCACCAGAGTGAGCAGTCCTTCAATTTTGGCCCCCTCCAGAGGCAAAACCGACACTTCCCGACCCACGTTTTTGGCATACTGCCTGTGGAGCTTGAGGGGCTGGTCCAATCCAGGAGAGGTTACATCCAAGGAGAAGTCATGAACTTCTCGGTCCAAGGCCCCTTCGATGTGTCGGCTGAGGCCCATACAGAATTCAATCGACGTGTTCTCGTCGTGGTCGACGATCACACGGATCTGGCTCCCATCGTTGACAATGATGTCCACGAGGAATCCCGGTGTTCCCAGGAGGTACTCCTCTGCGAGGGTTTGAATGTCTTCTGTCTGAATCACGGCTGTGCTTGGTGGTCCGACATCGACGACCCCATTTTCCGGGGACAAAAAAGAGGCCTCGTGGCCTCCATCGTGTTCTTCATCTTGTCTTTCCGGTACAAAAGTAAGCAATTTGTCCCTTCCGAACTACCTTCACTTCATGTCGTACATCCTGCGCATGATTGAGGAGGGGGAGCACCTGCAGCAGGATTTCAAGTTGCGGGTGGACGACCCACACAAAATTGCCAAAACCATCGCGGCTTTTGCCAACTCAGAAGGAGGCCGCCTCTTGATTGGCGTGCGCGACAGCGGGGAGGTTGCCGGCTGCAATGTCGAAGAGGAGTTTCACATGATGCAGTGTGCAGCTGAAATGCATTGCACTCCATCGGTTCATTTTGAAACCCAGATTTGGAAGCATCAGTACTTCAGCGTTTTGGAGGTTCGCATTGCGAAAAGCCCGCAGCGTCCACATTTTGTAGAACAACGAAGCCCCAATGGAGAGCCCATTGTCGGCAAGTGGGATGCCTTCTTGCGGAAGCAAGACCGCATCCACAAGGCCTCTCCAGTGATGGTCAAGGTTTGGCAGTACGAGATGAGGATGGAGCGCTCCGAGTTCCGTTACGACGAACATGTCGGGCGGCTCTTCACGAAGTGG
Organism: uncultured Flavobacteriales bacterium; assembly: GCA_963933635.1. Taxonomy (GTDB): domain Bacteria; phylum Bacteroidota; class Bacteroidia; order Flavobacteriales_D; family Sanyastnellaceae; genus UBA11663. The sequence continues at coordinate 15,386 of CAWVVM010000007.1, forward strand.
CGGGAGGGAAAAGATCTCCGGTTTGCCCAAGTAGCTAGGACCACAAGGCTATCGTTCGAGGAGACCGAAGATCTACTCGCTTTGTTGACCGTGTGGGGAATTGTGGAAGCCCGCTATGGCAAAAAGGGGCATCGGTATGGCCTTGCCTCTGAAGAAGCCTTAAGCCGTTTGGAATCGGAAGGCGCAGATGCCTTTCGTTGGAAGCATGCAGGATGAGGTCAACCGCACCACAAATCCCGACACAATATCCCGAACTTTACTGCGTGATATTTCATGCCATGACCCCATCCCTTTTGCGCTATCTCGTCAAGACCATGCCTTTGTGCATGTGCCTGCTGGCCCACCTCGTGGCGGCCGATGTGTGGGCCCAATACGAGGTGTCCAGTTGGCGAGACCACTTCCCCTACGGACAGGCCAAGGGGTTGATGGTGACCCAAGACGAAGTCGTGGCACGCACGGATTATGCCCTCTTTTCTGTGGACTCCTCCACCTATGAGGTGCAGAGGCAGGTGAAAGGAACCGCCTTGAACCAGGGCAACCCCTCGGCCATCGGCTACGACCAAGACCGCGATCAATGGGTCGTGGGGTATGGAGATGGTGGCATCGATTTGAAAAGCGCCTTTGGCACCTTGAACATCCCAGACCTTCGGATTGCGCAAATTGTCGGAAGCAAAAGAATCCACAGCATCGAAGTCTTCGACAACATGGCCTATCTCGCCACGGCAGTGGGAATCGTGGTCTTGGACCTGGACCAACAAGAGATTGCGGATTCGTGGTCACTGACCCCACCCTCTGTTCCCGTTGAGGCCTACTGCATCGTCGCCCACGAGGACCTTTGGCTGGTAGGCACAGAGTCGGGGGTTCTGGCCGCGCCGCGCGACAACTTGTTCCTCGCCAACCCCAGCAATTGGTCCCCCTGGTCGGGCGCGCCAGATCTGGGGAGGGTGATCGACTTGCGCAACTACGGGGGGTCATGGTGGATGGTCACCTCCGCGGGCCAAGATGCCTTTGAGGCGGACGATTTGGTTTGGAGGAGGCAAGGGGAAGGGCCTTGGGAGTTGTTTGAAGGCTGGGATCCCGAGGGCCTGCCCTTTGGCGGGATGGCCGTGGGACGGTGGATCTTGAATGGGGAGGAATCACGGACAGAGGGCATGTTGCTGGCGTCGTGCTGCCAAGCATGGGGATTCGATGGCCAAGGCGAGGCCATTGCCATCGACAACCCCCTTCCAGGCTTTGCCATCGTGAGGGACCTGGTGTGCTTCCCGGGGGACACCGCGGGAAGAATATGGCTTGCCAGTGGTGCGGGCGGAGTGATCACATGGGTCCCACATCCCTCTGATGCGAGTGTTTCCACCAGGACCAACCGGCCAGATGGACCGCCCACCTCTAGGGTACGCCGTTTGGATTGTTGGAACGACAACTTGTGGGTGGCCACAGGGGCCGTGAGTGCTTCATGGACCCCTCAGTACCGGTCAGATGGTTGCTTCCAATTCAGCAATGAACAATGGGCGGTGCCCGACCTACCTGAAAGCGCCAATGACATCCAAGGAGTCAAGGACATTCTAGATGTCAGCATTGACCCCACAGACCCCAGTCATGTGGTTTTCTCATCTTATGAAGAGGGTCTTGTGGAACTGCGTAACGGTGAAGTGGTGCGCGTGCTGAATGCCGAGAATTCAAGCCTGCAAACCTCCCTTGTGGGCGGCTCTCCCAGATCGGCTGTTGGAGGCATTGACTTTGACGGTGATGGCAACCTGTGGTTCACAAATCCATGGGTCAGCGGTGCCCTTCACGTCATGTTGCCAGACGGCTCCACCGTGGCCATGGACTTGGGGGACGAAGGCCAAAGCCTCCTGTTCAGTGATGTAGAGGTCACCCGCGACGGTTACGTTTGGGCCGTCCTTCCGAGAGGAGATGGCGTCCTCGTGTATGACCCCTCAGGCACTCCAGGCGAACCGTCCGATGACAGATGGACCATTCTGACCTCTCAGACTGGCAATGGAGGGTTGCCCTCCAACGACGTCTTCTGCTTGGAGGAGGACCTAGACAATGAGATTTGGGTGGGCACGGCCAAGGGGCCGGCTGTATTTTACCAAAGCGCCTCTGTATTTGACGACGACATCAATGCCAGCCAAATCTTGATTTCCCAAGATGGCAACCTGCAGTACCTCTTGGAAACAGAAGTCATCCAAAGCATTATTATTGATGCAGGGAACCGCAAATGGTTGGGCACCCAATCCTCTGGGGTCTTCGTGCTTTCCGCGGATGGCTTGACCACCGACCACCACTTCACGCGTGAAAACAGCCCTCTTCCCTCCAATGACATCCAAGACATCGCCATGGACTATGGTTCAGGAGAGGTGTACATCGCCACGTCCACTGGACTTATGTCTTACCGCGGCGAAGCCACCAACTGGGACAGGGAAATGGAGAACGTCCGGGTCATGCCCAACCCCATCCGAGCCGACCACAACGGCCCGATTGTGTTTGATGGACTGGCATTCAACAGCACGGTCCACATCACTGACGCCACAGGCCAGCGCATCGCAGTGCTGGAAAGCAATGGCGGACGGGCCACATGGGATGGCGTCATGGAAAACGGACAGCCTGCGCCTTACGGCGTGCATTTGGCCTTTGCAACGGACAGCGAAGGCAAAAAAGGGGCTGTGATCAAATTCGCCATCCTCCGATGAAGCGAAGCGAATTCCCTGGCCTCCCTCCGTCCAAAATACCCAATGTGGGGACCACCATATTTACGGAAATGAGTGCCTTGGCCCAAACCTGTGGTGCCCTGAATATGGCGCAGGGATTTCCAGATTTGGCAACGCCAAAGGGCCTCGTAAAAGCGGCCCAAGAGGCGATGGATGCCGGCCACAACCAATATGCGCCGATGGCCGGGAACGCGGTGCTTCGAAAGTGGATCGCACATTCCTATTACAAAGGGATGGGCTATTGTCCGGAACACGAAATTACCATAGGCGCTGGGGCATCAAGTGTTTTGTTTGCCGCCATGACAGCACTGCTTCGTGCTGGTGATGAGGTGGTTGTCCAAGACCCCTGTTACGACCTCTATGCGCCTGTGGCCAAACTGCAGCATGCCCGTGTGGTCAAGGTGCCCCTCGTGAATGACCGCGGAGAGATGAATGCGGATGGCCTCGCCTCTGCCATCAACCACAGGACACGACTTGTCATTTTGAACAGCCCGCACAACCCCACAGGGATGGTCACCACTGAAGCCGTGCTCGACGCCTTGGCCATCGCCATGGAAGGGACCTCGGCTTGGCTGATAAGCGATGAAGTGTACGGACCCCTGGTGCATGACGGACGCCCTGACCCAAGGCCGTCCAATCACCCCCAGCTGCGTGGCCGCACATTGGTGGCCGGGAGCTTTGGCAAGCTCTTCCATGCCACGGGTTGGAAAATCGGTTGGATGGCGGCTCCAAAGGCCATCACATCAGAATTGAGAAAGGTGCATCAATACGACGTGTTCTCCACCGGGGCACCCTTCCAACAAGCCTTGGTCACGTATCTCGAAACAGATGAGGCTCGGGCGCACTTGGACACGGTTGGACCCATTTATGAGGTGAAGCGCGATCGCCTGTTGGCAGGTTTGAAGGACACCGCTTTGACGTGGACCCCTGCAGAAGGGGGCTACTTCCAAGTCGTGGACGTTTCCGAATACTTGCTTGAAGGAGAGAACGACCACGATTTGGCAAGAAGATGGACCCGAGACCACGGCTTGGCGACCATTCCGATGAGCGCCTTCAGCAAACGGTGCAAGCCTTCGGTGCGCATCTGCTTTGCCAAGGAAGACGCCACCATTGACAAAGCACTGTCGCTCCTGCAAAGCATCCCCATTCTAGCCACCCAGAACCCTTCCTTCTCCACAGGACCTGAGATGATCGAGAAGGGTCAAGGCCACGTAACAAATCGCCTTCGGGTGATGGCCCTGCAGCTGGATTTGCACTGGCACGACCCCTCTGCCAACCTTGCCTCCATTGCCAACGAGTTGACACGACTGGATGTTGCAGGCACCGCGGATGTGGTGGTGTTGCCAGAAATGTTCACCACCGGCTTCACCATGGACCCAAGCATGCCAGAGGCTTTGGACCTAGAGGGAAGAGGCGCCACGTCAGAGTGGATGCTGGCCCAAGCCAAGCACCATGATGTGGCCCTTGCCGGCAGTGTCGCCGTCAGGGACCATGAAGGGCGGGCATGGAACCGTTTTTGGTGGGCCACTCCTGAGGGAACTCTGGTGAGCTACGACAAGCGGCACTTGTTCACCTTGGCACAGGAAGCCACGCATTACGAGGCCGGCGACGCGCGCATCGAAGTAGAATGGCGAGGGTGGACCTTCCTCTTGCAGACGTGTTACGACCTGAGGTTTCCTGGCTTTGCCAGAAACCACCAGCACCCACCTTACGATGTCGCCATCTATGTGGCCAATTGGCCAGAGAAAAGGCGTGAAGCGTGGCGGACCCTTCTGCAAGCCAGAGCCATTGAAAACCAATGCTTCGTGGTGGGGGTGAACCGAGTCGGCGCGGATGGATCAGGCCACTGCTATGCTGGCGACAGCATGGTCGTCGACATGGCTGGAGCCTGTTTGGCCGATGCCGATGGGGATGGGCAATCCAAGAGAATTGAGGCGACGTTGGGACGCGAAAAGTTGCGGGCCTTTCGCAAGGCCCTCCCCTTCTTGGAGGACGCCGACCGCTTTGGAATCTTTACTTGAAGGCGTTTTCGCCTGTGATGTCAAACCCTGTGATGAGCAGGTGGATGTCGTGGGTGCCTTCGTAGGTGATGACCGACTCGAGGTTGGCCATGTGGCGCATGATGGGGTACTCGTTCATGATGCCCATGCCGCCCAGCACTTGCCTCATCTCCCGCGCAATGTGAATGGCCATGTCCACATTGTTCCGCTTGGCCATTGAAATCTGAGCCGAGGTGGCACGCCCTTCGTTGCGAAGTTGGCCAATGCGCAAGGTCATCAATTGGGCCTTGGAGATCTCAGTGATCGCCTCGGCAAGTTTCTTCTGTTGCAACTGGAAGCCGGCGATGGGCCGGCCAAACTGCTTGCGCTCCTTGGCGTAACGCAAGCCTACATCGTAACAATCAAGGGCTGCACCGATGGCACCCCAAGCAATGCCATAACGTGCGCTGTCGAGGCAGCTCAATGGAGCGCCCAATCCAGATCGACCTGGCAAAATGTTCGTTTTGGGCACACGTACGTTGTCGAAGATAAGCTCTCCTGTGTCGGACGCACGAAGGCTCCATTTACCTTTCATTGTGGGGGTGCTGAACCCTTCCATGCCACGCTCCACGAGAACACCGTGGATGCGTCCCTCTTCATTTTTGGCCCACACTACGGCCATTTGAGCGAAGGGCGCGTTGGAAATCCACATCTTCGCCCCATTGAGGATGATGTCGTCCCCATCTTCTTTGTAATGGGTGGTCATGCCACCTGGGTTCGACCCATGGTCAGGTTCCGTCAAGCCAAAACATCCCATCCACTCGCCTGTGGCCAACTTGGGCAGGAACTTCTGCTTTTGTTCTTCCGATCCATACTTCCAAATGGGGTACATCACCAAAGAACTCTGGACCGACGCCGTGGAGCGCAATCCGCTGTCGCAGCGTTCCAGTTCTTGCATGATCAAACCGTAGGCAATCTGGTCCAAGCCGGCCCCGCCGTACTCCTCAGGGATGTAGGGGCCAAAGGCGCCAATCTCTCCCAATCCTGGCAACAAATGCTTGGGAAATTCGCAGCGCTCCGCTGCATCTTCGATGATGGGGCTCACCTCCTGCTTGACCCATGCGCGAGCGGTGTCGCGGATCAGCCGATGCTCTTCTGTGAGAAGCTCATCCATCAAAAGGTAGTCGTGGCCTTGGTAGAGGTCTGTGCGCATGGTCATTGAATTGCGAAGCAAAGATAACGCCTCCGGGTTGCCCCTGCCCTATGACTGGTTCGCTTCATACCATGCATCGGTCAGCAAGTCCCCAGTTTGGTACGCAGCGACCGCCATGGCGTCCACGCGTTCATTCAAGGGGTCGCCTGCGTGGCCCTTGACCCAATGGAACTTCACCGCGTGCTTTCGGTACACCACCAAGAAACGCTGCCACAAGTCCTGATTCTTCTTGCCTTTGTATCCCTTCTTTTCCCAGCCCATCACCCACCGCTTCTCGACGGCATCGACCACGTACTTGGAATCGGAGTACACATCCACCTCCACCCCTTCCCGGGTGAGGGCCTCCAGACCCTTGATGACGGCCAGCAATTCCATCCTGTTGTTGGTGGTCAAGCGGAAACCTTCGCTGATTTCCTTGACGTGTTCACCATACATCAAGAGGGTGCCGTACCCCCCTGGGCCTGGGTTGCCGCTCGCCCCTCCGTCCGTGTACATGGTCACCTTGGCCATGTTATCGTTTGTGGGATTGCAAATGGGTGGCATCGCGCACATCGGTCCCTTGGGACAGACGGATGAGGCCTTCGAGGATGGGCGGGTAATGACGGTGCTCCAAAGCCAACACCTTGCCGGCAATGTCCTCAGGGGAGTCGCTCTCCACCAAAGCCACCTCCCCTTGGAACAAGATGTCCCCTTCGTCGTACTCCGGACGGACCCAATGAATGGTCATGCCTGAACGCAGGTCTCCTGAAGCGTGCACCGCCCGATGTACATGCATGCCAAACATGCCCTTGCCTCCATGCTTAGGCAAAAGTGCAGGGTGGATGTTCACCAACTTTTGGTGGTAGGCCTCGCATATTTCAGCAGGCAAGCGAAGCAAAAACCCCGCAAGTGCAATCCATTCGACACCGCGCTCCCGAAGCTCCGTGAGCAACTCCCCAGAATTCATGGCTTGCTTGGACACATGGCTTTCAGGAATGCCATGCCGTCTGGCGTGGGCCCTGACACCTGCGTCCATGCGGTTGGTGCCAACCCAAACCACCTCGCCCACCTCGGACCCCGAGCCTTCTGCAAAATGGGCCATCAAGCATTCCGCGTTGGAGCCGCCACCAGAGGCCAAAATCGCGATACGCACCTTGGGTGTCGATCCTCCTGTCATGCTCAAATGGGCCCACCGGCCATGTTCATCTGCGATTGCTCATAGGCGTCCAAATCGGATTCCATCTCTGTCAACCGCCCTTCAAGCGCCCGGGCCTCTTCCGCATCGGGATGGAAATACTTCATGACGCGCACCAGGCGATCCGCCACCTGAAGGGAAAACTGGATCTCCCGTTCTGAAGCCATGAACAAGTTGGCATCGAGGGACGTGAAGTACTTGATGTTGTCCTCTTGCATGGCCATGAATTCGTCCGTGATTTTCTGAGCAGATGCCCAAGCACTGGTTCTGGATGCCTCAGAAAGGTCTCGCGTATTGGGAGCCAAGGTCGTGTCCGAGGCCAATTGCATGTAAGCTTCCGCCACGGGCATGATGACCCGGCTGTAAGGCACATTTTGGCGGGGCATCGCCCGCATCATCTCGTCCAACACGACGATGGAGCGTTCAGCCTCCCCTTGTTTCAACAAGGTCTCGGCCAGGTTGGCCATTTGAAGGCGGATGTTGGTGACCATGCGGCGGTTGTTTTCATCCATGTAAATGCCGTGCTCCACATCGTCCATGTTGCCCCAAACCCACTTTTCCATCACGTTGTCAAACATGATGTCCGTTCCAATAGATCCCAGGATGTTGGGGTTTTCATTCTTGGGGAACTTCAGGGGCACGAGGCGGTAGGCCAAACCCTCCAACCTAAAGTGATCCTGCAAGCCGAGGTAGCTTTCAGGACCTGTGGTGACGGCGAAGTAAATGGGGCGCTCCCATTGGTTGTTCGCGATCATGTTGAGTGCGGCGTAGTGGTTCTTGGTGATGTAGCTCGGGGTGGAGCCATCTCCACTGGACAGCTCCCACTCCAAAGCCTCAACCAGGAAAGGCAGTTCCTCCTCGGTCACCAGGCCAGAAGCCAAAGCCGCAGCAGAGTCCACAGGCACGCGGAAGGTGCTTGAGGGCAGGTTGTAGTACCCTTTTTGACCGGGATACTTTCGGATGTTCTCGTCGTTCAGGCTGTATTCCATGGCAGCCATAAGGTCCGCGGCCTCCCCGCTTTTGTCGATGAGCACCACGTCCCGGGTGCCTTGGCGGTACTTCTCCTCGTCCATCATGATGGGCAAGGGAGCACTGTCATAGGCACGGCGGCGCATTTGGTCGATGTACCAATCGGTGTTCAAGAGGCTGAGGTTGCAGACCCGAACGTCCGTGCGCACCCCTTCCACTTCCTGGGCGTACCAAAGTGGGAAGGTGTCGTTGTCCCCATTGGTGAAAATGATGGCGTTGGGCGCCAATGAGTTCAAATAATTCTTCGCCATGTCCACACCAGTCCTGCGCCTCGCCCGACTGTGGTCGTCCCATCCTTCCGAAGCCATCAGAAGAGGAACGAGGGCCGTCAAGGCGACCACCACCCCCGCCCGCATGGGGTCTGAAAGGGACGCTTTGCCAAGTGCCCAAGACACTGCATACAAGACCACGGCCACCACAGCCATGAACAGGGTGCTGTAAGACAGGACATGAGACCCCCCACTGAGGGATTCCATGACAAAAAACACCACGCCTGCCACCAAAGGAAGGGCCAGACCCTGCATGTGGGCTTTGAATTCCGAAGACTTGGTGGCCTGGCAGAGCGCCATCACCCCAAGGCCAATCCACATGGCAAAGGCATAGAACGACCCGACGAACGCATAGTCTCGCTCGCGGGGCTGCAAGGGGGTTTGATTCAAATACACCACAATGGCAATGCCCGTCATCAAGAACAGCATCCCCACCACGGAGGCTCCTTTGGGGTCTCGGAATGCCTGGAAGACAAGCCCGATCAAGCCCAGCAGCAAGGGAAGGTAGAAGAACCTGTTCCAGCCCTTGTTGTCCATGGCTTCTTGGGTCAATTCAGTGCGGTTGCCCAAGCGTTCAGCATCGATAAAATCCACCCCGCTCAGCCAATTTCCCGTCATGAAGTCCCCATGGCCCTGGGTGTCGTTTTGTCGGCCCACATAGTTCCAGAAAAAGTACCTGAAGTACATCCACCCCATTTGGTAATCGGTGAAAAAGCGAAGGTTTTCACCCTGGCTTGGCATCATGTCTTCCAAGGTCTTGTTCAAGCGACCTTCTGCCTGGAGTGCCGCGCGAATGTCGTCCTGGTTGCGGGTTTGGTTGGCCCGTTGTGTGCTGAGTCGAAGCGCATCTTCCTGGGCGCGCTTTTTTTGGCCCAAACGCCTGACATAGCCCTTCCCGTAGGTCAATCCCTCGTCCAATTGATCCACGATGTACCCCGCCAAACTGGAACGCATTTGGGGGTTGGTCAGAGGAGCCGAATTCATCTGCCCTGTTTCTGGATTGCGTACCGTGAGCAAGTCCTTGGACTGCACCCCGAAGTTTTGCTCAAAGCGCAGGCCGTAATCTGCGAACAGACGGCGCAGGACGCGCTCGAGTTCCGCTTTGCTCATCTCACCTGAGAGAACGTCATTCTCCATGTGGTTCACAAACTGGGCCCTGGTCATGAGGCCATCGACCAGCGGGCTTTCGTAAGACGTCGTCATGTTGAAGCCCTTGTAATTGCTCCAGCGTTTGTATTCTTTCAGGTGGCTGCCTGTGGAACTGTACATCCGAGGAAACCACATGGTGAATTCCGGATTGTAATTCGGCTTGCTCCCTTTCTTCTCTCCACTGTCGACGTATTCCTCCGCGATGAAGTACTTCTCATCTGGGTTCGCTTCCACAAATTTCTGTGCCGCGTATTCCCCCTTGAAACTCTTGATCCGGCGCTCCGAAGGGCCCCGCTTTTTCATCACGCTGTAGCTCTTCACCCAAGAAGGCTTGCCGTCCAGGTAGGGCTTGTCCAAACTTGTGGGGCTGCCCCAGAATTGTCCCGTCGCCAAAGGCCGGTCCCCATACTGCTCGCGGCTGAGGTAACTCAACAAGGCAAATAAGTTTTGCGGGTCGTTCTCGTCCATGGGCGGATTTGCCGCCGACCGGATCATGACCGTGGCGAAGGAGCTGTAGCCCAAAAGCAACATCGCCATGCCCAAGGTGAGGGTGTTGACGGCCCACCACCCTTTTTGGCGGGACACCACGACAAGCGCCACAATGATTGCCACCAAAAGGGCCAAGTACACCAAGGCTCCAGCGTTGAATGGCAAGCCCAAGTCGTTCACAAAAAACAATTCGAAACTGCCCGCCATTTGCACAGCACCTTTGATCAACACCTCTTGGACAAAGCCCAACAGCACCAAGGACACCCCACCAGTCAGCACCAATCCTTTCCAAGTGAAGCCATGCTTCCGGTAGTAGTACACCATGGCGATGGCAGGAATGGCCAACAGGTTGAGCAAGTGAACCCCAATGGAAAGCCCCATGAGGTAGGCAATCAAGATGATCCACTTGGTGGAATCCTCCCTGTCAGCCTCATTTTCCCATTTCAAAATCGCCCAAAACACCAGGGCCGTAAAAAGGCTTGACAGGGCATACACCTCCCCTTCCACTGCGCTGAACCAGAACGAGTCGCTGAACGCATACGCCAAGGCACCCACCGCACCAGAACCCAAAACGGCCAGCACATTTCCCCGGCTCAATTCCTTTTCGCCTGTCAGTCGTTTGGCCAAATGGGTGATGCTCCAAAACAAGAACAGGACCGTGAAGGAACTGCTCAGCACCGAGAGGCCGTTGGCCGCCAGGGCCGCCGTTTCCGGGCCCATGGGCACCATTAGAAAGCGGGCGAGCAACATGAAGAAAGGAGCACCAGGGGGGTGACCCACCTCAAGTTTGTACGCAGAAGCGATGAATTCCCCGCAGTCCCAGAAACTCGCCGTGGGTTCCACTGTGAGGACAAAGACAAGCGTGGCAAGGGCCCATATGGCCCATCCAGTCAGGTTGTTGAGTCGTTCAAAACGCATGCAGGTTCCAATCTTCGTGAAGGCACGAACCCCTTGGTTCGCGTCCACGCGAAGGTAGGGCAGACCCCTTGAAGCGCAGGGTCAATCGAGCGTCAAGACTTGACGGGATGTGCGTGGTGGTTGTCAGTCCACAAATCGCGGGTCAACCTCCATCACGTGGCCACAACAATCGCACGTGCGCAATTCTTCGCTGCCATAGAATTCGCGAAATCGTGGCAAGAAGTCCTTCTCGATGTTTTCTAGCTCAAAGTAGGTGTCGTGCAGCTTGTGATTGCACTTGTCACAAAACCACATCAGACCGTCCTTCATCGGAGTGCCCTTGCGCTTGCGTTCGATCACGAGACCAAGCGAACCAGCCTCGCGCGCAGGGCTGTGGGGTACGCCAGCGGGGTGCAAGTACATGTCACCCGGGCCAAGTTTCATGTCCACCGCCTGGCCATCTTCTTGGATACGGACGTTGATGTGGCCCTCGAGCTGATAAAACAACTCTTCGGTTTCATTGTAGTGGTAGTCCTTTCGAGCGTTGGGCCCTGCAACGATCATCACGATGTAATCGCCACTCTCGACATAGAGGTTTTTGTTGCCCACGGGAGGCTTCAGTAGATCGCGGTTCTCTTCGATCCAAGCTGTCAAATTGAAAGGTTTCATGATCGCCATGGCACCAAGTTACATCGATGCTGAGGCACTTCAAACCACAAGGCCATCCCGCACTTGAAAAACCCTCAGGCCTTTCCTGGAACACTGACCAACCACACCCCGGATGCAATCACCAGGGCACACACCAATTGCAGCCATCCCATGTCGGCCATGTAGTCCGCTCCACCCCATTGCGCGGCAAGCCAAACCATGCTTCCCACCAACAGTGGCTGCAGGTAGATGTAGATGCTGACCACCGTCGGCTGCACCTTGCCAAGGGCATAGATGTTCAAGAGGTAGACCAAAAACGTGGTGAAGAGCAGCACAAATCCCACAGACAACCAGTCCTGTGGGCCAAACGACGACCAGTCAATGGCCATGGCTTGGGGAGCCCCCACAGGCAACGCCATGAGTCCCCCAAACAAAAATACCCAAGAAATGACCGTGATGGGGCGGTACTTCTGCATGAGGGGTTTGACCACCACGAGGTACACCCCATAGCTTGCCGCATTCAAAAGCACCATCAAATCTCCCTGCCACGAAGCATGCGTCGAAAGGTCGGAGCCTCCGCCTTGGGTCAGCAAGGTCAGGGCCCCCATCGCCCCCAGTGCAATGCCCAAGACCTTCCGTGTGGTGATGGCCGTGCCCAGCAATGCCGCACTGATCAAAAGCACCAAAACGGGGTTGATGGTCATGATGATAGAGGCGTGTACCGGACTTGTTGCTGCCAAGCCATTGAAGAAGAAAAGTTGGTTGATGGTCACACCTGTCAGCCCGCAGAGCCACAAACGACCCAAATCGGAGCGGTCTACCCTTTCCCAGCGCAAGGCGTACAAAACCCAAAACAAGGGTGTCGCCCCTACCACCCGCAATGCAATGAAGCCAGAGGGGCCCACCTTTTCAGGCATCAGGCCCTTGGCAACGAGATAGTTGTAGGCATAAATCAAACCCACCCCCCAGAGTGCCAAATGCGCTTGCCAAGGACCACGGGATGGGGAGGAAGAACTCAAGAGATCAGGTCCCGGGCGCGTGACACCTCCGCCTTGCTGGACCCCGCCGTGACCCCTTTGTCCGTGAGGAAGACGGGGCGCTTGAGGAAGGTGTATTCTTCCAAAATCAAGGCGCGGTAATCGGATTCAGCCAAGGACTTGTCAGCCAACCCCATGCTGCGAAACTTCATGGCACGACGGCTGAACAAAGATTCATAGGAACCCGCGTGGGCCTTCATGGCATCGAGGTCGGCTGCGGCAATGCCCTCCGCTTTGATGTCGACGACTTCGCAGCCCTGTTGCTCCGGTTGGAGGTCCCCAAAAATCCGCTGGCACGTTTTGCAATTGGGGAGGGTGAATGCCTTTTTCATGTTTGTGGTTTGGGAGAAGAAGCGTCGAACGCCTCCATGTGTTCAATCAAGCGCCCCAATCCCGGGCGCCAATCGTCGTCGTTTTCAATCACCACGTGACACGTCTCTTTGTGGGGCTCGATGTGCGCCTTGTCGGCGGGACGCACGTGATGCTGCCACTGGTAATCCACTTCCTCAGGAGTGTATCCCCTGATGGTCATGTCGCGGTGCTTTCTGCGGGCCAACCGGATGTCTGGAGAAGCATGAATGAAAGCTTTGACATCCGTGCATGCCACGATGTTGGGGTAGCTCAGCGCAAACAGCCCTTCCACCACCAACCATTCTCTGGGCTCCACCAAGACAACCTGGGACTTCATGAGGCTCTTGTTGTAGGTGTATGAATCGAAGGAAACTGAGGACCCCGAGGACAATTTCAGGATGTCGGCATGCAGTTTTTGGTCATCAATGGCCTGAAGCACATCAAAATTCGTTTCCCCGTTCTCGTCCACGGGGAGCTCGGCTTTGGGACGGTAATAATCGTCGAGCGACAGCATGGACATCCGCCCGCCGAAGTGGTCCTTCAGACCATTCAGTACGGTGCTCTTTCCCGAGCCGCTTCCTCCTGTGATCGCCAAAATTTTCATGTCATGCTTGCTCTTCAGTTGTCAAAATCAAATCGGCCAAGCCTCTGTCGTTGGCCAACCGGGGCATCTTGTTCTGTCCGCCCAATTTCCCTCGTTGTCGCATCGCTTCATTGAACCGATCTGCAGGCACGCACGTCAATTGGGCAGGGCGCAACACCGCCCCTTGGATCAGGTCCTTGTAATAAGGATTGGCCCCTTGCAGAGCCCGGTCCAAAGCCCCAACAAATCGATCCAAATCCTCCGGCAAATCCTCAAAAGCCACCAACCATTCGTGGTAGGGAAGTCCCTCTGAAGGCGCCACCTGGGGCGCCACGTGAAACTCTGAAATCACCCCGCCACATTGGGCCATGGCCACCTGCGCCGCTCCCTCCACTTCCTCGGCAATGACGTGTTCTCCAAAGGCCGAGGTGAAATGTTTGATCCTCCCTGTCACAAGAATGCGAGGTGGGTCAAGAGAAACGAATTTGACAGTGTCTCCTATGTCGTAGCCCCACAACCCGGCATTGGAACTAAGCACCACGGCATACTGCACCCCACACTCCACCTCTGCAATGGTCAATCTTCGCGCATTCTCCTCAAAATACTGACCTGCAGGAATGAACTCAAAGAAAATGCCATCGCGCACATTCAGCAACATGCCTTTCACATTCGGTGCCTCCTGGAACGCGAGGAACCCCTCCGAGGCGGGGTACAATTCCACCCGTGGAATCTCAAACCCCAGCAGTTGTTTGAACCGCTCCGCATAAGGGCCATACGCCACGCCGCCGTGGACGAAGAGGGAAAGGTTGGGGAACACCTCCTGCACGGTGGATTTGCCCGTGTGCGCAAGAAGACGTTCAAAGTACATCTGCACCCACGAGGGGATGCCGCTCACCAGCCTCAAGTCTTCTTTGCAAGTCTCCTCCACAATGGCCTGAACCTTGTCTTCCCAATCCTCGATGCAATTGGCCTTCCAAGAAGGCAAGCGGTTGCGTTGCAAATAGCTCGGGACATGGTGCGCCACAATGCCACTGAGCCGGCCCAAAGGCACCCCTCCTGGTGTGGACCCGAGTTCAGGGCTGCCTTGCAAGAAGATCATTTTGCCGTCGACAAAAGAAGCATCTCCGGTCCCCGCGATGTGTCCCAGCAAGGCATTGCGCGCGCTGCCAATGTGGTTGGGCATGCTGTCCTGCGTCAGGGGAATGTACTTGGCCCCTGATGTCGTGCCACTGGTCTTGCAGAAGTACAAGGGTTTGCCAGGCCAAAGTACATCCGCCTCTCCAGCCACAGCCCGGTCGACGAATGCCCGGAGCCCTTCGTAAGACCTGACCGGCACGGCCTCTTGAAACGCCTGGACGCTCATCCCTGGCCGCAAACCATGGGCCCGTCCAAAGGCCGTTGCCTGCCCTTTCTTCAAGAGCTCTTCCAACACCTCTCTTTGGGCGGCCACGGGATCAGACACACGTCTGTGCAGGCGCCGCAATGAAAGACGTGCCATCGGTTGGCTCAAAAAAGCTTTCCATCCCATGGCCCGAAAATAACAAGGCACCGCCCAGGGGGCAGTGCCTTGTCGACATCAAAGTTTCGAACCCTTACTTGATGGTCATCTTCTTCGTCGTGCGAAGGCCATCAGCTGAGAGGGTGTAAGTGTACAATCCTGAAGCCCAACCGTCGAGGTTCAACTCCATGTTGTGCAAGCCTGCACCCAACGTGCCCATGTCCTTGGACGAGACCAAGCGGCCCATGCCGTCACGGACCTCCAACATCACGTCGCGGCTCTGGCCGAGCTCGAAGCGAATGGTTGTCGTTCCCGCGGCGGGGTTGGGGATGTTTTGGTCCAAGCGGATGCCTTGAGATGCCTCGAGCAAGTCCACTGCCTCGCGCTCGCTTGTGATCAAGCGAACGGCAGGCGTGGAAGTCTGGCTTGTGAACCACACAAAATCCCCCGCGCCCGTCTGGCTGAAATTGCCTGTGCTGTTGTCGGTGTCGCTGTTGAGTTCCGCCCAAACGGTCAATGCCGTTGGGGACTCGTATTCGTTCATGACGCCTGCAAAGTAGAAGGCGTCCGCAGCCATTTCAATGGGGTCCTCAAACGAGAGGTACACCTCCACGTCGTCGCTTCCATCGGCGTTGCTCCAGTCTTGGTCGTAGATCCAGTAATTGGCATCGAATGGACTTCCTGTCACACCTACCGTATTGTCATACTCGTACAAACGGGTTTCAAACTCGAGTTCATCTGGGTTTCCATCGATGTCCAATCCACATCCTGCACCAAACTTGATGGCCAAGCCGTAAGCCATGGTGCCAGGGTTGGGGCAATGGTAGAAAGAGCCGTATCCGGTGGGGTCATAATAGCCATCAATTTCCTCGCTTTCACGGGCACCCAATTGACCGTCCAATGCGCCCTCGTCGTCGTGGCCATAGATGTCATCGGTATAGAGGATGTCCTTCGTAGCGACATTGTTGTCGAGGGTGGCATCCGAAGAGTCGGCCAGCATGGTGATGCGCAAACCATAAGTGCCAATGGCATCGGGCTCCCAATCGGTCGTAACGTACAACGTGTCCTGGGAATTTGCCGGACAAGTTGGAGCGTTGGCAAAGGTGTAGACTGTGTCCAGAACTGTGGTCGTGGTGCTGACAGGGTTGCCCGCGGGGTCAAGGACCTCCACCTTCACCTCCACACCGTATTGGTCAGCAGTTCCGACGTTTCGGTACATCACACCTGCCAGCAATCCACCTTCACCAGGAACAATGGCTTGCTCGAGCGGGGTCACGCGGTATTCGAATACGTTGAACACATCACCATTCACAATTTGGGTGATCTCAATGTCGTTGGACACGTCGTTGGAGGACACCGTCACATCGTCGATGCCCCAGAAGTAGTGGCTGTAGCCCGTTCCTTGTTCCGGGGCTTGGCGGTAGGCAAACCGAAGTTGTACTGAGTCTTGGTTGGCTGCAACGCAGCTTACATCCACCCCCACAGGAAGCGGGTTGGCCGATGCAGAGTTGGCCGACTCGATGAAGCTGCCGTGGCCGTCGAATGAGGTCCACGACGTAACGCCTTCCTCGATGGTGCCCACCTCCAAGAAAATGGGAGAGAAAGGGAAGCAGCAGTAGCGGAAGTAAGACTCCCAGTTCACAATGATGGAAGCATTCGACGAGAAGTCCATCACCGGGCTGGTCAAAGAGCCCTCCGTGTCCACGGCAGGGTTGTCTGCGTTGATTTGGCCACCTTGGAAGTAATCGTTGTCAAAAATCATCCAGCCATCAGAGGCCGTGGTCGACTCCAAAGCATCAATGGTGGTACTGTAATACCCTGCAGGGTGCGCGACACCCGTTGCGGCGCCGTCGGCGTAGTAGCCCGTGTTGCCCGGAGCCACCCACACCCAAATGTCGGTTTCCGTGTTTTGATCGACGCTCCAAGCACCGTTTCCGTTGCTCCCATCGAAGCCATTGGCGAACGTCTCTTGAAACAAAATGGTGCCTCCGCCTCGTTGCGTCAACATCGCTTCGACCCCTTGATCGAGGGACGATTGGGCTTCGGAACGGTCAACGGCTGTGGGCGAATGCGCAATGTTGGAATCGGCCGGACGCTGGGCCACAACGGCTGTCAAACAGCATGTCAAACCAGTGAAGAGTAGAAGGTGTTTCATATATCAGGTGTTTTAGTTGGACGCGGAAATTACAATTGAAGACCAAAACAACCACAGTTTCCGAGCGCCAAAGCAAAAAAAAAGGGGAAGCACGTGCTTCCCCTTTCTCATTCCTTCGATTTGAAGGAAGGTTTCAGCGGTCTTACTTGACCATCAGCTTTTGGGTGGTACGGGCCCCGTCCACCACAAATGTGGCTGTGTAGGACCCGGCGCCAAACGCTGAAGTTTCAAGGACCATGTTGCCCATGCCTGCGGGCTGGGTGCCCAAGTCACGACGCTCCACCAACTTTCCAGCGATGTCGCGCAATTCGAACGTCACCTCTGCAGACCGCTCCAATTGGAAACGGAAGCGTGTCGCGTCGGTGGTAGGGTTCGGGAAAGCTGGGAAAAGGTCGAAGCCTTCTGTGCCTGTGATTTGAGCTTCGCTGACCGCTGTCACAGCGTCGGCATCCAAATTCAAACGCACCATGGGCACCTCGTTGCTGTAGTACCAGTCGTACGCTTGGCCAGAACCAAATGGTCCATACACAAACGCCGTTTGGTCGTAGGTGAACTGGGCCTCTCCAATTTGGACGTTGCCTCCACCGTAGTGCTCAAATGCAGCGCCAAGATTCTCTCCTGCAGTGGCTTCGTAAGGTTCGTCGAACACGAAGGTGTACCAAATGATTTCACCTGTGCCGTCGTTGGTGTTGCCTTCCACGAGATCAATTTCAGGTGAGCTGACCAGCTCTCCACCGTATTGCTCCGTCAAGGCCAAATCGTCGTTGATGTCCACCAAAAAGCCACGGACGGGAATGTTGGGCTCTGTGCCCTCCATGATCGCCACATCCACACCGTAAATGGTCACGTCGTTTTCCACGAAGTAAAGTGGCATTGCGATGTAATCCGTAGTCCCTGCAATGTCACCCGCTGTAGGGTCACCTGCGGGGTAAGCTGCGCTGATTTCGCCGTTGTCCCGGCCCCACTGGAGGTCCGTCACCTCAAAAGACTGAGATGCCGTGTTGTTGCCCGGGTTCTCATCTTCATCGTCCGCAGACAAGGTGTAGTCAAGAGATACTGGGCCCAAACCTGTGACAGTGTAAGCCGCGACCAACGTATCGTTGGCTGCATAGCCCAAAGTGTCGATCACATTGGACACGACGCTCTCGCCGTTCACGTCCAAGTCGATCACCACATTGGTTTGGTTGGCGTAGCCTACGTTGTAGACTTTCGCTCCTGCGAACAACGTGTCTGGCAATTGGCTGACTGCCCAAGCACCGTACTCGTAGTTGCCGCCTTGTTCAAAGTTCGTGTAGCTCACGTAGTTGTCGATGCGGGTGTCATTTTCAGGTGTCTCATAGACTTCGATGTCGTCGATTTCCCAGGAATAACCCCAAGTTCCAACCCACCGAAAACGAACCCACACAGCCTCTTGGCCACCAGCGGCTTCGGTGATGTCAAACTCGAGCAAAGCCGGATTGTCTGAACCATACCCCGTTTCGGAGTCAGGGAAGACCTCATAGCGGCACTGCACCATTTCACCATCATAGTCCACCATGCCCTCGTTGGACCATTCAGTGGTATACGCACTTGTCAATTCTGGCCAAGATGTTCCATCACGGCTCACTTCCACAAAGCACTTTTCGCTTCCGTCAGATGCCCCATTGTCCCAACAGCGGTAGCGCGTTTGGAAGGAGATGCTCACGTAAGGGTAGTTGGCACAATCAATCGCGTCGGCCGTTTGAACCCAGCAATTCTCGATCCAATTCGCATCGTAGTTCGCGTCTGCCCCAAACAAATCCGAATCCACCATCAAAAATCCATTGTCTGACGTGCTGCTGTTCAATGGAGGCTGTGGCGTCCCGACAGCGTTTCCTCCTGCCCATCCGTTGTAGGGTCCAGAAGGGCCTTCCGTGGTGCACTCAAAGTTGATGTCGATGTCGAACCATGGCGATCCTGTTTCAGTTGCTCCATTGCCATAGGTCCAGTCGTCGCAAACGCTGACATCGTTGATCCATATGGTTTCGCGCTCCACGTTGGAAGTCACTGCGGTCACCTTCGCACGAGGTGACGTGTCGCCTTTGGCCGCTGCAGGCATGTTGTACTGAGCTTGGGCTCCAAGGCTCAAGAGGCCTCCAAGGGCCAAAATGTAAAATTGCTTCATGTAGGTAGGTTTTGGAATCGTAAGCATGAAAGTCAGGGCGAAAATAGGTCCATCGTAATTAAATCGCATTTTTTCGCCAAAGGGTTGCGAACAGGAGGCCGTGGATGTCCTTCCTCAGACTTTTGCAAGAACTTCTTCAAAGGAAGAAAGCGGAGGGCAAGAACAAACGAGGTTTCTGTCGCCATGTGCATTGTCCACACGTGCAACAGAACTCCAGAACTTTCTCGCCTTCATATCATGCATTGGATAGACCGCCTTTTCCCTGCTGTACGGATGGGTCCACTCAGTGGATGTGGCCTCTTCCACGGTATGGGGGGCCATTTTCAACACATTGTCTTCAGGGTGCACTTCGCCGCGCTCCAACATGGCAATTTCTTCCCGGATGCCCAGCATTGCTTCCGTGAAGCGGTCCAACTCCTCAAGGCTCTCGCTCTCTGTTGGCTCGATCATCAAGGTTCCGGGAACCGGCCAAGACACCGTCGGGGCATGGAATCCATAGTCAATCAATCGCTTGGCGATGTCCATGACTTCCACCCCAACGGCCTTGAACGGCCGACAATCCAAAATCATCTCGTGGGCCACCGTGCCATTTTTGGCCTGGTACAGCACATCGTAGGCACCTTCAAGTCTTGCTTTCAGGTAATTCGCGTTGAGAATGGCCACCTTGGTGCTCTCTGTCAAGCCCGACTGTCCGAGCATTTTGATGTAAGCGTAGGGGATTTGAGCAATCAAAGCACTGCCAAAAGGAGCTGCACTGACGGCATCAATGGATCTGTCGTCACCCACTGGGACAACGTCGTGACCGGGCAAGAAGGGCACGAGGTGTTCGGCGACGCCGATGGGGCCAACACCCGGGCCGCCACCCCCATGCGGAATGGCGAATGTCTTGTGCAAATTCAAATGGCATACGTCTGCCCCGATCATGCCGGGGCTTGTCAAACCCACTTGGGCGTTCATGTTCGCGCCGTCCATGTACACCTGGCCACCATGCGCATGGACCATTTCCGTTACTTCCAAAACGGAAGATTCAAACACCCCATGGGTGGAAGGATAGGTGATCATCAGTGCACCCAACTCCTTCGAGTGCTTTTCCGCCTTGGCACGCAAATCATCCGCGTCGATGTTGCCGTGTTTGTCGCATCCGACCACCACGACTTTCATGCCTGCCATTACTGCGCTCGCAGGGTTGGTGCCGTGTGCACTGTTGGGAATCAGGCAAATGTTCCTGTGGCTTTCTCCTCGCGAGGCGTGGTAAGCACGGATGACCATCAATCCCGCAAACTCGCCCTGCGCTCCGCTGTTGGGCTGCAATGAAACTCCTGCAAAGCCTGTGATTTCGGAAAGGTCTTTCTCCAACTCCATGAGCATCGCGCGCGTCCCGCGGGCTTGGTCCGCAGGGCAAAAAGGATGCAGCTCTGCGAAGGCCGCCCAAGTGATGGGAATCAACTCCGTCGCTGCATTGAGCTTCATGGTGCACGATCCAAGTGGAATCATGGCATGCGTCAAGCTGAGGTCTCGGTTTTCAAGGGTCTTGATGTACCGCATCATTTCCGTTTCAGAACGGTAACGGTTGAACACGGGATGGTGGAGGTAGTCCACTTCGCGGGCAAGAGGACCAAAGAAGGTGCTGTCAAAGTCCACTCCTTGTATGGGTTCAACGCCCAACACGGAACAGAGAGTGGTGAAGTCCTTTTTGTTGGTGCGCTCGTTCAAAGAGACCCCGATGTGCTCTCCGTCTTTGAAGTAGCGCAGGTTGACGCGCTTCGATTCGGCACGTGCCCGCAGGGCACGCATGGCATCTCCGCCTCCTTGCACATGGATTTTGAGGGTGTCGAAATAGCAGCCGTGCACAATGGTCAGCTGGGCATTTGCGCCAAGGGCTGTGGCCAATGATCGGGTGGTCGTGTGGATCCTTTCTGCAATGTCGCGCAGTCCCGAGGGGCCATGGTACACCGCATACATGGAGGCCATCACCGCCAACAAACTCTGGGCGGTGCATATGTTGGACGTAGCCTTATCTCTGCGAATGTGTTGTTCCCTCGTTTGGAGGGCCATCCGAAAGGCCTGATTGCCCAGGCGGTCCACAGACACGCCGATGATGCGTCCAGGGAAATGTCGCTTGAAAGACTCCTTGGCGGCGAAGAATGCAGCATGGGGGCCTCCGTAGCCCATCGGCACGCCAAATCGCTGGGTGCTTCCTACCACAACATCTGCGCCCATCAAGCCCGGGCTTTTCATGAGCAAGAGAGCCATCAAATCCGAGGCAAACACCGAACGCACATCGTGCTCCGCCATGGTAGCCATCAAATCCGTCATCTCCTCCGCCTCGCCATTGGCGTCAGGGTATTGGACCAAACATCCGTAAACCCCACCGCCCTCCAATCCCGCCGCCATGTCCTGGCGTGACAACACCACCATGTCAATGTCGAGATGTGTTGCTCGGGTGCGCAATACACTCATGGTTTGGGGGAACACCTCTTGGTCCACCAAAAACCTAGTTCGACCCTCTTTCACTTGGGTCCTTGACCTTGCCGCAAACAGCATGGCCATGGCTTCAGCCGCACTTGTGCCTTCGTCCAGGAGAGACGCGTTGGCCACCTCCATCCCTGTGAGGTCCAACACCAGGGTCTGGAAATTGAGCAACGCTTCGAGACGACCCTGGGCAATCTCCGCTTGGTATGGTGTGTAGGCCGTGTACCATCCTGGATTTTCCAAGACGTTGCGGCGGATCACGCTTGGAACCTCTGTAGGGTAGTAACCCATGCCGATGTAATTCCGAAAGACTGCGTTTTGTGCTGCCAAGCCATCAATGTGCTCGAGGTATTCACTTTCTGTCAAGGCAGTGCTCACATCCATCGGCTCACGCAGGCGAATGGCTCCCGGTACGGTCTGTTCAATCAGGTCATCCAATGAAGGTGAGCCAATGGTGCGCAGCATCGTGGTTTGGTCTTCAATGCGAGGACCCAAATGGCGCGAAACAAAACTTCCAATCTTCATGTAACCAGGGGAATAGGGTGATTTAAACTCCCGAGAAAGGGCAAAAATACAACGGGGCAAAGGCTCGTCCACGCCTTTCCATCAACATCCCGTCCACCAAGTGCCATTCTACGTCCACAAGACCTCGACCTTCGTGCCATGCTTTGGCGCTCCATGTCTTTTTCACACTTCTGGATTGCCTTGGGGGCAGGTGCCACAACTTGGTTGACTTGGATGGTGAACGACGCAGGCGTCATCGACTCGTCACAAGATCTTGCCGTCGCCATTTGGGTGGGGCTCTCCACAGGGTGCGGTTACACGGTCCAACGGGCGATCAAACACCAACGCACCCCTGCGGCCATGCCTGCTGAGAGGCGAACCTATTGGGACCGCCATGGCCTTGCCATGCTTGCGGTGTGGGGAAGCCTTTGGTTGCTTTTCACATGGGGCCAATGGGGAGTGATGGCTTGGGATTTGAATTCCTTGTTGGCGGTGGGTGCTCCCTTGATTTTGGCCTCTCTGGCCTATGCCCTGGTCCCAGGCTTGCCGGGCGGCCTGCGCAGCGTGATTTGGCTCAAGACGCCCCTCATCGCTGCAGTGTGGGCCACAGCATGTACGCTCCATCCCAACATGACATGGGAACCTGTTCTGTGGGGCCAAAGATTTTTGTTGATTGCAGGACTCTCCTTGCCCATTGACATCCGAGATATGGTGGTGGACAAGGACCACATTCCCACCTGGCCTATGGTCGTGGGACCTCATTCCTGCTTGCGCTGGGCGCAAGTCATGCTCGTGCTCGCTGGCTTGCTGCCTTGGGCCCACGCCATTTCTTGGGCGGCCATCTGCGAAGACTTCCGTGCGGCCACACCGCTTGTGATGTGTCTGCAAGCATGGGCGGCGGCATGGTGGTTGCGGCCATCCAATGCCCTTCCCTTGTTAACGTCCGCAAAGGATTGGGAAAAAGAAAAAGCAGCAGGCTGGGTGTTGGATGGCGTTTTGGTGTGGCCAGTGCTTTGGTGCTTCTTGATGATGAGGTGAGGCGCTGGCCCATTCATGCGTCGCGCAAATCGTTGTACATTGAAGTCGTGCTCTAGTGCCCTCTGTTGAAACTCGCCCGCCATGATCCATTCTACCCTTCGCCTTTGCCTGACGTTTTTGTTGCTCTTGATTCTGAACGCCAATTGCAGTTGGGGGCAATGGCTGGATTGGGAAATGGCCTCTGAAGAAAGACTGGTCTTGAGCACCGTCGCCAACAACGACGACGAGGAAAAAGACATTTGGACCGCCGACTTGAACAAAGACGGATGGATGGACGTGATCGTGGTGAGAAAAGAACCGTTTTCCGCCCCCACCGAGCCGCCCAAATCGGACTTGTTGCTCATCAATCAAAACGGGGTGCTCGTGGACGCCACCGCCACCTATGCGCCAGAATTTTTGACCAACCCAAGTTTTGCAAGGGACATCTACGTGACCGATGTGGATGGCGATGGCTGGGACGACTTGGTGGTGGCCAACACCTTCAACCAGCAGCCCATGCTGTACATGAACCAAGGCGAAAGTACGGAGGGAGAATGGTTGGGTCTTTTGGACGAATCGGCGGATCGCCTTCCGTCGCTCAGCAGCGACCAACCCCTCATTTGTGCGGTTTGGGCTGGCGATTTGACGGGCAATGGTTCGCAGGACCTCTACTTTGTGAATTACCGTGTCAACGGGGGCGGAGGCACCGCCAAAGACTTCCTTTTGATCAACGATGGCACGGGCCACTTCGTCGACGATGGAGAAGCCCGAATGGGCGACTTGAGAAACAGTGCCTTTGGCACCGCGGGGCAAATCGCAGACATGGACGGGGATGGCGATTTGGACATTGTCAAGAACACCACCCTGTACAACGTGTCCCCCTGGAATTCGAGAGGGGTCATTGTGCTTTTCAACGACGGCGAAGGCCAGTTCAACAACTGGCAAAACCTCGTGCCTTCTTCTTCGCCTTACATGTTTGAGGTGGTCGACTTCAATGGGGACGGGTGGCTCGATCTCTACGTCGTGGACGACGGAAGCGACAAGGTGCTGACCGCCACTTCACGCATACCGGACGAGAACTTGGGTTTTGACGTGGTCAATTTGGGCTTCAGCTCTTCCAATGGTTTTGGGGGCAATGTTCATGCAGCAGACCTGGACCTCGACGGGGACATCGATGTTGTGGTGAGCGATGTGGACGTGGACATCCCTCCTTGCAACAGTGGAAGGCGCATGGCCATCTATGAAAACCAAAACGGCACTTTCGCCGACCCCTATGGCAACGCCAACTTTGATTGGGTGACGAACAGCTACGACGTCGCTCTGTTGGACATCAACAACGATGGCCTGATCGACATCTTCAGCGGCAAGTGCCAAGGGTACGACATTGTCATGTCGTCCAACTGCGCCCTCGTGGCGTCTGCCGCCGATTACGACTTGGACGGGGTGCCCGATGCCTGCGATGTCTGTCCCACCAACCCGGACCCCGATTGTTCCGAAGACATCGATTTTCCTATCGTGGAAACGGGCCACAGCATGGCCCGCCAATGGAATGAGATGTTGTTGGCCAGCATCCGGGGTGACTTCGCAAGGCCCACGGTGCATGCCAGAAACCTCTGGCACAGCTCGATGTTGATGTGGGACGCCTGGTCCGTGATGGACCCCGGGTCATGCCCTGCATTTTTGGGAATGGACTACGACGGGTTCACGGCACCTTTTGATGGCTTTGAGCCGGCGAACAGTCCCGCTGAAGCCAGGGACGAAGCCATTGCCTTCGGGATGTACCGCTTTTTGAAGCATCGCTTTGCGGATGCGCCGGATGCAGACAATTTGATGGTTGGATACGACCTCCACATGACCACCCTTGGGTACGAAATCAATTTCACCGACACCGATTACAGCAACGGCGATGGCAGGGCCTTGGGCAACCACCTCGCCGCGCAAATCATCGCCTTCGGAATGCAAGACGGGGCCAACGAAACCAACAACTTCGCCAACCAGTCTTACGAACCGGTCAATGACCCTTTGATTGTGGACCTCCCTGGAAATGCCTCCGTCAGCGACCTCAACCGCTGGCAGCCCCTCACTTTGGACTTGTTCATCGACCAAAGTGGCAATGCGATTCCCGGCGAAACGCCCCCCTTCCTTTCCCCAGAGTGGGGTCAGGTGACGTCTTGGGCACTCCATTCGGATGATCTGACGACTTACTCGAGAGAAGGGTTTGATTACCAAGTCTACCACGATCCGGGGCCTCCTGCCATGCACACCAACGATGGCTCTGGGACCTCCGACCTTTACGCTGCATCCCACAGCATGGTGGCCCAATGGTCCGGAATGTTGGACCCTACGGATGGGGTCATGTGGGACATCAGCCCAGGGTCCATTGGCAACCGCGGCGCATTCCCCACCACCTTGGCCACCTACGGGGACCTCTACGATGCTGAAAACGGTGGGTCGCCCAGCCCTGGGCACGCCGTAAACCCTGCCACCGGCAACCCTTACGCCGCCAACATGGTGCCACGGGGAGACTACGCCAGGGTGCTCGCTGAGTTTTGGGCCGATGGACCGGACTCTGAAACCCCTCCAGGCCACTGGTTCACCATCCTGAACTACGTGAGCGATCATCCTGATTTGGTCAAGCAATACCAAGGGGAGGGTGACGTCCTTTCTGACCTCGAGTGGGACGTCAAGTCCTATTTGTCCTTGGGATCAGCCATGCACGACTGTGCAGTATCTGTCTGGGGAACCAAAGGATGGTATGACTCTTCACGTCCCATCACAGCGATTCGTGGGATGGCAGAATTGGGGCAGCGCACCAATGCCTCCGCAAGCAACTTCCACCCCGGTGGATTGCCTTTGATTCCGGGATCCATTGAAACCGTGGAAGCCGGCGACCCACTCGCAGGTCAAGGCGGATCAAATGTGGGTCAAATCAAACTTTGGGCATGGAGAGGCAGCAGCGTCATCAACAACGTCGACACAGAATTTGCGGGCGTTGGATGGGTGTTGGCCGAGTCATGGGAGCCTTACCAAAGGCCCTCCTTTGTCAGCCCCAACTTTGGTGGATACGTCAGTGGCCACAGCACCTTTTCAAGGGCTGCAGCGGAAGTGTTGACTGCATTCACGGGAGACGCCTACTTCCCTGGTGGAATGGGAACGTTTGAAGCCCCTGCGAACGAGTTTTTGGTCTTTGAAGATGGGCCAAGTGTCGACATTGAATTGCAATGGGCGACCTATCGGGACGCCTCTGACGAATGCAGCTTGAGTCGCATCTATGGGGGCATCCACCCCTACTTCGACGACGTTCCCGGTCGTCTCATGGGCATCGACATTGGTCTGGATGCCTTTGAGCGAAGCATGTCCTTCTTCGGGGATGGCTCTGCCGATGTCGATTGCACCCCAGACCCTGGGACTTGCTCTGGAGACTTGGACAACGATGGGTTCATTGTGATCGGAGATGTGCTCATGTTCCTCGGGGACTTTGGGTGCACCTCCAATTGCGTGGCAGACATCAATGGCGATGGCAGTGTCACAGTCCAAGATCTGTTGGATGGCATCTTGGCGGCGTTCGGGGAGCCCTGCCCATGATGGCTACATTTGGCTTCACATGAAGGACCTTCCCTCTCTTGAACAAGCGCGCGCCCTCGACCGCAACGACCCTTTGAGCGCACTGCGCAAGGAGTTTCATTTGCCCCAACACGGTGGCCAAGATGCCATGTACTTCACGGGCAACAGCCTCGGCCTTCAGCCCAAAGCGGCGGCAAAGGCATTGCAAGTGGAACTCGACGATTGGGCGCGTCTTGGGGTGGAAGGACATTTTCATGGACAACATCCATGGGTCAACTACCACGATCGATTTGTGGACGGACTCACCCATTTGACCGGTGCAAAGCCGCATGAGGTGGTCGCCATGAATGGCCTGACGGTGAACCTGCATTTGTTGCTCATCAGCTTCTACAACCCCAAAGCGGGACGCACCAAAATCTTGTGCGAAGCCAAGGCCTTTCCCAGCGACCGTTACGCGTTGTGCAGCCAAATCAAGCTGCATGGGGGCAACCCAGCAACCGACTTGGTGGAGGTGGCCCCAAGGGAAGGGGAACATCACTTGAGGACGGAGGACATCGTGGCGGCGATCCTAGAGGCAGGCGATGCCTTGGCGACCGTCATGATTGGCGGCGTCAACTACTACACGGGGCAACTTCACGACATGGAGGGCATTGCCCGAGCTGCACACAAGGTGGGCGCCACCTGTGGTTTTGACCTCGCACATACCATGGGGAATGTTCCCTTGGAACTTCACAATTGGGAGGTGGACTACGCTTGTTGGTGCAGCTACAAGTACCTGAACTCTGGACCAGGAGCCGTGTCAGGAGTGTTCATCCACGAACGTCACGTGCGAGATGCCCAGGGTCTTGGCACCGCGATGCAACGTCTCGAAGGTTGGTGGGGACATGATGCCGAGAGCCGGTTCCAGATGGCCCCCGACTTCGTGCCGATGCCAAGTGCCGAAGCATGGCAAATGAGCAATGCCCCGGTCCTGAACATGGCGGTCCACAAAGTCGCACTGGACTTGTTCCTTTCGGTGGGCATGTCCGCATTGCGGGAACGCTCCCTCCGTCTCACAGCCTTTCTGGAAGAGGTGGTGGATGCCGTGGGGCAGGTGACCGGCACCTCCCTTGAAATCCTGACCCCAAGAGATCCAGAAGCACGTGGGTGCCAATTGAGCATCGTGGCCCATGGGCATGGTCGGGCGTTGTTTGACCACCTCATGGCCCATGGGGTCGTGGTGGATTGGAGGGAGCCCGCGGTGATCCGTATGGCACCCGTACCAATGTACAACTCCTTTGAAGACATCGTGCGATTTGGCCACGTGCTGAAAGCAGGCCTCGAAGAACTCGGCCCAAAAGCTTGACGGCGGGAAGGCGATTTGTGTCGTCCTTTGCACCATGGCTCGTTCAAGATTTGCCGTTTTTGGCGCTGGGCGCTACGGCACCCAAATCGCGCTTTCCCTTGCAAGGAAAGGCGCTGAAGTTTTCACCTTCGACGCAAAGGCGGACCGGGCGGAATTGCTCAAGGAAGATGTGGCACTTGCGGTCACATTGGACGCCACCGACAAGAAGGCTTTGATGGCCCAACATGTCGAGGACCTCGACGCAGCCGTGGTCGCCATTGGCGAGAACTTCGAAGCCACCGTTCTCACCACCCTCAACCTCCTTGACCTTGGCATCCCTCGTGTGATCGTGCGCGCCAACGACGCCAACCAAGAGCGCATCTTGACCAGCTTGGGGGTTACTGAAATCCTCAGCCCTGAAAGCGAAGTGGCGGAAGTGGTAAGCGAGCGCCTCATCAACCCTAACATCCGGGGCTTTCTGACCTTGCCCGACGACTACGAGATTGCGGAGCTCAAAGCCCCCAAAGCTTGTCATGGGCGCCAGTTGCAAGATTTGGATTTGGCCAACCGCTATGAACTGCGGTTGATCACCATCCGACGTGAATTTGAAGAAGTCGGCGATGACGGTTCTCCCTGCATGCGTGAACACATTTTGGGTGTTCCTCGCCCCGACACCACCATTGAAGCCACAGACACCCTGGTGGTGTTTGGTTCATTGGGTGCTGTCAAAAGATTCCTCGACGTCAACGGCTAAGGCCCACCACGGCACGTGGCATTTAGGGTCCAACGCTGTCCAGCACCCAGGTCGTTTCCACAAGCCAATTGGCGCGGAGCTCCACTGGCTCACTCTTGGCCACCGGCTCAGGTGCAGTCCAAGCCTGCACGTCGACAGAACGCCAAACCCCATCGCCCACAGGGTCGCTCCACCACGTGGCTTGTACTTGCCCTGGGGCAAGAGAAGGCCACCGCAGCAGCGTGTCCATGGCAACGTCGACCAAGTCCAAACGATTTCCTTTGGCATTGGTCAATTCCAACTGTCCGGGACATCGCACCCCGTCAAGGGAGAGCACCCACGTGGCCAAGTCCTCTTCCTGGGACATCTGCCAAGTGAGGGTCAAGGTGTCACGCGGCCAAGATTCAAGCGATGAAAGGCGTTGGGCTACGCCAGGCAAAAACGTCCACTCCACATTCGATCCTTTGGTGCAATCGGCATCTAGCGACCATTCCGTCGAAGGGGAATCCCACTGCACCACCGGCGTCACTGGCACACTGTCCACAGCCAAGCGCCAACGGGAAGTGTCCAAGGTCTGCACAGGTGCAGACAAGACCACGGTGCCGGATTCTCCTGGGAGCAACGACCCCATGGGTTTGTCCACCAAGGAAAGGGAGTCCAAGGCAACCACGCGAGGGCGAGGCACATCGAGGGTGTCCGTCCAACCCACTGCTTCTCCCCATGGCGCCGTGTGATACCAGATAATTTGCAAGGCCAAGCTGTCGAAGCGCTCGGTCCATCCTGAAGCGCGCACCACACCCCCTCGCACCCCTTGCAAGGAGAGCTCATCTGCCTCCCACGTGCCGGGCATGCTGTCCGTCAACGCCCAAGACAAAGAGTCTCCTTGGACCCAAGGAGCGCTGAGTTTCCAGCGGGCCCAACCCAAGGTGTCCCGCCGCGCCTCAGAGAGGTAAGGAGCGGAAGGCGCTCTCGTTGGACTGGCCTTCAAGTCCCAAAACGTCGTGTCTTGGGACTTGGCAGAGGCGGGGCCCACAGCGACCATTTCCCCCGCATCCCAAGCGTAGTTGCGGTTGTCATCCTCCACGGCCAGCACCCGGAAGCCGCCCTTGGGCAGGTAACCCGCCTCGAAGCGACCTTCGCCATCGGTGGTGGCCACATAGCTTGGCAATGCCCCTGCCAACAGGCTGTCCACCGGCCATGCATCGGGGTACAAAAGCACGCGGAATCCATCGAGCGGTTGACCCGTCAAGGCATCCCTCAATTGGCCTCGAACAGACAACGTGTCCAGCTCAGTCCCCGTGGAAAAAGCATGGAGAAGGTTTTGGGCTGGGTTGCCCTCGTTGACGTCGACCACGGCGTCCCCAAATTGGAAAACATAGGTCACCTCTTGGGCCAGCGAATCGTCCCAGCTCAGGATCACTTCGCGGCCCCTCACCTCGAGTTCCATCCCGGCACCCAATGGGGGACTCACCAACAATTGGGAGCGCCATTGTGGGGCTTTGACGTACTCGTCAAAGATGAAGCTGAGTGCCTGAGGCCGGACTTCCACAGCCCCCACTTCTGGAACCGATGACGTCCACTTGGGGGGCGTTTCATCCTTGGGACCTCCTGAGGGACTCCCAACTTGGGCGCATCCTGCCGCCACAAACCACAGCAGGGCCAGTGCGCCCATCTTGCCCTTTCCGTGTGGGAATGCTTTCATGACCATCTCCACGTTGACCACCTCTCCTCCAGCATGGCTGTCAAAGCCTCCATGGCCTGGACATCCTCCGGCCCAAAATCTGCAGGTTCTGCGCTGTCCAAATCCCAAACGGCGACAACTTCTCCAAGGCCGTTGCGCACAGGCAGCACCAATTCGCTCATGCTGGAAGAACTGCACGCCACATGACCGGGAAACGCATGCACATCGGTCACCACTTGTGTGGTTCCGGATTCCCAAGCTGCTGCACAGACGCCTTTGCCTCGGTGCAAACGGGTGCAGGCGACAGGTCCCTGGAAGGGTCCGAGCACAAGGTTGTCCTCTACGGCATCCACCAGGTAGAAACCCACCCAATGCCATCCCGTGGCGGAATGCACCGCGGCACAAGCGTTGCCCAAGTTCGCCCACCCAGAATGCTCGCCCTCAAGCAATGCCCCCAAGGGAGCAGAGAGTTGGCCAAGCCGCTTGAAGCGGGGCTGTGCCATGTCGATGGGAAGGTCGTTTGCCACGGTCCAAAAGTAAGCCTTTCGTGCAGCCTATGCCAAGCCCAACCACACGCCCCCCAACACCTCATGACCCTCCTTTTCAAGCGCCCGACGGCACATCCGAAAGGTGGCGCCTGTGGTCAACACATCATCCACCAACACCACCTTCTGGGGCCCATCATCGTCCAATGGAGTGGCCGCATACGTCCCTTCGAGGACACTCAGGCGGGCCGCGCGTGTGGAGGCCGTCAAGGACGGGAGGTGCTGCACCCTTCGCAGCGCCTTGTCGTGAATGGTAAGGCTCCACACGCTGGCCAGCCCCTCTGCAAGGGCCTTGGAGGGGTTGAACCCCCGGCGGGCGCGCCGTCGCCAATGCAAGGGAACGGGCACCAAGACCGAGCCCGGCGGAGGGGCAGGCCAGTCTTGGGCCATCCAATGGCCCAAAGCGCGGCCCTTTTCCGGGAAGGCCCCGTACTTCATCCGATGCACCACAGCGTCGGTGCCGCGCGCACCGCAAATCCGGAAGCCCAAGCCCCACGCCTTGGACCCGCAACGCAAAGCCGCGAGGGCCTGGGAGGCCTGTCCCGAGGGAAGCAACGGCCAAGCCCATCGGCACGGGGGGCAAATTCCCGCGACTTCGTTCAACGTCAACGCCACGCCACATTGCCAACACATGCCCAAACCCATCATGCTTCTGCATAGCGGCGGAAGCCGCGTGATCTTCCACACCATGCGCCAAAACAATGGACGTCCCCATCGCGGAACCCAAACGATGCACCCCCGCATGGTTTGGGTGCATGAACGCACCGGCCGTTCGTAGATTGGTCCTGTGAAGTTTGGCAAACTCGACCACCCCCCAGAGGCCTTGGATTGGCGTCTTCCAGCGTCCCCCGACGGCTACGGCTGGTCCGACGTGCAACCTCCGCGACGCGTCGGTTCAGAGGCCATGGACAGCAGTGCGCCGGTCCCTGTGGTCCGGGCTGGCGGGACCATGTGGACCATCAAGCCATGGAGAGGCAGTGTTTATCCTGAGAAAGACCCACAGCGCACCTGGCCCGGGCATTACGGCAAGCAGTTTGGCACCTTGGAATTCAATGCCACGCATTACCGCATCCACCCCGCCGACCGCATGGCCGAGTGGGCCTCTCACATGCCAGAGGACTTCCGGTTTTGCCCCAAATTTCCTCAGATCATCACCCACTACCGTCGGTTCAAGAACTGCGAAGGCCCCACCGACGACTTCATCGCAGGACTGTTGGCTTTGGGCCCGCACTTGGGGCCATCGTTCGTCCAGCTGCCACCGCATTTTGCCCCCAAGCATGCCGACGCCATGGTCGACTATTTGAAGACTTGGCCGAGGGCCTTGAAGGTTGCCGTGGAGTTCCGTCACCCCGAGTGGTTCGAGGGCGGTGCCAAGGCAGAAAGCGTCTGGTCGTTGCTCCGCGAATTGGGCATGGGCGCCGTCATCAGCGACACCGCTGGTCGCCGCGACGCGCTGCACATGCGGATCACTGCACCGTTTGTGCTGGTGCGTTTTGGGGGCTACGAAGGCCACGCCTCAGATCGGGAGCGCCTGCGGCAATGGGCCGAACACATCGCCTCGTGGGCCCGAGAAGGCTTGCAGGAATTCCACATGCTCGTGCATCAGCCCGACAGCGTCCATACCCCCGAGACGTGCAGGCAATTTGCTGCGCTTGTCAAGGAGCACGCCGGACTGCACGTCCAAGCACCTGTGGACGTGGGGACATCGCCGGCGGCCTCCCTTTTCGACTGAGCAGGGTCAGCTCCAGAACATGGCGTACAGTGCCACAAGAACCATCATGACGGCGAATGCCCCCACATTGTAAAGGCGGTCCGATTGGAAGGTCTCGCCCGACAGGGAAATGGCCTTGGCATCCTCTTGGCCCTGGCCTTCTCGCCAGCTCACTGCGGCAATGATGGCCATGGTGAGGAGGGCCGTCCAGCCCATTTGGTCCAAGAAAGGCAGGTCCAGGAAGAGCGCGCTGTCCGACCAGCCCTTGGGCGCGACCTTGAAGTACATCGCCACAGGGATGCTGGACAGGGCGCCCCAAATCGCACCTTTGTTGGTGGCCTTTTTCCAAAACAAGCCCATCACGAAGACGGCCAAAATGCCGGGGCTCACCACCCCCGTGTACTCCTGAATGAATTGGAAGGCTTGGTCAATTCCCCCGAGCAGAGGCGCCATGAAGGCGGCGATGACCAAGGCCACAGTGGCCGAGATGCGGCCCATGTTGACGGTGGTTCGGTCGTCGGCATCCGGACGGATGTACTGCTTGTAGATGTCCATGGTGAAGATGGTCGAGGTCGAGTTGAGCATGGAGGCCAAGGACGACACAATGGCGGCGGTCAAGGCCGCAAAGGCGAGTCCTTTGAGGCCTGCAGGCAAAAATTGGAGCAGCCATGGGTAGGCCTTGTCCGCCTCTGCAAGGGAGGGCATGTTGTTGGACGCGCCGTCGCCAAGTCCCGCCATCACTGCCGGATCGTTGATCATGACGTAGGCCGCTATGCCGGGAAGCACCACCACCAACGGAAGGATCAATTTGAGGACGGCCGCAAACAAGATGCCGCGCTGGGCCTCCTTCAACGACTTCGCCGCCAGCGTCCGTTGGATGATGTATTGGTTGAATCCCCAGTAGTAGAGGTTGGCGACCCACATTCCCCCCACCAGGACCCCAATGCCCGGAAGGTTGTTGTATTGGGGATGCCCCTTTTCAAGGATCATCACAAAACGCTCTGGGGCGACCTCCATCATGGCTTGCATCCCAGCCCACATGCCCGCTCCCCCCGACACCGCATCCAAAGCCAGGTAGGTCGTGACCAGGCCGCCCATGACCAAAAAGACCACCTGAATCACGTCCGTCCAAGACACGGCACTGAGCCCGCCGTACAGGCTGTACGCTGCGGCAAACAGGGCGAGCCCCATGACGCCGTACACCATGGGCACACCCATGATGGTTTCCAAGGCCAAAGATCCGAGATAGAGGACCGAGGCCAGGTTGACAAACACGTACAGCGCGATCCAAAAGACCGCCAAAATCGTTTTCAGTTGGGTGCTGTAGCGCTTCTCGACAAACTCAGGGATGGTGTACAAGCCCTTCTCAATGAAGATGGGCAGGAAGTACTTGCCCACCACCAACAAGGTCAGGGCCGCCATCCATTCGTAGGAGGCGATGGCCAGGCCCAGCGTGAAGCCACTGCCCGACATCCCGATGAACTGTTCTGCACTGATGTTGGCGGCAATCAAGCTGGCGCCGATTGCCCACCATGGAAGGCTTTTGCTGGCAAGGAAATAGTCCTCGGCACTTTTCTCTTGGCCGTCTTTGGTGCGAGAGACCCAAAGTCCCACGCCCAAAATCAGCAGGGCATATCCAATGAAAATCGCGTAGTCAAGGGGCGAAAAAGACGTGTTCATGAAGGCAATGTGAGGCGATGAAAGAGAGGCAGGGAGTCATTTTCCCAAGGGTTCTTCCAATCGTTGGCCAAACTACATCATTCCCTGCAACCTCTGCGTACATTCGGTCCATGCCCGATCCCACCCCACACATTTTGAACCGAACGCCAGGCGTCGCAGGCCAGCTCCTCTTGAACCTCCGGGACGCCTCTCGGCACACCGACAAAGCCGCCTTTCGTTGGAACATGCAGCGCATGGGGCGCGAGCTCGGCAGCGCCATGGCCCACGTTTGGCCGCAGCAAGAAGCCTCCTGCACCACGCCCCTCGGATTGGCAGTTGAGCAAGTCCCAGGGCCGCAGCCCGTGTTGGCTTGCATCCTTCGGGCTTCTCT
Source organism: uncultured Flavobacteriales bacterium (assembly GCA_963933635.1). Taxonomy (GTDB): domain Bacteria; phylum Bacteroidota; class Bacteroidia; order Flavobacteriales_D; family Sanyastnellaceae; genus UBA11663. Next base: position 50,312 of record CAWVVM010000007.1, read on the forward strand.
GCCGCTCCACCAGGGGGTCACGGACGTTTGGGACCAAGCCGATGCCGCTTTTGTCTCCGCCTACCGCAAGCACCACGAGGGAGGGTTCGACATCGAAATCGAATACCTCGGGGCGCCGCAAATGGAAGGACGTCCACTGGTGCTGGTCGACCCCATGCTCGCCACGGGAGCCTCCCTTGTGGCGGCCTATGAGGCCCTATGCGAAACGGGCCCCCCAGGTTCGCTGTTTGTCCTGGCCGCCATTGCCAGCGAGGAGGGCCTGGCCCATGCGCAGGAAGCCCTGCCGCCGGGCACGCAGTTCATCTTGGGCGGGGTCGATCCCGAACTCAATGGCCAAGGGTACATCGTGCCGGGGTTGGGCGATGCCGGAGATTTGGCCTTTGGGCCCAAAACCAGAAACTGAGGGTCAACAGAAGCCAGTCAGACCGACTCAGGAATCCTGGAGCTGCCAGCCTTGGCCGAGCAGTGGCTCTGCTTTCTTGTACTTGAGGGTTTGAACCTCATCGCCCTTGCGGATGGTGACCATCTCGTTGCGGCCGATCTTCTTTTCAGCACGAATTGGGGCCACCGGAGCGGGGCGCGGGGCGCGCTGCTGCGGCATGCGTCCCGGAGCGATGGCGCCAGGACGGCCTGCCATGCCCCCTTGCTGGGCCGCGGCCCTCGCCGCTGACCCCTGCTCCGCCGTGTTCTGCACCCCTGCTTTTTGGGTTTGCACGCGGGGGGAAGAGGAGGGGCGTGGCGCTTGGCGTGGCGGTTGGGTGGCGGCGCCTGTGGGGATGGTGCACTTCATCAAGAAGGATGCGACCTGGGCGTTCACCTTTTGGACCAACTTCTGAAACAGCTCGTACGACTCAAACTTGTAGATGAGGAGCGGGTCCTTCTGCTCAAAACGCGCGTGCTGCACATTGCTGCGCAGGTCGTCCATGTCGCGAAGGTGTTCCTTCCAGTGCTGGTCAATGATGGCGAGCACAACGGCCTTTTCCACCGTGTCGAGCACGCTTTTGCCCTCGGTGAGCACACTCTGTTCGATGTCCGCCCCAATCTGGAGGGTCTTGCGGCCGTCGCTGAACGGCACCAAGATGTTCTTGTAATCGTTCTTGGGGTCGTCGTGGACGCGTTGGATGACCGGATGGGCGCGCTGGGCGAGGTCCGCGAGCTTGGCCTGGTACAACTCTTCGGCGCGCAAGTAGGTTTGGTGGGCAATGTCCTCGGGCTTGCCGGTGGCAAAGGCCTCGGCATCCAAAGGAGGTTCGATGCCAAAGTCCGCGAGCAACGCCATGCGGTAGCCTTCGAAGTCTTTGTCTGGGTGCGTGGACAATACATGGGCCTCCACGAGTTCGTAGAACATGTTGGCGATGTCCGTCCGGATGCGGTCGCCATAAAGGGCGTTCCGTCGGCGCTTGTAAATGACCTCGCGCTGGGCGTTCATCACGTCGTCGTACTCCAGCAAGCGCTTGCGGATGCCAAAGTTGTTTTCCTCGACCTTCTTTTGGGCGCGCTCGATGCTCTTGGTGATCATCCCTGCTTGGATGACTTCCCCTTCTTGGTGGCCCATGCGGTCCATCATCTTGCTGACGCGCTCGGAGCCAAACAGCCGCATGAGGTCATCCTCCAAACTGACGTAGAATTGGCTGGACCCTGGGTCCCCTTGACGGCCTGAACGGCCGCGAAGCTGGCGGTCGACACGGCGGCTGTCGTGCCGCTCCGTACCGACAATGGCGAGTCCCCCCGAGTCCTTGACTTCTTGGGACAACTTGATGTCGGTGCCTCGGCCGGCCATGTTGGTGGCGATGGTCACCGTGCCGGGCTTGCCTGCCTCCGCGACCACTTCCGCCTCGCGCTGGTGCATCTTCGCATTCAAGACCTGGTGCTTGATGCTGCGCATGCCAAGCATCTTCGACAGCAGCTCGCTGATTTCGACCGTCGTAGTGCCCACGAGGACGGGACGGCCCTGGTTGCTCAACTCCACCACGTCTTCGATGACCGCATTGAGTTTTTCGCGCTTGGTCTTGTAGACGAGGTCGTCCTTGTCTGCACGCGCAATGGGCCGGTTGGTGGGGATCACCATGACGTCCAACTCGTAGATCTCCCACAACTCCCCGGCCTCCGTCTCCGCCGTTCCGGTCATCCCGGCCAGCTTGTGGTACATCCGGAAGTAGTTCTGCAGGGTCACAGTGGCATAAGTCTGCGTGGCCGCCTCCACCTTCACGCCCTCCTTCGCCTCAATCGCTTGGTGAAGTCCGTCGCTGTAGCGTCGGCCATCCATGATGCGGCCGGTTTGCTCGTCGACAATTTTCACCTTGTTCTCCATCAAGACGTACTCGATGTCCTTCTCGAACAACGTGTAGGCCTTGAGCAACTGATTCATGCTGTGGATGCGGGCGCTCTTGACGCCGTAGTCCTGCATGAGTTGTTGCTTCTTTTCAAGCTTTTGGTCGTCGCTTCCTTCGCCGTTGTCAATGCCCACCAGCTCGGTGGCCAGGTCGGGCATGGTGAAGAAATGCTCGTCCGACATGTTGCCCACGAGGTATTCGATGCCTTTCTCCGTCAACTCGATTTGGTTCTGCTTCTCGTCGATCACAAAGAAGAGTTCCTCATCCGCCTTGTGCATCTCGCGTTGGTTGTCGGCGAGGTAGTAGCCTTCCGTCTTGAGCAGCTGCTGGCGCATGCCGTCTTGGCTCAAAAACTTGATGAGGGGCTTGCTCTTGGGCAAAGCTCTGAACGCGCGGAACAAGGCCAAACCACCTTTTTCCACGTCCTGCCTGGAGGCCCCGTCCACGAGGTACTTCTTGGCGTCAGACAAAAACCCTTGGGCCGCCTTCTGCTGCACCTTGACGATGCTCACCACCTTGGGCTTCAGCTCGTCGAATTCATGCTCGTCCCCTTTGGGGGTCGGACCGCTGATGATCAGAGGCGTCCGCGCCTCGTCCACCAACACGGAGTCCACCTCGTCCACAATCGCAAAGTGGTGCTTGCGCTGCACCAGTTGCTCGGGCCGATTCGCCATGTTGTCCCTCAGGTAGTCGAATCCAAATTCGTTATTGGTGCCAAACGTGACGTCGCACTTGTAGGCTTCCCTGCGCGACTCGCTGTTGGGCTGGTGCTTGTCGACGCAGTCCACGGTCAAGCCATGGAACTCGTACAAGGGACCCATCCATTCCGCATCTCGACGCGCCAAGTAGTCGTTGACCGTCACCACGTGCACGCCCCGACCGGCCAGTGCATTCAAGAACACAGGAAGCGTCGCCACCAGAGTCTTGCCCTCCCCCGTTTGCATCTCTGCCACCTTGCCCCGGTGCAAGGCCACCCCACCAATCAACTGCACATCGTAGTGGATCATGTCCCAAGACACTGTCGTGCCAGCCACCGTCCACGACTTGGACCAAAAGGCCTTGTCTCCGACCACCCGAACCACATCCCTGCTCGACGCAATCTCCTTGTCCAGCTCCGTGGCGGTCACCTCCACTTCGCCTTCTGCGGCAAAGCGACGGGCCGTCTCCTTGACCAAGGCAAACGCCTCAGGCATCACTTCCTCCAAAACCTCTTCCAAACGCTCGTTGATTTGGAGTTGAAGGGCATCGACCTGTTCGAAGAGCGCTTCCTTTTGGTCCAATTGGCTCAACGGAAGTGCAGCAGCTTGGTCTTGGAGGTTTTCAATTTCTTTTTGTTCCCCGGCCACATGGTCGCGGATTCGCGTGCGAAGTGCATCCGAACGCCCACGCAAATCGTCCGCCGTCAAGCCTGTGACGGACGGCTCCAACTCCTTGACCCGATCGACGATGGGCTGAACTTCTTGAATGTCCTTGGCGGATTTGTCCCCGACGAAGGCCTTGAAAAGCTTTGCAAGCATGACACAAAAGTACAACGTGATGCACCCTGTCGAGGGCCAAAATTCGTTGTGGAAAAAACCGTGCCAATTTTCAACAACGCACTCACCCAATCAAGGTATTTTCACCCCTTCGGCCGGCACCTTAAGGGCTGCTGATCAGTCCCTTACACAATGGTTGCATGGCATTTGTTAAGAACTCGGTCCAATTGTGAACTATTCGATTTGCCCCGCAATGGGGTTGCGAAGTTTCTTTGGAGGGCTGAAGGGGGTTCCTTCGTGAACCTCTCAAGCACCCCCCCATCCTGATCAGTCAAATGGCCAATTTGCCTGCGAAATCAACCTCGTAGCGTGGCCGACTTCTCCCCTGAACATTCGTTCAGACCTCGTACGAAACACACACATGACCATGGACCATACCACCGAAACTCCCAAAGACGCACTCGTAGACAACCCACAAACGGCCATCGAGGAGGTGCTGCCTGAAAACACATCTGTGGTAGAACCTATCTTGGAAGACAACCCCAACCGATTCGTCCTTTTTCCCATCGAGCACAACGATATTTGGAACTACTACAAGAAGTCTGAGGCGAGCTTTTGGACGGCCGAAGAAATCGATTTGGCTGCAGACATCGTCGATTGGAACGACAAGCTCAACGACGACGAGCGTTACTTCGTCAAACACATTCTCGCCTTCTTCGCAGCCTCAGACGGCATTGTGAATGAGAATCTCGCCGAGAACTTTGTGGCTGAGGTGCAGTATACAGAAGCCAAGTTCTTCTACGGCTTCCAAATCATGATGGAAAACATCCACAGCGAGACCTACTCGTTGTTGATTGACACCTACATCAAGGACAAGGCAGAGAAGGACAAGCTTTTCAATGCCATCGAAACCTTGGACTGTGTCAAGAAAAAAGCAAATTGGGCGCTTCAGTGGATTGACAATGGCAACTTTGCGGAGCGCATTGTGGCCTTTGCCGCGGTGGAAGGCATCTTTTTCTCTGGCAGCTTCTGTTCCATCTTTTGGCTCAAGAAGCGCGGCTTGATGCCCGGCCTGAGTTTCTCCAACGAGCTCATCAGCCGAGACGAAGGCATGCACTGCGACTTCGCATGCATGTTGTACACCGACCACATCGTCAACAAGCTTCCCAAGAAGACCATCGAGAAGATCATCCTCGACGCGGTGGAGATTGAAAAGGAGTTTGTGTGCGACGCATTGCCCGTCCGTCTGATTGGCATGAATGCCACCTTGATGAGCCAGTACATTGAATTCGTGGCCGACCGCCTCTTGGTGGAATTGGGCAACGAAAAGATCTTCAATGTGACCAACCCATTTGACTTCATGGACATGATCAGCCTCCAAGGCAAGACCAACTTCTTCGAGAAGCGGGTCGGCGAATACCAAAAGGCCGGTGTCCTCAACCAATCTTCAGAAGAAGACAACAGCTTCAACCTCGACGCCGACTTCTGACCCCATCCCTCTCTCGTTATACCTCTCTCTCCCCACTACGCATGTTTGTATTGAAGCGCGACGGCCGGCGCGAACCGGTCCAGTTTGACAAGATCACAGCACGAATCAAAAAGCTGTGTTACGGCCTCCACGATGCCGTCGACCCCACCAAAATCGCCATGCGCGTCATCGAGGGGGTGTACGATGGGGTCACCACGACCGAGTTGGACAACCTCGCAGCCGAAGTGGCCGCCACCAATGCGGTAACCCACCCCGACTACGCCCAGCTTGCCAGCCGCATCGCGGTGAGCAACCTGCACAAGGCCACCAAAAAGTCGTTCACCGAGTGCATGAAGGACCTGCACGAATACGTGGACCCCATCACAGGCCAAAACGCCAGTTTGATTGCGGATGATGTTTGGGAGATCATCCAAAAGAATTCTGAGTTGTTGGATTCCAGCATCATCTACGACCGGGACTTCAGCTACGACTTCTTTGGGTTCAAAACGTTGGAGCGTTCGTACCTGCTGAAGATCCAGGGAGAGATTGCAGAACGTCCTCAGCAGATGCTCATGCGCGTGGCCGTCGGCATCCACAAGGACGACATGGACAGTGCGATTGAGACGTACAACATGATGAGCGAAGGCTGGTTCACCCACGCCACGCCCACCCTCTTCAATGCGGGAACGCCAAAGCCTCAAATGTCCAGCTGCTTCCTGCTCACCATGAAGGAGGACAGCATCACCGGCATCTACGACACCTTGCAGCAGTGTGCGAAAATCTCGCAAAACGCTGGAGGCATCGGCTTGGCCATCCACGACATCCGCGCCACAGGATCCTACATCAAAGGAACCAACGGCACCTCCAACGGCATCGTTCCGATGCTGCGCGTCTTCAACGACACTGCACGTTACGTGGACCAAGGAGGCGGAAAGCGCAAAGGTTCCTTTGCCATCTACATCGAGCCATGGCATGCCGACGTCTTCGACTTCCTGGAGCTTCGCAAGAACCACGGAAAGGAAGAGCAGCGCGCCCGGGATTTGTTCTACGCCCTCTGGACGCCCGACTTGTTCATGAAGCGTGTGGAAGAGAACGGCGACTGGACCCTGATGTGCCCCAACGAATGCCCCGGATTGTCCGACACCTGGGGCCCAGAGTTCGAGGCATTGTACACCAAGTACGAGTCGGAAGGCAAAGGACGGAAGACCATCAAGGCCCAAGACCTTTGGTTCAAAGTCTTGGAAAGCCAAATGGAAACCGGCACTCCGTACATGCTCTACAAGGACGCCGCCAACAGCAAGTCCAACCAACAGAATTTGGGCACCATCCGGTCGTCCAACCTCTGCACTGAGATCATCGAGTACACCGCCCCGGACGAAGTAGCCGTGTGCAACCTCGCGTCGGTCGCCATTCCCAAGTTTGTGAAGGAAGACCGCACGTTTGACCACGACAAGCTGTTCGAGGTCACGTACCGTGTGACGCGCAACCTCAACCGCGTCATCGACCGGAACTACTACCCAATCCCCGAAGCACGCAACTCCAACATGCGCCATCGTCCCATTGGGCTAGGAGTGCAGGGCTTGGCCGATGCGTTCATCTTGATGCGGTTCCCCTTCGACAGCGAAGAGGCGCGTCAATTGAACAAGGACGTCTTCGAGACGATGTACTACGCCGCTTGCACAGCGTCCAAGGACATGGCCAAGGAGGAAGGCGCCTACGAAACCTTCGAAGGCTCTCCTGCCAGCCAGGGCAAGCTCCAGTTCGACATGTGGGACGTCCAACCCTCTGACCGTTGGGAGTGGGATATCCTCAAGGACGAGATCAAGGAGCATGGCATGCGCAACTCCTTGCTTGTGGCGCCAATGCCCACGGCATCAACGGCACAGATTTTGGGCAACAACGAATGCTTCGAGCCTTACACGAGCAACATCTACACGCGTCGCACCCTTTCCGGGGAGTTCATCGTGGTGAACAAGCACCTCTTGCGCGACTTAACCAAGCTCGGCTTGTGGGACGACGACATGAAGAACCGTCTGATTGCCGCCAACGGATCCATCCAGAACATCCCTGAAATTCCAGAGAACCTGAAGGTGCTGTACCGCACTTCATGGGAGATTTCGCAGAAGGCAATCCTCGAGATGGCCGCGGACCGCGGTGCGTACATCTGCCAAAGCCAATCGCTCAACATCTTCATGGAGAACGTCACCAACTCCAAGCTCACCTCCATGCACTTCTATGCATGGAAGAAAGGGTTGAAGACGGGCATGTACTACCTCCGGACCAAGGCCGCCACCGACGCGATCAAGTTCACGGTGGACAAGAAGTACAAGAACCAATCCAAGGAAGAGGCCCTTCAGGCCGCTCCAGAGGCCCAAGAAGCACAAGCTGCAACCAAAACTGCAGCCACTGCAGCAGCTCCTGCGGGCACCCAGCCCGAAGAGATGACGTACGAGCAGCAAGTGCAAGCCTGCAGCATCGACAACGGCCCCGACTGCGAAATGTGCAGCGGTTGATTGCCAGTCCGACATCCACGAAAAAAGGCCTCCAAGTTGGAGGCCTTTTTCATGCTTGACATTTTCGTTGGGCCTCTTCCCTACCCTTTCCACTTGATGTTGCACCCAATGGACGGCAGCTGGCCATCTGAAGGAACAGGCTGACCTGCTATGAGGAGGTCCAACACCCGCCTCACGTCGTTGCCTGTCACCGGCACCTCATTGCCCGGCCGCGACCCATCGAACTGCCCACGGTACACGCATTGGCCTTGGGCATCGAAGATGCTGAAGTCGGGTGTACAGGCCGCATCGTACGCCCGGGCTACCTCTTGGGACGCGTCGTAGAGGTATGGGAAAGAAAAGTCCATGGACCCAGCAAGCGCCGCCATGTGCTCCAGACCGTCCTGGGGATAGCGAACGGTGTCGTTGCTGGAAATGGCCACCGTCTGCACCCCCAGCTCCTTGTACGTCGCTGCCAGCTCCACCAAGGAAGGCAACACATGCACCACAAAAGGGCAATGGTTGCACATGAAGACCACCAGGGTGGGCCGCTGACCAAACAAATCCTCCGACCGTACCATTTCGCCGCTGCGCCCATCAGGAAGGCAAAAGGACGGGGCCGAAAAGCCCAAGGGGATGGAGGTGGTTTCAATGGCGGCCATGGGTGGGTCAAGCAGCGCGGGTTCGCCAGAAAAGGCCCCAGGTGGTCAAAAACAAGCCTACCCCCATGACCAAATGAACGGGCTGGGCCCACGCAGGAAATGCCCCGAAGGCAAACAACAATCCTGTCGTCATTTGGGCGGCGAGCAGTGCCAGGGTCGCGTTCCGGGCCCGAAGCACATGGCCTTGCCCAAAGGGGCCCATCCGCCACATCCAAAACAAATGGGACAGCAGCACCACCCAATACCCTGACCTGTGCACGAGGTAAAGCACTTGGCTGGATGCCAATTGATGCGCAAGGTCTGGCCTTCCCAAACCATCGGCCAACAGCACGTCCACGGTTTCTCGGACTTCTGTTCCTGTCAAGATTTGGACCAAGGTCACCACCAAAGCCACGAACAGTCCCCAACGTGCCGTACGATGCCATCGCACGCGGGCGCCTTTGAGGCGCTGGATGATCACACTGTCGATGGCAAGGATTGCCAAAGCGCCCATCATGTGGATGGTGATGCTGTGGGGCAACAGGTTGCCGTCCACCACCAACTTCCCAAGCCATGCCACCAGACCCAAGGCCAAAACAGCCCCCAAAGCAAGCACGGTGGTCTTCAAATCCCTCGCCCACGCGGAGGCCATCAAGAGCAACAGGGCAGGCACACCGGCCAAGGCACCAAGCAAACGGTTGATGAACTCCACCCAAGTATGCAACGGATGGAAGATGTGGTAGTCGTGCTTGGTGTACAAGGACCAATCTCCTCTCTCCCTCTCGGCCTCAAAATCGCCTGCGATGACCTCCTTTTGGGCCACCCAAAAACGATCGTCCACAAGGAGCATCCTGCCAGACGCGTAGGTCTCCCCTTCTTGGTACGTCACCTGTTCAACCTCCGTTGGAGGGACGAGCAGACCAAAGCACTTGGGCCAATCCGGGCACCCCATTCCGCTGCCCGTCATTCGGACCACGCTTCCCGCTAGGACCACCAAAAAAGCCAACCAAAAAGCCCATCTGGCCAAAGGGAGCAACCAGCCTTTCATGCGTTCAAGGCGTGAACTTTGCGGCGCCATAATGCGTCACAGCCACCTTCTCCACAGGGTACATTCCGTCGCCAATGGCGGTGACCTTGGCCACCAAGGCCTGTGCATCCACCACATCCGCATCGTATTCCACCTTGGCCACATTGACCGCGCGGTCCTTTTCGAATTCGATGCTTGCAGACGCCACACCCGGCACCTCGAGGAGTTCCTTGCGGACTTTCGACACGCAGCCAATCTCACACATCATGCCTTGCACCATCATCTCGGCCACCGCCTTTTCCACCGTCCCCTCCACATGGGATTCTTCAAATACAGTGGGGGCCATTTGGGGGCCATTGCCCTCGCATGAGAGGAGCATGGTCGTGGCCAAAACGGAACAGGATAGAGCGATGCGCATGCGTCAAAGATATGTGGGCCAACGCACCCCTTGTGCGGCGTTGTGCTAATTTTGCAACTCATGGGGACCGCCAAAGCAGCCATGTGGCTCGCGCTACTCGTCCTCGGATTCATCTGGGGAAGCTCCTTCATCCTGATGAAGCTGGCCTTGTTCGACACGCAAGGACAACCGCTTTTTCCTGCCCTCGAAGTGGCCATGGGACGGATCGCCATCGCCGGCGTGGCGATGTTGCCCTTTGCATGGAAGCACCGCGCACACCTGACGGGAGCTTCCATTCCCTGGCTTTTGGTGGTGGGGGGACTAGGCAACATGGTGCCTGCCTACCTCTTCACCACGGCCCAAACGCTCGTGCCATCCTCACTTGCAGGCATGCTCAATGCTTTGACGCCCCTTTTCACCCTCCTCGTAGGGGTGGCCTTTTTCCGAAGCAAGGTGAAGGGATTGCAAGTGTTGGGCCTTTTGGTGGGCATGGTCGGCGCCTTCATCCTCGCCTTCCAGCCTGGCACCCAAGTGGCGCCCGACATGCTTTGGGGCGCAGCCCGGGTGGTCATGGCCACGGCCTGCTATGGGGTCAGCGTCAATGTGATTCGGCACCAACTGGGGCACATCCCGCCCGCCGGCGTGGCGTCCTTCGCCTTGGGTCTGATGGCCCTTCCTGCTTTGCTCCTCGGCTGGTCCCCATCGGCCATGGACTTGGCATTCTCCCATCCTGATGGCATGCGCGGCCTTCTTTCCGTGGTCGTGCTCGCCGTGGTGGGCACAGGGTTGGCCCTCATTGCGTTCAACCGAATCATCCAGCGCACCGACGCCCTTTTTGCCAGCACGGTCACCTACATCATCCCCCTGTTCGCCACCTTTTGGGGTTGGATGGACCACGAGCCTTTGAGCTTCCTGCATTTGGTCGGTGGACTCGTTGTCCTTTCTGGGGTTTGGTTGGTGAACCGAGGAGGAAAGGCGGCTCCAAAATCATAGGGGCATCGTTTGGGCTTTTGGGACTTTCCCACTATCTTTGCGGCCCCTTTGTGGGAAAAAAATCATTCCTCATGTACGCAATCGTAGAGATCGCAGGGCACCAGTATAAGGTAGAGAAAGACCAACAGGTGTTCGTCAACCGTCTTGATGTGGAGGAGGGCAAAAAGGTCACTTTTGACCGCGTGCTCCTCACAGACAAAGACGGTGACGTCGCAGTTGGCGCCCCCGCGATAGACGGCCTGGCCGTCCATGCCGTCGTAGAACGGCACCTGAAAGGAGACAAGGTCCTTGTCTTCAAAAAGAAACGCCGCAAAGGCTACCGGAAGCTCAACGGCTTCCGCGCGTCATTGACCGAGATCAAGATCACGGACATCAAAAAGGCGGCGGCCAAGAAGGCTGCTCCAAAGAAGGAGGCTGCACCCAAGGCCGATGCAGCGGACACCGCCAAGAAGCCTGCGGCCAAGAAGCCCGCAGCAAAAAAGCCGGCGGCCAAGAAGCCCGCTGCAAAGAAACCTGCAGCGAAGAAGCCTGCAGCCAAAAAGACAGAAGAATAAACAGGACCTCTTGGTCCTCAACCCCATAAGCCATGGCACACAAAAAAGCGGCAGCGAGTTCGAAGAACGGACGTGAGTCCCAGTCCAAACGGTTGGGCGTGAAAATTTTTGGTGGTCAACACTGCATCGCAGGCAACATCCTTGTTCGCCAGCGTGGAACGCAGCACCACCCTGGAGTGAATGTCGGCATTGGAAAAGACCACACGTTGTTCGCCTTGGTGGACGGCACCGTGGAGTTCCGAAAAAAAGCGAACAACCGTTCGTTTGTCTCCGTGGTCCCCGCGGGAGACGCTTGATGCACACCTTACGCAAAGCTTGTGAACTCCCGGCCCTGACAGGTCGGGAGTTCTTATTTTTGGACCTAACAGACCGACTGCCATGTTGACCCTCCAAAGCCTCCGAGACCACCGCGACGAAGTATTGTCTGCCCTGGCCAAGCGTCACATCGACGCCACTGCCATGGTCGACGGTGTCCTGTCCAAAGACGCCGAGCGACGCTCTGCGCAAACAGAATTGGACCATGTCCTGTCGGAAAGCAACTCCCTTTCTCGACAAATCGGTGGCCTGATGCGGGAGGGCAAAAAAGAGGAAGCGGAAGCCATCAAAAACCGCACGGCAGGACTCAAGGCGAAGTCGGCCGAACTCAAAGAGGCGATGGACCAAGCGGAAGCCCAAATGCACGCTTTGCTCGTCCAGTTGCCCAACACGCCAGCGAATCCTGTGGCGTCTGGAAAAACCCCGGAAGACAACGTCGAAACGTATCGGAACGGGGAACCTTCGCCTGCCGGAGGAGACGCCAAGCCGCATTGGGATTTGGCCAAGGAGCTCGATCTGATCGATTTTGATTTGGGAGCCAAGGTGACCGGCGGGGGCTTCCCCTTCTACAAGGGAAAAGGCGCCAAACTCCAACGGGGGCTGATTCGGTTCTTCCTCGACCGGGCGGACGACGCGGGATACACCGAGTACATTCCGCCCTTGATGATCAATGCGGATTCGGGTTTTGGCACAGGACAACTCCCCGACAAAGAGGGGCAGATGTACCACATGCCAGAGGACGACTTGTACATGATTCCCACGGCGGAAGTCCCCCTCACCAACATCTTCAGGGATGTGGTCCTGTCTGCGGACCAGTTGCCTCAGAAAATCTGTGGCTTCACCCCATGTTTCCGTCGCGAAGCAGGCAGCTATGGCAAGGACGTCAGAGGGTTGAACCGCCTTCACCAATTCGACAAGGTCGAAATTGTGCAGGTGACGCATCCCGATGAAAGCTACGGCACCCTCGACACCATGGTGGAGCACGTCAAGGGACTGCTGGAAGGCCTTGAGCTGCCCTACCGCATCTTGAGGTTGTGTGGGGGCGACATGGGCTTCACGGCCGCCATGACCTACGACTTTGAAGTTTGGTCTGCGGCGCAAGAGCGCTGGTTGGAAGTGAGTTCTGTCTCCAACTTCGAGACGTTCCAAGCGAACCGGCTGAAGTGCCGCTTCAAGGACGCCGATGGCAAGAACAAATGGGTGCATACGCTCAACGGATCGGCACTGGCCCTTCCCCGCATTCTTGCCGCACTTATGGAAAACCACCAAGACCATCAAGGCATCCGCATCCCCGCAGCCTTGGTCCCCTTCGTGGGATTTGACCGCATCGACGCATGACCATGTCCTCCGGCATCCAGCGCTTGGCGATATGCACCGCTGTCCTTGGTCTCTTGTGGGCTGGGACTGGATGCAGCGGCCCGGGCAGTGCCCACCGAGGTGCGCTGGCCGACGCCGCGCAAGAAGTGGCCCAAGGCCTCTCCGCACTAGATGGACTGAACCTCGACAGCCTGGCGGCCTCTCAAAAAAGGGTGGCCACGCGCTTCAAAGACTTGAACTGGCTCATGGCGGACTCCAGTTTGACCTTCTCACTCGAAGATGGGCAACTCATCGGCGATTGGGCGCGTGTCAAGCGTTACCTCAAAGGCACACCACAAAAGGTCGACCTCTTGAAAAAGCAGGGAGAGGTATGCCGCTCCCAACTCGAGGGATTGAGCGAAGCCATCCGCACCCGTGCCAAGGTCGATGGGCAGGGGCAAGCCATGGACGAGGGGTATTTTGACACCCAGGCAAGACGGGAACTCGACGCATACAAAGCCTGGAAATCAGCTTGTGACGACACCCAGAGGTACATCCGTCTGGGCATGGAGACTGAACAAGGCAACCTCGCCAAGATGGACAGCCTCATCCTCGCCAAACGCGCGGAGTGGGCGCAACAAATTGCCCAAGGCGATGCGTGAACCACGTGGATTTCAACGCATTTTGTTTGCCCTTTTTCTCGCAGGCATGGGGCTCTTTGCGTCAGATCAAGCGCACGCACAAACCGACTTGGAATTGGCCGAGTTTTACTTCAACGAAGGCAGCTACCCTCAGGCGCGTCTCTACTTGGAGACCATTTGGAAAAAGAACAAAACGAACGCCGTCTACAAGATGTACTACGGTACGCTTCTCGCGTTGGACGACTTCATCGAGGCAGAAAAGTTGGTGAAGACGCGCCTGAAACGGCGCCACAAAAACTCCAAATCCACAGCCTTGGTGGATTTGGGCTCTCTGTACCTTCAGTTCGACAGACAAGAAGAGGCGATGGAAGCCTTTGTCGAGGCCCTCGAACTCATGCAGCCCGGGCGCTCCGCGGCCGTGTCCCTGGCCAACGCGTTCGTCAAGTTGGACGAGCTCGACATGGCTTTGGCCACCTACGAGCGTGCCGAAGAGTTGGGCACCAAAGGCTTTGACTATGAATTGGCCAATTTGCAAGGTATGCGTGGTGATTTCCCAGGCATGCTCGATGCTTACATGTCCTTGTTGAACACGCGGCCCAACTATTTGCGCACCGTCCAAAACAGCATGAACCGCAACCTCCGGCTGACCACCACGGAGGACAACAGAGAACTCGTGCGGGTGGCACTGCTCAGGGCCATTCAGGCGTACCCAGACAAGACCGTCTTTCCCGAGTTGCTGGTGTGGCACTTCAACCAAATCCAAGATTTTGCCTCATCCTTTGTCCATGCCAAATCCCTGGACCTTCGGCTGGGCGAACAGGGCACTCGGCTGATGGAGTTGGGGCACACCGCCCAAGCCAATGGAGATGCCGACACCGCACTTCGTTGCTATGGCTATGTCGCAGGAAAAGGTCCTGACAATCCCTACTTCTTCACCGCGCGCAATGAAGTCCTGCAAGTCCGTTTCGACGAACTCATGCAACAAGTGCCCGCCGACTTGGAGGCCATGGCGTCCTTGGCCCAAGAGTATGCTTCGAGTTTGACCGACCTGGGTGTGCGTTCAGAGACGGCCATGATGGTCAAGGACAGGGCACATCTCTTGGCCTTTTACCTGGCGCGAGGAAAAGAAGCCATTGCGGACTTGGAAAGTCTCCTGGCACAAAACGACTTGAACGAACGCGTTGCCGCCGCATGCAAGTTGACCTTGGGGGACATCTACGTGTTTGAAGGCTTGATCTGGGATGCCTCCCTGTTGTTCTCCCAGGTGGTGCTTGATTTCAAAAACGAAGCATTGGGGCACGAAGCGAAGTTTCGCAATGCCAGGGTAAGCTACTTTGGTGGGGACTTCAATTGGGCCCAAAATCAGCTCAATGCGCTGAAAGCCTCCACCTCCAAGCTCATCTCCAACGATGCCATTGAATTGAGTCTTCTCATCACCGACAACTTCAACCTCGATACCCTCACGGAACCCATGGAGATGTTCGCACGTGCGGACCTCTTGCGCATGCAGCGTCAATTCGACGATGCACGCGCCACACTCGACTCCTTGGGAGAAGCCCACCCTGGGCACGCATTGGAGGACGAGTCGATGATGATGTCTGCCGACATGTTTTTGGAGCAAGGCCGCTTGGACACCGCCATGGCGATTTACCACGAGGTCGTCGACCTGCACTTTGACGACATCACTGGGGACGACGCGTTGTTCCAACTTGCGCACTTGACCCATCACACGCTCCTCGACCCCGAGACTGCCCTAGGCCTTTATGAGCAACTGCTCTTTGATTTTCCAGGGTCCCTGTATGCCGTCGAATCCAGAAAACGATTCCGCGAACTTCGGGGCGACCAACTTGAATAATTCCCAAACCATGGTTCTCTACAACGTCACCGTCAGTGTTTCCCAAGAACATGCCAACGACTGGGTCAAGTACATGATGGAAGAACACATTCCCGAAGTTTTGGCCACAGGTCACTTTAGGGACTTCCGACTCTGCCATGTGCAAGGCGATGCAGAAGGAGGGATCACCTTCGCGGTGCAGTACATGGCAAGAGATGCCCAGTCCTTGGAGACCTACCAAAAGGAGCATGCCCCCGCCCTCCAAGCAAGCCACCAGACCAAGTGGGGGTCCCATGCCGTCGCTTTTCGCACCGTCCTTCCGCTGATCGCAGAGGGACACCCCACCAAGAAGATGGACCCCAAGAACGAAGGATGAAGGTCCGGGCGAAGAAGCACCTCGGGCAGCATTTTCTGCGCGATCTCAATGTTGCCCGTCGCATCGCGCAAGCCATCACCAAGCACAATGGCTGCACAGATGTCTTAGAGGTCGGGCCTGGCACAGGTGCCCTCACCAAGCCATTGCTGAAGCGTGGCGACTTGACGTTGAGGGCGGTCGAGCTCGACGAGGAATCCGTGGGCTACCTCACTTCGGAGGGAGTGCTCTCAGCTGACCAGATCTTTGGGGTCGACTTGCTTCGTTGGGACCCCAATGAAGCCTACCCGGACGGCGCACCGTTTGTGGTCGCCGGCAATTTCCCCTACAACATCAGCTCCCAGATTCTTTTCCGCGTTTTGGAATGGAGGGACAGGGTTCCTGAGTGCGTAGGGATGTTCCAAAAGGAAGTCGCAGAGCGGGTGGCCGAGGGGCCCGGTTCCAAAACGTACGGCATCCTCAGTGTATTGCTTCAGTCCTACTACGACATCGAATACCTCTTCACCGTCCACGAACAGGCATTCGACCCTCCGCCCAAAGTGAAGAGTGGGGTGATCCGGCTCGTACGCAACTCCATGGCAGAGCTCCCCCATGGCATGTCCTATGCCCACTTCAAAAGGGTGGTCAAAGGGGCCTTCAACCAACGGCGAAAGACACTTCGGAATGCGCTCAAGAGCGCAGGTTTTGAAGAGAATCAGATTCCTGAGGCGTTCTTGGCCAAACGGGCGGAGCAATTGTCGGTTCGTGAATTCCATGAACTGGCGGCCGCCCTCCAGGGACCATCGTGACAATTGTCGCGCCGCCTGAAAAGTTTCTTCCTGCCTTCTGAAGGAGAGTGGAGCGGAACCCTCTACTTTTGGTCACAATGGCACTTGAAATGACCAAGGCCCCCACATTTGGAGAATTCATCATGGACCGGCAGGCGGACTTTCCGTTTGTCTCGGGCCAGCTTACACGGCTGTTGACCGACTTGGGCGTTGCCGCCAAAATCGTCAATCAACAGGTCAACCGTGCGGGTTTGACATCCATCCTTGGGGCCACAGGAGCCACCAACATCCAAGACGAACGCCAACAAAAATTGGACGTCTTTGCGGACGAAACCTTCATGCGCATCCTATCTTCAGGCAAGAGCGTTTGTGGCATCGGGTCGGAAGAACAGGAGAACTTTGTCCGTTGTGGAGAAGATGGTGAGGGCCGTCAAGGCAAGTACATCGTCTTGATTGACCCCTTGGACGGGTCGTCCAACATCGACGTCAATGTGAGCATTGGCACCATCTTCAGCATCGTGCGACGGCTGACCCCCATGGGCGAGCCTCTGACAGAAAAAGACTTTCTTCAACCAGGAACGTCGCAAGTCGCTGCGGGCTACGTGCTCTATGGTTCCAGCACCATGCTGGTGTACACGACGGGCACGGGCGTGAATGGCTTCACCCTAGACCCTGCCGTCGGAGAATTCTTTCTCTCCCATCCGTCAATGGCCTTTCCTTCCAAAGGCAGCACCTACAGCATCAACGATGCGGTCAAGGCGCGCAGCGATCGGCCTACACAAGATTTTATCGACGGGTGCCGCGATGCGGCAGATGCGGGGTTCAGGGGGCGCTACATTGGTTCTCTGGTGGCCGACTTTCACCGCAACCTCTTGCACGGCGGCATCTATTTGTACCCATCGACCATCGACCAACCCCAGGGAAAGCTTCGCCTTCTGTATGAATGTGCCCCTTTGGCTTGGATTGCTGAGGAGGCAGGAGGCAAGGCGGTGGACAATAGCGTCCGTATCATGGACAAACAGCCTCAGTCCCTGCACGAACGCAGCCCGTTTTACATCGGCAACAGGCACCTCGTAGAAGCCCTTGAGGCCTGCCGGTGGCCGAGACGCGATGGGCACGAGCGGAATGCCTTTGCCACGGGTGTGACACCTGCGCCCATCCCCTAACTTTGCGGCGCCCATGCGCCCAGACGATCTCCTCCAATTCTATGCCCGCGACCCTCGGGCCGCCAAGCTGCGCGAGGCACTGCGGCGAGAAGGGGCCAAGGTGGAATTGCACGGTGCGGTAGGATCGGCCATTCCCTTGGCCATTGCAGGGATGCTTTCCCATGAAGACGAGGTAGCCCATCCGCGGCACCATGTGTTTGTCCTGGACGACAAGGAACAAGCCGCCTACTTCATGAACGACCTCCAATCCGTTCTGGAGGACCAACGTCCCGTGCTCTTCTACCCAAGGTCGGCACGTGTCCCATATGGTGAAGAGGCCACGGTCGAGAATGCCAACATCGCAATGAGGGCGGAGGTCCTGAACGAAATCAATGGCGGAAGAGACGGACTCTTGGTGGTGACCTTTCCCGAGGCCCTGGCAGAGCAAGTCATCACGCGCAAAGAACTCAGCGACCAAACCTTCACGATTTCCTTGGGAGAGACCTACACCATGGACTTCCTCGATGAGGTGTTGCTGGCGTATGATTTTGAAAAGGTCGACTTCGTCTACGAGCCCGGGCAGTACAGCATGAGGGGCGGCATCGTCGACATCTTTTCCTACAGCTTTGACCATCCCTACCGCATCGAATTCTTTGGGGACGACGTGGATTCGATCCGAAAGTTTGACCCCACTTCCCAGCTCAGTGTGGCCAAGATGACCCGAGCCACCATCGTGCCCAACGTGGGCAACACCAGCTTGCATGATGCCCATGAGCCGTTCTTCGGGTTTTTGCCCCAAGACGCTGTCCTCTGGATGGCAGATGCCAAGCGATGCGCTGCAGGATTGGACAAAGCCATGGAGCGGGCAAAGGCGCACTTCGACCGACTGAGTGGCGAAGTCCAACGGACCCCACCGGAAGAGCTGTTTCTCGATGGCGAGCATTTGAAATCTCTGCTCGAACCGTTTGGCGTGGTGGAGTTTGGGGGGGGGGCCACTTGGGCCAACCGCCTCATTTTGAAATATGGCATGGTTGCCCAGCCTGCTTTCAACAAGCAGTTTGACATGATCGCCGCCAACCTACGATCCAACCACAAAAACGGCTATGTCAATGTGGTGGTGAGCGGGCAAGCCACCCAATTGGAGCGTCTGCATGACGTCTTCCACGATCGTCTGGAAGAGCACGATGAGCCTGTGCCGTACAAGCCCATTCCTATGGAGTTGAGCGAAGGATTCGTGGACAAGGAACTCAAGATTTTGGTGTACACCGACCACCAACTGTTTGAGCGCTACCATCGCTTCCGCCTGAAGGAGGGCTTTCGAAAGAACAAAGAAGCGTTGACCATCAAGGAATTGATGTCATTGGAGGTGGGCGACTACGTGGTCCACATCGACCATGGCATTGGGGAATTCAGTGGCTTGCACAAAATCGAGGTGAACGGGAAGATGCAGGAGGCCATCCGGCTCACCTACCGAGGCGGGGATGTATTGTATGTCAGCATCCACAGCCTCCACCGCATTACAAAGTACAGCTCCAAGGAAGGGACCCAGCCCAAAATCAACAAGCTAGGAACTGCCACATGGGCCAAGACCAAGCAAAAAACCAAGGGAAGGGTCAAGCAAATTGCCTACGACTTGCTGCAGTTGTATGCCAAGCGGAAGACGGCGCCGGGCCATGCTTATCCCGACGATGGCTACCTGCAGCACGCGTTGGAGGCGAGCTTCATGTACGAAGACACGCCTGACCAGAATGCCGCGAGCAAGGCCGTCCAAGAAGACATGCTCAAGTCCATTCCCATGGACCGCTTGGTCTGCGGCGATGTGGGCTTTGGCAAAACGGAAATCGCCATCCGAGCGGCCTTCCGAGCGGCGTGCGACGGCAAGCAAGTGGCCGTGTTGGTGCCCACGACCATCCTGTCCATGCAGCACCACAAGAGCTTCAGCCGACGTCTGCGTGAGTTCCCTGTCTCCGTGGAGTTCATCAACCGATTCAAGACGGGCAAGGCGCTGACGGAGACCTTGAAAAAGGTGGAGAGCGGTGAGGTGGACATCCTGGTCGGCACCCATGCCATTGTGGGCAAACGCGTGAAGTTCAAGGACCTGGGCCTTTTGGTCATTGACGAAGAGCAAAAATTTGGGGTGGGTGTCAAGGACAAACTCAAGACTTTCAAAGCGAATGTCGACACGCTTACCCTCACGGCAACCCCCATCCCGAGGACCTTGCAATTTTCCCTGATGGGCGCGAGGGACTTGAGCATCATCCGGACCCCTCCGCCCAACAGGCATCCCGTGGACACGGTCATCACCGGGTTCAACGAAGAGGTGATCCGCGACGCGGTCGCCTATGAGCTGAGCCGCGGAGGGCAGGCCTACTTCGTGCACAACCGCGTGGGGAACATCCAAGAGGTGGCGGGGATGATCCAGCGTTTGGTCCCGGATGCCAGAGTTGGGATAGGCCATGGCCAAATGGAGGGCAAGGAACTCGAGGATGTCATGGCGCGGTTCATCGACGGGGCATACGACGTGCTCGTGGCCACCACAATCATTGAAAGCGGCATCGACATTTCCAACGCGAACACGATGTTGATCAATGAGGCCCAAAAGTTTGGCTTGAGCGACTTGCATCAGCTTCGCGGACGGGTGGGTCGCTCCAACAGGAAGGCATTTTGCTATCTCATGGCCCCGCCACTCAGCGCCCTTCCAGCAGAATCCAGGAAACGTCTCCAAGCCTTGGAGCAATTCTCAGACTTGGGGTCGGGCATGCAAATCGCCATGCGGGATTTGGACATCCGGGGCGCCGGAGACCTTCTAGGTGCGGAGCAGAGTGGCTTCATCAACGACCTTGGGTTTGACATGTACCAGCGGATTTTGACAGAAGCCGTCAAAGAACTGAAAGAGGAACAATTCAAGGACTTGATGGAAGCCGACCAAGTCGAATCGGGACGCTTTGTCGAAGAAACTGTGCTGGAGACTGATCTGTCGCTTTTGATTCCTGACCATTACGTCAGTGACATTCCCGAACGAATCTCCCTCTACCGTGAGCTGGACAACCTGCATCACGCAGAGGACATGAAGGGGTTTCGGCAACGCCTTGAGGATCGATTTGGACCACTCCCTGACGCCACTGAAGAACTGCTTGGGACCATCCGACTTCGATGGGTCGCCCAATTGTTGGGCATGGAGAAACTGGTCCTGAAAAGCGGCAAGCTCATTGCAGCCTTCGTCTCGGACGAAGAAAGCCCCTACTTCCAAAGTGCCACCTTTGCGCGGGTGTTGGAATACCTCAAGCACCACGCAAAAGACGCCAGCATGTACCAGCGCAATCGCGGTTTGAGACTCAAAATCGAGAACGTGGAAACCGTGCTGCAGGCCTTGGCCATTTTTGAGGACATCGCCGGCATGACGGCCGATGAAGCAGCCACCTTGTCTCAGAAAACGGCGACCCCCGAAGCGGCAGCCCCCCGAGGCAACTGAGCACTATGAACCCAATACCTTTGCATCATGCACGAGGCCTCCCCACATGAATTGCCGTTTGCGCGTCCCGAGGCCTTTCTCGAAGGACAAACAATGGTGGTGGACAAGCCCCTGACTTGGACCTCCTTTGATGTGGTCAACAAGTTGAGGTACGCCCTTCGCGGCTTCACAGACGTCAAAAAAATCAAAGTGGGCCATGCAGGCACATTGGACCCTCTGGCCACAGGGGTACTGGTCGTGTGTTGCGGACGAGCCACCAAGACCATTGACACGCTTCAGGCGCAGGACAAAGTGTACACGGCCACTGTAAGGCTTGGCGCCCACACCCCCTCGCTGGATGCAGAAACGGAGGTGGATGTCTGGGCAAGTGACCCCGGTGCGGTGCGCGCGCTCTCCCTCGACGATGTGGCGAAGGCGGCATCCGAATGGACGGGGCCTTTGGAACAGCGCCCACCGATGTACAGCGCCAAGAAGGTGGGGGGCGTCAAGGCCTACAAAGCCGCGCGGAAAGGAGAAACCCTTCAGCTTCGACTGTCTCAAGTCACGGTCCATGCATTTGAGGTGTTGGCCGTGCGGGCAGAGGAAGTGGATGGCCATCCCGTACTCGATGTCGACGTGCACATCCGTTGCAGCAAGGGCACCTACATTCGATCCTTGGCGCGGGACCTGGGGGAAAGCCTTGGTGTGGGCGGGACTCTCACCGCCTTGTGTCGCGTTTCCAGCGGTGATTTTCATGTGCGCGACGCTTGGCACATCGAAGACCTTGTGGCGCGATTCAACCAGGAGGACCCAACTTCTTGAATTTCTGTGGGTTTCCTGCCCTTTCGCCTTGACATGAAAGGTGTTTTTCGCTATTTTCGCGCGCCTCGGAAATGACCTTCTGAGACCTGATCCATCCACCTCTCCAGAAACCCCGCAGCCATGGCCATGCAAAGAATGAAGCTCTCTCAATTCAGGTACGATGTTCCTGATGAATTGGTGGCGCAATACCCCCTTGACAACCGCGACGACAGTCGCTTGATGATCATCCATCGGGACACCGGGAAGTTCGAGCACCGCATGTTCAAGGACGTGGTGGATATTTTTGACGAAGGCGATGTCTTCGTGGCCAACAATACCAAGGTGTTTCCTGCCAAGATGTACGGAAACAAGGAAAAAACTGGTGCGGTCATCGAGGTGTTTCTGCTCCGAGAACTCAACCGCGAAAGTCTGCTTTGGGATGTGTTGGTGGACCCTGCCCGAAAAATCCGGATTGGCAACAAACTCTACTTTGGGGAAAACGACGAGCTCGTCGCCGAGGTGATCGACAACACCACCTCCCGTGGTCGCACCCTGCGCTTTTTATTCAATGGCACCCACGAAGAGTTCATGCAAACGGTGCATCAATTGGGACAAACCCCCCTTCCACGCTACATGACCCGTGATGCCGAGCCAGAAGACCGGGACCGCTTCCAAACCATTTACGCCAGCGAAGAAGGGGCCGTAGCCGTCCCCACCGCAGGGCTGCACTTTTCCAAGAACCTCCTGAAGCGACTTGAAATCAAAGGCATTGATTTGGCCTTGTTGACCTTGCACATCGGTTTGGGAACCTTCCGAGAAGTCGAGGTGGAAGATTTGAGCAAACACAAAGTGGACAGCGAGGAGCTCATCATCAACGAACTCTGCACCCGCATCGTGAACCGAGGCATTGAAAACAAAAAGCGGATTGTGGCTGTTGGTACAACGGCGCTGCGCGGATTGGAAACGTCCGTGAGCACCACCCAAACCTTGAAGCCGTTTCAAGGATGGACCAACAAATTCATTTACCCCAAGTTTCACTTCCAAATTGCCGACGCACTCATCACCAATTTTCACACGCCACAGAGTACATTGCTCATGACGACTTCTGCGTTCGCCGGCCATGAATTGACCATGGAAGCGTACCACGAAGCCATCAAGGAGAAATACCGCTTCTTTGCCTATGGTGACGCCTTGATGGTGATTTGATTGAACACGCCCAAATCCTATTTGCACATGAAATCTCTCCTTCTCTCCCTGACTGCCGCCTTGGCACTCGCCTTCGCCCCCGTCCAAGCCCAAGATTTGGCCATCGGCGAGACCGCCCCCATGGTCGACGCCCCTTTGATCAACATCGATGGCAGCAACCTGACCATGAATGGCCTGAAAAAGGACAATGGTCTTCTCGTCATCTTTTCTTGCAACACCTGCCCCTTTGTGGTTGGGAATGGCAACAAAACAGAAGGATGGGAAGGCCGGTACAATGGACTGGCAGACATGGCCGACGCCAAGAACATCGGCATGGTGTTGGTGAATTCCAACGAGGCCAAGCGCACAGGAGACGACAGCTTCTCTGAAATGAAGAACCATGCACGGGACGCAGGCTACACCGTGCCCTACGTTGTGGACCGCGGTTCCAAACTCGCCAACAATTTTGGTGCGCGCACCACGCCTCACGTGTACCTCTTTGACGCCGAAATGACCCTGGTCTACTGCGGGTCGATTGACGACAACGTCAACAGCTCAGCCGAGGTGAATGAGCGTTACCTCGAGGACGCCATTGGGCGTCTCGCAGCGGGCAAAAAAATCAAAACGGCAGAGACCAAAGCCGTGGGTTGCTCCATCAAGCGCTTGCGCTGAGTCCCCCCTGAAAGGGCCACAAACCTTCCCACAAAAAACGCGAAAGAGCATCTGGCCCTTTCGCGTTTTTTTTGCGCCATCCTTTCCACTTAAAGCGGGATGTTGCTGTGCTTCTTTCGTGGCGTTTTGACCGCCTTGTTTTTGAGCATGGCCATGCCGTGGATGAGCTTTTCACGGGTGTTTCTGGGATGAATGACCTCATCCACGTAACCGCGGCTTGCTGCATTGTACGGGTGGGCGAACAGCTCTGCGTATTCGGCTTCCTTCTCCGCCAACTTTTCGCCCGGATCTTCCGCTCCGGCAATTTCTTTGCGGAAAATGATCTCCGCAGCACCCTTTGCCCCCATCACAGCTATTTCTGCCGTGGGCCAGGCAAAGACCAAATCCGCCCCGATGTGACGGGAGTTCATCACGTCGTACGCACCTCCGTAAGCCTTTCTCGTGATCACCGTGATCCTCGGGACGGTCGCTTCGCTGAAGGCATATAGCAATTTGGCGCCATTGGTGATGATGCCATTCCATTCTTGGTCGGTGCCAGGCAAAAAGCCAGGAACATCTTCCAGCACGACAAGCGGAACGTTGAATGCGTCGCATGTCCGCACAAAGCGCGCCGCCTTGACAGATGCATTGTTGTCGAGTACTCCTGCCAAAAAAGCCGGTTGGTTGGCCACAATTCCAACACTCTGCCCTGCCAAGCGACCAAAACCAACCACCATATTTTCCGCAAAATCCGGCTGCACTTCCATGAAGGAACCTTCGTCCACAATCTCCAAGACCGCATCCCGAATGTCATAGGGTTGCTGGGCGCTCTCTGGCACCAGCCCATCCAGATTGGGCCGGGTCTCGTCCTTGGCATCATATGCCAAACGCGCGGGATCCTCCTCGCAATTTTGAGGCAAGTACCCCAACGCACGCTTGGCTTGTTCAATGACCAAGGCCTCGTTGGCAGCAGTGAAGTGGGTGACCCCCGACTTGGTGGCATGGGTGCTCGCGCCCCCAAGCTCTTCTGAAGTCACCTCTTCATGGGTGACCGTCTTCACAACGTTGGGGCCTGTGACGAACATGTAGGACGTGCCCTCCGTCATGAAGATGAAATCCGTCAATGCAGGAGAATACACCGCACCACCAGCGCAAGGGCCCAAAATCAAGGAGAGTTGGGGCACTACACCACTGGCCTTCACATTGCGGTGGAAAATGTCGGCATATCCCCCAAGACTGACCACGCCCTCTTGGATGCGGGCGCCGCCGCTGTCGTTGAGCCCAATCACAGGAGCACCGTTTTCCATGGCCATGTCCATGATCTTGCAAATCTTGGCAGCGTGCGCTTCCGCCAAAGACCCTCCCAACACGGTGAAGTCCTGTGAGAACACGTACACCTGACGGCCATTGACTTTGCCATATCCCGTGACCACGCCATCGCCCAAAAACCTCTGCTTTTCGAGTCCAAAATTCGTAGACCTGTGGGTGACCAATTGGCCCAATTCTTGGAAGGTTCCAGGATCCAACAAAAGCTGGATGCGCTCACGGGCGGTCAGTTTGCCTTTGCCATGCTGGGCCTCGATGCGCGCTTCACCCCCTCCAAGAAGGGCTTCTTGGCGCATCGATTCCAAACGTTCTGTAGGGTGCTGCATGTTGCGAAACTACGTTGCTTCCCTTGGCTTACTCCTTGGCTTACTGCAAATTTTCGCGGGCAAGCTTGAGTGGGTTGAGGGACATCAAGTCCAATTTGAACATCCAACCGCTCCATGGCTGCGCACCATCGGCCGGCACGTTGGCCAGCCAAAGAGGCATTTGGACCTCCAGTGGGCCCAAAGGCAGAGCCAAACCCACAACGGCATTCCAAGGTTCCGCAAGGGAGGCGTTGCTCACCTCGTCACGACCCTCGTCCCATGCCACGGCTGCTCCTGCAAAGACCTCGATGCCCCAAGGGTGGGTGTACCCTGCCCGAATGGATCCGAGTCCCTGGGGGGCCACCATCTGCAGGGGCAGTCCTCCTCGGTCCAAGGCAGCTTGCCGCCCCGTCCAGCCTCCGTCTGCGCCTGTCATGCCTCCCCCTCTGTTCAGCAACAAAACGTCCGCCAAGGGATCGTAGTGTGCCCCAGGCCCAGCCACAGCGATGCCGTAATCGGGGACATCCAGGGTCCGCGCACCCGCCATGCCGGGGTCGTCTGCAGTGCTGAACACCCAAGCGGCTCGACTGTCGAAGGTCCAACGGTGCTCCTTGGTCCTTCGGGGACGGGCATACTCCAAGTGGTGCCAAACATCCACGACACCATGCTTGAGGTAGGAAGCGCTGGCCACCGGTGGTTCAATGAAAATGCCCTCGTACCTCCACCCATGGGTGACAATGCGGCCCACCCTGGCAGAGATCGACTGTGCCATGCCCGGAATGCTGGGGATGGCATGCTTCAATTCTGCATGCAACCATGAAACCCGGCGCTGGAGACGTACCCCCCCCGAATTGGGAAAGAGGGTCCAGAATGCATCAGGCGCGGGGTCGACAAATCCGTACATGTGAATCCCTACGTACCCCACATTGGCCGACCATGGAGAGGTTGGACGTGCGTTCAGCCGACGTTCCACCTGCCAAGATGTGCGTGTCAAAAGTTCCCCGTCGTATTCCGGAATGGTGACGGCTGGAGGCATTTGCAAGGCTTCTTGAGCTCGAAACTGTGAACTTCTGAGCCCCACATGCCATGCATCCTTCCGCCAATCAAAAGACAACATGCCCCCAAAATCCAACCCCTGCCCAAACTGCCTGTTGGACAAAAGAGGCGTCCATTGCCATGTGAAGTCTCGAGGTGGCAATGTGAGGTTGTGAAGGGTCATGCCCAGCATCAAGCCATTGTGGGCGTTCCACCCAAGCGCAGGGAGCCAAAACAACTGTGTCGCCTCAGGGTCTTCCAGCCTGGAAAGCAAACGGAATTCAAGAGGTTCAAGTGGTTTCAATAACCCTTTGGCGCGTCGCTGGTTGTTGCGACGGTCGTAGTCCAACCCCACGCGGTCACGGTCGAGCATCCAGCGGTCGATGCCGTCCAACGCGGGCATGTCGATCGCTGTTTTTTGACCCGGGGCCAGGAGGGGAACAGGAATCACCCGCACCACGGAGTCGCCCCGTATGGCTGACAATGAGGACGAAGAAGAAAGGGCTCCTCTGTTTTCTACCACGAGCCCCCTGCGCGGGTTCGCTTTGACCAAGGCCAAATCGTTGCGTTTGGTGGTTTGGATCCAATCCTCAAAGAACCATGCCAAATCCTCGCCCGAAGAGGCCTCCATGCAAGCTTGTAAATCCCTTGGGGACGGGTGGCGAAACTTCCATGTGTCGAAGTACAGCTGCATCGCCGCGTCGAACCTCGAGACCCCCAAGTGCGCTTGCAACATCGCAAACGCCGCGGCCGTCTTCTTGTAGACAATCGCCCCATAGTTCAGCTGTGTCAAGCTGTTGCTGTGGCATTGGATGGGCTGATCCACCCCAAAACGCGCAGGAAACAGATAGCTCAACTCGTCGATCCATCTGTACTTGAAGTCTTCGAGCTCCAAGCGTTGGGCCAAGTTGTTGCCGTCCCCAAGCAGGAACGAGATGCTGTTGTCTTCGCCGTACTTGGTCACCATGTACCTCGTCTCGTTGAAAGAGTTGATGCCCTCGTCCATCCAGGCATTCTCCCGTTCGTTGCTTCCAAGGATTCCATAGAACCAGTTGTGGCCCACTTCGTGGACAATGACCGTTTCCAATCCTGAATCGCTGCCCGACGCCCCGATGACCGTCACGTTGGGGTACTCCATTCCACCGCCTGCGGAGATGGTGCCGTCCACAGCCGTGACCTGGTTGTAGGGGTAGTCGCCATTCCAAAGCGAGTAGTAGAAGGTGGCATCGTGCAAATACTCTGGCGACCTTTGCCACAAGGCTCCTTCTTCAGGAGTGAACATCGACCAAGTGGTCACCTTGTTGCCTTGTCCCGGCAATTCCACCTCGCCCCGCAGTACCTTGTAGCGTTTGTCGGCAAACCACGCAAAGTCATGCACGCGGGATTGGCGGTAGTGAAGGGTCTTGAGCTGCTGCTCTGAATCCGGGAAGTCGTTGTTGTCCTCGAGCCAACCTTCGGACGCCACCCAGGCGACAGAGGCCGCCACCAAGCTGTCCAAGCGAACCCTCTCCGCATCGTTGTCCTCTGATCCAAGCACCAAGTCTCCGGTCGCACCAACGGTGTAGTTGACCGGCAAGGTGAGCCGGACATCATAGCTGCCATATTCGGAATAAAACTCCCCTTGGCTGAGGTAGGGCATGGGGTGCCAACCGTCGGCATCGTAGACCGCAGGCTTGGGGAACCATTGGGTGATTTGGTAGGACTCCCCAACATGGCCCAACCTCGAAATGCTGCCACTGGGGAGGTCGACGCGAAAAGGGGTGCGCAACTCCATGAAATCTCCTGGGGCCAAAGGTTCTGGAAGCTCCACGCGCGCAATGTCAATGTGCTCAGGGTGGTACGACCACTCCAGTGCCCGTCCATTCGACGTGAATGCCAAAGAATCGATCCCTCCAAGCTCGCGGCTCAAAGCATAGAACATGAGCATGTCTCCATCCCGAAAATGTTGCTTGGCCATGGCGGTTTGACCATTGCGGTAGGCATTGGGCCAAAGGTGCATCCACACGACGTCCAACGCATCCGGACTCTCGTTGTGGTAGGTGATGGCGATGTCCCCGTTCAAGACGTGATTCACATCGTCCAACGCCACGCGAATGTCGCTGTCGACCCGTTGCTGCCAAGGAGCCGTTGACTGCGCGAACAAAGGGGAGAACAGAGGCAAAAAGCACAAACAAAAGACAGCGGTGCGGACGGGATGGGTCATGGGCCAAAGTTAGCGTCGCTGAGGGTTCGGTGCCTGCGTGGAACTTGGTAACTTCGTGGTCACATGCACCGAACGCACACCTGCGGAGAACTCCGCCTCGACCATGCCGGCACCCAAGTCACGCTCAGCGGATGGGTCCAGCGCACCCGCGACCTGGGCGGGATGACCTTTGTGGATCTTCGCGACCGCTATGGACTGACCCAATTGGCCTTCAACATGGACTCCAACGCGGAGCTGTGCGCCCAAGCGCGCAAACTGGGACGAGAGTTTGTCGTCAAAGTGGAAGGTGCAGTGATGGAGCGCGAGTCGAAGAACAGCCGTGTGGAAACCGGCGACATTGAAATCGACGTCTCCTCACTTGCCGTCTTGAATGCCTCGAAAACGCCTCCCTTCACCATCGAAGATGACACCGATGGCGGGGACGATTTGAGGATGCAGTACCGCTACCTCGATTTGCGCAGGAAGCCCGTTCAGAACAACCTCTTCTTGCGGCACCGCATCGGGATTGAAACCCGGAAGTACCTCGACACGGTGGGCTTCATCGATGTGGAGACGCCCTACCTCATCAAGTCCACGCCGGAGGGTGCCCGCGACTTTGTGGTGCCCAGCCGGATGAACCCCGGCCAGTTTTACGCATTGCCACAAAGTCCACAAACCTTCAAGCAACTGTTGATGGTGAGTGGGTTTGACCGCTACTACCAAATCGTGAAGTGCTTCCGCGACGAAGATCTTCGTGCGGACAGGCAGCCCGAGTTCACGCAGATTGACTGTGAAATGACCTTCGTGGAACAGGAAGACATCCTAAACACCTTCGAGGGCATGGTGCGTCACCTGTTCAAAGTGGTCCTCGACGTGGAGGTGGAAGCATTCCCGCGCATGGACTACGACGAGGCGATGCGCCGCTACGGCAGCGACAAGCCGGACGTTCGTTTCGATATGGAGTTTGTGGACTTCGCTCCCGTGGCGCAGGGCAAAGGCTTTGGGGTGTTCGACTCGGCAGAAGCCGTGCTCGGCATCGTGGCCCCGGGCTGCGCGTCCTACACACGCAAACAACTTGACAAACTCACCGACTGGGTCAAACGCCCACAAATCGGTGCCAAGGGTCTTGTCTATTGCAAGGTCAACGAAGACGGCACCTTCAAGTCAAGCGTCGACAAGTTCTTCAGCCCCGAAGACCAAGCCGCATGGGCCGCGCACTCCGGTGCCAAGCCGGGCGACCTCATCCTGATGCTCAGCGGCGACCTCGACAAGGTGCGCAAGCAGCTTTGCGAACTCCGCCTGCACATGGGCTCCGAGCTGGACCTACGCGACCCCAAGGTCTTCAAACCACTTTGGGTGATCGACTTCCCGCTCCTCGAATGGGACGAAGACACCGAGCGCTACCACGCCATGCACCACCCCTTCACCTCGCCCAAGCCGGAGCAGATGGACATCCTCGAATCGGACCCCGGTGCGGTCAAGGCGAACGCCTACGACATGGTCATCAACGGTGTGGAGATTGGTGGTGGCTCCATCCGAATCCACGACCGAGACGTCCAAGCCCGCATGTTTGACTTGCTCGGCTTCTCGCCGGAGGAGGCGCAGGCACAGTTTGGGTTCTTGATGGACGCGTTCCAATACGGCGCACCCCCTCACGGCGGATTGGCCCTTGGGTTTGACCGATTGTGCAGCCTATTTGGGGGCAGCGACAGCATCCGCGACTTCATCGCTTTCCCCAAAAACAACAGCGGCCGCGACGTCATGATCGACGCGCCTTCGCCCATCCACGACGAACAATACGACGAGCTTTTCTTGCGCTCCACCGCGCCTGATGAGAACAACGATGCGTGAATCGTGTTGACCCACCAAACCTGAAATTCAAAAGCAATGTACCCTCCTGAAATGGTAGCCCCCATGAAAACCGACCTCAC
>CAWVVM010000008.1:0-79828 GCA_963933635.1 uncultured Flavobacteriales bacterium
CCTTGCGGTGGACATCGCAGGCTGTCCCACCCAAGACTCTGTCTTTGACGAAGTGGCGCAGATTTACCCAGAGCCACTTGTCACCGTGTCCAACCCCTACGTCTGTGAAGACCAGGGGTGGGAAGCCAACTTGATGGGGGCCAATGCGCTGACCGTCATGGGACCGGGAGGGCTGGCAGACTTGATTTGGCAGGATGCTTCCCTGGACCCAGACAACTTTGACGTGGTGTGGCCACAGGACTACATGCTGCCGGCAACTTCGCAAACCCAAAACACCCTGGAGTACGAGGCTTTCGCAGAATACGATGGCGGCGCTTTGGTCTGTTCAACCACAGGGTTCTTCACTCTGGCCAAGCGACTCGCGCCGACCTTCAATGTACTTGGTTTGGACAACAGTGGCCCCGTGGACGACCTGGTGCTCTGTCAAGGAGATGATTTGCTGTTGGAAACAGATGCGGGGGTGTTTTACGCCAGCATCGATTTGGAGTGGAACCAACAACAGAACATCGGGTCAACTTTCTTGGGGGCCGGCGACAATGTGGCCTTCGTCGATGCGTCACCTCAGGGGCCGTTCAACACGCCCACTCTGGTCGAAGGATTTGTCACCGCCAACTACAATGCCTACACGAACACCCCCTTGGTCCCTGGATTTGAGTGCATCATCGAGGTGCCTTGGAGCTTCCAAGTGCTTCCAACCCCTGTGGCCAATTGGAGCGTTGCTTCGGATCACGCCTGCAGCGGTGAAATTGTTCCTGTTGACTTGACACTGGTGTCGGGTGCAGAAACACTGAACGGCATTGCCATAGAGTGGGACTGGGCATTTGAAACGAACACCTTGGATGAGACTTTTCCCACCACCTCCCCTGCCCTTTCTCTGCCTGTCGAAGCTTTGTATGAGTCTGAATTGACGGGCATCTTTCAACAGGACATGTCCCTTGTCGTGACGGACAGCTACGGATGCATCTCGGCGACTTCTGAAGCATCGTTCAGCGCATTGGAAACCCCAATTCTGTCTTTGGATCGACCATTGATTTGTGCAGGAGACACCCTGGAGTTGACGGCATCAGGAGCCGATGTCTACACTTGGTCTCCTGACACCACCTTACTGGATGCAGCCATCCCCGATCCCATCTTCAATCCCTTCTTCGCAGAAACAGGTGACTTTGTCTCCACCTTCTTGTTTTATGGCCCCTTGGACGGTACGCCTGCGACCATGACGGGTTCGCTTTCACATGCCCTTGCTGATGGCACGGTGGCATTGTGCACGGCGATGCTTGACGTCAATGCCGTGGTGTATGAATTGCCTGTACTGGCACCAAGTCTCGCCTCGGACCCTGCTCCATTCTGCGAGGACGACGTGGTCACCTTTTTGGACACCAACACAGACAGCGATCCTGCAAACACTGTTTACAGCTTCTTCTCCAATTCAGGACTCGTTCTGGAAAATGTCCCGGACAGTGAAACCCCTTTCACTTTGATTCCTGACACCACCCTTTTTGAATGCACCAAAAAGGAGAGTCACTTCTTGGGAGGCTTGTCTGTCCAATGTGAGACTTCGTTCATGGAATTGTTTGAAGTGGTTGCCAACCCCGTCATCGCACTTTCTGGAAACCCCGGAATTTGCCAAGATGCTGTGGCCGACTTGGTCTGCGAAGTCAACAATGTCGATTCGAACTCCACCTATGTCTGCGCATGGCTCCCCATCCCTGGAGTCTCCGTCATTCCAAACGATTCCACCACATTTTTGCTGCAGGCTTACTCAGAGGCAGGAGTCACACCAGGGCCATCCGACGCTTTGGTGCTCGATGCCCAAGTGACCGACAACAATGGATGCAAATCGGCCCTGGAGTCTTTGGTGGTGGAGGTGCTTGCCACCCCCATCCCTCTTCTTTTGGACGACCTCTTGGACGAACAGTGCTCCCCTTCCCAAGACTGCATGGAATTGTCGTTGGAGAACGTTTTGCTGGATCCGGCATTGGACATTCAATACTTCTTTGACAACGAGTCGGCCAGCCCTTTCAACGCATATTGCGCCAACTTTGTGAATCCAACATCTTGTCCTAGGGCAGACTCCATGAATGTCACTGTTCGCTTTGGGCACGAATTGGCTTCGGGAACCACCTTGTTCTGTTCGAGCGATTTGGTGGACAGCACCGTTGTGAACCCCACCCACGTTCCTGTCTTTGCCTTGTCAGAGCCACAGGCTTGCTACGGCGGTGAACTTGGCAATTGTTTGCCTTTGGTCCATGACTCTTTGGCCTATGACGTTTGTGCTGGAGACAGCCTCTCCTACAGGTGGTTTGTCACTCCGCTGGGCGACCTGACCCAAAACGATGTGACCGTCCAAGCAGACACGACAGCATTGGCTTCCATCTGCATGGATTTGCCCGGTGAGGTCGAGGTGGTCCTCGAAATTGAAAACTCCTATGGTTGCAGCCAAACCACAGCAAGTGTGCCCTTCATTGTCCGTGACCTGCCCGTACCTGAATTGACTTTCTTGCAAGAGAGCATTTGTCTGCCAACTTCTGTTTCTGTATTGAATTCCTCGGCAGGGGCCTCTGATTTCTCAATGGAGATTCCTGGATACCCTGTATACGAGAACTTCTTGTCGCCCTTGTCGTTGGACATCGAATTCCCGGGATACTACAATGCGGAATTCACGGTTTCGAACACCCATACCATTGGCATGCACGATTTGACGTGCTCAGTGGACACGGAATATGTGGAGGCCTTCGAAGCGCGAACCCCGCCCTCTGCAGGCTTCCTTGTCCTCCCCGACACCTTGGTGGAATACGTGAATCCTGTGGTTGAATTCGACAACATTTCTGAGGGACAGATTGAAAACATTTGGTCGTTTGGCAACGGAGAAGGGTCCAGCGAGGACCATCCATCCCTTGAATACGAGGTTCCCGGGTTTTACAATGCCCAACTTCTTGTGGTCAACGAATTCGGATGCACGGATGTATTTTCCCAAACCATCGAAGTGTACACCGACTTGTATGTGTACGTCCCCAATGCCTTCACTCCGGACAACGATGGTCTGAACGATGCGTGGAAGCCTTCCATCCTCGGGCAGGATGTCATTGCGACCTACGAATGCCAAATCTTCAACCGCAGTGGCCATGTTGTGTTCAGCACCAACGATCCCAACAAGGCTTGGACGGGTGCCAATGACCCAACTGGAGAGGGCCAACACTTTTCAAGTGGGGGTGAGATCTTCTCCTGGCGAATCGCCATCAAGAAAAAAGACGGCGAAGGGGCCAAGGTGTACACAGGTCAAGTCCAAATGGTGAGATGACCCTGAGGCTGGCTGTGGCCTTCATCTGGAGCTGCATGTGTTGGGCCAGTGGCTGGTCACAATCCCCAGTGGGGCCGCTTCCCTCCACCGATGAATCGAAATTGAGGGCATCGCTTGTCGGCAATGCAGATTCCGTCTACCACAAGCATGAAACCCTCATCAACCTGCAATTCAGCCAAGTGCAACTGAGCCAATGGGCAGCCGGGGGGCAAAGCTCTGCAAGCCTCATTGCAAAATTGGACCAATTTTGGGAATACGATGGCACTTCTCTTGGCTGGGACTCTGAAATTCATGGTGCCTTTGGGTTGCTTCACCGACCTGACGAGGGGATCCTTTTGAAGACCGATGACCGCATCGAATTGGCCACCAAAGTGGGCTACCGCCTTAAAGACAGAGGGTCATTGACTGCATTGGGAAGTTTCAGGACACAAGTGGCTCCGGGGTTTGCTGCGGTCAACGGGGTTCCGGACCCTTCCCAGGTCACCTCGCGGTTCATGGCACCAGGCTACCTCGTGGTTGCCCTAGGCCTAGACCTCAAGCCCAAAGAAAACATCACCGTTTTTTTGGCTCCGTTCACCTCCAAGTCGACCTATGTGTTGGATGAAAAACTTTCTGCTTTAGGTCTTTTTGGCGTGACACCCGGAGAATCTACCCGCCATGAAATGGGCGGCTACATCCGCGTCGGATTCAAAGAAACCGTATCTGAAAATGTCACTTACGCCGTGCGATTGGACTTGTTCAGCAACTACCTCGAAGAACCAGAAGCTGTGGACATTTTTTCCGACCACGTCCTCACCCTGAAGGTCAATGATTGGTTGTCCACGACGTTGGGTTTGACCTTGATTTACGACAAAGATGTTGACCTGATGCTGCGTGAGCCTGACCCCGATGTCCCAGAAGATTTAGGGGAAATAGGGGCTGGGGTTCAACTCAAACAAATTCTTGCGGTAGGTTTGTCCCTGAAATTTTCTTGAATATGAAAGCATACGTATTTCCGGGTCAAGGTGCCCAATTTCCTGGTATGGCCCGGGACCTTTTTGAAAGTTCGACTGCAGCCAGAGGGCGTTTCAAGCAGGCAGAAGACATCTTGGGCTTTGACATCGCCTCTGTGATGTTTGAAGGCACTCCAGAACAGCTCCAAGAAACCAAGGTGACCCAACCGGCCATCTTCCTTCACTCCGTCATTCTTGCAGAATGCTTGGGTGATTCCTTTCAGCCAGACATGGTGGCCGGGCACAGTCTTGGAGAGTTCAGTGCGTTGGTGGCTGCCGGGGCCTTGAGCTTCGAAGAAGGCCTTCGGCTCGTGAGTGCAAGAGCGAACGCAATGCAAGAGGCATGTGAACGACAAGCCTCGACCATGGCCGCTGTCCTGGGATTGGAAAATGAAATGGTGGAGCAGATCTGCCAAGCAACGGACGGCATCGTTGTTGCCGCCAACTACAACTGCCCTGGACAGCTTGTCATCTCGGGAGAAGTGCCCGCTGTGGAGGCGGCATGCAAAGCATTCACAGAGGCAGGCGCACGACGCGCCATCATGCTTCCTGTCGGAGGAGCGTTTCACAGCCCCCTGATGGAACCCGCCAGAGAACAACTCGCGAAGGCCATTGCGAACGCCGACATCCAGTCCCCTCGTTGCCCAATCTACCAGAATGTGAGCGCCGAGCCAACGTCTGATCCCGAACTGATCCGCACCCAACTGGTGGCTCAACTGACCGCACCCGTGAGGTGGACACAAACCATGGAGGCGATGATGTCCGACGGAGCATCTGAAATGACCGAAGTTGGCCCAGGAAAGGTCCTGCAAGGCCTTTTCAAAAAGGTGGACCGTGCATTTCCAACTTCGGGGGCTCGGCTTGAAACCGTAAGCTGAGTTTCGGAATTAGGCATCGAGAAACAAGAAGGCCACCTCGCGGTGGCCTTCTTGTTTCGTTGTGAATCGAAGTGGAGAACTGGCTTTAAGACACGTCTTCACCCAATTGGGTTGCATAGTTGAAAAGGTTGGTTGCCTCGTGCTCCGCTGCCATCAAGGATGTCCTCAAGGCCCTGTTTTCCAAACGCAAGTCATCATTGCGTTGTTGACTGCGCACAAGTTCCGCCTTCAAGCGAAGAAATTCTCCCATCACCGACTTGCGGTCGGCCAAGGCTTCTTTGAGTTGTTTTTCGAGCAGCAATTCCATGTCCCTAAAGATAGCAACGGGTCTCAGCGACCCCCGCCCTTTCTGTGGGAGTTCTCAACAGCACTAGGACCGACGATTGTGAATCCACAACCACCAAATCAAGAACAAAGCTCCCAACACCCCACAGCCCGCACAACCTGCGTAAAGGTTCAACAGGACAGAAGGTGATGACGCATACCATGTGCCTGAAACGAAGGCCCCAACTCCAATTCCCACCTCCAGTGCCATCAACATCGTTCCCAAAGCAGTGGCGGCCTTTCCTTCCGGGGCAAGATCAATGGTCCAAGCAAAAATGGCAGGCATGTTGATGCCCACAGACATCCCATACACCACGCCAGCAGCCAGCAACATAGGGACAGAGGTCGACCATGAAAACATGGCCATGCCCAGGGTCAAAAGGACTGCACCGACAAGCAGCAACTGAGGACGTCCGTAACGATCAGAAGCCTTTCCCGCCACCAAACGCATGCCGATGCTCGCCACCACCACGACAGTGTTGAATGATCCTTTGTAGACAAAGCCCAAACCTTCAACAAGGTCTGGAGTAACCGTCAAGAAGGTCCCAAATGCGATGGCAACAGGCAACAAAAAGAAGGAAGCAGGCCATGCGGCAGGTTCCAGCGTCCCCCCTTGAAAGACATTCAAATCGCTCCATTGAACAGGACGAGGATTGGGGAGGGTTTCCGGGAGCCTTTGGGTCATGACGTAAGACAAGAACCCAAGGACACTGCTTGCCAAAAACATGGCGTCGTACCCAAAATCAACTGCGAGCCAACTTCCCAAAGCGGGTCCAAGCGCCATGCCTGCATTCCCGGCAACGCCGAGATAGCCGAGTGCCTCTCCCCTTCTGGCAACCGGCACGATGTCCGTCAAAAATGCACTTGTGCCCGTAGGGCGGAACCCCGTCGACATGCCATGTAGAAGTCTGACCATGAGAAATCCTGACACCGCAAAAGCCACATTGTCGAGATGGCCCACAGCAACGTAGGCAAACCCAGAACAAGCGGCCACGGCGGTCCCGAAGAGCATCACCGGTTTTCGGCCGGCCAAATCGGCCAATCGCCCTGAAACAAACCGACTCAAAAATGCACCAACCGTGAACAATGCCACAATCCAACCAATGAGGTGACCTGCACCAAGGCCCTCCAAATACCCTGGAAGTTCAGGCAGTAGCATGCCAAAGCTGGCCATGAACATCACTGTGCCGGCGCAGAGCAACCAAAACGTCGGGGTAAAGAGCTCAGATTTCAAGGTGGCAAAGGTACTTCTCGATTCCGTTCCTTTGCAGTGTGGAAAAGCAGTATCCCGTCAAAGTACTTGTGGCCTGGGGCGAAGCCATCTCTGGCAACCGCGAGCTGCGCGATTGGCTGTTGGGGAACGGCTTCCCTGAACTCGGACTCTTTGTCCATGCCATGCACAACCAGCAATCGGCCAGAGAGTGGTTGCAGCAAGAAGGCTTCCCAGAACTGATGGCGCTGTGTTGCGGAACCGAAGGGGATGCCCGTGCTGTCCAATGGCTGCTCAACCATGGCTACCTGACGCTTGCGAACATGGCCCGCGCTGCGGACAACGACGACGATGCCATGCGGACCCTCATGGAGGAGCCAGACCGGGTTTGGGCCACCCTTGCGTTGAAGATGCGTTCCATCAAAAATGGCATCGAAGAGCGTCACAACGATTGGCACAGCTTCAACAAAGACTGATGTCCCCAGTTGGTTATCCCTCAGGGGTGGTGAAGGTCAACGAACTCATGGCATCCTCCTGAAGCCATCGGTTGGACACCCCCAACAAATCGCTGGATGTCATGGACTCTATGGCCTTGACCAAGGTGTCGAGGGTCTCGACGTGGTTGTGCACGGCATACGCCTTGACAAGGCCCGAGAGCACCGTACCCCCGTGGTCGTGACCAAGGGCGATTTGCCCCAAAATTTGCTGCTTCGCTTCATGCAATTGACGCACACCCAGCGCCTTGGTGCGCATCACCACCAACTCCTTACGGACGAGCCTGTCCACCTTGGCATGGTGCTTGGCATCGGTGCCGCAATAGACATTGAACACCCCCGCATCTTCGTACAGGACATGGTTCGCTTCGATGTGGTACACCATGCCGTGGCGTTCCCGAATGTTCAAGTTCAATCGACAATTCATGGCGGGTCCGCCCAACAAATTGGCCACCATCGTCATCGCGAGTCGGTCGCTGTCCTTGGCGCCAGGAGCGCGCGTACCCCACATGAAATGAGATTGATGGATCCCCTTCGTTTCTGAAAGGTGAAACGGAGGCAACACATCGGGAGAAGTCCGATCTAGGGAGGCTTCTTTTGCTGGGACACGAGCACCTGGCGCCCCCATCCATCTCTCTGTCCATCCCAAAACTTGCTTCCAAGAAACCGCCCCCACGACGCCCAGCACCATGTTCTGCGGCTGGTAATGGGTCTGGACGAATTCCTTGGCTTGATGCCCTGTCAATTTCTGCACACTCTCGGAGGTGCCCAAGATGGACCGCGACAAAGGGTGGTCGTGAAAAAGGTGCGATTCAAAGGCCTCAAAAATCCACTCCCCGGGCTGCTCCTTCAGGCCCGAAATTTCGTCCAAAATCACCTCCCTCTCTTTGTCCAACTCCAATGCAGGAAACGTGCTGTGAAAAGCAATGTCCGACAAGAGTTCAATGGCCCTTTCCGTGTCTTTGTTGCGTTGAGAAGAGGTGATCCACGTGTCCTCCTTGGAGGTGAATGCGTTGATTTCGCCACCTACTGATTCCATTCGGTTCAAGATGTGGAAGGCCTTCCGATTGTCCGTTCCCTTGAACAATGCGTGCTCAATAAAATGTGCCAAACCCCATTCTCCGGCGACTTCATCCCTGGTGCCCGCTTGCACCATCAAAGCACAATGGGTCACTGCGCGATCCATGGGAGCGAAAATGACACGGAGGCCATTGGGCAAAACGTGGGTGTGGAATTCCTTGCTCATGTCATTGGCTCACATCCAACAGGCCATGACCGCCAACATGACTCCCCCAGCCACCAGCATGACCATCAGGGTGTACGGCAGAATGTCACGGGCAGACAAGCCCGTCATGCCCAACAAAGGAAGGGCCCAAAATGGCTGCAACATGTTGGTCAGTTCATCGCCAAAGGCCATCGCCATGATTCCGCGTTCCAATGGCACACCCAAGGAATTACAAGCTTCGATGACAAGAGGACCTTGCACCGCCCACTGGCCTCCCCCACTGGGCACAAAAATGTTCAACAACCCCGAGGACACGAACAAGGCCTCTGGAAGCACATGGGTCGAAGTGTTGGCCACAAGCGCCTGCGCCAAAGTCTCCCCCAAGCCCGTCCCTGTCACGATTCCCATGATGCCGAAGTAAAGTGGGAATTGCACCAAAATGCCAGCTGCATCTGAAATCGCGTGGTCCAATGCCTTCAAAAAGCCACGGATCTGGCCATGGCCCAACAACGCCAACCCCAACAAGATCATGTTGATCCAGTCGGGGGTCACAAAAGACAACGTCCTCCAAGGCCCAGCATTGGAAGCCCAGACAAACGCACCAAGCAAGCCCACTCCGCCCAAGAGGTAGGCGAGCAATCGCCAGGTATCCAATTTGTCAGACCACCCCTCGGGCACTTGGTTCTCCAGTCTGTCACCCCCCCCTTCCTCGTTGGGATTTGCACGCAGCTTCGGCAGCGCATTGCCGGATGTAGGTTGAATGGCGTGTCCCAGCCAAGAAAACAAAAGAACCACTGCAGCCACAACAGAGAAGGTCACCGCCAGACTCCAAGAGGCAAAAACGGTTTGGCTCAAAGGGATGGTATCTGGCAACCAAGCAACAGGTTCCTCCAAGGCAAGCAGCGACTGAAGGTGACCACTCTCAGCAACTTTCAATGGAGCAGATCCACTCAAGCCACCGTGCCAAACAAGCAACCCAGTGTACCCGGCCGCACCGAGAACGCCCAACGAAACCTTGGACATGCTGCTCTCAGTCCCTTCCGATCTGCGTCTGTCCATCACACCACGGACCAAAATTGCCCCTGCAATGAGGCCCAAACCCCAATTCGCCCAGCCCAAAGTCATGCTCAAAGCCGCCACCTTCGCAGGGGCCCATCGAGGAGAAATCACCACCCAGTTCAGGGCATTGGAAAGCAAGCGAAGCACAGGCGGAGCAAGTGCCAACACATGGCCCATCACGAGCATGAACATCGCTTGAAAACCAAATCGGAGGAGAGCCGGGTTCCACAACCCTTGGGTCCAAGCATCCAAAACGACTTCCGCAGAAACGGATCGCCACGCCATGAGCGCAGCCAAAAGAGTCAAAAGGATGGCAATTGCAAATGGACTCGGAAGCCAACGCTGGAAGGCCCGTGCGTAAGCATTCAGTCCCCTCTCAAGGAGACTTTTCGAATCCGACGACATCAATGGTCAGTACGGATCAAAAAGGCAGGTCGTCGTCAGAAGCAGGAGCAGGTGCCATCGGTGGCACGGGAGGCATTGGCGCAGCGCTCACAGCAGGTGCTTGCGCTCCTTCTGGCCCTGCGGCCACTGGTTGGTCAGAGCCCTCAATGCGCCAAGCATTCAAGTCCACATAAAAATTGCCATTGTACTCGCGTCCACGCAAATCAAACTTGACGTTGATCACGTCTCCTTCCCCGTAACGGCCAAGCTGCTCGGACTTCTCTTTGAGGGCCGAAAACTTGATGTCTTGGGGGTATTGCTCCATGGTGGTGATCACAAAATCGCGTTTGTAAAATCCACTTGGGAAGTCTTGCTGATCGTACAGCTTCTTCAGGGTTCCTTTTACTTCAAATGCCATGCACCGAAGGTACGCTTCAACCCGCGTTGAAACAGAGCAGGGTTTTCCACGCTTCATCCACCATTCCAAGGTCCAGCAAGTCGGATGCGGTCCGATGAAGGACTTCCTCCAGCTTCCTGCCGTCGCTTTCATGCTCCATAAAAACCTCTGCAAGCTCCAGCAATTTATGCTCATTCACATCCGTTTCATCTGGCATGACCTCGCATCCTCCCAGCATCGCGAGATGGTTGCCTGTGAGCCATTGGCTCGTGCGGATGTCTTCCGGCAGGGCGTCCACACCCATGCCAATGGTGGACAACGGTTTGGGGACAGTAAAGAGCGCATCGCCCGAAGCACGGACGTAGTGGTCGCCACCGCATCGCCCTACCAAGTCGAGCTTGGTGGCGTCAGGCACACCCGAATCGCTCAGGACACCGTCTCGGAAATGCATCCGAACAATCTCGGCAAACACCAATTGACCAGCCCCACCGTGATCTCCCAAAGACTCCACTTTGACCACTTTGCATTCCAACTGGACCGGCGACTCGGCAACCCTTGGGGGTTGAACGGCCTCGGAATCGACTGGGGTAAGGCCAGCCTTCACAAACTCATTCACACCAGCCCCATAATCCGTGCTCGCCAAAGAGCAGGCCTGAACCATCTGGTGGTCCACAAGGTTGACCACCACCTCTGGAACCTCCTGAACATTGTCCCATGTATGCTTGGTGGAAGCATCCCTTCCTCGGCGTGCAGGTGAAAAGATGACCAGTGGTGGCTGTGCAGAAAAAACATTGAAATAGCTGAAGGGTGCAAGGTTGACCTCCCCTTTTCCATTCATGGTGCTGACAAACGCAATGGGACGCGGCGCGATGCCTCCGAGCAAACAGCCATGGAGTTTGCGAGGGTCCAGCTCTGAAGGTTGGTAGGTGGTGTAGGAGAGCTTCACGTCAAGACTGTCTTGGGCCGTGGGACTCCACCGCATCCAAAGAGTCCATCACCTTGGCCTTCAATTTTTCCTTGAACGCATCGATGCGCAGTCGCAGTGCATCGTCAGATGTACCCAAAATTTGAGCGGCCAAAATGCCCGCATTGGTGCCACCATCCAGCGCAACCGTGGCCACAGGCACTCCTGATGGCATCTGAAGGATGCTCAAAATGGAATCCCATCCATCCATGCTGTTGCTACTCTTAATGGGGACGCCAATGACCGGCAAGGATGTCAGCGAAGCCGTCATTCCGGGCAAATGTGCCGCACCTCCTGCTCCTGCAATGACCACGCCAAGGCCCCGTTCCACGGCACCTCGCGCGTATTCGACCATGCGGTCTGGCGTGCGGTGCGCAGAGACAACCGTCATTTCACATGGAACACCAAGTTCTTGGAGCACTTTCTGTGCACCCTCCATCACAGGCAAGTCACTCTTGCTCCCCATGATGATGCCTACGGACTTCTTCATGGTGCGAAGATACTCACCCGTCGAGTCCGTCGATTTTCTTCTTGAGCTCCGACGCCAATTCGTAATTTTCTGTGGCAATGGCTTCCGCCAATTGTTGCTTGAGGTCGTCCAACGAAGTCTCCTCTGGGGCGTCTTCGTGAGGCACCCCTTCCATCATGTCTGGCTCTTCTTGGTCAGAGGCATCCAAATCCACTCCCGCCGCCTCCATGACTTGCTCACTGCATCGTATGGGACATCCAAAACGCACCGCCACGGCCACCGCATCGGAAGACCGCGAGTCAATGTGTTCCTCTCGAATGCCATCCGTCACGGTCAATTGCGCATAAAAAATCCCCTCCACCATTTTGTGGATCAGCACCTCTGTGACTTCCATGCCAAAAGAGGTCATGGTGTTCTTCATCAAATCGTGCGTCAATGGACGACTCGGCCGCATGTTTTCCAACTCAATGGCAATGGACTGCGCTTCGGCACCCCCGATGACAATCGGCAACTTGCGCTTTCCCTTGACCTCTCCCAAGACAAGGGCATAGGCACCTGAGGAGGAACCGCTCAATGCAATGTCCAAAATTTCGAGGTCCAGCTTTTTCATGAGATCCGAATTCAGTGAATGCGGTCAGTCCAAGGATTGAATGGCCGCAGTCAATTTGGGCAACACCTCAAAGGCGTCTCCCACAATGCCATAGTCGGCGGCCTTGAAGAAGGGAGCCTCTGGGTCGGTGTTGATGGCCACAATCACCTTGCTTTGGTTGACACCTGCCAAATGCTGAATCGCACCAGAAATGCCCGCGGCAATGTACAAATCTGGACGGATGGTGATGCCGGTCTGTCCCACGTGCTCGTGGTGAGGACGCCATCCCATATCGCTCACCGGTCGACTGCAAGCCGTGGTGGCCTCGAGGGCTTGCGCCAACTCTTCGACGATGCCCCAATGCTCGGGCCCCTTCAATCCACGACCTGCCGAAACAACACGCACAGCCTCTGGAAGGGGAACCGAACCGTCCTCGCTGGAGGCGTCAAATCCCATCACGGTCAATTTTGCATGCCCAATTTCAGGAGCAAAAGACTCCACCTGAGCCTGTCCTTCGCCCTGTTTCACACCAAACGCATTGGGCGTCGTGGTCAACACTTTCCGATTTGTATGGACCGACACATGGGCCATGGCCTTGCCGCTGAACACATTGCGCTGGACCGTCGCACCTTCTAAAATACCGGTGACGCCCGGCACCATGCCTGCGCCCAAACGAATCGCAACACGTGGAGCCACGGCGCGGCCCACGTGGTCGTGGGGTGCCACCACCAAATCCGCACCTTCTGCCTCGGCAGCAGCAGCCACCGCTTGGGCGAGCTGCGCCTCGTCTTTCAAGTCGTCCAGCACATGCAGCACCTTGGAGGCCCCTGCGGCGCCTGCGCCACTGTCGCCAGAAATGGGGCCTGCCATCATCGCGGTGACCTCGGCACCGCAAGACACAGCGTAAGAAACGGCTTCAAGCCCAGCCTTGGTGGCTGCGCCATTTTTTGTGGGAACAAATGCCAAACACTTCATGTCGTTCTTTTTGAGAGTTAAAGAATCTTCGCTTCCTCACGCAACAAACGCACGAGCTCTTCGGGCTGGTCGGCGGAGACGATTTTGCAATCCCCTTTCGCAGGGGGCAATTCAAACTTGGTCACACTGGCGCTTTGCACCACAGCTTCGGCAGAAACCACATTCAACGGCTTGGTGCGTGCCGCCATGATACCGCGCATGTTGGGAATGCGCTGTTCCGCCATTCCCTTAGAAGCACTTACCACAACAGGCACATTGGCCTCGACGCGTTCCAAGCCACCGCTCGCTTCACGTTTTGCCTTCACAGAATTCCCCTCCACTTCCAAGCTGGTGGCAAGTGAAATGAAGGGAGCATCAATCAACTCAGCCAGCATGCCGCCAACGACAGACCCATTGTGATCGATGGTCTCTTTTCCGCAAAGAATGACATCGTACCCTCCTTGACGCGCATGCTCGGCAATCAGTGTAGCCACCTGCATGGCATCTTGAGGTTTGGCATCGATGCGAATGGCATCATCTGCACCAATGGCCAACGCCTTACGAATCACTGGATCACAATCGGCTTGCCCCACCGTCAGCGTGGTGACGGAACCTCCATTTTGTTCCTTCAACTCCAAAGCACGCACCAACGCGTACCATTCGTCATAGGGATTGACGATGAATTGCACGCCATTGGCGTCAAATTGGGTGTCGCCTTCTGTGAAGGCAATCCGG
The DNA here is from genome assembly GCA_963933635.1 of uncultured Flavobacteriales bacterium. Taxonomy (GTDB): domain Bacteria; phylum Bacteroidota; class Bacteroidia; order Flavobacteriales_D; family Sanyastnellaceae; genus UBA11663. The sequence continues at coordinate 13,973 of CAWVVM010000008.1, forward strand.
CTGGTGGTGTCCGGTGCTTTGCTGATGCAAACGAGAAACTTCATGGCCATGGGTATGAATCAATCTACCAAAAGTGCATCTCAATCGAGGGGACTTGAGGCATGGCAAAGGTAGGTCAGCAGGGACGATTCGATGCCGGAAATTGACATCACATCCCCCCATTTGGCCAAGGCATCGCTCATTGGTTTACCTTTGCGGGCCAAATCAGCATTCAAATGCGTGAAGTCACTTACAGGGAAGCTGTGGCAGAAGCCATGAGCGAAGAAATGCGCCGAGACGAATCGGTGTTCCTCCTTGGAGAGGAAGTAGCAGAGTACAATGGCGCCTACAAGGCGTCCAAAGGCATGCTGGATGAGTTCGGTGAGGCCCGTGTCATCGACACCCCCATCGCCGAGCTTGGCTTCAGTGCCATTGCCGTGGGCGCAGCGATGAACGGCCTTCGTCCCATCGTGGAGTACATGACATGGAACTTTGCGGTTCTCGCCTCTGATCAAATCATCAACCACGCCTCCAAAATGCTTCAAATGAGCGGAGGTCAGTTTTCTGTCCCCATCGTCTTCCGAGGCCCCAATGGCACAGCCGGTCAATTGGGCGCAACCCACAGCCAGAGCTACGAAAGCCTCTATGCTTCCATGCCTGGCTTGAAGGTGGTCACACCCTTCACTCCGTACGAAGCGAAGGGACTCTTGAAAAGCGCCATCCGCGACAACGACCCTGTCTTGGTGATGGAATCGGAAAAGATGTACGGCGACAAGGGCATGATACCTGAAGGAGAATTTTTGGTGCCCATTGGCAAGGCCAACATCCGCCGCAAAGGAGAGGATGTGACCATTGTTTCTTTCGGGAAAATTCTCAAGACTGTCCACGCGGCAGCCGAAGATTTGGCCAAAGACGGCATCGAAGTGGAAATCATCGACTTGGTGACCATTCGCCCGTTGGATTTGGACACCATCCTTGAGAGCATCAAAAAAACCAACCGATTGGTCATTGTGGAGGAGAGCTTCCCGGTGGCGTCGATCGCAACTGAAATCAGCTACCGTGTGCAACGTCACGCCTTTGACCACCTCGACGCCCCCGTGCGTCGCCTGTGCCAAAGTGACACCCCCTTTGCCTTCTCCACCGCCCTGATCGACGAGGCTTTGCCTCAAATCAAGGACATCGTGGAAGCTTGCAAAGACGTAGCTTACGTTTCCTGACCCTTTTCTGAATCAACAACCTTAAGATCCACTGGACCGAATGGCGGTCCCAAATACACAACACATGCAACCACTGCTTTACCTCGTACCAGCACTTGCCGTTCTCGGCTTGATCGTCATGGCCATCCAAGCCGCTTGGGTGCGCAAACAAGACACGGGTTCTGCCCGAATGAGTGAAATCGCCCAGCACATCCACGAAGGCGCATTGGCTTTTTTGAGTGCGGAATACCGCATCCTGGCCATTTTCGTCGTGGTGGCAGGAGCCCTATTGGGACTTGTTTCCGCCATGGTGGAAACCACCCACTGGTTCATCGTTGTGGCCTTTGTCATTGGAGCTGTTTTTTCTGCTTTGGCAGGAAACATTGGCATGCGCATTGCAACGCAAGCCAACGTGCGCACCACCCAAGCAGCGCGCTCCAGTTTGAGCGAAGGCCTCAAGGTGTCATTCACTGGCGGCATGGTGATGGGACTTGGTGTGGCTGGACTTGCAGTATTTGGATTGAGTGTGTTGTTCATCCTCCTGCTGGGATGGATGGGCGGTGATGCTGATGCAGGCACCTCAGTGGGCCAAATGACCGTCATCTTGGAGGCCCTTGCAGGCTTCTCGTTGGGCGCAGAAAGCATTGCCCTCTTCGCCCGAGTCGGTGGAGGGATTTATACCAAAGCTGCAGACGTAGGTGCAGACCTCGTTGGCAAGGTGGAAGCTGGCATCCCTGAAGATGACCCCAGAAACCCTGCCACCATTGCAGACAACGTGGGCGACAACGTAGGCGACGTCGCGGGCATGGGTGCCGACCTCTTCGGATCATACGTGGCCACTGTTCTTGCGGCCATGGTGCTTGGCAACTACGTCATCAAGGACATGGGCGGCAGCATTGCCGACGACTTCGGTGGCATGTCCACCATCTTGCTTCCATTGGTCATTTCTGCGCTCGGCATTGTGTTCTCCATCCTTGGGGCGCAAGTTATCCGCGTGGGCGACGATGCGAAGGAGGCACAAGTGCAAGCGGCTTTGAACCGCGGCAACTGGGGTTCAATCGTTTTGACCGCCATCGCATGCTATTTCTTGATCGACGTCATGTTGCCCTCAGAATTGAGCATGGACTTCTTTGGAGAAGGCACTCGAACCTTTGGCAGCATGAACGTGTTTTATGCGGTTTTGGTGGGTTTGGTCGTGGGAGGTGCCATCAGTTGGATGACAGAATACTACACGGGCTTGGGCAAAAAGCCTGTGATGGACATCGTCCAAAAATCATCTACCGGAGCCGCGACCAACATCATTGCGGGATTGGCCACAGGCATGATCTCGACGTTTGGTCCCGTGCTTCTCTTTGCAGCGGCCATCTATACCGCCTACGAATTTGCCGGCTTCTATGGAGTGGCCATTGCGGCTTGTTCCATGATGGCCACAACGGCCATGCAATTGGCCATTGACGCGTTTGGGCCCATCGCGGACAACGCAGGCGGCATTGCGGAAATGAGCGAACTTCCTGAGGAAGTGCGTGAACGCACAGACATCTTGGACTCCGTGGGCAATACGACCGCCGCCATCGGCAAAGGATTCGCGATCGCTTCGGCAGCATTGACGGCCTTGGCCCTGTTCGCGGCCTACGTCGAATTCACAGGAATCGACGGCATCAACATCTTCAAGGCCAATGTGCTCGCTGCCCTTTTTGTGGGGGGCATGGTTCCTGTTGTGTTTTCAGCCTTGGCCATGAACAGTGTGGGAAAGGCCGCCATGGAAATGGTGCAGGAAGTGCGTCGTCAGTTCAAGGAAATCCCAGGAATCATGGAGGGCACTGGCACTCCAGACTACGGTAAATGCGTGGACATTTCCACCCAAGCCGCATTGAAAGAAATGATGCTTCCGGGGGCGATGACCATCGCCTTCCCCCTCGTCATTGGATTGCTCCCGTTGTTGTTGGGCAAAGAAGCTGCTTGGGCGGCAGAAACCTTGGGAGGCTACATGGCTGGCGTAACCGTAAGCGGTGTGTTGTGGGCCATTTTCCAAAACAATGCCGGTGGAGCATGGGACAATGCCAAGAAATCTTTTGAGGCAGGCGTAGAGATCGATGGCGAAATGACCTTCAAAGGTTCAGAAGCGCACAAAGCAGCTGTCACAGGTGACACTGTGGGTGACCCGTTCAAAGACACCTCTGGTCCTTCCATGAACATCTTGATCAAACTGACATGCTTGGTAGGTCTTGTCATTGCCCCCATCCTTGGTGGCGAGCATGAAAGCGGCCATGCAGAAGACGTGAACATCACAGCGACACCAGTTGTTGAAATGGTTGAACACACCCACTGAAACCATGACCCGACTCTTTCTCCCCTTCCTAGGCGCTTCCTTGCTTTTGGCTTCTTGCAGCGGTGGCTCAACCGAACAGGATGCCCCAGTCAACCCAGCGAATTCAGCATCTGTTGAATTGTCGGACGGACTTTACATCGTCAACAAAGTCAAACCCAAAGTCACTTGGGCCGCACAAAAATTGACCGGTGAAGGTCACAATGGAACGCTGCACATTGAGGCTGGAAAGTTCAAGGTGCAGGATGGAGTCATCGCAGAAGGCAGCGTTGTCTTTGACATGTCCCGCATGGAGGTCTCGGACCTGACAGGAGATTCCAAGGAAAGCCTTGAAGGCCATCTCCGTTCAGGCGATTTTTTCAATGTGGAAGAACATCCAAAAGCCTTTCTTGAAGTCACGAGCGTGACCCAAGACGACAGTGGCTCCTCACTGGAAACCACCCTGACGATGAATGGTGTTGCAGCAGATTACACCATCCCTGTGGTGTTGGTGCCAGCGAGCATCCCAGGGACAGGAGATGGTTTGGCTGTTCAAGGGAAATTCATGCTGGACCGCACGAAACACAACATTGTGTACAGGTCGCAGACTTTTGACGACAAGCTCGACTGGTTCATCAAGGATGAAGTAATCCTGGGGTTTTCTGTCATGGGCGTGCCCGTGGCAAAGCCTTGATTCAATTGATTTTTATGAAAAAGGGCCAGCTGCTGCTGGCCCTTTTTTTGTGCACCTGTATTCCTACTCACCAAGGGTGAAAGGTGATGCTCAGCTGAACAGGTTGTTCAACTTTCCGTCGATAGAGGTGATGATTCCTCCCAGGTCTTCTTTGCTTTCGTGGAAGTTGTTGTCATCCACATCGATGATCAGCAATTCACCTTTGGCGTACGTGCTGATCCATGCCTCGTACCTTTCGTTCAGGCGATTCAAGTAGTCCAAGCGAATGGCCTCCTCATAGTCTCTGCCGCGCTTTTGGATTTGCGCCACCAAGGTGGGCACTGAAGCCCTCAGGTAAACCATGAGGTCGGGAGGCGTCACGAACTCCTCCATCAATTCAAACAAGGACAAGTAGTTTTCAAAGTCGCGCGTGGTCATCAAGCCCATGGCCTGAAGGTTGGGGGCAAAGATGTGGGCGTCCTCATAAATGGTGCGGTCCTGAATGATGGGCTTGCCCTTCTTCTTCATCTCAATCAGTTGCGAAAAGCGCGACTTCAGGAAATACACTTGCAAGTTGAAGGACCAACGTGTCATGTCCTTGTAAAAGTCGTTCAAATATGGGTTGTCGTCCACCTGCTCGAAGTGAGGAGTGTAACGATAATGTTTGGCCAACAATGTGGTCAGCGTGGTTTTGCCGGATCCAATGTTGCCTGCGATGGCGAGATGCATGGCTTGTCCTGTGAAAGGGTTCTTGTCAAAAATGGAAGCACAAAGTAGGACGGACCACCTCCCCCTGCAAGGCACGTCAACAGGTTGGGGATAACTCTTGCTTTTGGTCGGGTCTTTGCTCCAGCAGCTCCACGACAAAAGTGGCCTCCATGGACAGCCGAGGCACCTTGTGCTGCCCACCTAGACGGCCTTTGGCCTTCATCCAGGCATTGAAAGTGCCGGAAGGGACAACATGAACCTGAGGAGGCCCAAGCACCAAATCGCCTGTGCGCTTTGCTTCATAGTCCCCATTGAGTGTTTTCAACTCACGGTCGAGTCGGGTTCCCAGTGCTTCGGGCTCTGGCTGCATTTTGCCTTGCTGGAATTCCACGACCCATTGATGCCCCACTGGCTTTCCCTTCGCATCCAAGGCCGCACCCCCGAGGTAATTGTAAACTTCTGTCCCAAGTTCAGACGACAATGCCGCCCAGGCCTTGTCGGATTGCTGTACCATCAGCTCCTCTCCGACCAGATTCAAATACGAAGAGACCCTGCCCGTGACCTGGATGCGCAAAGGCAGCCTGGAGGTCACCGTCACCAAATCGCCCACCATAACCCTCCACAATCCAGCACTGGTGGACACCACAAGCGCATAGGTTTCTCCCTCCTCCACTTCTCGGAATTCCAAGACTTCCGGCTGATCCTTGTCCAATTCAGAGATGGGGACAAATTCGTAATACACGCCATGGTCCATCAAAAATGCCATGTCGTCCCGGCCCAAATCGTCCTGGTAGGCAAAAAAGCCTTCTGACGCATTGTACGTCTCCAAATAGCGCATGTTGTGACCCCCCGGCGTGCTCGGGATGAGGGCGTCAAATGTCTTCTGATAGGGGGCAAAGCCAACTCCTCCATGCATGTACAACCACAAATTGGGCCACACTTCACGCAAGTTGTTTTTGCCGCTGACCTCCAAGACCTTCTGTCCAACGAGCGCCATCCAACTGGGGATTCCGGCAAGGATTCTGACGTCCTCGTTCATGGTGGCCCGGGCCACCGCATCCACCTTGAGCTCCCAATCTTCCATCAAAGCGATGGAACGGCTTGGGGTCCGGCGTGCTTCGCACCAGGGAGGAAGATGACGGACTATGATGGCACTCAAATCCCCTTTCCAGGTGGTGGCACTTTCCTGCACCAGAGAGCTGGCGCCCCCAAGAATCAGGTGCTTGCCTTGGTAAAGTTGGGCATCGGGAACCTGAGCACAGAACTGTGCAAGAACATCCTTGCCTCCCTTGTAATGCCCATTCCACAGAGCCTCTTTGGTGACTGGCAACCACTTTTGTTGGTCACTTGTGGTGCCTGAACTTTGGGCAAACCAATTGGTGTCACCAGGCCACAAAACGTGCTTCTCACCTTTCATGGCCCTCATGATCCAAGGCTTGAGATTGTCGTAATGCACCACAGGTACCCGCTTCACAAAGTCCTTTCGACGCGAAATATCTCTGGGCGACTGGATGCCCAACTCACGTCCGTAAGCGGTGGAAGTCAGGGCGTGCACGAGCCCCATGAACACCCCGCGTTGTGCATCTGCAGGGCGATGTTGCGCCCACGAAATGTGCGGCATTCTCGCCGCCATCATCCTGTGAAACAATCGGTTCGCCGCCATGGCCTCGAAGGTAAGTCGGGATCAGCCTGCGAGCTCCAAAACTCCGAAGACCTTGGTCACTGCTTCCAATGCAAAATCAATGTCAGACTCGCTGGTGTACCGCGAGAATGAAAATCGGACACTTGCCCGAGCATCGTCATGGAAACCTAGGGCGCGTAGTACATGTGAGCCCTTGGTTGCGCCGCTGGAGCAAGCACTGCCCCCGGAGCACGCGATTCCTTCCAAATCCAAGAGAAAAGTGGCCATGCCCCCATTGGGATGAGCCGGAAATTTCACGTTCAAGACCGTGTACAAATGGTCCTCCCCATCGGAGTCACCGTTGAATTCAACCTCGGGCAACCGTTGCTTCAAACCCTCTACCATTCGCTGCTTCAGCCCGCGGATATGAGCCTCGTGGGGAGCCATGTGGGCAAAGGCCTCTTCAAATGCCTTGGTCAAGCCCACAATGCCTGCCACATTCTCTGTTCCTCCGCGCATGGCACGTTCTTGCCCCCCCCCTACGATCATCCCTTCGATGCGAAGGGCCGGATTGGTATACAGGAAGCCAGCCCCCTTGGGCCCATGAAACTTGTGGGCGCTGCACGCCAAAAAATCAATGTTCAATTCCGACAAATCCAAGGCATAATGCCCCATGGTTTGCACAGTATCGCTGTGAAAGAGTGCGCCGTGGGCTTTGCACATCGACCCAACTTTGTGGATGTCCAAAATCACCCCAACTTCATTGTTGGCATGCATCAAAGTCACCAAAGTTTTGGCCTGGCTGTCGGAGAGCAGTTGTTCCAAATGATCGAGATCCACAGCCCCATTAAACAAGTGCTGCACATGGACCACTTCCACGCCGTCTGCACCCGCATTCTGAGATGCCTTGACCACTGCACTGTGCTCCGCAAGGGAGGTGATGATACGCGTCACTTTCAAACAAGATACCGCAGCCTGCAACGCATGATTGTCAGCCTCAGTGCCTCCTGAGGTGAAACAAATCGAACGGGCGGGACAATTCAAGTGCTGGGCAATGCTCCGCCGACTCGTTTCCACCAAAGCTTTTGCTTTTCTGCCCACCGCGTGGGAAGAAGATGGGTTGCCGTGCACCGTTTGGTACACATCCATCATGGCGGCCACCACTTCAGGAGCCACTCGCGTGGTGGCGGCATTGTCCAAATACACCATACTCATGCGCCAAATTTATGCACTCAGGCTCCTTTTGCTTCCAAAAGTTCTCGCAACTGTGCTGCAAATGTGTCGGCGAGCCGCCTTGCCCCTTCAGGGGATCCCGCCTCGGCATAGATGCGCAAAATGGGCTCGGTGTTGCTCTTCCGCAGGTGGACCCATCCCTCCTCGAGGTCAAATTTCACGCCGTCCACATCGTTGATTTCAGCCTCAGTCACCCTTTCTTTCAATGCCTTGAGGGCCGCATCCACATCCACTGGCGGAAGGGCCATCTTGTCCTTTACCATGTGGAATGTCGGATAGCTTGCACGCAGCGCACTGCAGGTTCCTCCGCGTTCAACGAGCAGCGTCAAAAACAAACCGATGCCGACCAAAGCATCTCGCCCGGCATGAGATGTGGGGTAAATCACCCCTCCATTTCCTTCCCCACCAATGACCGCATCACATGCACGCATTTGGGCCACCACATTGACCTCTCCCACTGCAGCGGCAGTATGGCTGCAACCATGACGATGGGCCACCTCTCGCAACGCCCTAGTGCTGCTCAAATTGCTGACTGTGGGACCTGGCGTATGGGCCAGAATGTGATCGGCTACAGCCACCAAGGTGTATTCTTCCCCAAAAAAACTTCCGTCCTCGCAGACAAAGCACAGGCGGTCCACATCAGGGTCCACACTAATGCCGAGGTCACAGCGTTTGCGAATCACCGCCTGGGTCAGGTCGCCAAGATGCTGAGGTAGGGGTTCTGGGTTGTGGGCAAAATGCCCCGTGGGCTCGCAGTGAACAGGCACCACCTCCACATCGAGGGCTTCTAAGAGTTTGGGCACAGCGACGCCACCGGAAGAATTCACCGCATCCACCGCAATTTTCAACTTCGCCGCGCGAATGCGCGAAGCGTCGACCAAGGACAACCCAAGCACATGTTCCACGTGGTGGTCCAACCATCCTTCTTCAAAGGTCGTTTGACCAGTATGGTCCACCTCGGCAAAGGTCAAGTCCTCTTTTGCAAGTGCGAGCACCCTGTCTCCATCCTCGCCAGAAAGAAACTCTCCCTTTTCATTCAACAACTTCAGAGCGTTCCATTGTTTTGGGTTGTGGGAAGCTGTCAAAATCAGCCCCCCCTCCGCCTGGAGTTCGGGCACTGCAATCTCCACAGTGGGCGTGGTGCTGAGGCCCAAATCCACCACATCCAGGCCAAGGGCGTTCAAGGTTCCACAGACCACATCACGGACCCAAGGGCCAGAGATGCGGGCATCCCGGCCCACCACCACTTTGGGCCGCCCCACTTTGTCTGCAGATCGCCTCTCCCAAACCCAAGCACCGAAGCCAGCTGCGAACTCTGCGACATCAATGGGGCTCAGGCCTTCTCCCCGCTTTCCACCCACGGTGCCGCGGATGCCTGAAATGGATGCAATCAACATGCCAGCAAGGTAGCGATGTCCCGGCAGCCCCCTTTGTGCACTTTTCCACGAATCCTGTTCAAAATCGGCCTCACCTTCCACTTTTCTTCCGACATTTGCTGTGTACTTTGAACGTGCATGCAGGACGAAGGACGCCCACACCAGGAAGAAGAGCAGATACTCGCGCTCGTCAAGGCTTTTGAAGCCATGATGGCTGCTGGGGATTCGAGGTTTTTTGACCACGACGACTTGGAGATGCTCATTGAGCACTACCTCGAGAGGGGCTCATTGCGCAAGGCACAACAAGTCCATCACTACGCCATTGGTTTGTATCCGGAGAGTTTGGCACTGCAATTGAGAGAAGCACAAATCCTTGCAGGCAATGGAAAACACGTGCAGGCCATCCCGAGGTTGAAAAACCTGCTGTCCTTTGAGCCACGGAACGAGGAAATCCACCTGACCCTGGCCAACATTTACAGCCAGATGCACGAACACAAGTTGGCTTTGCATCACTTCCGTGAGTTGTTGTCCTTTTCAGACTCCGAGTTGAAAAAGGAACTGTTCATTGACGTCGCCCTCGAGCATGAAAACTTGGGGGAATGGAAACAAGCCATCCGCGTCCTTCACGACGCCTTGCGGGAAGACCCAAGCAATGAAACAGCATTGTACGAGTTGGCCTTCTGCTACGACAAGGAAGGGCGCATCCAAGAGGCGGAGGCCTTTTACCTGACCTACATCGATGACTTCCCTTACAGCTTTGCCGCATGGTACAACTTGGGGAATGCAAGGCAGCGTTTGGGCAAATTGAAAGAAGCTGTGGAGGCCTACGACTACGCCATCCTCATCGAAGACAGTTTTGCCCCAGCGTACCATCAAAAGGCAGAGGCTCTGACGGCCATGGAGAATTTTGGGGATGCCTTGGAAGTCCACAGAGAAGCCCTGTCCCTCGACATCCCCCAACCTAGCACTTACTGCTACATGGGGGAGTGTTTGGAACACCTTGGGAAGTTGGATGAGGCGGCAGAGTATTACCATCAATGCCTCGAATTGGATGCCAACTTCCTTGAAGCACACATTGGACTTGGGGTCCTTGCAGACTTGCGTGAGGACCATTCCGCTGCCTTGGAGCACATGGGCCAGGCCCTCTTGCTCAGTCCCAACCACGAAGACACCTTGCTGATGATGGCCACCATTCTGAAAAAGATGGCGCGCCATGAAGAAGCAGACACATGTCTCGTCCAGTTGTTGGAACGCAACCCCAAGCACATAGAAGCTTGGGAGGAACGCATCGACAACATGCAGGCTTTGGAGGCCCACGATCAAGCGTTGATTTTGCTCGACAATGCATTCGAGCATGTCCCACCCACCTCGACAACGCTGGGGTACAAACAATTTGTCAGTCTGTTCGCTCTGCGGCTAGATGGAGAAGCTTTGAGGCTCCTCGATCATTTGCTGCTTGCGGACTTTGATGGCATGAATCGGTTGCTGGAAACCTACCCTGGTCTCCTCGACGACACGCGCGTGGCCAGCCGCTACGAGCGAATGAAACCCTAACGCATGAATCACCAACTCACCCACCTTCCGGAGCGTCCCAACAAGCCCCGTGAATCGGGATTGACCATGGTCATGGACAAAGGCTTAAGCCTTCGCCAGGCAGAGGACTTTCTAGAAGTCAATGCCGACAAAGTCGATTTGCTCAAACTTGGTTTTGGAACGTCGATTGTGACGCCCAACGTCAAAGAAAAAATCAAACTCTACCACGATGCTGGCCTCATGGTCTATCCCGGAGGGACCTTGTTTGAAGCGTATTTCGTGCGCAACCAAATGGACGACTTTTTGAGATACATCGACCATCTTGGTTTGGAAACGTTGGAAGTCAGCGACGGTTCGATGGTCATCGAGGAAGATGTCAAGTGCGAAATGATCCGCCGCTTGGCCAAAAACTACCGTGTCCTCAGCGAGGTGGGGTCCAAAGAAGCCGGCATCCTCATCAGTCCCAACAAGTGGACGACCATGATGGAAAAAGAACTCCAGGCAGGAAGTTGGAAGGTCATTGCTGAAGCACGCGAAAGTGGCAATGTGGGCATCTATCGGCCCAACGGCACGGCTCACACTGCACTCGTCCGCCGCATTTTGGCGAAGGTCAAGTTGGAAGACATCCTTTGGGAGGCTCCCAAAAAACCACAGCAAGTTTGGTTCCTCCAACAATTTGGGGCCAATGTCAACCTTGGCAACATCGGGCCGCATGACCTCATCCCGCTGGAGTGCCTTCGTTTGGGTCTCCGAGGGGACACCTTCTTCGACCACCTTCCTGAAGCCATGGCGGAAGGCGTGCGTCAAATTCCTGACGAAGAAGCCCTCGAAGAGGACTGAACCTCTACCTTTCTTCCATGAAAAGCATCACAGTCGAGCAATTGCAGGCATGGAGGCAGGACGGAACCTCGCACACACTTGTGGACATCCGAGAGCCTTACGAGCGAAGCGTGAGCCACTTGGATGGCTTGCACATCCCCATGGCAGAAGTCATGGCAAGACACAATGAATTGCCTCAAGACGAGCCTTTGGTCATCCATTGCCGCTCAGGGGCACGGTCCGCTGCCGTCACCCAGGCGTTGACCCTCCAACATGGCTTGGACAATGTGTACAACCTAACAGGTGGAATCATGGCGTGGGCTTCCGCGATTGAGCCACAGATGGAGGTGGCATGATGCGTCATTGGCAGGTCGCTTTGAAGGGATTTGCCATGGGCATGGCGGACTTGGTTCCCGGGGTCAGCGGGGGCACCGTGGCCTTCATTGCGGGGATTTATGACCCCCTGCTCGACAGCCTCTCAGCCCTCAGTGGCGAAGGCTTCCAAGCGCTCAAAAAAGGTCAAGTTCGCGAGGCATGGCGCGCTGTCAATGGTCCCTTTCTTTTGGCCTTGGCCGGAGGCATCATGGCTGCTGTTCTTGCCCTGGCCACGCCGTTGCATTGGCTCCTTGAGCACGAACCAACCTTGTTGCGTGCCTTCTTCATCGGACTCGTTGCCACCTCTGTCCCTTTGGTGGGAAGACATGTGCGCCCCTGGGGACTCAATGCTTGGGTGTGGGCAGCCATTGGCTGCGCCATTGCGGGCTTTGTCACTTCGTTGCCCCCTCTGGTGCAGTCCGACCACCCACTCCTTTTGATGGCCGCAGGGGCCTTGGCCATTTGCGCCATGCTCCTTCCTGGGATTTCCGGCAGTTTCCTCCTTTTGATTTTGGGCGCATATGCCCCTGTATTGCTTGCGTTGAAGACCATGGACTTGACCAAAATCCTTGCCTTTGCCAGCGGGGCCGCATTGGGACTTCTTCTGTTCAGCAGGGCGCTGAAGTGGCTGCTCTCCCGCCACCGGGCGCCCACATTGTCGCTGCTGACAGGCTTTTTGGTAGGGTCTCTTCAAGCCTTGTGGCCGTGGAAAGAAGCGACTCATCCCCTTTACACCCACAGCAATGGCCGTGTGGAGTGGCTTTGGGAAAACACATGGCCGGGCGCAGAGGCTGCCTGGCTCCCCACCTTGGCACTTGCTGGCGCAGGTGGGCTTGTCATTTGGGGTCTTCACAAAGTAGGCGTCTCTGCACAACCCGACGTCAGGTGAGGCGGCGCATCAAGGAAACCTCCCTGCCCAAGGTGTTGGGCGTGATGGGGCATCCTGTGAAACATTCGCAAAGTCCTAGGTTGTTCGCCCAACGGTTTGAAGAGCTGGGACGCACCGATCTCACGTATGAAAAGTTTGACCTGCCCAATGCCGCTGATTTCCCCTCTTGGTCCCAGTCGCACCCAGAAGTCGTGGGGCTCAACGTCACCGTGCCGCACAAAAAATCACTGATTCCGCATTTGCATGCACTGTCTCATGAGGCCCAAGCCGTGGGCGCGGTCAACACGTTGGTGCGCACCACCGAAGGATGGATGGGACACAACACAGACGTATGGGGATTTCAGCGGTCGATTCAGCCCTTTTTGGCGAAACACCATGAACGCGCTTTGGTCCTTGGCACTGGTGGCAGCGCAGCTGCTGTTCACCATGTTTTGAGCAACCTCGGGATCGATACCGTGGGGGTGTCTCGACAGGGCAACAGCGCCGATGACAAGACTTACGCTGGGCGACCCTTGGTGGGTTACCAAGAACTGAATGGTACCCTCCTGCAACACCATCTCCTTGTCGTGCATTGCACCCCAGTGGGCATGTCGCCCAACACAGACCAAATGGTGCCCTTTCCAGTGGAACACCTTGGGCCACGACACCTTGTTGTGGACTTGATTTACACCCCCCAGAACACCTTGTTGCTGGCCAAGGCTCGAGCCCAAGGCGCTGAAGTGCTCCATGGAGGTGACATGCTTCGCCTCCAGGCGGACCGCGCTTGGGACATTTGGGAGGGATCTGGGGTTTGACACCGCCACTTCAAGTAAGTTTGAGCAACAACTGGAATGCCGCAACGTCCTCCCATGAACCCTTCCCTTCCTCCTACGGAACAGTCCGGACCTTTTGACAACCTCCAAAACATGTCTGTGGAGACATTGCTTCAAGCCATGCATGAAGTGGACCATGCGGTGCAGCCCGCCGTGGAAGCGGCGTTGCCTGCGCTGGCGGAATTGACCAAGGCCTTGGTCGAACGCATGCAGCAAGGGGGGCGGCTGTTCTACCTCGGCGCCGGAACCAGTGGGCGCTTGGGGGTGGTGGATGCCAGCGAATGTCCACCCACGTTTGGGGTGGCTCCAGGTGTGGTGGTGGGCCTCATGGCGGGCGGAGACAACGCCATACGGGCCGCTGTCGAGGGTGCAGAGGACGATCGGTTGCAAGCATGGAAAGATTTGATGGCGCACCAGGCAGGCCCCTTGGACACCGTGGTGGGCATCGCCGCGAGCGGACGGACTCCCTACGTCTTGGGTGCACTGGAGGAGGCGAGAGCGCATGGACTCTTGACTGGTTGCATCACCTGCAATCCCGAGAGCCAAGTGGTGGCGGCTTGCAAGCACCCTGTGGTGGCGGTGACAGGTGCTGAATTTGTGACGGGGTCCACGCGAATGAAAGCTGGAACGGCGACAAAGCTGTTGCTCAATCGCCTCACCACAGCAGCCATGATCCAACTGGGACACGTGCAAGGCAATCGGATGGTCGACATGCAATTGTCCAATGAAAAACTTGTGCAACGGGGGGCGAGAATGGTCGCAGATGCCACTGGTTTGGCAATGTCTCATGCCCAAGCCCTCTTGCTGGACCAAGGCAGTGTGCGGGCCGCCATTGATGCCCATCAGAAGGAGAAATAACCATGCACGCCCTGGAACCCTATTATGCGTGGCGCAACCACTACATTGCCAGCAACGACCCCGAGAGCCCCTTTTTCGAAAGGGTCTACAATGAATTTGCCTACCACCTCAAGGTTTACAACCACTACATCCATCCACAATGGGATGAGTTTGGAAGCCAAACCCTCTACACCAAAATCCTGTATGCCGACTACAATGAAGGGTATGCCATCCTCGAATTCATTGGTGAATGGAACGACTGTTTGTTCAACGACATCATGCTGCTGAAACGGAAGGTGGTGGACAGACTCATGGAGGCCGGCATTTCTAAATTTGTACTGATCGGTGAAAATGTGTTGAATTTTCACCACAGCGACGACGCCTACTACGAGGAGTGGTTCGATGAGGTGACCGAGGAGGATGGCTGGATCGCGTTGCTCAACTTTCGAGAGCATGTCTTGGCCGACATGCAAGGCATTGATTTGGACTCTTATTTCGTGTTGGGAGGGGAACTGAATGAAATGGGCTGGCGCACCTTCACTCCAGAACAATTGTGTCTGCGCATTGACGATTGCGTCGAGCACAGGTGGGGGTTGATTGGCTGATGGTCCGGCTCGGCTATTTGAGCCCTTGCAGAAATGCCCTCCACGCTTCCCGGTCGGACGCAAATTCAAAGTCTTCCGGGACCAAGGAATCCACCTTTCGCCACCCGAGCCTTTGCGCCATCAAGGCCACCTTTTGCCCCTGAACGTCCTCTTTCTCTCCTGCGTCGTCAAACTTGATCGCGTCAGGAAGGGTCGCCAAATGATGCACCGCAATGACCTGTTGGTTGGAATCAAAGGAACTGACATGGGCATTTTGGCTGACGTGCAGAAGCTCCCCAACTTCCACACGTTGGCCCAATTCTTCAAGTGCCTCTCGCCTCAAACAGGCTGCTGTACCCTCGCCCCACTCCAATCCCCCTCCAGGAAATTTCATAACGCCCCCCATGGGCAACCGTTCATACGACACCAAAATCTCCTGCATGGCGTCGCCGTCGTGGTTCCTTGTTAAGACCATGTACACCCGCACATTCAACCTTCCCTCAGGTGCATGCACCCTGGTCGCCCTCAACATTTCTCTCTTTCCCGGAGGTCCAGGCAAGCGCTCCACCTGAAACCCTGCCGATTCCATGTTTCGTCGCACCTGTCCCTTGGCGCAATACGTCACGAGGTGCCCGCCAGGCCGCAGCAAACAACGCATCCTGTCCATCACCTCAGACGTCCAGATCTCCGGCTGCGAGGCTGGGGCAAAAGCATCAAACAAAATGACATCAAATCGCCTCTCTTCCAATGGAGCCTCCAACACGCCAGACAGCCGCCGCTCAAAGGTCATGTGCGCGTCGGACCACGCCCCGTGTATGTGTATGGCCTCCAGCAAGGGTCGAGATTCAGGGACCCATTGGTCATGCCCCAAGGGCTCAACCTCTGGCCAAGTCAAGGGGTGCGGTTCCAAACTGACCATGACGACGGGACGCCCTGAGGCCCGAGCACGGGACCAAACATCCACGACATTCAACCCTGTGCCCAACCCCACTTCCAAAATTTGAAGGGCGCCTTCCGGCTTGCGCGCCCATGCCGCCTCCACCCCCATGTCACCAAAAACGTGTTGGGTCTCCGTCCAAGCGCCATGCACGCTGTGGTAGCACACCTCCAACTCGGGGTGGAACAGTGTTTGACTGCCATCACCTGTTTGACGCATTTTCACAGGGGCAAGTTCGGCCACAGGGAGGGTTTCTCAGAACCCCTCCAAGGCACCCAGTCCAAACAAGGCAAAATCCAATCGAATGGGGTCTTCTGGGTCCATCTCCCTCAGGACTTGGGTCAGTTCCTCCACTGCACGCCAATCGTTGGACTTGCGGTGCAAGAGCCCCAATTTCCTTCCAACATTGGACGTATGGACGTCCAATGGGATGCACAAGTCACGGGGAGAAAAGGACGTCCAAAGCCCCAAATCCACTCCACGATGGGCGGGGCGTACCATCCAACGCAAGAACATGTTCAATCGTTTGGCAGCAGAACCAGCTGCCGGGTTGGCGACATGTTTTTTGGTCCTTGGCAAAACCCCCTGGCACGACATGAAATCCAAATGAAAACCCGACAACATGCCACGGATCGACGGTCCATCTTTCCCCGAAGACCAATGCCTCATGAAGGATGCTTCCAAACTCTCATCTCGCAGGTACAACTGTTTCAGAGCGGACACGAATCCAATGGCATCTTCTGCCTTGAACGTCCTGTGAACAAAACCATGGAGGGCTTGCAGGTCGGACGCTTCATGTTCCCTGACAAATTGACCCGGCGCGTGGTCCATCCGCTCCATCAGGTTGTGGAGACTTTTGAGGATGGCCACCCTGTTGCCCCAGGCCAGTGTGGCCGCCAAAAAGGCGGACACCTCCACATCCATGGCATCGGTGTATTGATGCGGCACAGAGAGGGGGTCGCGCGGCAAGAAATCCGGGACTTCGTACCGATCTGCCTTCTCCAACAAAAACTCCTTCAACTCCTCGCGTGTCATACCGCTAAAATCGGGCTAAATTCGCGACGTGTGGGGAAGGCCTGATATACTCTGGGGATTGCTGGCGCTGTCCATCCCCATCGCCTTGCACCTCCTGCAGTTGCGGAGGTTCAAGAGGGTGGCTTTTTCCAATGTCGCCTTCCTGAAAGATGTCCAAAAAGAAACGCGTTCCCGTCACAGGTTGAGGAACTTGCTGATCCTCTTGGCCCGCTTGTTGGCCTTTGCTTTGGTCATCATGGCCTTTGCCGACCCCATGCTTCCTCCTGAAAAGGCCTCTGCCAATGGCGGACAACAAGCCGTGTCCATCTACGTGGACAACAGTCCGTCCATGATGGCTTCAGGCGAATCCGGACCTTTGATTCAAGTGGCCAAGCAAAAAGCCACGGCCTTGGTCGAGGCCTTCCGTGAAACGGATAAATACCATGTCTTTGCAAGCGACTTTGCCGGGGTGGACCAGCGCTTCATGACCCAGGATGAAGCCCTTGAGCGCATCGCCGCAATCCAGCTCTCAACACAAGCGCCTTCCTTGGAAGCCGTGGTGCAACGCAGTTTGGACCAGTTGCAACGGGCACCTGAAGCCGCTGGGCAGGGGTTTTGGATTTCAGATCTGCAGAAAAGCAGCCACGACCTGCAACGGCCTGTGGCACTGGACTCCTCTGTCACATGGCATGTCCTGCCGGTAGACGCCAGCAAAGTACCCAACATCTGGATCGATTCCGTCTGGTTTGGCAGCCCATTGGCCTTGCCGGACCAGCCTGCTGCCCTTCATGTCCGCATCGGGCATGATGCGTTGGAAGGCATGGATGGCTTGCCTTTGTCCCTTCGATTGGACGGCGTGCCTGCTGCACTGGGCTCCTACAACCTCGTGCCTGGTTTGCCCACAGATACGACGCTGAGGTTCACACATGGTGGACCCGGACCCCATCAGTTGAAGGTGGAATTGGAAGATGCCCCTGTTCAGTTTGACGATGCCCACTTCATGGGTTACACCGTCGAGGAGCGGATCGAAATCTTCCACTGGACAAGTGCCAATGACCCCTTTCGCGCAGCTTCTGTGTCCGTGCAGCAAGCTTTGGAAAGTGCAAATCCCCTTTTGTGGGTCGAACGGCGAAGTGCCCTCCCCTCCCCACAACGGTTGGCAACCTTTGATCTCGTTGTGGTGGATGCGTTGGAAGCACCTTCCTCTGGCGAAGCGTCGATGCTCAAAGCGTTCCAACAACAAGGAGGAACCCTGCTATTGATCCCTGACAGTTCAGCCATGGGCATACCTACTTGGATGGAAGAGCTGACGTTGGCGAACTCCAGCGGTTGGGTCCGTGGGGAAGGTCAAGTCGCCAAGGTGCGCTGGAGACACCCTCTGTACAAGGGCGTCTTCCGTAGCATCCCGTCCAGAGTGGACTGGCCCACCTACGATCGGATCTTGGACCGCCGCCCCGGTCCTCATGAAGAGTGGTTGATCCGTGCAGCAAACGGTTTGCCATACCTCAGCGTGGTGCGCGGCGCTGAAGGAGAAGGCGACGTGTACATCCTGGGGACGGTCCTGGAAACAGGCAACCTCACCCGGCATGGCTTGTTTGTTCCCACGTTGCTTCGGATCGCAGAATCCTCAAGACAGGCATCGCACTTTGCCCTGGAATTGGGCAAAGAGGCCAGCCTCACGCTCGCTCTCGACCCCAATGAAAATGGACGTTTGGCCGATGACATGAATTGGCGCATTCGCCGCGCTGACATGGCGGGGGTATCCTCTTCCAATGGGGCAGTCCCTGACATGCAATCCACCTCGGAGGGTCTGAAGTTGGGATGGGGCGAGAGTTTGCAGGAACCTGGGGGCTACGATATCCTTCGCAACGGGGAAAAAGTGGCCAGTTTTGGCCTCAACCATCGATCGTCTGAATCGTTGATGGACACTTGGCTACCCGAAGAATGGACCGCCAAGGTCGAGGAGGTGGGATGGCCTGACCTTGAGGTCTGGAGAGGACCTGCAAGCCAGTTGAAAAGTCTTGTGGATGAACGGATTGCAGGTCAACGATTGGCTTGGTACTTTTTCGTCGGCGCACTGTGCGCCTTGGCTCTTGAAACTTTACTTCTTCGCAAATGGAACAAGCTCTTCTCCTAACTTCTGTCCTTGTGTGGGACCCAAAGGGACCGTGGCATGACCAAACGGTGGACATCCGCTTGGAAGGTGGTGTCATCCAACAAATAGGACCTTCGTTGTCGCCAAACGAGGCAAAAGTTCTGGAGGGCTCAGGAAGCATGGTAAGCCCAGGCTGGATCGATGGACAAGTGCATTTTAGAGAGCCTGGGGAAGAGACAAAGGAGGGCATTGTAAGAGGTTTGACAGCCGCTTCTGCAGCAGGGTTCACACACGTCGCCTTGTTGCCGTCCAATTCACCTGCCACAGACCATGCCGGCGCTGTACACCATGTCTTGGCCAAGGCAAGTGTTGCCCATGAACATGGCATCCCTGCCAAGGTGCTTCCGATGGCCTGCATCACGGAAGGAGGCAAGGGAGCGCAGTTGGCCGAGATGCATGACCTGAGCCAAGCTGGTGCAGTGGCCTTCACCGACGACGCGCCGCTGCATCGTGTGGGGGTGCTGCAAAGGGCACTCACCTACGCCCAGGCACATGGAAAAACGGTCATGGACCAACCATTGGACCTCGACTTCAATGCAGAAGGTGTCATGCATGAGGGCGTCGTCAGCACAGAAATGGGACTGACTGGCATCCCTTCTGAAGCTGAAACCATGCGCGTGTCAAGAGACTTGGACATTTTACGGTACACCGGTGGGCGGTTGCATTTCCCCATTTTGACGGCGGCCAAAAGCCTAGATTTGGTGCGCATCGCCAAGTCAGAAGGCCTCTCTGTGTCCTGTGCCACCTCCGCTGCCCACCTCGCCTTTTGTGACGAAGATTTGCGGGGATTCCAAGGGACCCTTCGAATGCTGCCTCCACTGAGAAGCGCAGAAGACCAAAGAGCCCTGTGCGATGCTGTGCTCGACGGCACGATTGACATGGTGGTCAGCGATCACCGTCCCGAAGATTTGGAGCACCACGATGTTGAATTCATGCTCAGTCCCAATGGCGTGGCGGGGCTACCTTCCGCATTTGCATGGACCTTTCACTCCTTGCACGGCATCGATGCCAAAAATGCACTGGATGCGACGCTTCGCGTTTTGACAGAAGGCCCTGCGGGGGTATTTCAATCGCCGAGCTCCACCATCGCGGTAGGGGCCAGCGTCGACCTCACATGGTTCCACCCACACCAAGAGCATCGCCCCCATCCCGGTACTGGTGGTGTGAATCTGGGGCCCACCGAGGGCCGAACCAAGGGTCAGGTCCTCGGCACCTTTGTCCAGAACCGGTCCTGGATGGCCTGACAGAATGGGCCGGGCTTAGGCCTGCCCTTGAGGCCCCATGTAAGGCAGGGGCATGCCTGCATCTCCATTGCCGTGCTCCTGAATGGGGCCATGTTGCTTTTCAAACCGTTGGACGTTTTCAGCCAACGCCCCCAACAGTCTCTTCACATGTTGGGGCGACATCACCACCCTGCTCCTCACTTTGGCTTTGGGCATGCCGGGCATGACCTGAATGAAATCCATCACGAATTCTGCCGGACTGTGCGTGATGACGGCCAAATTGGCGTACACCCCTGTGGCCTTTTCTTCTGGAAGCTCAATGTTGAGTTTGCTCTTTTTTTCTTGATCTGACATGACCACAAGGTACGTCAGACATGCAGCGGCAAGTCCTTGAGATGCTCGAGGACCTCGATCGTTTTCCAAGCCTTAGGGTCCGCATCCAACCCAGGGGCAAAATGAACTCCTCGCCACCCAACGGCTTGAGCACCCAGGACATCGCTCTCCAAACTGTCGCCAATCATAATGACCCCTGCATCCATATCCACCTTCGCAAGGGCCGCTGCACGCCGGTAAGCCTCAGGATTGGGTTTTTTCACAGAGAGGGCATCGCTGGTATAGACCCCACGGAAAAATCCAGAGAGACCACTGTTCTCCACCTTGATGTGTTGGACTTCTTCGAATCCATTGGTCAAAACCCACATGGCATGTCCTCGGGACGCCAAGCACTCAAGCATGTCCAAAGTCCCTGGAATCAACGCAGTTTGATAAGGGCTACGCTCCAAATAATGCTCCCCCAATTGCCTTGCCAACGATGCACTCCCCGGCATGCCACACCGCTCCATGGCCATGGCAAAGCGCTTGGCGCGCAGGGTGGACTTGGTCATTTCTCCTGCCCTGAACTGCGCCCAGCACCAATCGTTGGCGGCTTCGTAATGGACAATCCATTCTTGCTCAGAGGCAAGACCATGGGAAAGAAGCGCCAAATCTTTGACTCCACTGCGGAGAGCGAGCCGTGAATTGGTTTCAAAATCCCACAGGGTGTGGTCCAGGTCAAAAAAAAGAGGGGCCAATTTCGAGGTCATGGTGTCCAGTGTTTGACAGCCTCTGATCCTGCAGAAAGAAGGGCTGCCCAAATCGAAAATGCCACCATCAACTTCCACATGGTGCCTGGCTGGTGGCGGAAATATTTTGCAGCCAGCACAGTGGCCACAGGCACAGAAATAAGACCAGAAAGTGCCAAAATCCCTGAGAGGCCCATGGCATTCTTCCAACGTACGATGGTTCTTCTCCGCCTTGTGAAGGTGCGTTTGCCACGGTCTACCCGTGGGCCAAGTCGTTCTTCAAACCAAGCAAACCACCACTTGCCAAAATGCCAAATCCCCCAAACACCCGTCACTGCTCCAAAAGACGTGGTCAACCAGGCAAGCCACCAAGACATGCCCCGTGCAACCATCAAGGAAGGGGTCACGACAAATTTGACCACCGCCATGAACGCCCACCACAAAAGCTCTAGAAGCTCCATGGCTATAAGGTAGTCACCCCGAGGTTTTGGGCATGGCTCAACATGTGAACGTATGTTGCCCGCCATCCCTCCCATTCACCATCCTCGCTCACCGACGTGTTGTGCCAACAAGACATCCATTGGCCGCCCACGACGGCCACCGCGTTCATGGAGCGCATCAATTCGACGCATGCCTTTTGTGGCGTCCACCCCAAGGAGCCTCGCATGGCCTCGTCCATGACGGCCATGGGTTCAATGACAAGGGACATGCATTCATCGCGTGTCAAATCATACGCCTGGAAGGGTTGGCTGATGCCATTCCTGAACCCCATGTCGTCCGACCAGCCCAAGGAGGCATCGTGTGAGATGCCATGCTCCACCAAGCGCTTCCACCATTTCCCCGGAGTCCCACGCAAAAAATGGGAACGCACCATGTTGGGGTCGATCCCAGGCCACGAATGAACCATCTCCGATTCCGCATCGAACACCCCGGAATCGTGGAGCGCAGTCCAACTGGGGTGCCAAGACACACGGTGTTCAGGCCCGGCGAAATCAAGTTGCTCGACCAAAGCTGGCAGCACCGAAAGGGTCGGGTCCAGGCCTACATCATACGGCCTTCTCCGCTTCGCAGCGAGCACAAACCATGTCAACGGCATCCCATGGTGGATCTTTCCAATCCATCCGTAGGTATCGTAAGGATCACTCAAGCTACCGTTCATAACGCTCCATCTCTCCGACACCAGGGACCATCGGCCCATGCAAACATCCCGGAATTGGAGTGCCCAATGCTTCCACCTCGACCGACCGAGATGCTTGAACGCCACATCCACGTCAAAGGTCCATCGGCAAGTCATCGCAGGCGTTTCTGACCTCTCAGTCCTGCAACGGAGGCCATGCCACATGCATTCCACCCAAGGGATGCGGTGCTGAGTGGCCGCGGCCCATTTGGAGCCATGAAAGTGAACGTCTTCATGATTGCATGCCCAAGGCGCGGACTCAACCTGCGGACGGCCATGCGAATCCAACGCAAATTCCCCAGCTTGTTCCGACCAACATGTGAGTGCCCAAAAGGTCACCGCCAAGGGGTCCATCGGCAAAAAAGAGGACACTTCCTCCTTTGCCCCTTGGTCAGGGGCGTCGAAAAAAGGAAGCCAAAGGGCAACCTTTTCGTCTTCCCTCCACAATCCCCATTGGCATTTCACCCCATCTTTTGGCTGCAAGCCCGAGGTCACCAGCGAATGATTTTTCCAACTCGCCACGGTCTTCGCAGCCCAATGAAGTGAAGATTGTCCTTCGCTCGCACCTTCCGAACTCCAGGACCATGATTGCCCCCACCACCGCACCAGGACGGTGTCCAAAACATACCTCTGTCTTGGACTGATCGTGGTACTGTGAAACAGCCACTTTGCCGTGGGTGAAGACTCAGCCATAGCGCATTGCAATCCTTTCAAGCGCGCCCACCAACTCCTCCGCCGCACGCCCATTGCCATACAATTCGTCTGGCACATGCCTCCCTTTTCCGAGAATCTCATTCGCCAAAGACGACAACTCCTTTGGACCAGGGGCCAAGACCGACTGGCCTCGCTCCAACTGCTCCGTCCATTCCGTTGAATCCCTGAGCACCACACAACGGGTCCCCAGACTAAAACTTTCCTTTTGCACCCCCCCACTGTCTGTCAAGACCAAGGGTGCTGCGTGAATGCACTGCAGCAACTCCAGGTAACCAAGAGGCTTCTCCAGCTTCCAACCTTTGCTGCTAAGGTCAATTCGCCAATCCGGTCGGTGGAGGTCCATGGCCTGAGCTGTTCGCGGATGGACCGGCCAAATGACCTCAAGTCGTCGGGACTGCAACCAATCTTGGATGGCATCCAGCCATTTCAAAAGACGAGGGCCATCGTCCACGTTGCTTGGACGATGCATGGTCAGCAGCACAGGGCCTTTGGAAGCTTGGCCCAAACCAAAGGTGGAACCAAAATGCAATGCATTGTCGTGCATCACATCTCCCATCCTGAGCACCCTCGGATGCAAAGGACTCGGCCGGTGGATGGGGTCAGAATCCACAATACCCTCGGCACCCAAATGCTGCACAGCAGCATCCGTGGGACAAACCAAGACCGAAGACATCCGATCGCAGAGAACCCGATTGACCTCCTCGGGCATTCCCCAATCGTGGGAACGCAATCCTGCTTCCACATGGACAATGGGTATTCCCTTCGCTGCAGCGGCCCACGCGCCTGCGAGGGTCGAATCAGTATCTCCAAACACCACCACCCATCGTGGAGGTTGTCCTTCGATGGCGGCGCGAATGCCATCCATCATGTCACCTAGTCTCTTTTCACGGGAAGATGTGTCCGGATGCAACCTCACATGCGGTACAGGCAATCCAAGTTCTTGGAAAAACTGCTCGCTCAAAGCCTCGTCGTGGTGTTGACCGGTGTGCAGCCAACGGACCTCCCATTGGGGACGGTCCTTCAGCGCACGATGCAAAGCAGCGGCTTTGATGAATTGTGGTCTTGCGCCCACAATCACCAGCATGCTTTGGGGTTGAGTCAATTCAGCCATCCTTCGTCAGCAAAGCTAACGTACCCATCGCCCGCCACAATCACATGGTCCAAAATGGGCAAGTCCAACAACACCCCAGCCCCACACAGTGAGCGTGTCAGATCTCGATCCGAGGCACTTGGTAGCGGGTTCCCCGAAGGATGGTTGTGCACAAGCACCATGGCCGCAGCCCTCATGGCCAGCGCTCGACCAAATACAATTTTGGGGTCCACCACTGTCCCTGTAAGGCCACCCTTGGAGATGCACACCTCTGCCAGCACATCGTTGGATCGTTTCAATAGCATGATCCAAAATTCTTCGTGCTGCAAATCGGACAACCTCGCTTGAAATCGACCAAAAACATCCTGGCTTCCCTTCATCCTCTCAGACAAGGGCCGAGCAGCATGTTGGCGCCGCCGCCCCAACTCCATGGCAGCCGCAACCAAGAAG
This sequence comes from uncultured Flavobacteriales bacterium, assembly GCA_963933635.1. Classification (GTDB taxonomy): domain Bacteria; phylum Bacteroidota; class Bacteroidia; order Flavobacteriales_D; family Sanyastnellaceae; genus UBA11663. The sequence continues at coordinate 38,734 of CAWVVM010000008.1, forward strand.
GCCTTGGCGGGTCCCACGCCTGGCACCTGGGTCAAACAGTGCGGAGGCCAAGTCGCCAGATTGTGCAATGACCCTCCTGCGAGATGCAGTAGATCGTCTGCCAGCCGCTCAGCGGGTCGACCTGGCTGTCCCGTTCCCAACAACAATGCAAGCAATTCACCATCCTGAAGGGACCCAAGGCCCTCTCTTTCCATTCGTTCTCTGGGTCTCAAAGTCTGCATCATGGCACAAAAAAAGCCCCCCGCGTCATGCGGAGGGCCAATGCGTTTGTCAGCGCATACCTTCAATCCATCAGAGACTTCCGACGTGCTTGGTCAAGCTTGATTTGAGGTTGGCTGCTTTGTTCTTGTGAATGACATTCCGCTTGGCAAGTTTGTCCAGCATTGCACTCACGACGGGGAGAAGCGCAGAAGCTTCTTTGGCGTCAGTCGAGTCGCGCAGGTTGCGCACGGCATTGCGTGCCGTCTTGTGCTGGTAACGGTTGCGGTCGCGCTTCTTTTCGTCGGAACGAATGCGCTTGAGGGCTGATTTGTGATGTGCCATGTACGGACTTTGCTGAAACAGGGGTGCAAATATAGCGAGAGGTGGCAGGATGGCAATGGGTTTTCGTCAAAAATCCCAGATTGTCACCACGCAAGCAACAAATCCAACTGCAGATAGCCGCCATAGAGGCTTTGCCTTGCGGGCTCGTCGGCCATCAAATCCCCGGGCACGAAGGTCACTTGTCCTACAAAGTCATCCAGGGAATCATCATCTTGATCGAACAGGCGCAATTCAACTGTTTGGTCCAACTCAATCCCTTGAAAGACCAAATCTTGTACCGCCAATCGGACAGGCAATGTGCCATTGTTGACCACTTCCGATGTAGCGTAAGGCTGCTCTTGCACAGAAACTTCCACGTAGAAGTCAGGCAGTCCGACTTCTCCCCAAGGATCCTCCCCGTAGGCCAAGTCATAAGCCATCACCTCAAAAAATGAAATGCGAACTTCAGGGTTGCCACCTCCGTCTCCGCAACCAGAGCATCCTGCCAGCAACATCGAGAGCACACCAACGATCCATGGGTCCCAAGACAAAAAACGCATTCGATCCATGAAGGAAAGGTACCAAATGATGGGGCAACAAGAAGGGCGCCTAAGCGCCCTTCCATCCTAACAATCTACTTGTACCCAATCAAACAGCCAGTGCGTGAGCATCGGTCATTTTCTTGATGCACGAAACAAACCTAACACCGCATTCATATAAGACCTGAGAATTATATGTTAAGTGTTGAAGAAAGTTCTTCACACCCCGTGTTGTTGTCGACGAACAAGGCCACCTTATCTTGGTGGCTCTGATGAAAAACTCCTGTTTGTTTGTTTTGCATGTTGCTGCTGTTGGCATCATCGGTGACACTTGGGGTCAGGTGGACGCCCCCGCATTCGTGGATGTTGGGGCCGCCTCCGGCCTTTTGGCAGAAGGACTGCACCATGCTGTGGCCATAGGGGATTACAATGACGACGGATGGGAGGACTTGTATGTGGGAAGCAAATTCACCGGCAATTCCCTCTACCGCAACAACGGGGACATGACCTTCACCGAAGTGGGCGAAGAAGCCGGTGTGGCAGACGAAGGGTTCACGAATGCAGCCATTTGGTTTGATTTTGACAATGACGGAGACCTTGACTTGGCAACTGGCAATGGATATGGCGGCAGTGACCCCGCCCCCAATCGATTCTACGTCAACCAAGGGGATGGGACGTTTGTCGACATGGCATCGTCCTTCAATGTGGCCAGCACATCGATGTGCCGCAGCCTGCACGCCGCAGACTACGATGGCGACGGCTACACTGATCTTTACGTGGTGAACATCAATTCCGCAAATCATTTTTACAAAAACACGGCCGGCCAAGGATTCAGCAACGTTTACTTTCAATCAGGGACCGTCGACACAGGTGTCGGAATGGGCAGCATTTTCTTCGACTACGACAACGATGGAGATCAAGACTTGTACCTCACCCACGATGCGAACCAAACCAACAAATTGTACCGTAACAACAGCGACGGCACCTTCTATGACTTGGCCTTTCTGTCGGGATTGAATTACCAAGGGAATTGCATGGGGGTGGATGTGGCAGACCTCAACCACGACGGTCATTTGGACTTGTACATCACGGACCTCTTTCCCAGCGCCATGTTTGCCAACAACGGAGATGGCACCTTCGACGACATCAGTATTTTTTCTGGGACCAACGATTCCGGGATGACATGGGGGTGCGTTTTCTTGGATTACGACCACGATGGGGAATGGGATTTGTACTTGGTGAACGATTATCAATTTGCCCCCATCCCCAACATTCTTTACAAAGGCCAAGGCGACATGAGCTTCACCAAGGTCAGTGAAGGAAATGCTACCTTGGAACACCGTCATTCAGACTTTGGATTGGCCATGGGTGATTTGGACCGGGACGGGGACATGGACATGGTCATTGCAACCACCAATTCTGACACCCAACCTGGCCTCGCACTTTTGCGCAACGATGCCTCCATCAATGGCCATTGGCTCCAGGTCAAATTGATTGGCACCCAAAGCAACCGGGATGCCGTCGGCGCTCGGGCCACCCTTCATTTTGACGGAAAAACGCGAATGGACGAGGTGAACATTGGACAGGGGTATTCCGGCGCAAGCACTTTGGATTTGCACTGGGGACTGGGGTGGAGTCCTTCCGTTGACTCTCTGGAAGTGCGATGGCCTTCAGGGGAAATCACCACCTACCACGACCTGGCCATCAATACAAGACATGAAATTTGGGAGCCCACGAATTGCCTCGCCGATTTCGACTACGACTTTGCCCGTTCCTCCGGCGACTTGTTGTTGCTGCTCAGTGCGTTTGGCCAGTTTGGGACCTCCACCGATTTGGACGGCGATGGAGTTGTGGCCGCATCGGACCTGCTCGTGTTCCTGACCGTCTTTGGCACTTCGTGCAATTGATGCGCCCTAGTCGTCAATCCAAAGAATCCAGGGCCCCGAGCACCACGATTTCATCCACAAACATCCAGGTAGGCTCGGTGGCAGCATCGTGCCAAGAAGGACAAACCCCGGGGTTGAGCAATTTCATGGTGACATATCTTGCTTTCTGCCCCTCCAAAGGAAGCTCGATGGCCACTGTCTTTTGTTGAGGGTCAGGCTCCAAGGAGGCAAAGTCGTCCAGACTTTGGCCCACGACGTCAAAAGTCACCCCATCGGTTGAGGTGGACCACACAACCCGCTCAGGTAGAAAAATCCACGCATCCTGGTAGAGGTACAACTGAGCATGAAGGGAACCGAGTGATTTCACCTCTCCCAAGTCTACAGTCACCTCCATGTTGTTGCCTTGCACCGCCTGCCATGCACCATCCCTAAAATCCTGGGACCCCCTTCTCCCATCTGCCAGCGCCTGTGCCCCTCCTCCTGTGTACGAAGGGCTCGGGTCATGGCCCAGTGAAAGAGGTTGATGGGCCGCCAAATGCCCTGCCACCGGAAAGGCCTCGGTGACCCCTGTGGCTCGGCCACGCATCGTCACATCCACTTCGACGACCCCCATACCTTCGACCGTCATGGATTCCCCCACCATACAAGACTGAACGCGGTCTCCATCCTTGAGGAAATGGACCATGCCTCCTGCATTTCGAAGGGCAGGAAGGACGGAAACCTGCAACGCTCCCTGAGACGAAGGGGCAATGTCCAAGGACACGGGAATGCCTTCCAAACCTGGCACCACCCCCATGAATGCCCAGCGCTGACCAAAACCGTCCAGCCGACCCAAAAAGGCAGGGTATGCCCCCTGTTTTTGAGTCACCTGTGGACCTGACCACAATACTTCTGCAAGACCTGTGGCGCGGGGAAGAACCTTGGTCATGACCGCTTCCTGAGGGGCACGTTCCGTCCACATATTGCATTCCCCGCCAACAATTTTGCCGGGCTGGTCCAGGGCCTCCTCGGGCACAGGCACGAAGGAGTACACTTCTTCCAAGTCCGTGGAGCGAAGCGGATAGTCCAAATAGCAATGGCTTGTTGGAGAGACGACCGCATCCGTCCCCAAATGGACGGCCTCCAATGCACCTTCCATGCCGCGCCAACTTTGGACCATCGCGCCTTGAGGCAATCCCCCTTCCAAGATCTCATCCCAACCCATGATTCGCCTTCCCTTGGAGGCCAAGTATGCACCCATTTCTTGGATGAAATGGGTTTGCAATTCTGCTTCGTCGCGGAGCCCCAAGCGACGGATTTTGGCCTGGCACTTTGCACATTGTGCCCAGCGGACCTTGGGCACCTCGTCGCCTCCAATGTGGATGACCTCTGACGGGAACAGCTCACACACTTCGTCCAACACCGTTTTCATGAATGCCAAGGTGGAATCGTTGCCTGCGCAATACACATCCTTGAATACGCCCCAATTGCAGGGAACGTCCAAGGAGTCCCCCGTGCAACCCAACCATGGATACGCGGCCAAGGCGGCGCGGCAGTGGCCCGGAAGTTCAATTTCTGGGATGACCGTGACGTGGCGTTTTGCCGCGTGGTCCAAAATGCTTTGGATGTCCTCTTTGGTGTAGAAGCCCCCATGAATGCTGCCATCGGCCTCTTGGCGAAAGCCGCCCACTTCCGTCAATTTGGGGTAAGCTGTCACAGGCAGCCGCCAGCCTTGGTCCTCTGTGAGGTGCCAATGCAACACGTTCATTTTTTGCAAGGCCAACACGTCGATGATCTCCTTCACAAATTCTGGCGCCATGAAATGGCGACAGCAATCCAGAAGGAGCCCTCGGTGTTCCAAGTAAGCATGGTCCTCTACATGGATGGCAGGAAGTGTGAAGCCCGTGGGGCAACCTTGCTCACAAACGGGAGGCATCAATTGACGCAGCGTGGTCCAGGCCCTAAAGGCACCTTCCTCATGGTTCGCTTTCATAACTACGCGATCTTCTGACACCGTCAGTGTGTAGCCCTCCAAACCCAAGTCTTCCTCGGCCAAGGTCCAAGCCACATCAGCTTGAGAGGCGTCTTCCGTGCGTTCCCAGCTGCACCCTGCCGACACCATCCAATCGGTCGCGGCCTCCAAGCCCCATTCCTGTGGCCAATGCAGTTGGAGATGGCCATCGCAACGCATGCCACGGCCATCCACTTCGTTTTCAGGCTGCTCGACCCTTTGAGGCTGAGGCACGAGACCCTTCGCATGGCCTTGGGGCAATGGGTGCACCGAGGGGCTTTGGCAGCCCAAGAGCGTCCATACCAACAACAACGAGATGCAACCGCCCTCAATCCTCATGACCGACGTCTTGGGCAGCGTCCACAAAAGCCATGGCCTTGTCCGGATCCACTGGGTGCACTGCATCGTCAAACAAAGGGGAAGTCTGGGCCTCTGTGGTCACCCGACAGCTGGCGTGGACAGCTTCCACACCTGCCTCTGCAAGGGCCATGACATCTTTGGGCCGCACCCCTCCGCCGGCCACCACCTCCATGCCCAAATCGACCATCCGCTTGATCCGATCCACCCCCTCGACTGCCCGAGCTGCTCCACCGCTCGAAAGCACCGCATTCACCCCCGCGTTCAAGAGAAGAGTGACATCGGACAAAGCATCCTCACTCATGTCAATGGCCCGGTGCCAGACCAAATGCTCGGGACCGACCGCCTTGCACATCGCCTCCAAATACTTTTCATCAAGTCTCCCCTCCTCAGTCAGACCGCCGACAACCACCCGCTCTGCCCCGCAGTCCATCATCAACTTGGCTTCCTCCGTGCTCCAAACAAGTTCCGAACGGGAATGCACAAAGGTTCCCTCACGGGGCCGGATCAAGGTTCGAACTTCCATGCCCATGGCCACAGCGGACTGAACCACCACAATCCCCGGAGTGATGCCTCCGGCCTTCCACACAGAACAGAGCTCCACCCTGTCCACTCCTGCTTCCATCGCCACAGCCACATCACGGATGGTACTCGCACAAATTTCAGTGGAGATGATCATGTAGCAGAAGGTTGGGTTCGAGCATGGATTCGGTAGACACCAGCTCCAGCGACAAAAGCTCCTACAGTCAAGCAACACCCCATTCCAGTTTCTCCGTAAAGCCAAGATCCTGTGGCCAGCAAGGCCGCATACACCGTCACTGACCCCAGAAAAGCCTGCAGCAAGCCCGAGCCAATGTTGCCCCCACTTTGTAAAGTGGCTTCCGAATCGAGATAAGGACGCCATCCAGGTCCAGAAACGCCGGTCTTCTTCACAAATGCACGCAACACCTCAGGGTCCTCGCTGGGCAGAATCCATGCACTGGCGAGCCATCCGGCCGTCGTAATGGCCGTGCCCCAGATCAACTTTTCCCATGCTTCCAATTCAGGCATGCCCCATGCATCATGGAACCAGGTGAAGTACGCTGCCACGGCAAGAGAAATGACCATCGCTGCCATTTCTGTCGCTGCTGAAATGCGCCACCAAAACCACCGCAACAAAAACAACCCACCCGTCCCAGCACCCAACAAAAGCAACAACTGAAAAGCTTGTCCAGCATCGGTCAACGTTAGCCCTAAACCTGCACCCATCAACAAGGAGACACCTGTGGCCAGCTGGCCCGCAATCACGCGCTGGCGCTCTGTCGCGTCTGGACGAATGAAACGTCCATAGACATCGTGCACCAGATAACTCGCTCCCAAATTGAGTTGGGTGCTCATCGTGCTCATGAAGGCTGCCAACAAAGAAGCCGCTACGAGGCCCAGCAATCCGGGGGGCAGCAAAGACAGCATGGCGGGATAGGCCAAGTCATGGCCCACCTTGTCCTCTGCAATGTTGGGAAAGGCCATGCGCAAGGATTCCAAATCTGGAAAGACCACCAACGAAGCGAGGGCCACCAAAATCCAAGGCCATGGACGAAGCGCATAATGGGCGACGTTGAACAGCAAAGTTGCCCCGACCGCATGGCCCTCATTCTTGGCAGAAAACATGCGTTGTGCGATGTATCCACCGCCCCCCGGCTCTGCACCAGGATAATAGCTGGACCACCATTGCACCGCCAAGGGGATCAACAACACGGGGATCCAGGCATCGGGGTTTGTCAAATCGGGAAGCATGGACAATTTGGGCTGCACCGAAGGGTGGGACAACAGACCTTCAAGTCCACCAATTTCTGGCAAGTCCAAAATCCACAATGCGGCCCAAACCGAACCGATCATCGCCAAGAAAAACTGCACAAAGTCAGTGAGGATTACGGCGCGCAGCCCCCCGAGTACACTGTATACCAAAGTGATCGCACACGTCACCAACAGGGTCAACCATCCCGGCCATCCCAACAGAATGCCCCCAAGTTTGATCGCCGCCAAACTTACTGTGGCCATGACCAAGACATTGAACACCAGCCCCAAATACAATGCCCTGAATCCCCTCAAAAATGCCGCAGCGCGTCCGCCATAACGCAGCTCGTAAAAACTGATGTCTGTCAACACCCCTGAACGTCTCCAAAGGCGGGCGTATACAAAGACCGTCACCATACCTGTAAGAAGGAAAGCCCACCAAGCCCAGTTGCCAGAAACGCCCTTTTGCCGGACAAGGTCGGTCACCAAATTGGGCGTGTCGGTGCTGAAGGTGGTGGCCACCATGCTGACCCCAAGGAGCCACCATGGCATGTTTCGACCGGCCAAAAAGTAACCGTCAGAGTCAGTTTTGCCTTGTTTGCTGGCCCAAAGGCCCACGCCAAGCGCCAAGGCAAAATACCCCGCGATGAGGGTCCAATCCAGTGTGGTCAATTGCATGAAAACAAGGATACGTCAACCAAGGAGAGGGTACCTCCTCTATCCACAAGGAGTTCCAAACACCCCCAAGAGCGTCAAGATATCTGTCACCGTTACAGCACCATCGGCATCCAAGTCGGACGAACAAAAGCTTCCACACCCAAAATCAGCGAGCAGCAAGAGCAAATCCTCTACGGCCACCGTGCCGTCCAAGGACAAATCCCCCAGGCAGCCGACTTCAGGGGGCGAATCCACATCGTAGTACGCAGGAATGGAGGGGTACTGGGGACAGACTTGCTGGCTTGTGAAGGACATCACCGCAGCCCTCGTCAAATCGTAAGCCAACGCATCCGTCATGTGGGGCACGTGCCCCTCTCCTTCCAAGGCTGTGAACGCATGGGGAACCCCCACTTCTTCCGCCTGAATGTGAATGGGCCAGCTCCCGTCCACCTCTGTCACATTGAACCCGAGCAACTGCACCATACCTGTGCCAAAAGGCACGACGTTGTCCTGGGTTCCATGGGTGGACACTAGGCCTGCATCACCCGGCTCCATCCAATCCGCATCGCCCATGGCGCCTGAGATGTTGATGACCGACAACACTTCTGAAGAATACCCAGGATGGCCGCTTTCTCCCTCCAGTCCGCCCTGCAAGCCGTCTTGAGTGAGATCAATGACATCCGGCACCTCGTCCAAGTCATCGATGTAGACTGTGTGCAAAGCGATGAATGCTCCAGCGGAGGATCCTCCAAGAACCACCCGATCGGGGTCGATGCCCCACGGATTGCCGTTCAGCGCATAAGATTCACGAAAGAATCGGATGGCCGCCTTGGCATCATGGACCCCGCGCAACACAGCTTCGAGAAGCGACGTTTCGAGATCGAAGAAATTGTCAATGCCCAACCGATAGCTGATGCTGACCGCCACGTAGCCCATGCGCGCCAAATCTTCGCAAAGCGGAACCACATCCGTCCCGTCTTTGCTCCCAGCCAGGAAAAACCCCCCGTGGGCCAAAATGACCACAGGCCGTTCATCTTCTCCATCGCTGGCGGGCCTGTAAATGTCCATGCGCAGTTCCTCGTTCGCGCCTGAAGCCCCCACATTGGCCCCGTACAAGACATCTGTATCAACGACGATCTCGTCAAAAACCCGATAGCGGTAGCGTGCCCCATCGCATTGGGCCCAACTTTGGGAGCCCATCAACACAAATGCCATTGGCAACAACAACCTCGCAAAAAACCCTTGAACCATGTGATGAAGGTACATCACACCGCCCAAGGGTGTTTCGGAAACGAAGGGTCTCGGTCGTTACTGGATGGCCAAACGCTTGCTGGCCGTTTGGCCATTGGGCAAGGTCAGCGTCAGGTGGTACATGCCCGACGACAACCCGCCGAAGGCCAATTGCACGGCAGTTCCTTGACGCCACTGGGTCACATTCACCTCGCGTCCACTGGCGTCCATCACAGAAAGGGACGCTTCTGCAGACACGCCTTGCACCCAAACTTGATCGCGGGCGGGGTTGGGCATCACATTCCAATTGACGAGTCTGGCATCCGACACCCCATCCGAACCCGTCACAGCATTGACGATGGCACGAAACTCTTGGTGGTACAAATTGGCCACCCTTGCGCTGTGCACAATCACCGTGTTTTCGTCGTTCACCGTCTCCGCGGTGGAAGACCAATTGTGAGACCCGGTGATCACCAATGGGTCGGAACCCACTTCGCTGTGGTCGATGATGCAGTATTTGTGGTGCAAATCCCCGCTCAAATCATGGTGGTACACCTGCACCCCATTGCCGATCAAGTTGTCGAATTCACTGCCTGTTGTGTTGACCTGCTCAATGACGCCAATGGGGCTGACGAAAAAGCTCTGATTGAGGGCGACGATGGATGCACCTAGGTCGTCCCGCGTCAAAGTGAGAAGGGCAAACTCCATGTCGGCAGTCGCCGCATCGATTTCTTTTTGGATGGCGGCGGTCGTTCCATCGGAAGGAGAGAAGTACAAATCAACTTCATGGCCGCCGATCAAAAAGTCGACTGGCGTATTCCATGTCTTGTCAGCGCCAAACTTTGCATTCGAAGCGTCGGGGCTCATGCCCTCCGCGCCCCACATCTCTTCAAATTCCAACTCGTAGGCCCTGGCCAAACTTTGGTCTTCGAAGATGATCACGTCGTTCAAATCACTGACCAAGTTGCCCGTGGTCAGGTTGGTGGATCCCGTCAAGACAAAGGCCAAATCGGCATGGTCGGCATCGGCGATGATGAACTTGTTGTGCATGCCACTGCCGTCGCCGTCCGTCCGTGGATGCGTCACCACAGATGCGTCCAAGCTACCAAGACCGGTGTTCGCGTTTTGACCTTCGTAGATCCAACGGATTTGAACGCCATTCGAAGCAGCAGTATTGAAGGCGGCGGCAAGCGTTTGGTCGTTGAAGTTGTAAGCCGCGACATCCAGGGTGTACTGGGCGCTGGTGATCCATGCCGCCACGGTGTCGTTCATGTCGGTGCCAAGAGACAAAGCCAGCTCGTCCGTGGCCACGGTGTGGTCGACGGCGCCATTGAAGTAGACATGGATGTCACCACTGCTCTCGGACACGGTGGCATAAGGGCGAATCTGAGAAGTCGCAGACGCACCATCTGCCGTGGTGCAAACTGCCCTGGCGTAGTAAATGCTGCCAGGATCAAGCCCCACCAAATCCACAAAGTGGCTTGGGGTGTTCAATTGCAAGGCCTCTGCGACAAAACCCAAATCTGGGGTCGGGCCATATTCCACGGAACCGTCGCACGCCAAATCGGTGGTCCAAGACAGACGAAATCCGTCTGTGGCCAAATTGGTCTGGCTGACCGGAGAGGTGAAGCAAAGGTCCGCTGCAGGAATCAAATCCACTGGTCCCCTTGGCAACAATTGGTAGCCCCCAAAACCATCGAAAGAAAACTGCGAAACGATGCCGAGCATGTCAATTTCACAACCGGTGAGTTCCTCTCCGACAAGGCTGTTGCTTGTTCGGACATACATGATGCCATAGGCACCGCCAGCTTGAAAATCATAGGTGGCATTGCCCGCAATGAAGGTGCCTGCCAAGGGGAACGTCACCCCATTGATGCGCACGAGCTGCCCTTCAAGGCTTTCGTCCATGGCATCCGGCGCGATTTCCAATGGCTCAGGCAATGTGCCCGTCCCGAAGAACTGCACAGATGTCAAATCGGGTCCCACTTCAAGCAGGCCATTGTACTCCGTCAAGTCTCCGGTCACTGTCAAGCTGTCGCCAATGGCAGGAACAGCATCCCAATCCGACCAGTCTTCTCCTGGATAAAGGGCGATGCCAGCCGTGGCATCCTGCAAGTAGCGCACTGAACCTAGGTTGTCGTCACTGGTCACCACGCCGGTCACCGTCACCGTCTGGCCAATGGCGTAGTTGTTTCTGACGTCAAGAATGTTGTCTTGGGCCACCGCTTGTGCAGCGAACACCGTGGCCAACAGGGCCAAATTCGTTTTCAAATTCATGGGTTTGGTTTCTTGTTTTGCAGGCCTTTCAATTCCAAGACAGCACTCAGGCGGACCATACGTGGTGGCCCGACAAATACTTCTGCCCTTCCACTACCTCCCTCTGCACCGTACGGATTGGCTGCATAACGAGAGTTGTTCGTGGCGTCCGTGATGTACAGCTGGTTCTTCAGGTTCGTCACACTGAGGCGGATCCTCAATACCGCATTGGGAGAAACGTCAAAACTGGTTCCAGCATTGAAGTCCCAGAGTCCATACGCGGGGGTCACCCAAACGTCTTTGGGCGCTCCATCCGTGATCACGTCGTCCGGCGAAAAATTGGCATAGTGTTGCCAAAAACGCGTCCCTCGGAGTGAAATGTAGGTGCCCCATTTGGGCTGGAATCGCACAGAGCCCGACATCTGTCGCTGCGCGGCATCTCCAACACGGACCCCATCCAAATTGACCGTTTCCTGGGCCACACTGCCGTCCGACAACTGCGTGATGAAGTCGTTGGTGTTTTGATTCACCAAATCCACGCTCTCGTTGCTTGTCCAACGCCAATTGCCTGCCGAGACCACGCCTTGAATGCCCCACTTGGTTGTGGGGTCATACGCGAAGTCCCATTCGACGCCGGAGTGAATGGCATCGGCGTTCAAAAGGTTGAAGCCCAAGTTTCTGTCCACGTCCTCAATCACGGTGGCTGCAGCCTCACCCCAATCTTCTGCACTCACATCGCTCTCCGCCAAGGCGATGAGCGCCTCCCGCCCCTCGACAGTGGAGGTGTCGGCATAGACCGACAAGTTGGTTTCGTTCCACAATCCAGATACACTGTAGAAGCGATTGACCGGCTTGTTTTCCCAAGAGGTGCGATAAGCATTGACATTGGTGGCCCATTTGCCTCGGGCATATTTGACCCCAACTTCCACTGCTTTCACGTATTGGTTCTCGTACCCTTCGATGACTTCGTTGTTCAAGTCAAAAACGGAGTTGAACAAAGGGGCCCGGTTCAGGTACCCTACGTTCGTGTAGGCATTCACCCACTCATTGAAATTGTAGTTGCCCCCCGCCTTGATTGTGGCGCTGCTCAGTCGCTCCCAATCCGTAGTGTACGTGGACAACCCTGGGTGCGATGCCGTCAAAAACGTGGTGTCAGTGCTCCATTCTGTCTCTCCCAGGACACGGTATTCATCTGTGGACCGCACCTCATAGGTGGTGCCATCCAACGTCACGACATTGGGACGGAAGTAGTCGATGCCACGGTACCAACTTTGTGCTCCGGAAATGTTGACGAAGGCCGAGTAATTGTACTTGTCCAGCTCAAACTGAACGTAAGAACCACCCCATGCGACCTGCCCATCGTCATGGTAGTAGTACTTGTCCCCTTCCCGAAGTGGGGTGTCGAAGTCGGCATTTTGGTTGCGGCGATCTTCGGGCGCGTCGTAATAATCTGCCCCTAACAAATCGGTGATTGACCGGTAGTGGCTGCCTGTGTAATGGCGGGCGTCCAAGCCTGTGCTGAAGTTCAGCTCATCGTTGAGGTCGATTGTAAAGTTGGTCAGCGCACCAAACCATCGATGGTCGTTGTGCGACGTTCGGATGAAATTGGAGCCCTTGCGCTCCCCGTTTTCATCTACATTGAGTCCATTGGGGCCAAATTCAAAAAGTTGGTGGGCATCCCAAAGTGGCTGCAAGTTGAGCGTCCCGTCTGCCAACCTTGAACTTGGTGTGCTGTTGAGTGCCTCTCCACCCCCACTGCCAAAACTGGCATAGGCCGTCGTGGTCAGGGTTGCGCGGTCGGAAATGCTCCACACGTCGCGCACCGTAAAAATGGGTTTGAAGTAGCGGTTTTGGCGCGGGCTGAAACGACGTTTTTCACCAAACGTCGTGTCCACTTGGCCCGTTTCTTCATTGTAGTTGTAGTAGACCTCCTGATAGTTGGAGATGAACTCATTGAACGTCCGTCCGCGCGAAACAATGGCACTGGTGTCCACGCTGGCGTCGTACCCCGACAAAAATTCACTCAATCCCTCTTGTGCATCAGGGTCCGCAATTTGCGAAGCCAGCAGCGTGTCGTACTCGTGCACTTGCATCTGGTAGGACCGTTGGCCGTGGCGCTGAGGCGCCCCAAAAGCGGTGAAGCTCAAGTTGTGATTGCCAATGGTCTTTCGCGCTTTGATGTAATACGCATAAGCCTCAGATTCAAGGCCTTCTGCAAAGCCTTGGTTTTGCTTGTATGAACCCACAAAATGAAGAAACCCCTTCTCCTGGCTCCCAAAAACCCCTGAGAGGCTGTTCCTGTAGTAACCGTAGGATCCGATTTCCGACTGGTAATTGATGGCTCCATTGGCCGACTCGTCCCCCCCCGTAAGGATGTTGATGGTTCCGCCTACAGAAGGAATGGCCAATTTGCTTGCGCCCAAACCGCGTTGCACTTGGGTGGTGCGCACGACGAGGTCCAACCCCGCCCAATTGCTCCAGTACACCCAGCCATTTTCCATGTCGTTCATGGGAACCCCATCCACCATCACCGCGAGGTTGGTTTGGTCAAACCCACGAATGGTGACTCTCGCATCGCCATCTCCACCGCCTTGCTGGGTGGCATATACGCCTGGCGTGGTGTTGAGGACCATAGGCAGGTCCCTTCCCGCCAGCTCCTCTTGAATCTGTGCGGGCAAGACATTTGAAAAGGCCACTGGGGTTTTTCTAGAAATGGCGATGTCTGCTGAAACGACAGCCTCCTTCATGATCAAGGTCTCCAGTCGGAAGCGAACAAACGTCTCCACACCTGTACAAGTGACGTCTTGGGACAGACCGCTGTATCCGATGTAAGAAACCTCCAAGGATGACTTCCCCTTGGGCAAGGCCATGGCAAATGCCCCATCCAAATCCGTAGCGACCACAGCATTGCCAGACTTTATATATGCCCCGATCAAGGGCTCCCCAGTCAACGCGTCTTCAACCGTTCCGGTCACAGTGCAAAGTTGGGCGCCCGCGCTGAAGGTCATTGCCCAGAAAAGCAATGCCCAGGTCCATGATTTCGTCATCTGATCGACAGTGTTGAGGTCTTACTTTCGGACCACGCGATGCGTGGAGCGAAGACCATGTTCGTTCCAAGCTTCCACCAGATACAATCCGGGAGCAACTGAACCAAGATCCACTTCTGCAATCTTGCGACCGTTGACAGATTGGCGCTGCACCTCTTGTCCCGCGAGGTTGCGGAGGGTCAAGTTGTGAAAACCAACATTCGACTGGACAAAAACCACTTCACCGGAAGCTGGGTTGGGAAACACGTCCAATTGCATGCGCTGGGGTGCTTCCAAGACAGATGTTGTCCCGCAGTCGCAGAAATGGAAACCGAGTTGATCAAAGGTGTTGACCTCGAGAGAGTCCCACTGGTCGTACACGCCAAAATCATCGATGGCATTCACATCCCCAGCCGTGACGGTCTGCTTCCGAACGAGGGTATGATTTTGCGTTACCTCCGCCCATCCAGTTGATCCAGGATCTTCTCCAATCTTCCCGAAGACATCTACGACATCGTTGGTTGAGATTTGGCGCAACACCATGGCATCGTTGCCATTGAAGTACATGGCGTTGTTGTCATTGTACACCGGGCAAAGCCACAAATCCGCGACAGCCGCCAGCTCCTCCCAAACAGGTGCTTCAAAGTCCACTCCGTCGGGGTTCTGCTTGTCCAAAACACATACCACCACATCATCCGCCATCAAAGTACCCTCAAGAGCGACCTTCTGGTTGTCTTCGGCTGCAGTCGCTCCGTTCGAGTAACGCTCAATGCGGTAATCACTTAGGTCGATCTGCTCGTCTGTAGGGTTGTAAATCTCAAGGGCTTTGTTGTTGGACCACCCCTCGATGTACTCCGAGAAAAACAGGTCTGAACATTGCGCTTGGACAGTACCGTTGCTCAAAAAGGCAACAGCTGCAAGCGAGAAGACTAAGCGCGAAACGTCAAATGATTTCATGACTGGAGGTATTTGGTTGTGATCTTTTTTGAACAATCGAGTGTCCAAAATTACCGCGGGAATGGTTAATCTCAACACAGCTACCCCACTGCATTTTTTTATGAAAGTTGATTTTTTGATTGCCCCGCCTGCGAATTGATCCTTTGGCCGAGTCAGGCGTCGAAAACAAAACTGACCTTTTCTCGCTTCGGACACAACGGAATCGTGATGATTGTGGACTGAAGACAGGTCCCCAAGCGGGCATCCTCATGAAGAGGAAAGGGCCATCTTGACTTTTTGGGTCAGGCCTTTCCAGACCAGGTCGTAGCTGTGGTCCACCAGAGACAGAAAAACATCCCATGGGACATCTCCCATTGGTTGAGGATGGACACTGTTCCAGTGCTTGGGGTGCAAGTAGGGGCCTGTGGTGATGCCTTCATAAGAGGCCCTCAACTCGGGCACTTGGTCCGGAGCACACTTCAACCCACACCCTTCAAATTCCATCACGTCCGCCAAGCAAAACATTTTGCCCCCCACCTTGAACACCATGGTGCGTTCATCGAATGGGAATTCCTCTGTGGTGCCCACCTTGGCGAGGCAATGTCGCCTCAAGCGGTCCAAAAGCCGTTGGTGATCGCTCAAGATAAATTTTTCTTCTTCTCTGCGATGGCGGACAAGACAATGTCCAAGGCTTCCTGAAGTGGCGTCGCATCCAACGCACTCATAGTGGGCCTCCAGTCCTCCAGAAGTGCATTGATGGGCACAGCCCCCAACAAGGTCATGGTGGGCTTCAAAGAGTGACGGGTTGCAGAGATGACATTCCAGTCCTCGGTTTCTGCGGCTGCACTCAAGTTGTGCCTGGCCTTTTCCATGCTGGATTGCAAGGCCTCCAGGAATTCCAAATAGGCGGCAGGGTCGTCGCCAAAAATCGCGTCGTACTGCTCAAAGTGTGGGTTCAGCGTCATCATGAAGGGAGAATCTCCTTCAATTTACTGATAAACGCGCACGTAGTCAACCGCCATGTATTGCGGGAAGACCGTGGTATCGTCCGGATAGCCTCCTACAAAGGTCCCTCCAACCGCCACGTTCAAAATAAAGAAGAAGGGCTCATTGAAGGGGTTGTTCCCGAAGAACATGCCATCGCTTGCATCATTGTAAGGGGGATGGTTCAGCGTTTCGGTGGTGTCGAATGTCTTGAATACAACCCCATTGAGAAGCCAAACCATTTGCGTCTCTGTCCACTCCAAAGAGAACACATGGAACTCATCGGCGAACGTGGTGGGAAATTGTGAAAACACAATGGAGCTGCTCGCCGGATGACCTCCGTTCAGGATTTTGCCCCAATGCGCCGTCCCATGGACGGTGTTGGGGGATTGACCCTTCAATTCCATGATGTCAATCTCACCGCACCTGGGCCAGCCTACGCCGGAATCTGTGAAGTTGCCGCCCAGCATCCAAATGGCGGGCCACAAGGCCTGACCAAAAGGAAGGATGGCACGGACATCGATTCTGCCATGGGTGAACTCCTGCAAATCTTGGCTCTTCAAACGGGCCGACGTGTAACTGTCTCCATCTTCCAAGGCCACGATGAACAAGTGGTCGTCTTGGAGGAACGAATTGGACTCGTTCGCTGTGTATGACTGGGCTTCTTGGTTGCCCCAACCTCCGCCACCCACTTCGTGGATCCAATTGCCCGAATCAATCGATTCTTCGTCAAACTCGTCGCTCCAAGCCAACGTCATCCCGGCAGGAGGATTGTCGGGACCGTGCGGCGTATCGTAACCACCTTCTGGCAGAACGATGTTCAGTTGGGTGTCGTCGTTCACGATGGTGCCCATGGCAATCTGCTGGTTGCCTGTCAGGAAGGCATTCGTCGGGTTGCTGAGCACCACGGTAAATTGCTCATCCGACTCCAAGGACTCGTCAACGACGAGCGACACGGGGATTTCCTTATTTAAGTCTCCAGGGGCAAAAACCAAGGTTCCTGACGTCATTTCGAAGTCCTCGCCGGCGGTGGCAGAACCTGGCACCGTCTCAAAGTCGACAGTGATCTCTTGAGTGGTGGCACTCATCAGCCGTACTTCGAAGGTCAAGGTTGAGTTGAATGGATTTTCCAGCACCGAACGATCGGCCACAAACCGAAGTTCTCCTGGTTCAGGGTCCGGCTCGTTGCCACAATCCGAGCATCCCATGGCCATGGAGAGGAGCGCGCAAACCATCCAAAGCTTCGAGTTCATCCAATTCATCCTTCCGTTTTTAAAATGCCGTCACGAAGGTGAGTGTGAACCACCCCTCTCCTGCGGTACAATCCCCGTTTTGTTGGCGTACAGTCAAGACCATTTTGTCTTCTGTGATTTCAACAATGTTGTAGTCAGGCCCAGAATCCCAAACCCCCATGAATCCGCACAATTCCGCAGATTCAGTGGTCAACCCGTTGATGACAAAATGAGGAGAATTGCTGTACTCCCCGCCGTCCAATTCCAACTCATACGTCGACGGTGCCACAGTCATGAGCGTTTCAACATACCCTTCAAATGGATTCTGTGTCCCCCCATTGTTGAGGTAAGTGAACACCCCATCCTCGCTCAATTGCCAGCGGTCGTCCGCTTGGAACTCCACGATGTCATTGGCTGGAGAAGCATACCACTCTCCGGACATAGGTTCAGGACCAACTGAAACAGACCCCGCCTCTTGCGAGAGCTTCCATGATTTGGGGTTGTCGCAGCCTGTCAAGGATGCCAGCACTCCCTCACAGGGCAACTCCAACGTCCGCTCAATCTGAATCGAGTCTTGCATGGAATGCATGCCTCCTGCGCCATGTCCCTGATAAGAGATCCCATAGGTGCCTTCGGCATAGTATATCATGGTGTCGACAGGCATGTCACTTGTTTTGCCATTGCCAAAGTCCCAAAAGTGCATGAACACTTCGTCCATGGTCTCTGCCTCAAACACCACCGTATTGGAATCGATGCCAATCACACCGTCGACCGTATCAGGCAAAAAGTACCAATCCACATTCACCACAGGTGGTGAAGGAAGGTCCATGCCATCTTCCTCAAAGGGTTCGCACCCCATCCAAGCCAAAAGGGCCATCCAGCCCATCCATTGCATTCTTTGAATGTTCATCAGTACCCAGGGTTTTGAGTCAACGCACCGTTTGACAAAGTGATTTCCGCCGTTGGGATGGGGAAGATTTCATGCACCCCTTCCACAAATCCTTGCTCTCCAAAGAGCTCAGCTCCTCGGCCCTGCCGAACAACATCAAAAAAGCGATGTCCTTCCAAGCCAAGCTCCACCCGACGCTCATGCCAGATGGCATCGCGCAAAATCACACCGGACAGGTTGGTATTCAATTCGGGCACGCCTGCGCGGTCCCGAACTTCCTGCAAGGAAAACAAAGCTGTCCCGGCATCGCCCAATTCGTTGCATGCTTCCGCATGCATCAAATAGACCTCCGCAAGGCGGATGACACGGTCATTGGATGCGCCATTGGGGTTGGGGTCCCCAAAGGGCGCCTGCTCCGCTGATGGACTGAAATACTTGCGTGCGTAGTAGGGATAAGGGACCCCAATGGCCTCTTCCGTCAACTCTCCCCAATCCGAGGCCACTTGACCCAATTGGTAAACTGTGTATCCAAGTCTTGGATCCACCTTGTTGACGATGTTTCCAGGCCCCTGTTCCTCTTCCCATGTTTCAAACTCATCCACAAAATCTTGCGTAGGCAGGTTGAATCCATAGCCCTGGAAGGGCCCACGGGCGCGGGTGAAAACATTTGTGTAGGTTCCTTCACTCCAAAATTGCGCACCCCAATTGCCTCCAGAATCGTTGGCGTATTGGATTTCCCAAATGCTCCCAGGACCATTTTCGCCACCCAGCGTGAAGATGCTGCCGTAATCCGCAGCGAGCTGATATTCATTGGAACCAACCACCTCCTCACAAGCTGAGCGGCATTCAGCCCACTTCTTCTGGTAGAGATAAGCCTTGGCAAGAAGTGCGTTCGCCGCACCACGCGTGGCACGGCCCCTTTGGTTGAGGTTGTAGCCGCTTTTGAACGGCAGGTCTGCGGCAGCGGATGTCAAATCAGCCTCGATCTGGGCCCAAATGTCAGCCACGGGTGCCTTGGATTGTGCATACTCGCTAGGTGCCAAGGTCTTCGTCACCAATGGAACTTCACCAAAGGTCGTGACGAGGTTGAAGTACCAGTATGCCCGCAAAAATTTGGCCTCCCCCAAGTAGGCCGCTTTTTGTAGCTCGTCCATGGCAATGCCTGGAATGTTTTCCAACGCGATGTTGCAATAGGTGATGCCTTTGTACGCCGCTTGCCACTCCCCTAGCACGATGCCACTGGATGGGTCACCCAAAAAGTTTTCGAATTCAAGCAAGTCAGGTGCATCCGTGTCGCCAGACCCGCCTTTGTCGCTGTCGTCGCTGACGATGTCACCGAAGAACCAACGGAAGTGCGAACCCGGAGCAGAAATCTCCACCTGAAGTGGTGCATAGCAGGCAATGGTGGCCGCCTCTGCATCTTCAGGGGTTTGGTAAAAGTTGCCCGCCGAGCTCCCGATGTATGGGTCGCGGTCCAAAAAGTCCCTAGAACAGCCCGTGGCTGCCACCAAAAGAATGACGCCTGTCATGCAGGCCATCCAAGTCGTCGTTTGATTCATGGTAATCATTAGAATGTCACGTTGATGCCAAGGTTGTAAATGCGAGGAGAAGGATAGAATCCTCGGTCGATGCCAATTTCCAAAGTTCCCCGCGTGCCGATTTCCGGGTCAAGTCCCGAGTACTTGGTGAACGTAAAGAGATTGTTGGCACTGGCGTAAATGCGGAACTTGGAAATGCCCACACGGTCCATGAGGGACCGTGGCAAGGTGTACCCCACCATCAGAGACTTGACACGCAGGTACGACCCATCCTCTACGAAAAGATCGGACACACGGTTGTTTTGATTCAAATCTGAATGTGTAAGACGTGGCATTTCATTGGAAGTCCCCTCACCTGTCCAGCGCGCCAGCGCGTCCGTAGAGAGGTTGGTTGTATTCAAATCATACCGGAACATTCCGCGGTACAAGTCGTTGCCATGGCTTCCTTGAAGGAACAAACTGACATCGAAATTCTTCCAGTTGGCTCCGGCAGTGAATCCGTAGGTGAAATCCGGGTGTGGATTTCCAATGACCACCTTGTCTTCGTTGTCGATGACATTGTCGTCATTTTGGTCGACGAAAATGACATCCCCTGCCACAGCATTCGTTTGTGCAGAGGCGGCAGCGGCGGCATCCGTTTGGAAAATCCCATCTGTCTCAAATCCATAAAAGGATGCGATGGGCAGACCAATGTCCGTCACTGCCACAAAATCACCTGCGCCAAACACATTGCCTGTGAAAAGGGGCTGATTCAAACTGTCCACGGGCGCTCCCAAATCTGTGACTTGGTTTTTGTAGGCTGAGATGTTTCCATTGAAATTGTACGTGAAGTCGCCCTCACCGCCTTGGTACCCAATGGCCAATTCGGCCCCTCGGTTCCGCGCGGAAGCAACATTCGAGGGTCCAGGCTCCAAGCCCGCAGTGCCGGGATTTGGGACATACGCGAGCATGTCGATGGTGTTCTTTTCGTACAAGTCAAAGATGACATTCCAACGGCCTTCCAAGAAGTCCGCATCCAATCCGACATTGACTTGCTCGCCGGTTTCCCATTTCAAGTCAGGGTTGGCAATGGCCACGGGGCCGGAGCCAATGGTTTGGGCTTGATCGGGGCCAAACGTGTAATTTATCCCATTGACAATGAGTGGATTGTAAGCATAGTCCCCAATCTCAGCATTGCCATTCCTTCCCCAACTTCCACGCACCTTGACAAAATCAATCCAGTCCTTTTCATCAAACCAGGGACGTTCCGTAAGGTTCCACGCCACAGAAAGGGAAGGGAAAAGGCCAAACCGGTTGTTCAAACCAAAGCGAGATGACCCGTCGTAACGCAAGGTGCCCATCACGGACCACTCGTTTCCAATGTCATACGTGGTCCTCACAAACTGACCGACCCATGCGGTTTCCGTGATGCCATCGCTGGCACGGGGCACCTGTGGGCCCACATTGAGGCTGTTGCTCAAGTAAGCGAATTCTGGGTCGTTGGACACCAAGCTGTCGCGAGATGCGCTGACGCTTGTGTACAGTTGCTCGAGGGCAGAATACCCTGCAATGATTTGCAGCTTGTCTTCGTTCTTGAACTCCTTGTTGTAGGTCAGCGTGTTCTCCCATTGCCAGGAGGACCATTTGTTTTCTGCACGAACCAAGGAGTTGACCTCGTTGAATTCCGTGGCAGGTCGGTTGGGGTCACCCGGAAACAAAGCCAAATCGTAGGCCGGCCTGAAAATCGTCTGGGAACCCAAGCTGAGGTCCACATTCACTGAGGACCGGAACGTCAAACTGGGCAAAACATCCACCTCACCAAAGACATTCCCCACGAAACGGTTGGTGGTCCATGTGTCGAAGGTCTGTGCCACCTGGTTCAAGGGGTTCACAATGTCGCTGTCGATGTAGTTGGTGTAGGCGAAGGTGCCATCGTCGTTGGTGACGGGAGTGACGGGGTCCATGTTCAGGGCCCGAACCACAGGCGTGACGAATTCATTGTTCTCCGCCAAGGCATTCCTCTTAATGTGGGTGAAGTTCACGTTTTGACCCACACGAAAGCGATCTCCCGCTTGTTGCTCCGAGTTCACGCGAAATGTGGTCCTTTCAAAACGTCCTTTTTCCCCGCCAATGATGCCGTCTTGGCCAAAATGACTCACCCCCATCGCCATACTAGACGTGGCGGTTCCATTTGTGTACAACACACTGTGATTGGTCATTGGAGCGCGTTGGAACAGTTCCTTCTGCCAGTCTGTGCCCTCCCCCAAAGAGGCCGGATCTCTCAAGCCAGAAAGTGCCGGCAACCCTGCCGCTGCACGGCTCTCGTTCATCAAAACAGCGTACTCCTCTGCATTGAGAAGAGACATGAATTTCCAAGGCTCTTGGCTGCCTACATAGCTGTCGTACGTCAGAGAAGCTTTGCTGTTGCGCGACCCTTTCTTTGTGGTGATCAGCACCACACCATTCGACCCCCTCGCACCGTAAATCGCAGTGGAGGCAGCATCTTTCAAGATGCTGATGCTTTCAATGTCGCCCGGGTTGAGGTAATCGATTCCTCCTGAAGGGATGCCATCGACTATGAACAAAGGATCGGAGTTGTTGATGGAGCCCAAACCCCGAATCCGTATGGTTTGCGCACTGCCTGGTTGGCCCGAATTCTGGGTCACTTGAACGCCTGCGGCTCGGCCTTGCAGAGCCTGCTCTGTTCGCAAGACAGGCACCGAAGTGGCCGCCTTGATGTCCACCGTCGTGACGGCACCAGAAATCTTGCTGCGTTGCTGGTTGCCGTATCCGATGACCACAGCCTCTTCAAGACCGGCCACATCTGGGTCCAGGAGCACCTTAAGGTCCGTGACGGTGTTGGTCACCTTCAATTCCTTTCGCAGGTACCCGATGTAAGAGAACACAAGGGTCTGGTCCGACTCGAGGGTCAAAGAAAATTCCCCATCCAAGTCTGTCGCCGTTCCTGCATAGGACCCCTTCACGGTAACCGAAACGCCTGGCAATGGCATGTCGCCTTCCAGAACCGTACCCGAGACCGAGATGGTGTTTTGTGACCAAGCAGGGGTGCTGGATCCCAAGAGCAACAACAAACTGGCCCAACCGATGATTTGTCGCATCATTTTACAAAGTTCCAGGAAGCACGTGCCTCCTCAGTGGTCAATTGGATGGTGTACAGTCCTGCGGCGAGGCCTGATGTATTCAAAGTGATGTTCGATTGGCTTGGGGACATGGCCTCCGTGCTCCATTGGCGCCCCTGGGCGTCGAACAAAGTCACAATCGCCGCCGCACGCAACGGTGCTCCAAGGCGCAGTGTCAACTCATCCTGCACGGGGACAGGGAAAAGGGAGGCGTTGAGCCCCATCACCTCCTCCGTGCCATCGACGGTCATGGTCACATCGGCCTGTGCCGTGCAGCCATTGCCGTCTGTCACGAATGCGGTGTAGAGCCCGACACCAAGGGAATCGGGATTGACTTCCACACCACCAAGGTTGGTCCAAACCACGTTGTAGTCAGGGGTTCCACCAATGACAGTGGCTTCGGCTTGGCCGTCACCCGCACCTGAGTCGAAAGTCACAATGGTCAACTCAATCACAAGCTCGTCAGGTTCACCCACAGTGAAGGTCGTCTCGCTGGAGCAACCAAGAGTGTCCGTCGCCATGAAGATGTAGTCGCCTGCAGGCAACGTTTCTCCCGCACCAAACACCTCGACTGTGATCAACGCATCGTCCAACAGGAGCATCGTCGCTGAATCCAAAGAAAGCATGCCTTCTCCACCAAAGCACAAGGCATCTTCCACAGTCAGCTCCACAACCGGACCGTCACCCAAAATGCAGCTGCCATCGTCTTCTGTGGCAACCGCATCGTAGTTGCACGCTTCAGCGTTTGTGCACCCCAAAACAGGTGCTGCATTGCATTCCTGGCAGCTGTTCCAGCACACCACATCTTGGACCATATCGTCACCCTCCAAAACCACAAAGCGATTTACGTAACAGCATCCGTTGGGTGCTCCTTCGTCGTAAGTCGTGAGTGCACAACTTGCCTCCGCCTCAAGGTCTTCCTCGTCCTCCCAAGCGCCGATGGCAAATTTGTATTCCAAGGTATCGCCTGTCAATGGAACAGTCAATTCGTACACCCCGTCTCCATCGTCATCTGTCATGGGCGCGCAATTGCCACACCACCCATTGAATTCACCATTCAAAGTCACAGAACCAAAGGCCCCTTCATAACCGGCCATGTCGATCTGGAATTTGACATTGGTGGGCGGCACGTCGTTGCACGTCCCATCGCAAGTCCCATAGTAATCGTTGGTGGTGCTGCCCGCCTCCGTGGTGCGGTTGGCATAGCCATTGAAATCAGTGATTGGAGCACAATCTGCCCCATCCACCATGTCATTGACCAAGTCCTCTTGTTCCGCAAAACCGTTGATGGCGTATTTGTACTCCACAGTTCCTTCGAGTTCCTCCACTGTCACACTGTACACCCCATCCCCATCGGGGTCTGTCATGGTGTTGTAGACGTCGTTGGCGCACCAGCCGCACCACGGGCCAGTGACAAACAGGTTGTCAAACCCAGAGTCGATGCAAGACACATCCACATTGAAGGTGGTTTGGGCCGCGGCACCAAAGGCAAAGCCGAAGGCGAGGGCGAGGGAAAAGAAGTTTTTCATGAGATCGGGGTGTTATTTGTTCAATTCAATGTCGACGACTTGGTCTTGCACACGCAATCCAAAAACGCCTGGTTCGATGACATAACTTAGGTCATGTCCGATGAAGCCGAGTTCAGAGGTGGAGACGCTGAGGCGAACCTTCATGGTTGCACGAGCATCCACAAGGACCCTTTTGTAGGCCTTGAGTTTGTCCACGCTTGGGGTGATGGAAGCCACGCGGTCTTGGGCAAAGACCATGACCACCTCAGAGGAGGGGCGGTTGCCAGTGTTGACCAAGGTCACTTCCAATTCAATGTCGTCGCCGACGTGGATCTCCGCGCCGCCAATGATTTCTATGCCCGACGTTTCCACAGTGCTGTAGGACAAACCATGGCCAAAGAGGTACTGGGGCTGGAAAGCGTTCATGCTAAAATCGGAGTGCACATTTTCCGTATGCTTTCTGTCATAGGTCACGTGACTCGATGCGTCGCGGGGCCATGTGAAAGGCAACTTGCCGGAGGGGTTGTGTGCCCCGCTCAACACCTGGGCAATGGCCGGCCCTCCAAAGTCTCCCGGCAAGTAGGCCATCACTGCAGCATCCAACAAAGGCTCCACCTGGGAGAACGTCCTTGGGCGTCCCTCGACAAACACAGCGACCACAGGAATCCCAGTGGCGGCAACTGCGCGCACCAAATCAAGCTGGTTGTCGGGCAATCTCAAATCACCAATGTTGCCGACCACTTCGGTGTAGGGCATTTCGCCAAGGCACAACACAGCGGCTTGGGGCTGGCTTCTCTTTAGTTCGCGCACCACACGAGCGATGTCTTTGGCAGAGAAATCCATGCTGGCCAATCCTTCAAACGCTACACGCTCTGCTCCCCATTCCTCTCGCAAGGACTCCAACGCAGTCAAACGACCGGGGGTGTTGTAGGCTTCGTCTCTTCCCTGCCAGGTCCCTGACCATCCACCATTCAATGCATTGAGGGAATGGGCTGTTGGTCCTGAGACAAAGATGGATTTCTTCAAGTCCAACGGCAAAATTGCCTGGGTCAGACCGTTCGCTTGCGCTTGGCCATTTTTCAAAACGGTGATGCATTCCAGGGCTGCCTTCGCCGCAGGACCTTCGAGGTCCTTGCGCTCTTTTTCCGTCAACAACTCCGGCAAGGCCGCTCCATTTTCCTCCAACAATCCCAAACGCTCCTTCATGGTCAAGATGCGACGCACACTCAGGTCGATGCGTGCCTCTGAAAGGGACCCTTCCTCGACGAGTTCCTTGAGCAAAACTGGAAATTCTAGGTCCTGCGGAACCATGCTCATGTCGATGCCAGCGTCGATGGCCATGCGGATGGCTTCCTTGTAGTTTGCTGCCACTTTGTGACGGGAGACGAGGTATTTGATGTCTTCCCAATCCGTGACCGCCACTCCCTCAAAACCAAGTTCTCCGCGCAGGATGTCTGTCAGGACAAATCGGTTGACGTGCGTGGGGATGCCATTCATCTCGCCGCTGTTGACCATAACGCTCATCGCTCCGGCCTCCACCGCTTGGGCGAAAGGAGGAAGGAAAACTTCACGGAGCTGGCGCTCGGGAATGTAGGCTGGGGTGCGGTCTTTCCCACTCCATGGTGTGCTGTACCCCATGTAATGCTTGAGGGTTGCACCCACGACGGACTCCCCTTCCTGGAACCCACGGACCATGGATTCTCCCATGTCGCCCACCAATTTCACATCCTCTCCAAAGGTTTCCCAAAACCGCGGCCATCTCGGGTCGCGGCCCACGTCGAGCACAGGAGCAAAGTTCCATGGAATGCCGCATGCCGAAATCTCCCGAGCTGTGGCTTCCGACATGGCCCTCACCAAAGCGGTGTCCCATGTGGCGGCCAAGGCAATCTGCTGGGGTCCAAGTGCAGCTCCATAAGTGTAGGTGGCTCCATGAATGGCGTCCACCCCATACAATGTGGGAATTCCCTTTCCGACGATGCTGGCTTCATGGATGTTCGCAACCAACTCCCTCCACTGCTCGGGCGGGTAACTGTGTCCTCCAGAATTCAACACACTTCCCACCTTGCCTTTTGAGAAGGCCAACGCAAGCTTCGAAGTGTCGACCCGGTGCGGTTCGTCCAAATTGTAGGGTGCCCCAATGCAGAGCATGTCCAATGTCAACTGGGTCATCTCACCCACCTTGTCCTCAAGGGTCATTTGATTCAACAATTCTTCCACTTGAGGAGATCCACGAAAGGACAAGAGATCTGCTTCTGACAGGCCATTGCTTTGGGGGTCCATTTGACACGACACCCCCATGGCTGAAACAGCAACCACCAAAACAAGGCCACAAAAAGAAGGCAAACGAAGAAAAACAAAATCGATAAGGTGCATGGTCGGTAAAGAGTATGGAGCAATCAGGATGGGCTCAAGTCCCTTCTCCACTGGGTTTTTAGGCAGGAATCATTTTCCATAAAACCCTTGATTCACAAGGTGGGCGCAAGCTAATCATTTCCTTTGAAAAGTCGGGTAATTCAATGAACAAAAGGTGTCCCACGAACATGGGCTTCATTTTCGAGCCCACCAATTCATGGCTTGCTCCACTCCCAAGCGATAATCAGCCATGACATCGACCCCCCGTACCGAAAGGCTGTCCGATTGAAGCGGAAAAGGTGGCGCAATTTCTTCCCACTTCCTGCCTTCCCCATCGCAACCCAAACGCAAACGATCGACGACCGCATTGTAGCGTTCATGGCCCTTTTCGAACAATTCCAAAACATGGGGCTCATTCCAGAACCAATAAGATGCCAAGTAATCCACGGTGCTTTGCGCAATGTGGTCGCCCACAGGTCTGGTCCGGACGACAAGAATCCGTCGCCCCCCCAGATCAAGGGCGCGTTGAAGAGGCAAAGCATCCGAATATCCCCCGTCGAACACCCAGGTTTGGTCCCACTTCACGCGGCCACGTGTCAGCATAGGAAGGGCCGACGAGGCCATCAAGGCATCCACCCATGCAGCCCCATGAGGTTGAACGTACATGGGGGTTCCCTCTTGGGCCCTTGTCAAAACCACCTCCGCACGTGTTGTTTTTTGGATTTGATCCAAGGCCTGCAGATCCAATGGCGCATGCTTGAGCACATGGTCCTTGAGATGGGCCAAATTCATCAAACCCTCTTCACTCCACGCCGAGCTGAACCGGATGAACCGTCCATCATCCACCAAATCCCTCGCAATGCGCACAAAATGCTTGTATTGGCCGGACAAATATGAAGCCATGACCATGGACCCCGCACTGGCTCCAATGACCCTTTCAAAAGACATGGGGCCCAGCAACATCAGCGCATCCATCACACCGGCACTGAAGGCGCATCGCAAACTCCCGCCTTCCAAAATCAATGTATCGTATTCAGTGAGGTCTGGCATCTCCGAGAAGATACATCAAATGCAATACTTCAAGCGGATCAGTCTACAGGTCCCATTTGGGACAAGAAAGGCATTCTTTTTCTGAACGGCCCCAGCGCAAAGCAATGCCACCACTTAGGAAATCTGCGCGCCAATCGGAAAAACGAAGGGCCACAAAGACGTCGAGATTGGGGTGCACCGACATGAACAACTGCGCCTTGTTGTAGCCCTTGGCAAACCCTGGGGTGGGGTTCACGAGCACACCGCCTTTGAGCAAGTCAAGCCGTGCACGTCCAAACATCCACGACCACCCAGCACTGAGCCCAGGCTGCAACCGGTCCAAGGGTTGCGAAGCCAAGGTGTCCGAAGGCGCATCCGTGTTGGGGTCAGCCGTGAGTGCCATGTGATGCGACACCGATGCCTGCGCCGTCAAAGCGTAACGCGGGGTCCACACAAAGGATGTTTGGGCGAACAACTCCTGAACACCGTAAACATGTCCCCCAAACCCACCGTGGTCCCGGGCCCCGAGGGCCAATCCCACCGCCGAGCGCCATGCACCCATGGTTGCACCGTCCACGTCCACCCTTCGGCGAGGGGTCTCGCCGAGGCGCACGGTCAGCCGCGCATGTGGAGTGTTGATGCCCTTGTTGGGGCGCCTCACCCCCCCATTGCTTGTGTGCAACATCCCCAAGCTCAAACCCACTGGGCTGTCGTTGGCAAGGGTCACCCCCAACCTAACCAAGCCATTCAAGTGCGAGCCCACCGCATCCAAATCTGGCGCGGTTTCGGCGTCATAGATGTTGGCGTTGTAGGCCACACCACCCGAAAAGGTCCACCCGACCAGAGCGGATTGGCCCGTGCGCAAGGTCCACCCGACTTGGGGCTGCCAACCATAGGCACTCGCGCCAATTCGGTGCATCCCTATGAAACCTCCATGCTCAATGCCTCTGAAAAATGCCGCCCACCCATTTGTGGCACGGGTCATCCAAGCAACTTGCCCTCCAAAGGCCACACCGTCCACTTGGTTCCGGGACTCTCCTTCAGCCAACCAAATGCCGGTGGTGGTGCTGACCTCTGTGGGCCACCAGTGCATCTGACCAAACACGGTCTGCAGGGCTCCCAGCAACAACAAGACTGCCATCCATTGCTTCATGACCCAAAGGTTTCGTCGCGTGACACGAGGAACCACGCATTCAACAATTCTTCGCGGTTGTAGCGCATAGGATCCCCTGTGTTTTGGTCAATCACTGCGCAGCCCGCTGCCTCACATACTGCCTGACCTGCCGCAGTGTCCCACTCCATGGTGGGGGCAAACCTCGGGTAGGCATCTGCCACACCTTCAGCCACCATGCACAGTTTCAAGGAACTTCCCTTGCTGATCAAATGGACCTCTCCATGGCTTTTGCGCTTTTGGTCCACAAATGCTTGCGTTTCTGGCGACATGTGGGAGCGGCTTGCCACCACAGTGAAGGGGCGGCCCGAAGGCCTTGGTATGGGCAAGGTCATTGGCTCTTCCCAACGCTCATTCCCTACCTCCTCAGAATCGTCTGGCAACTCGAACTTCCATGCGCCTTCCCCAACCACTCCAAGGTAGGCGCACTTGAGTACTGGGGCGAGCACCACACCAAGCACCACTCGGCCTTCCGTCACAAGTGCAATGTTCACCGTGAACTCTCCGTTTCTCTTGATGAATTCCTTCGTGCCATCCACAGGGTCGACGATCCAAAGACTTTCCCAGTCCCGTCGTTCGTCAAAGGACATGTGGCGCCCCTCTTCTGAAAGCACCGGAATTCCCGTGCGTTCAAGGTGGGTCATGATAACTTCATGTGCGGCCCGGTCGGCACGAGTCAGGGGGCTTTGGTCTGCCTTTTGTTCCACCTCAAAATATTCACTTTCATAGACCTCCATGACCGCACGGCCCGCCTCTTTGGCGGCATTGAAGGCAATCTGCAACATTGGATTCATCTCCATGTTCTGTTGTGTCAGCGTTGGATCATCAACCGGCGCACATCGGTGAAACGACGTCCTTCGACGTTCAATTCGACCAGCACCATGCAAGGTCCTACAGGCCATGCGGCTTCGTTCCTTTCCAAGGTCAATCGATGTTCGCCTGGTGCACATTGCCCCAAAGATTGGGCATGGATTTTTTGGCCATGGAGGTTCCAGATGGACCACGTCACCTGTGCGGGGCAGCGCAAGGTCAATGGCAAATACGCGCGGTCCGTGGCTGGGTTGGGATGACAATCCCCAAGCGCCATGACCTCTGCATTTTGACGTTCTTGAAGCCCCACTCCACTTGTACCTTCACCTTGGACAGTGCATTCGTAAAACGAATCGTACTCTCCCGCCGCCTCGTCCCACTCCAGACTGGCCAACTGCCATTCAAAGCCATCGACAAAGGCCCCATCTTGCTCGGGCGCAAGTGGATCTGGTCCCGCTGGGTACAATTCAGGATGGTCGTTCGTGGCCCCCACCACAGCCTCATGTGGCCAAGTCCATTGGGAAATCGCACTGTACTGGCTGCTTACGTAGACCTGGAAGTGCATGTGCGTGACCCGGCCCGGATACCACCCAGGGACGATGGTCACAAACTCACACTCACCGTTGTCGTCGGTGAACTGGTAACCTCTGCAGTAAGTCAGACCCTCTTCTGTGCCGTAGCCCGAATAGCCTCCGTCACGGTCGCAATGCCAGACATTGACGCGAACATTGGCCATGGGCTCACAATTCTCATCACCCAGGATCCGAACACGTTGCCTCAAGCGAACTCCTGGCTTGTCTTCGGTGATGTCTTGGCGAAAGAAAAAATCATTCTCGTTCAAGTCGAGGGGAAATGGACCTGCAATTTCTGATGGTACCAAGACACAATTTGATCGATTTGAAGAATTGCGTGCGGTGGCCTGAAAGGGACCTATGATCGGAAGTGCGAGCACCGAACCAGCAGCTTTGAGAAATTGACGACGTATCATGATGAGAGCCTAGTGTGCCCTCAAGGTACATCCGAACCCAATGTGTCTGAGCATTTGAACGCTAGCTTCGCAGTTAGAAAAAACATCATGAACCCATTGCATTCACGTCTCTACAGCTCAGCTCTTTTGTTCTCTTGCTTTGCCACAATGAACCTTCATGCCCAATGCGACGACGCCCTGGCGTGCAACTTTGGGGAAGAATTGGAACCATGCATCTACTTTGATACACAATTGTTCACTCTAGACGATTGGACCTACATCGACCAGCTGGATTTTGAGGCGTGCGAAACAGGGTACGCAGCATGGAACGATCTACCATTGCCCATGATGCAAGACTCTGTCCTTGGAGGGCCTTTGTACTTTGAAATGTTTGATTGGGTCGAAGAGACGCTTTTGGCCTTTGGCTACGATGAACTGGTCGATGACGTCACGACGGTGGAAATGTCTGTTTGCGGAAACACCTTGAACTACCATGCGACGTTTGGCCAATACAATTTTGAATTTGATGGAAATGGATTCATCAACACCATTTACGGTGGCTACATCGCTCCAGTGACAAGCTTTGAGGAGGGTTGCTCT
Source organism: uncultured Flavobacteriales bacterium (assembly GCA_963933635.1). GTDB lineage: Bacteria > Bacteroidota > Bacteroidia > Flavobacteriales_D > Sanyastnellaceae > UBA11663. The sequence continues at coordinate 70,105 of CAWVVM010000008.1, forward strand.
GATTACGGAGCTTGCAACTTCAACGGATGTGCCGCTCCCTTGCAATTCGATGGTTGCGAATACCTTGAGCCAGGACAGTTGTCAGGTGACACCGTCGTCATGGTTGGCGTTCCCGCCGTTTTTGAATATGATGCCGTCACCGGCAGCACCCTGGAGTGGACGAGTTCATGCGGAGATGTGGTGGGAGAAGGGTTGGAGGCCACCATTGATCCAGAATTGGAGGGGGGGTGTGACATCTGTGTGGTGGAGTACAGTACAGATGGATGCATCACAGACACCGTCTGTTTGGCTTTAACAGTGGCTCCTTTTAGCAATGTTCCATCCTTGAACTCCTCTTGGGAATTGATGCCCAATCCAACACAGAGTGAGCTCCGGATCAACTGGCAAGGAGTCGCTTCAAAATGCACAATCGTTGGCCAACAAGGTCAACTTGCTGAAGAGATAATCCTGCGTCCAGGAGTTCAAACGATCTCGGTCAGCCACCTCTCGCCCGGGTTGTACTTTGTTGTTGCAGGGCAAGAGACACCCAAGCGACTGATGGTCATCCGTTGATTCGAAGCCTATGTTTCGCCTTTTGAATGCCCTAGCTTGTCAAGCTGGGGTATTTTCTGCTCCAGAGATTCATCCAAGGGCCATCAGGGGCGGTCAGTTTAAGCCTGCAAACAACATCATCCTTGTCTGGTCAGAATTTCCCGAGTGTTGGCTTCAATGGTGTCGCATAGGCCGTCCAACGGCAGGTCATTTTCATCGACCCCAAAAGGATCTTCAATTTCTTCCGCAATCAATTCGATGCTGACCAAAATGTAAAAGACCAACATCACCACTGGTATGGCCCACCAACCAAAGGTGCTTACGAAGCCAAGGGGCAAGGTCACCACGTACAAGAAAATGAATTTTTTCATGAACATGCTGTAGCTGTAGGGAATCGGGGTCTTCAGAATACGCTCACATGCCCCCAGGATGTCCACCATCCTTGCGATGTCTTGGGAAAGCAACCAGTGCTGTTGGGGGGACCATTCTCCCTTGGCCAAGCGTTTGGCGCAGTCCCGCTCCATGGCCTGCGCCCAAGCATTGGGCACATGACTGCCCTGGGACATGTGCTCGTCGGAGGGGCTAGTGGGCCTTCCCTCCAAAGAAGGACGAAGGTGCACGCGCAGTGCGTTCACAAAGCCAGGAATGTGCGCTTGGTAGAATTGCCAAGTCGTCTCGTCATGACTGAATTCCCGCACGCGAATGGCAAGAATCCGGGAGACGTTCACCAGGGAACCCCATTGCTTTCTCCCCTCCCACCAACGGTCGTAGGCCGTATTGGTGCGGAACACCAAAAACAAGGACAACACAAAACCCAACAACGAATGGACGACGTTGCTCAGTTCCAGCGGCTCCTCAATGAACTCCAATTCAATGTAGCAGACCAAGGCCGTCAAGACGCCCACCGCAAGCAAAAGAGGGAACAAACGGCGAAAGACCTGGCGGCTGTAAGCCTGGAAAATCAGGGAAAACCAGCTCTTGGGATCGTAGTGAATCATCGCTTGGGGTTGAGTCCCAAAACTAAGGATTCACAACCCGTGGTCACAACGCATCGGAGACCACCTTGTAGGTGGGATCCTCGTAGTGATTGACCTCAATGATGGACTGGGCCTTGTCCACAAGGGCGCGGCAATCCTCGCTTAGATGACGCAGATGTACTTTTTTGCCAGCTTGCGCATACCGCGAAGTCACACGGTTGAGGGCCTCGATGGCAGACATGTCCACCACCCGGCTCTCTGCAAAATCGAGGACCACGTGCTCTGGGTCCCCTTGAACGTCAAACTTCTCTGCAAAAACCGTCGTCGATCCAAAGAACAAAGGCCCGTAAAGCTCGTAGTGCTTCCATCCATTCTCGTCCATGCGCTTTCGCGCCCGAATCCGGATGGCGTTGTCCCATGCAAACACCAAGGCAGCCACCACCACACCAATCAATACAGCCAAGGCCAGGTTGTGAAGGAATGCCGTCACCAAGGTAACGAGCACCATGATGAAGACGTCCGAAGCGGGCATCCGACGGAAGGTTCTCAACGAAGCCCACTCAAACGTTCCGATGGCCACCATGATCATCAACCCTGTCAATGCCGCCATGGGCAGCCTCTCAATCAACGGAGCCCCAAACACAATGAACACCAACAACATCACGGCTGCAACGATGCCGCTCAATCTCGCGCGTGCTCCTGAGCTTACGTTGATGAGACTTTGGCCAATCATGGCACACCCCCCCATCCCGCTGAACAATCCACTAAGGACGTTGGCCGCCCCTTGAGCAACGCATTCCCTGTTGCCATGGCCGCGCGTTCCTGTGATTTCATCCAAGATGTTCAACGTGAGCAAACTCTCGATCAAACCCACACCAGCGACCACCGCCGCGTAGGGAAAAATGATGGTCAAGGTTTCCAAGGTCAAAGGGACCTCTGGCAAATGGAAAGGTGGAAAGCCTCCTTGGATGGACGCCAAATCCCCCACCGTTTTCGTGTCAATGCCCAAAGCTGCAGCCAGGCCAAACACCACGACGATTGCCGTCAATCCGGCGGGTACTTTCTTGGTCAGCTTGGGAAGGAAGGCAATGATCGCCATGGAAAGCAAAGTCAGGCCGCCAAAGACAAGAAGTTCTTCGCGGCCAAGCCATGCACCAGCGTCATCCTTGAATTGGGCCATTTGGCTTCCGCCAATGATGATGGCCAAGCCATTCACAAACCCAAAAATCACAGGCTGAGGGACCAAACGCATGAGTTTCCCTAGCTTCATCAGTCCCGCAAGCAGCTGCAGCACCCCGGCAAGCACCACCGTGGCGAAGATGTACTCGGGACCATGGGAAATGGCCAACGCAGCCACCACCACCGCCACGGCGCCCGTGGCACCACTGATCATGCCAGGTCGCCCGCCAAAGACACTTGCCACGAGGCCCACCACAAAGGCGGCATACAAACCGGTGAGAGGACTCAATCCGGCAATCAATGCAAAGGCCACCGCTTCGGGAATGAGGGCCATGGCCACTGTCAAACCACTCAGAACTTCGAGGCGGTAGTCGACGGTTTGCCGAAAATCAAAGAGGGCGATGCGCATGGAAAGGGGGGTCAAAAAGAAGCGGCAAAGGTAGTCCCGCCTTTTGGATGGGTGCCCCCCGTTGGCCGTTTAGTTCACAAACAAATCGTGGACAACGTTGCCCTCGCCAAACACCTCCATGCTTTCGCAGGCAGCCACCATTTTTTTTCGGGCCTCCATCAGCGTCGGATGCCCCTCAATCTCCGCGTTTTCGAGGGCCTCACGGCTGGGCCACTGGGCATATGCCCAATAGGTCCCTCCCACCCAAGCATGCAACCGGGAACCGTTGCTGCCACACAATCGATGGATCTCTTGGGTGACCTCGCACCACGCTTCTTCGAAGGCGGTTTCCTGGCCTTTGTTCACTTGGAACACATACAAGATGGCATGGGCTTTGGGAGATGACATGGGCTGAATGTTGGGGACAAAAATACAACCAGGTGCAACCTCCGCCTGATTCTTGCCATCTTGCCAAACATGAGCCCCCTCTGCTTTCCCCCTTCCCGAGTTGCCATGGTGGCATGCCTCGTAGCGCTCTTCTTGGGATGGGCCAGCTGCAGCACGCCAAACATGGCCGACCAAGCCCCCTTTCGCTTGTCGGAATTGGTGGAGCTTCCTGCCCACTTTCCGGACTTTGAGGAACCGGCTGACAACCCATTGAATGCCGCAAAATGGGAGTTGGGGAGGCTTCTCTTCCACGACACGCGGTTTTCCGCCGCCAACGACGTGAGTTGCGCCAGCTGTCACTTGGCGCAGTTTGCCATGGCCGACAGCTTGGCGGTCTCGCTGGGCACGGGCGGTGCACCGGGGTTTCGGAACGCTTCTGCCCTCTTCAACATGGCTTGGCAACCTCGGTTCCACAGAGAAGGCGGCATCCCCAGCCTTGAAACACAGGTCCTGGCGCCATTGCAGGAGCCACATGAATTCGACAAGGACCTCATGACCTTGGTGGCAGAGCTGGCCAAAGACACAGGCTATCATGCCTTGTCTGAAGAGGCCTTTGCTCGTCCATTCGACGCCTATGTGCTGACGCGCGCCCTCGCTGCCTTCGAGCGCACCCTGATTTCAGGAGAATCCCCCTACGACCGATGGCTCTTGGGCGACTCCTCTGCGCTCAGTGAGTCCGCCCTGCGAGGGCAAGGCCTCTTTGACAACCTGCAATGCCGGAGCTGCCACAGTGGGCTGTGGCTGACTGATTTTGCCAACCACAACATTGGCCTTTATCGGGACAACCCCGACCCAGGGGCCTATCGACTCACCCTAGACTCTGCCGACCTCGGCAAGTTCAAAACGCCTAGCCTACGGAACCTTGCCTTCTCCGCGCCCTACATGTTCGATGGCTCGCTGTCGACCTTGGACGAGGTCTTGGACCATTATGCGAAAGGGGGAATGGGGCACCCCAACCAAGATCCAAGGGTGTTCCCCATCGACTTGACTTCTGACGAACGCAGCGATTTACTGGCGTTCCTGTCCGCGCTGAACGACACCTCTTTTGTGGCGCGGACGGCAGGCTGGGTGCCTTGATCCGAGAAACGTTTGACTGGAAGTTGGTACCTTCCAAGCATGCACATTCCCCTTTACCAAGTGGACGCTTTCACCGACGAAGTCTTCAAGGGCAATCCCGCCTGTGTGATGCTTTTGGACGATTGGCTGGAAGAAGACGTTTTGTTGGCCATCGCCCAAGAAAATGCCGTGGCAGAAACCGCTTTTTTGGTGCCCCAAGCCCAGAGCTTTCATTTGAGATGGTTCACCCCCGACCTTGAGATGGACCTCTGCGGACACGCCACCTTGGCCTCTGCCCATGTCGTTTTGCACCACCTTCATCCTGAACTCAACGAAGTGACGTTCGACACTCTTAGCGGTCCACTTGTCGTGACACGGTCGACGCACGGGTACGAAATGACCTTGCCCAACCGAGCTCCTGAACACGCCATCTTGCCGGTTGAATTGGAAGAATCGTTGAGCACAAAACCCGTGGAAGTGCACAAATCAAGGGACTACCTTTTGGTCTACAACCATGCCTCTGAGGTGGAGAATTTGCAAATCCAACGGGACCTGTTCGACCGCATCCAGTTGGGCACCGGAGGCGTCATCGTGACCGCCCCGGGAGAAGGCTGCGATTTCGTTTCTCGCTTTTTCACCCCGCAAGCCACCATCTTGGAGGATCCCGTCACAGGCTCTGCGCACTGCACCTCAGCCCCTTATTGGGCAGAACGTTTGGGCCAAACCCAACTCGTGGCAGAACAACGCTCGGCACGAGGAGGGACCCTGCACTGCCAAGTGCTCCCAAGGCATGTACTCGTTTCAGGCCAAGCCTGCACCTACCTCCAAGGAAGCGTGAAGCTGAACCATCTGTGAAGAATTCTGTTCTCCCCACATGTCATTCTCCCTTTTGCGTTCTTCGACGTCCAGGTTGTTCCCAACCATCTTCGCGACGTTGCTATGTACCTCCTGTTCTCGCATGAGCACACCACCTTCCAACGCATCCACTTTGGACATCTCTTTTTCCAAAGACATGGACCGTCCTTGGGTCCCACTGAATGACGGGGTGATGGGCGGCATGTCCGAAGGTGCCGTGATCTGGCAAGACAGCAGTTTCCTTTGGAAAGGACGGACCAGTCTGGAAAACAATGGAGGATTCGCTTCTCTTCGCAGTCCCTGGGGAGAGCAGGACTTGCGCGGATTGAAAACACTTGAAGTGACCTGCCGTGGCAAAGGTGGACCGTTCAAGGTGACGTTGGAAACCTCCCAGCGGTGGTGGATGCCTTATGCCTACGCCACACTCGACGTTTCAGAAGAATGGCAAACCATCAAGGTGGACGTGAAGGACTTTCAATGGAGCCAAGCCCAAATGGGTGACCTTCGAACGGTGAATCCCAAGAGCGAATTCCAGAACGTCCTTAGGATGGGATGGATGAAGTACGACGGCACGGCCCAAGCCTTTGACCTTGAGGTGGGTCAAATGCGTTGGATCCAGTGACCATCAAAGGGCCCAAGCCCACTCCAAAAAGAACCGACGTCCTTCGATGGGCCCGTACACGCGTGATGCATCGAAGGCCTCGCTGAACGGATCATCGGCCCCGAGGATGGGCGATGGCTGACGGGTGCCCGTGGCATTTTGGACCCCCAAGGTCAAATTGTGCGCACCTTTCCAATTCGGAAAACAGGCCTTTTGCACCGAGGCATGCACAAGGGCATATGGGTCGCTTTCCAAAGAGGTTGCATCGTCGTAATAGGGCAAAGCCATTCGGCCCACAGATTGCGCGACCACGCTCCAGTTCCAGCCGCCTTTGGTGCGCCGGCCAAGCGTGCAATTTCCTGTCCAACGGGGGGCGAATTCAATGGGAGTACCCTCCCCCAACCGCCACATTCCAAGGGCCACATCCGGTTCATTTTCAATCAATTCTGAACGGAGCCACGTCGCACCGGCAGTGACACTCCATCCATTTGGGGTGGTCATCCAAAAGTCTGTAGACACTCCACGGTTCCATCCCAGTCCCTCGACATTCCGGTACAAGATGGCATTCGGAAGGCTGTCGAAGTCCGCATAAATGCGGTCGGTGAAGAGTGTGCCAAAGGCACTTAAGGTCCAAGTCCCTGACCACATGTCATTGCCCACGGTCTTGGCCACGTGCGCATGGGCATTCCAACTGGACTCTGGGTTCAGTCCTCCCTCTGAAAGCAGCACCTCACGCGAACCGTCCAAGGCGGCATGTTCTTCCGTGAATAAGTGAACCCGCCTGTACCCCCTGCCCGAATTCAAGCGCACGTCCCAAAGGGGGTGAGGCGACCACTTGACATTGACACGCGGGGCCACCACCCATTGTTGGTCGCTGGGTCGCTCCACACGCAACCCATGGGTCCACGACCATTTGGGGGATCCTTCCGCTTGATTGGAAGATCCTGAATACTCTCCATACAGCGCAGGCACCCAAACATTCATGTCGGAAGAGGCAAGCGTTTCATCCCTGTACACGTCCCACAACAGGCTGGTGCCCCATTGCACGCTTTGTCCTTTTGCCCATGAATGGCCAGAAGAGTAGGCATCCACACTGGCTGTGAATTCTTCCGCGTCAAACGAGGTCAACCCGTACGTGGAGGATTGCCGGTGGTGGGAGGCGCCTCCCTGAAACGTCACGCCCTTCCCCGAACGCGGCGAACTCCCCCAAAGCCACTCCGAACGCCACAGGTCGATGCGTTCACCATAGGACCTGTCCGTCCCACGGTCGGATTCTTGAAAGTCCAATGCCCCGCCAAAGCGTTGCTCCCCCAAAAGTCGGAGCGTCATCCTGGAGCGCCGGCGCTCATTGAGGCCCTGGTGACGTAGCGTCGTGACCACTCGATCCATGGTCGGTGCGTCCGTCATTCCATCCTCATTGTCGTCGATTCTCCGAGCAAAATGAAGGCCATCCACCCCCACCTGCCACATGCTTTCGGGGACCCCAAACGAGCCGCTGGCCGCAACCAATCCCCTTCCGTGGGTGTCCCATCGAACCATGGAACTGGCTTGCCCCTGGCGCAAGGGGGACAACACAACATTGATGACCCCGCCAACGGCTTGGCTGCCAAATCGCGCACTTGCAGGACCGTGAATCACCTCGACCTGTTGCACCATGCTCAACGGAATGCCATCGAGCGCATAGGCGGAAGCCAAACCCCCAAGGAGAGGAACCCCGTCGATGAGGACCAGGGTATAGGCGCCTTCCATCCCATTCATGTGGATGTCGTTGGTCCCGCAAATGCCGCACCCCACCGTTTCACGCACCCCGTTGGTGAAATCGAGGGACTCCACCACATCTTGGGCATGCACCAATTGAAGCGCCGCACCAGAAATGACTTGGGTTTGGATGGGACTCTCTTTGGTGGTCATGGGTTTCAATCCCCCTACCACCGTTGCGCCTCCTAGGGCGACCGTGTTGGGCGTGAGCACCACAGACCAGGTCTCGCCATGGGCGCATTGACGGATCACCTGCACCGGATCAAAGCCGATGCTCGTGACTTCAAGAACATGGTCAACTTCACTTGCCATTTGGGGGTTCCAGGGCCATTGGCCTCGGGCATTGGTGGTGCCAACGGGCTTGCCGTCCAGCCACACCGTGGCCCCTGGCAAGTCTATGCCCTCTTCGTCTTGAACTTGCAAGAAGCAGGGCGCTTTGGTCTGGGCGTTTGCGCCCTTCATCCTCATGGCGAGCAAGACCAAAACCACCGAGAATCGTAGAACGTTGGACATCCGTCAAAGATAGGCCACAACTTTAAAATTTAGTCTTGCCTAAAAACGAAATTTCGGCCATCCACCACTCTTGATTCGAGGCCAGGTGTCCACACACATTCTTCAGAGCGTCCAAACCAGGTCATCCGGTGACGTGCCACCCAGCCGTACCCCCATGACGGTGCGACGGCAAACAACCACCACCAAGGCCATGGCAGCCACTGGGCGAGAAATCGAAGGGCACGGTGTCCCACAAACGTGCCATGGCTGGTCAGAAGCACCACCCCTTCAAAAGGCGGTTTCAACAGATTTTTGGGAAGACGTTCTTGCGCTGTTGCCCCTTGCAAACTGCCAAAAGCCAAATGATGGGCTGGGACCCTAGAGGACAGCCAGGTCACGCTTTTTTGGCAAAGCAGACACTCCCCATCCACAAAGAGGACGGCGTGGCAATTCATGGCTTGCTCAGTATGCGTCAAAACATTATCAAATCTTGCGTTTTCAACTGCGCCTGGCAAATCTACCACATACATTTGCCAAACCCATGACGCCCCCATTGAACACCTCATCCCATGAACAGTCTTGTTGATTGGCTAAAGGCCATCGGCCTCGCCGGGTTCTTGTTCTTTCTGATCAAGGGCCTGCTGTGGTGTGTGGTGTTTTGGCTCCTGTCCCGTGGCATCATCAAAAAACAAGCCATCGCGAGGTTCAAACTCCGCTTGCGCAAGCTTTGGCGCCAACGTTCCGATCGATGAGCGGGGTGGCTGTCTTTGGGTGACTGCCGTCGGCTGGAACCCTCAAGCGTCTGTCCTGTCCATTGGCAAAGGCCCGCCGGGATGCCAAATGTCGAAGACCAACTTATTTTGACGCCGCAAGCAACTCCTTGATGCCTCCCACGGAACTCATCAAGCTGCTTGCCTCGTAAGGCATGAAAACTGTTTTGCTTCCCGCCCCGCCCTCACGCAAGACCTGCTCAAGGGTTTCGATGTACTTCACAGCGATCAAGTATTGGGTCGGGTCGGTGTTCGTGTCAGCCACAGCCGCTGCAATGCGTCGGATGGCCTCGGCCTCCGCTTCTGCCACGGCCAGACGTGCCTCCGCCTCCCCCTGTGCCTTGAGGATGCGGGCCTGTTTGTGACCTTCCGCCTGGTTGATGTCCGCTCCTTTGCGGCCTTCAGCCTCCAAAATCGCAGCTGTTTTGGTGCCTTCAGCATCAATGATTTGTGCACGACGCGTGCGTTCCGCACGCATCTGCTTTTCCATGGCTTCCTTGATGTCAGTAGGAGGATTGATGTCCTGCAATTCGACCCTGTTCACCTTGACCCCCCATTTGTTGGTGGCTTCGTCCAAAATGGTCCGAAGCTTCATGTTGATGGTGTCCCTCGAGGTCAAGCACTCGTCCAATTCCAACTCGCCAATGACATTTCGAAGCGTCGTCTGCGT
>CAWVVM010000009.1:0-71761 GCA_963933635.1 uncultured Flavobacteriales bacterium
ACAGGAGCGTCCTCATCAACCAAGTTGATGATGACCTCTGCAGTCGAAGAGTTGCCGCACAAGTCTGTGATTGTCAACACACGCAAGTAAGTCGCAGACTCACTGTTGTAGGCTGGATGAGGCTGGTTGGCACATCCACCAGAGATGGGGAAGTCTTCAGCTGTGCAAGTGAAGAAACCACTGCAGTCATCGATGTAACCAATGGGGAAGCTTTCAAACTCCGATCCGACAGGGTAAGCCCAGACCACGTCTGGAGCATAGGCCCCGTCCACGTCGTACTCGACAGCTGGAATGGAGATTTGGCCAGGACCCTGGTAAATGGGGGCCGTGGTGTCTTCCACAGTGATGACCTGCTCGATGTCCGTCTGGTGTCCGCAGTCATCTGTCAATGTGATGGTACGGATCACGGTGTAGCATCCAGTGCTGGATGCAGGCACACCGATTTCAGCATTCACAGAAACGATGGTATCGTTCGCAACGTCGAAGGAGATGTCTACGTCCGTGTCACAGTTGTCGTGTGCCTCGATGGCACCAAACATCTGGTCAGCAGCGTCGCGGTAGGTGGCACAGTCCAAAGTCACAGCCTCAGCTGATCCCATGGGTGCACTGTCGTCTTCGAGTGTGATGACCTGAACATGAGTGGCGCTGTTGCCACATTGGTCAGTCACTGTCCAAGTGCGCTCGATGTAGCGTGTACCTTCCAAAACATCGTCGTCACCCTCACAGGTGTAGACTGCCTCCGACTCGGTGTAGTCTACGCCCAAGTTTTGGTCGAAGCAAACATCACAGTTGTCAGAAACGCTGGGGTAACCTCCAGTCACTTCCACCACATAGTTGGCATCACAGAACTCGTTCAAAACGATGGTGGTGTCTGCTGGAACCGTCACAAAGGTCGGTGCAGTGTCGTCCATCAACGTGATCAACTGCTCTGCGGAAGATGAGTTGCCGCAATCGTCTGTGGCAGTCCATGTACGGTACCAAGTACCAATGCAACCACCGCTCATGAGGACGGCCGAAACTTCGTAATCAAGCGCGTCGTCGCAGATGTCAGACGCCTCACCAGGAATTGGCATATACGAAGCATCGTTCATCATGTCGAGCAAAGCCAAGTCGCACGTCAAAGGTGCAGGCTCATGGTAGTAGGCATTTTCCCAAACGGGCGCCGTAGTATCGACCAGAATCACTGTTTGGGTTGTGGAAGAGGCGTTTCCGCAAGCATCCACAGCTGTGTATGTACGATTCAAGATGACGCTGTCTGCGTCCAAGCATGTGCTGAATCCAGAATCCACATCTTCCCATGACACCGTCACCACTCCATTCACCCCAGCATACAAGCTGCTGAATGTGCAGTCGTCACCAACTTGGAAGTTGGTCTGACCAAAGAAGGGGTTGCTGGCATCGTTGATTTCAAAGGAAGAAGCGCTTGCTTCCGTCACTTCGAATGAGCCATTTCCGGCATATTCATTGTGCTCCACATTGATCACGGCCACAGCAGAAATGCTAGGGGCGGTGGTGTCAGTGATGTTGATGGGGTACTCAATGGTGCTAGAGTTGCCACAGTTGTCGTAGGCAGTCACAGTACGTGTCACCACGTAGCAAGAGCCCTCACCGGCGACAGGTGCTGCATCACTCCACTCCACCTCAACAGGGGTGTTGTCCATGTCGTAAACGGTGGACCAGTTCTCGTTGAACACAGAGCTCCACAAGCCATCCTCACCTTCAGACCAAACACGCAAGTCGCAATCTTCGATCAAGAGAGGGTACAAGGAAGTAGCGTCGTAGGCATCACAATCCACAAAGACCTCTTGACCCATGATCACTGGACCGTCGGTGTCGATGATGTTCACGATTTGATCAAATGAGCTGATGTTGCCACAGCCGTCTTCAGCGTAGTACGTGCGAGACAGGCTTCCAGGGTTCATGCAGTTTCCACTCTGGAGATCCTGTTCGAACCAAACGGCCACAACGTCAGAACAATCGCTCGTGGTTTGAACCATCTCATTGATGTCGTTGCAAGAAATACTTGCGACTTCAGGAGTTCCAGCGAAGTCTGGACCGGTAGTGTCTTGAACAGTGATGGTTTGAACGTGTGTGTTGTCGTTTCCACTTCCGTCCGTGGCCACCCATGTCTGGCGAATCACGAAGTTGCCTGCACAGTCCAAAGAGACGGTATCACGGCTGAAGGTTACGGAACCACAGGTTGCGTCGCTGTCATTGCATCCGTCGTAAGCCGGGTTGAAGTCTGGACAGTTGTCTGTCACCTCCAAACAAGGAACGTCAATGTTCCATCCGCAAACGTCGTCGTGGAGATCGCTCCACTCGATGGTGTAGTCGGCAGGAGCAGCTGCAAATGCAGGTGCTTCAGTGTCGTTGCGCTCCCAAACCTGGCTGACGTACTGAGACTGTCCAGCAGCGGGGTCAATCAAAGCGTAGGTCAACGTCACAGACTCGCTTCCGCAATCTGTATCCGTGAAGGTTGGGTTGCTCACGTCGGCGATGACGTCGCCAGAGAAGCCCATGACAGGCTCTCCGTCCAACACACCACTCCATCCGAACCAACCTCCGAATCCATTCTCGCAGTTGTGGTTGTTTCCGCCCACTCCGAGTTGGAATCGCTTGTTCAAAGACACAGGCATGTGACTGAGGTAAATCTCACCAGAGACAGATCCTGTACCAGTCATACGAGAAATGGTGTTGCGCATGTCGTAGACTTCGATACCTGAAGCATCTGCATCACAATCCCATGCTGTCAACAAGCCATGGCTTGCATTTTCTGCCATCCAATCGGTTGCGCTCTGCGCATTCTCGAAGTACATGTCCACATCGAAGGTGATGCTTGCATCCATATCGTTGTAGACTGAACCGGTCAAACGTGCCGATCCTGAATTGCTGTACACAGTCAATTTCAGGGGGTTCAGCGGATCTTCAAGGAAGTAATCACTGTTGCAAATGTCCACTTGAGGAGACATGCCGTAGATGCGGATGGCCGCGTCTGCGCCAGGTCCTTCTGCAGTGGTGACATCCCAGGTAGTGAAACCTTCATCGCCAGCAAGGTCGTAGGCGCAGAAAAGCACCTCACCTTCACAGGCATTGATCAGGTCAATCGCTCCTTCTTCACATGAAGCAGGCAATTCTTCTTCGCACTGGACTTCTTCTGAAGCGGTCAGGTCGTTGATGAAGGCTTGCGCTGTAGATGGAGCAGCGTCACAATCGTCTTGGAAGATCAAGCAGCACTCGTTGTCTGTTTCCTCCGGCATGATGAATCCGTCTCCATCATTCGCCAAAACGAAGTCTGGGCAGTCCAATGCAGTGAAATCGAGAACGAAATCACATGAGCAATCGTCCACGTACCAGTAACCAATGACCAAGTCATTGCCGAGGGCAGACTGAACCACAGTATTGTTGGTCAAAACAGTGACTTGACCTCCACCTTCAAATTCTTCAGGCACTTCGCCTTCCAAACATCCAGGGAGCATCATCAACATGCCGTCTTCGCCATTCAAGGCGTCGGCCACTTCTTGTGCAGTGTACAATGGGCAGTTGCCAGAAGCACCACCGCATTCACCAGCGCAGTCGAGGAAGAGGCAGGAGCCATCGTCGCACCCTGCGCCTTGGTCGTAGTTGCATGCCATTGCATCTGTACATCCTTCGTAGGCGTTGCCTCCGCAGTTTCCACAAACGTCATCGAACAGACAAGAGTCGTCGTCACAATCCGCGTCTGCGTCAAAGTTGCAAGCGTCTGCGTCGGTGCACCCTAGGGTGTCTTCGCCGCCACAGTTGCCGCATTCGTCCACGTAGAGACAAGAATCGTCATCGCATCCCGCTCCAGCATCATAGTTGCATGCTTCTTCATCGGTGCATCCGTCGTAGGCGCTGCCTCCGCAGTTCCCACAAACATCATTGAACAAACAAGAATCGTCGTCACAGTCTGCGTCAGCGTCGAAGTTGCAAGCGTCTGAATCGGTGCAGCCCAAAGAGCCGTCGCCACCGCAATTGCCACACTCGTCGAGGGTCAAGCAAGAACCATCGTCGATGGTGGCCCCGCTGTCAAAGTTGCAGGCTGTTTCGTCAATGCATCCAAGGCAAGAGGTGCCGTCACCTCCGCACACGCCACACTGGTCAAGTTGGCTGCCCTCACAATCGCAGTCGCCTGCGGGGATGTCGGCACATCCACACTCGTAGATTTCACCGGGGCCACCACATACACCGCATGTGTCGTTGAAGAGGCAGTCACCGTTTGCTGGGTCGTTGTAGTTGCAGGCTGCAGTGTCAACGCAATTGTCGACGTCATCGCAGATGTAATCTCCATCCACGTTGAAGAAGCAATGTCCGTTGCAAATACCGAGGACATCGATGACTCCAACACAGGGATCATCAACGTCACAAATGCCGTCGTCGTCGAAATCGCCAAAAGGACAGCTGTCCTCGCAATCTACGATTCCGTCATCGTCGCTGTCGTGCAGACAATCGTCGCCTGTTTCGTCCACGTCACACGTTCCATTTTGGTTCACGTCGATGCAGTCATCCACATCGTCGCAAATTCCGTCCGCATCGGAGTCATCGTTGCAGTCTCCGCCACAAACGCCAATGGCGTCAAGTTGGGTTCCATCACAATCGCAGTCTCCAGAGGGGATGTCTGAACATCCGCACTCGTAGATGTCACCTGGACCGTTGCAGATGCCACAAGCATCAAAATCGCCCACACAGTCGTCTACGTCGTCACAAATGTCATCTTCGTCGATGTCCTCGCACTCGCACTCTTGACATCCGCACTCGTAGATTTCACCGGGACCGTTGCAAATGCCACAGGCATCAAACTCTCCTACGCAGTCGTCCACGTCGTCGCAAATGCCATCAGCGTCGCTGTCGGAAGTGCAGTCGCCTCCGCAAATGCCCAAGGCATCCTCAGAAATGCAGCTTCCATCACAGTCGTAGCCCGCGTCAGGGTACTCACAACCTTCGTTGATAGTGGCTTCAGCGTCGTAGTTGCAGGCCGAGTCATCGGTGCAACCCGCAACGCCAAATTCACAAGAGTCGTTGTCATACAATGCCTCCGCATCGTAGTTCAATGCGGCTTCATCTGTGCAACCACCGCAAGTGCCGGAAGGGCAGAATGGAAGGATGTCACGGAACTCATTGCCTTGGTCGCCTTCAATGAAGACTTGAACCTGGATTTGACCATCAATGTCACCCGCAGAAGTGAGCTGAGCGACAAGCACGCGCTTGTCTGGGCCAGCGAAACCAGGGTGGGTTTGGGCCTGATCCAGGCCAGGGAAAGGAATGAACCAAGCTCCACCTGTCGCATCGTCCACAACAAAGCTGGAACCAGTCGGTGTCGGACCTACGAATTCTTGTTCGAAGGCAACCGCACCTGTGGCCAACGATGGCCCGACAGAAGAGTTGGAGTCAAATCCACCAATGTCCAGAAAGCTGTCAAATGCCAGCTCTGGAAAGGATGGAAGAAACAATGGGTTGATGCCAGAGGCATTCCAACCGGCATTGAATGCACTGTTGTACCATCCCTCCGGGGCTGTGATGGACATAGGGTTGGCTTCATCACCCGAACAAGCTGACAAGTAGTCTGTCTCGTTGAGGGTATTGAGATACACGCGGTAGGTGGTTTGGCCATCGAGGGCCCCTCCGTCGTGTTCAACAGAAGTTTCCAGTTCGAGCCAGTAACCCACCGGGGCCTCTGTGCTGTAGCCGGTTGAAGACAGCGGATTGTTTTGCTGTGCAAAGCCGAAGCCAATGCTGCAACACAATGCCATCACCATGGTGACAAGGTTTTTCATGATAAAAGTGGAATTGAAAAGGATATAGATAGAATTGTTCTCAAGTGGAAAAAGGCCTCTGACATGTGCATGTCGGGCCGGCAAACCGGTTGGGCCGTTGAGGCCTGGTGTATTGTATTTCATCACTATGATTTGCACCGAAACAAAAATCTCGGGCCTCAAATATAAGACATAATGCTATTTAGTCAAACATAATGAGAATTTTATCGACGAATTATGCACTTTGCTCTAGACTTTGACGCGGGACCATCAACAGGGGTGGGGTCGACCTAAAGCCCCACAATTAGGACATGTGCGTAAAAAAAGACCGGCGCTGGCCGGTCTTTGAACCCCCGGAAAGAGAGCGGACGAAGAAAAAAATAATTATTACATCACCACATTTACAATGCGACCGGGCACCACAATGACTTTGCGGATGGACTTGCCATCCAATTGCGATGCTGTGCGTTCGTCCTCTCTTACAACAGCCTCAACATCCGCAGGCTTCAGGGATGCGGCCAGTTCCAACTTGAAACGGACCTTGCCATTGAATGAAACAGGGTAGGTGATTTGGTCGGCCACCAGCAAGGCTGCTTGTGCTTTGGGCCACGCCGCGTCCATGACGGAGCCTTCTCCTTCCGCCGATTGCCACAATTCTTCGGCGAGGTGCGGGGCATATGGACTGAGGAGGATGGCCAATGGCTGCAGTGCATCCTTGCCCAAAGAGTCTTTTCCAGTGCTCAGGTCATTGACGGCGATCATCAAGGCACTGACCACTGTATTGAAGGCATGTCGGTCGAGATCGTCGGTGACCTTCGCAATGGCCTTGTGGACGGTGCGCAAGACTTCGCCTGAGGAGGAGGAAGGCAATCCGCCTTCCTCTGCGGAAGCTTGCGTGTACATGCGTTGGGTCTTGCGCAGAAAGTTGTGGACCCCGCTGATGCCTTGCGTGTCCCACGGTTTGTGTTGGGTCAGAGGTCCAAGAAACATTTCGTAGCAGCGCAACGTGTCCGCGCCGTAACGTTCCACCAAATCATCTGGGGTTTGCACGTTGTATTTGGACTTCGACATTTTCTCCACCTCATGACCGCACAGGTAGGTACCGTCGTCTTCAAGCAAGAATTCAGCGTTCGCAAACTCCGGCCGCCATTGCCTGAACCCGTCCAAATCCAAACGGTCATTGTCCACCAAGTGAATGTCGACGTGCAGGCGTTGCGTGTTGTGGGCCTTCCTTTGGCTGTACGTCACAAACTTGGAGGTTCCTTGGATGCGGTACACGAAGCTGGACCTTCCAAGGATCATTCCTTGGTTGATCATCCCCTTGAAGGGTTCGTCAAACCCGATGTGCCCTCGGTCAAACAGGAATTTGGTCCAAAACCGTGAATACAACAGGTGGCCCGTGGTGTGTTCGGCTCCGCCGATGTACAAATCGACTTGGCCCCAGTAGTCGCTTTTCTTGCGCGCGCAGAATTCTTTTTCGTTGAGAGGGTCCATGTAGCGCAGGAAGTACCAGCTGCTCCCCGCCCAACCGGGCATGGTGTTGGTCTCCATTGCGTCGCCTCTCCAAACAGACCAGTCTTCGCGCTTGGCTCTGGCCAAGGGAGGCTCCCCATCTTCCGTTGGCAAATACGCATCCACCTTTGGGAGCGTTACGGTGGTGTCCGTGATGCGACGGGCAATGCCATCCTCGTACATGATCGGGAAGGGCTCGCCCCAATAGCGCTGCCTGCTGAAGACCGCATCTCGGATGCGGTGGTTGACGGTGCGGGCCCCACAGTCTTGGGCTTCAATCCAATCCAGCGCCTTGGGGATGGCTTCCTCAGCGGTCATGCCGCTCCAATCACCACATTGGGCCAGGGTGGCCTTTTTGTCGGTGCATGCCTCCTCAGACAAGTCCACCCCCTCAAAGATGTTGGGGATGGGAAGGTCAAAATGCCGGGCAAAACGCCAATCTCTTTCATCTCCAGAGGGCACGGCCATGATGGCGCCCGTCCCATATCCCGCGAGGACGTAATCGGCAATCCAGACAGGTACTGCAGCTTTTGTCAAGGGGTGCCTGACGTATCCACCGGTGAACACGCCAGAGATGGTTTTGTCACCTTGCCTGTCGCGCTCGGACTTCCCCGCTGCCGACTCTTTGTAGTCTTCAACGTCTTTACGTTGTGCCTCATTTGTGAACTTTCCGACCAAGGGGTGCTCTGGCGCAAGCACCATGAAGGACACGCCGTGGAGGGTGTCGGGTCTTGTCGTGAAGACCTCAACCTCTTCTCCTGAGCCATCTGGTTGTCCGCTGGCATCCGCCATGGCAAATCGAACACTGGCACCCTCTGATCTTCCGATCCAATGCCTCTGGGCATCCTTGACGCTGTCTGTCCAATCCAATCCGTCAAGGCTCTCCAACAAACGGTCTGCATACGCCGTGATGCGCATCATCCACTGCCGCATGGTTTTTTTGACCACTGGATGACCACCCCGCTCACTCAGACCATCTTTTACTTCGTCGTTGGCCAACACGGTCCCCAAGGTGGGGCACCAATTGACCTCGCTGTCGGCGAGGTAGGCGATTCGAAAGGCCATGAGCACTTCGGCCCGATGGATCTCCGACATGCTTTGCCAGTCCGTGGCTGTAAAGGAACCGTCGAAGTGAGGCCCAAAATGAGGAAAGGTCAGGTGCTTCCACCAATCCTCTTCACAAGCGGCATGCACGTTGAAGTTGCCGTTGTGGGCAAACGCAGCCTCCAACTCAGTGATGGGTCGCGCGGCTTGGGCTTGCGTATCATACCAGCTTTCGAACAACTCCCCAAAAATCCATTGGGTCCATTTGTAATAGCTGGGATCACTTGTGCGGACTTCACGCGACCAGTCAAAGCAAAACCCCAATTGCTCCAGTTGTCCGCGGTACCTCTGGATGTTCTGATCGGTGGTGATGGCCGGATGTTGGCCGGTTTGGATGGCGTACTGTTCTGCAGGCAGCCCAAAGCTGTCGTACCCCATCGGATGCAGCACGTTGTATCCTTTGTGACGCTTGTAACGCGCATGGACGTCTGAGGCGATGTACCCCAGAGGATGGCCCACATGCAGGCCCGCACCAGAAGGGTATGGAAACATGTCGAGCACGTAATATTTGGGACGGGAAGGGTCCTCTTGCACTTTGTAAGCTTGGTTGTCTTGCCACGTGCGTTGCCATTTGGCCTCTATTGCCCGAAAATCGTACTCCATGAAGGCAAAGTTAACCCCGGGACCTCGACCTTCGCCTCGAGATGCTTGCGCGACTTCCCTTTCCCACCTTCCATCAAATTCCGAGATGGATGCATCCTTTGTTTTCCATCATGTGGCCTGGATCGGTTTGGTCCAATGGTGATTCTCCAGCGGTGCATTTGACCTTCGATGACGGCCCACATCCCGAGGTCACGAGATGGGTCCTAAAGCAACTCGATGGGTACGGCATGAAGGCGACCTTTTTTGTGGTGGGGGACCAGGCCCAAAAGCATCCAGAGATGCTGACCGAGATTCGATCGGCTGGCCATGCTTTAGGAGGACATACCATGGCACATGAAAATGGCTGGCGGACGGCCAAGCCCTTTTACGTTCGTTCCGCGCAGGCATCACGGGCCATCTTGTCCTGCGACGTCGCAGATCCGGTCATGTTTCGACCGCCCTACGGAAAGCTCACGCCTCTGCAGTCCATTGCATTGAAAGAAGCTGGGCCGGTTGTCATGTGGGATGTTTTGAGCGGTGACCACACGTTTCACAACGCCAAGCAACCTGAGCGCTTCAAAGACGACGCAATGGCGCGATTGACCAGGCACACGAAGGCTGGCAGCATTGTCGTGTTCCACGACAGTGAAAAGCACGCCAAAGGCCTTCAAATGCTGCTCCCTCCTTTTTTGGAGTGGCTGAAAGAACAAGAATTTTGCTCAGCCCCCCTCGACTTTGGAAGGGGACAGTGAATTCAGTCGTTGGAGGAAGCGTCCCGGAGCAACTTGAGCTTGGCTTTGATTTCGTCAATCTCGCGCTGGTAGGTACGGATGGTCTTTTGCGCTTGTTCGCGGATTGATTCTGCACCTTTTCCTGTGAAGCGTTCCATGTTTTCCTCCGTGGAAGTGATGCGCTGCTGCAAGCGGGCAATCTTGTCCCTTAAGATGCCTTGTTCCCTGCGCATGTCACGGCTGTCTCCCGAGGCGAGTTTTTCCACCCGCTTGGAGTAGGTCTGCACACTCCGCTCTGAACGCGCGGCGCTCAGGGCGTCGTAATGCGCATCCATGGCCTTGCGGAACCGCTCCATGATGTGGTCCAAACTTTTTCTCGGGATGAAACCAATCTCACGCCACTCCGTGGAAAATGATTTCAGGGTCTCCAAATCATTGTTGCGGTTGTCTGTTGCCTCGAACGCTTCAATCTTCTCAAGAAGGGCTTGCTTCACGATCAGGTTGGCTTTTTCTTCTTTGTTTCGGTCGGCGAACTGGGCTTTTTTGGCCTTGAAAAAAACGTCTTGTGCCGTCCGGAACTTTTTCCAAAGTTTGTGCTCGTCACCCGGGGAGCAGGGTCCGGCCGTTTTCCAACCGTTCTGAAGGCGGATCATCGCTTCAGAGGTGGCCTTCCAGTCTGTGCTGTTCTGGATCCCTTCAGCCTCTACGATCAGAGCCAGCTTTTTTTCTTTGCTGACTTTGCTCGAGGCCTTGACGCGATCGTAAAAGACCTGTTTGCGCTCGAAAAACACATCTGCGGCCTCTCGGAATTGTCCCCAAAGAGCCTCGTTGTGCTCCTTGCCTGCAAAGCCAGTAGATTTCCACTTGGCTTGCAGAGCCACCACTTGTTTTGTCGCGGCTTGCCACCCTTTGTGGTCTTCGATGTCCTGTGTCAGGGCTTCTTGGAGGGCTGTGATCAACCCTTCCTTTTCTCCCTTGTGCACTTCAAACTGCGCACGGATGGTATCGTAGTGCTCTTTGACAGCATCAAAAGTGGACCGCGTCAATCCAAAAAAGGTGTCCGCCATGGCTTGGAAGGTCTCTCGAGGGGAGGGGCCAATGTCAAACCATTGCTTTTGGAGAGAACGGGCAAGCGCCTCACGCTCTTTCAAATCCTCTGTGGTTTCGAGGGTTTTCGCTTGGGCAATGAGGGCTTCTTTCAACGTCAAATTCTTCTGCAAGTCATGCTCTTGGAGCTGCTTGTAGATGTTGATGTTGTAGAAAAACTCGTCCCGCAAGCGATGGTATTCATCGTGTACTTCCCGGTAGCGGTCTCCAGGAACATCTCCCGTGCCTTCCCACTTCTCACGAACTTCGTTGAAGCGGGCAAACGCTGCACCGATGTTTTCTTCCTCTTGGATGGTCTTTTTGAGCTCATCAATCAAGGCGAGCTTCACCTCAAGGTTTGCACGTTGCTCTTCTGCAATCTGTTGCTTCCAAGCCTTCTCCCTCTCTTTGAATTGCGCCAAGAGGTCATTGAATTCTATTTCTTCCGCGCTGGGTTGAAACTCGAATTTGTCGTCGGGCCCATGTTCCGATTCCGACCAGGCATCGCGTTGGGTGCGGAAGTCTTCTTGGATCAAGGAACGAAACGATTCGATCTCACTGCGCACATCCTTTCGAATGGCCTCCAAGTCCTCGTTGCCGAGAAGCGTTTGGATACGTTGCAAAATTTCTGACCGCATGGCGGTGAAGTTGGGATGGTTAGAATCTGCAAAATACGGGTTTTCTGTGCACCTTTCCCCCGTGGATACCCAAAGCAAGAAGAAGAAAGCCCTCAAGGTCGCGTTGGATCGGGTTCGAAAGTGGTGCGGATTGCGCGACCGGAGCGAGCGGGAGGCAATGGCGAAATTTCAAGATGTGCTGCGCAAAATGGACCCACCCCCGTCTACCTCAGAAGCCAATTCGTGGGTGGAAAATGGCATGGACCTTTTGTTGGCAGAGGGATTCGTGGACGACGCGCGTTGCGCAGAATCCTACACCCGGGTCCATTTGGAACACAAATCCTGGGGCCCCTTGAAAATACGTGCAGGTTTGAGCGCTCGAGGGGTCGCTTCGCAGCACATCGATCGTGCCATAGCCAATTTCGATGAGACAAGGTGGCAGTCAGCAGCCAATGCCTTGCTTTCACGACGGGCCGAAGACTTGGAGGTGCATCGAGAAAGGGTCTTGAGGTGGTTGATGCAGCGTGGTTTTCCGCAGCGCATGGTGCTCCGGGCCTTGAAGGAAGCATCGGACCCGTGAATGCATGTGGGGCTTGACCCCGCGGAACCTACTTTTGTCTCATGTTGACGGTTGACAAAATCCATTCCCTGGCCAAGCGCGTGGAAGAATTGAAAGGGTACTTGGGGGTGGAACAAAAGCGAATGGAAATTGCGGAAGACGAGAAGTTGACCCAAGACCCAGAATTTTGGAACGACTCCAAGGCCGCCGAGAAGGTGATGAAACGCATGCGCACCAAAAAAAGCTGGGTGGACGCCTTTGATGCCTGCGGCTCTGCTGTGGAGGACGTGCTTGTGCTTCACGAATTCATGAAGGCTGGGGAAGCGGAAGAAGGAGAAATAGATGCAGCTTTTGCTGGGGCTTTGACTTTGGTGGAGGAGCTGGAATTCAAGAACATGCTCAGTGCAGAAGAGGACAGCCTCAATGCCGTGATGCAAATCACTTCGGGGGCAGGGGGAACAGAGAGCTGCGACTGGGCATCGATGTTGATGCGGATGTACCGAATGTGGGGAGAGAAGAACGGGCACAAGGTGAAAGAACTGGACTTGCAAGAAGGCGATGTGGCTGGCATCAAGCAAGTAACCTTGGAGTTCGCAGGCGATTTTTCATTTGGGATGCTGAAAGGGGAGAACGGCGTGCACCGATTGGTTCGGATCAGCCCGTTTGACAGCAACGCACGACGGCACACAAGTTTTGTCAGCGTCTACGTGTACCCCCTTGTGGACGACACCATCGACATCCATGTCAACCCCTCCGACATCACATGGGAGACGTTTCGTTCAGGCGGCGCAGGGGGTCAAAACGTCAACAAAGTGGAGACCGGTGTGCGGGTCCGTCACGCACCGACAGGCATCATCATTGACAACACGGAAACACGTTCTCAATTGGGCAACAAGGAGAAGGCCATGCAGTTGTTGAAGTCCCAACTCTATGAAATGGAGATTGCCAAGCGCAACGAAGCACGGGCTGAAATTGAGGCCGACAAGAAAAAAATCGAGTGGGGCTCGCAAATCCGTTCCTACGTGATGCAGCCCTATAAGATGGTCAAGGATGTCCGCACGGGCCATGAGACGTCCAATGTGGATGCGGTGATGAACGGCGATCTCGACGGATTTCTCCGAGCTTTCTTGATGGGCGAAGGGGCAGGAGCCGATCACAGCGAAGACTGATGCCAACGAACACAAAATACCACCATGTCGACAAGGATTGAAAAAGACACCCTGGGTGAGGTTCATGTGCCCGCTGACAAGTTTTGGGGCGCACAAACCGAGCGTTCAAGAAACAACTTTAAAATTGGTCCCGTGGGATCCATGCCCATGGAGATCGTCCATGCGTTTGCGCACTTGAAAAGGGCTGCAGCATGGACAAACAGAGAACTTGGGGTGTTGGAAGCCTCCAAAACCGATTTGATTGCTTCTGCATGTGAGGAGATTTTGCAGGGGAAGCTCAACGATCAGTTTCCGCTGGTGGTTTGGCAAACGGGTTCAGGCACCCAAAGCAACATGAATGTGAACGAGGTGATTGCCAACCGCGCCCATGTCCTTGCTGGAGGAACCCTTGGAGAGGGGACACGGCCAGTCCACCCCAACGACGATGTGAACAAGAGCCAAAGCTCCAACGACACCTACCCCACGGCGATGCACATTGCGGCGTATGCCATGGTGGTAGAGACCACAATCCCTGGCGTGGAGCAATTGCGCAGTGCTTTGGACGCCAAGGCAAAGGAATTTGACCACGTGGTCAAAATCGGCCGCACCCATTTGATGGATGCCACCCCGTTGACACTTGGCCAAGAGCTAGGGGGGTACGTTGCCCAATTGGACTTTGGATTGAAGGCGTTGCGCAACACCCTGCCACATCTCAAACAGTTGGCCCTGGGAGGCACTGCCGTTGGTACGGGCATCAACACTCCCGAAGGCTATGACGTAATGGTGGCCAAGCACATTGCTTCGTCCACCGGCCATCCGTTTGTGACGGCCGAGAACAAATTTGAAGCGCTTGCGGCACACGATGCGGTTGTGGAAACCCATGGCGCGCTCAAACAGCTCGCCGTGTCCCTCAACAAGGTGGCCAACGACATCCGGATGATGGGTTCGGGTCCGCGCTCGGGGATTGGAGAGTTGCTTTTGCCTGCCAATGAACCCGGATCGAGCATCATGCCCG
Source organism: uncultured Flavobacteriales bacterium (assembly GCA_963933635.1). GTDB lineage: Bacteria > Bacteroidota > Bacteroidia > Flavobacteriales_D > Sanyastnellaceae > UBA11663. Next base: position 14,126 of record CAWVVM010000009.1, read on the forward strand.
GCAAAGTCAACCCCACCCAGTGTGAGGCCTTGACCATGGTTTGTGCCCAAGTCATGGGCAACGATGTGGCGGTGACCATCGGCGGCACCCAGGGACATTACGAGCTGAACGTCTTCAAGCCGATGATGGCCAAGAACATCTTGGAGTCTGCACGCCTGATTGGCGATGCATCGAGGTCCTTTGCAACGCACTGCATCGAGGGCATGGAGGCCAACACCCAACGCATCCAAGAGTTGGTGGACAACAGCTTGATGCTCGTTACCGCGCTCAACACCAAGATTGGGTACTACAAAGCAGCAGAGATTGCTGGCAAGGCACATGCGGAGGGCACCACACTCAAAGCCGCCGCACTGTCCACCGGCTACCTCACCGAAGAGGAATACGATGCATGGGTGGTGCCTTCAGCCATGGTGGGTCGCCGTTGAGGCACCTCACACCAAGGGCTCGCCCTTGTCTTGCTTGAGTTCTCCTACCAAAGTCTTCACCCATTGCTCTTCTTCTGCAGGGCAGATGAGCAAGGCGTGAGGCGTGTCCACAACAATCAGGTTGTCGATGCCTTTGATGGCCACAAGCTTTTGGGGAGCACCCTCTTGGGACGAACCCACCACCAAGTTGTTCCCCGCATCGACGGCGCGCAATTCAACATGGATGCTGGCGTTGCCTTGGGGGTCGTCTTCCAGTTTTTCTTTGAGGCTTCCCCAAGTGCCCAAATCGCTCCAGCCAATGTCGCACAGGACCACTTGCACTTGGTCGACCTTTTCCATGATGCCATAGTCGATGCTGATGCTCTCGCACTGGCCAAAGACGGTGTTCAGCTCGGTTTCATTGTCCAATTCGAGGCCTTTGAACTCCTGCAACATGTCGGGCAGGTGGGCTTCGAACGCAGCTTGAATGTTCTGAAGTGACCAAACGAAGATCCCACTGTTCCAGCAAAACTCGCCAGAACGAACAAAGGTCTTTGCGGTTTCCAAATCGGGTTTTTCTGTGAACGTTTTGACACGTCGCACTTCAGCGCGGGCAGGCTCACTGGCTTCCTCGTATTGAATGTATCCATACCCTGTGTCGGGTCTTGTGGGCTGAATGCCCAAAGTGACCAAGCTGGTGGTTTCGCGTGTCACTTCCAAAGCGGTCTTGCAAACCTCGAGAAAACCGGTTTCGTCCAAAATGAGATGATCGGAAGGGGCCACCACAATGGAAGCTTCGGGATCACGCGATGCAATCACGGCATTGGCATAGGCAATGCACGGGGCGGTGTTGCGCATGAAGGGCTCGCACAAAATGTTGTCCGAGGGCAGGCCTGGAAGGTGCGTGGCGACGAGGTCTTTGTACCGCGCATTCGTGACGACCAAAATATGGTCTGCAGGCACCAGTTTTTCGAGCCTGTCGTAGGTCATGCGGATCAAGGAGCGTCCTGTCCCAAGGATGTCCAAAAACTGCTTAGGTTGCGCAGAACGGGACATGGGCCAAAACCGCGTGCCGATGCCTCCTGCCATGATGACGGCGTACGTATGGGGAATGTGGGCCATCTGAAGTTATCGAGGGGTGATTTGTGCCATCGACCATTCGGGACATGTCGGGCACTTCCCCTTGGTCGCGCGGCTGGTTTTGCATCCCGTCCCCAAGAGCAATAGAAATGCACAAGCGGTCAGGAGAAGTCTGAATCCTTGAAGGTTCATGACCGCGAAGTTAGCTTGTACCTTCGTCCCATGCGTGTGTTTTTCCACATCGGCCGCTACGCTGCTTTCATGCGCCACGTGATCCGACGTCCTGAGCGCGGCGAAATTTTTCGTCGCTTGTTGGTGGAGGAAATGAATGCCATTGGCCTTCAAAGCCTAGGCATTGTGGCTTTGTTGAGCGTCTTCATGGGGGCTGTGATTTGCATCCAAACAGCGCACCAAATTGGCGGATGGATCCCGGTGTACACCATTGGCTTCACGGTCCGACAGACCATGATTCTGGAATTCAGTCCCACCTTGATTCCCGTGATTTTGGCGGGAAAGGTTGGCTCGAACATTGCCTCTCAATTGGGGACGATGCGCGTCACGGAGCAGATCGATGCCCTAGAGATCATGGGGGTCAACAGTGCAGGATATCTGGTGCTGCCCAAGATGATCGCCGCCCTCGTATGCATTCCCTTTTTGGTGATTCTCAGCATGGCACTCGGCATCGGCGCAGGCATGTGGGTGGGGGTTTCCACAGGGGTGAGTTCGGCAGCAGATTTCGAATACGGCATGCAAATTGACTTCAACGCCTTTGACGTCACTTATGCCTTGGTCAAGACTTGTGTCTTTGCCTTGATCATTTCTTCGGTGAGTGCGTACCATGGCTACTTCACTTCCGGAGGGGCATTGGAAGTGGGAAGAAGCAGCACCAAAGCAGTGGTGTATGCGGTCGTGATTGTCATGGTGGCCAATTTGTTGTTGACCCAAATGCTTCTCGGCTAATCCCCTCATGCCATGATCCAGATCCATCAAGTTTCGAAGTCGTTTGGGGACCAAAACATCTTGCGCGACATCTCTGCGACTTTTCATCCTGGAAAGGTCAATTTCATCATCGGAAGAAGTGGTTCTGGCAAGAGCGTGATGACCAAATGCACGGTGGGTCTGCTCGAGCCTGACCAGGGCCATGTCACCTACGATGGGCGTGATTTCACGGCCATGAACCGGGTGTCGAGAAAAGCGGTGCGCCAGGAGATCGGCATGCTGTTTCAAGGCAGTGCTTTGTTCGACAGCATGACGGTGGAGGAGAACGTCACCTTTCCATTGAGGATGTTCAGCGACATGACGGCGGAGGAAAAACGGGAGCGGGCGTCTGTCTGTTTGGCCCGCGTGGAGCTGGCCAATGCGGCTGGAAAGTTCCCTTCTGAACTGAGCGGTGGCATGCAGAAGCGCGTAGGCATCGCACGTGCCATTGCCATGAACCCAAGGTATTTGTTCTGTGACGAGCCCAATTCGGGACTGGATCCCCAGACGGCCATTGTCATCGACAACCTCATCGGAGATTTGACCGAGGAGTTCAACATGACCACGGTGGTGGTGTCTCACGACATGAACAGCGTTATGGAGGCCTCGGATTTCATTCATTTTGTGCACCAAGGCCAAATCGCCTGGCACGGAGCCAGTGAGGACCTTCTCAAAGCCCAAAACCCCGACTTGGAAGCGTTCATTTTTGCGTCGAAGCTGATGAAAAAAGTTCGTCAGACCACTTCATTATGAGCAAGATAGATGGAGGTGATGGATTCATTCCCTATGAGCTCCCTCGGTTGTCGAAAGGGGAGATGATTGCCAAGAGCAAGGCGTTTGCGGAAGAGCTGCAGACCCGCAGAAGCGTCCGGGTGTTCTCCCAAGAGCCCATTCCCCTTGAGGCCGTTCGTCACTGCATTGATGCCGCCGGCACTGCGCCTTCGGGCGCGCACAAACAGCCATGGACCTTTTGCCTTGTCACCGACCCCGATTTGCGCAAGGAGATTCGGAAGGCAGCGGAGCAGGAAGAATTCAAGAATTACCATGGGCGTATGAGCGAGATGTGGCTCGACGATTTGGGGCCATTGGGCACCGACCACGTGAAGCCCTTCATTGAAGAGGCGCCTGCCCTCATCGTCGTTTTCAAAAAGGTGCACGACACCACCGATGATGCCGGGAAAAAGCCCAATTATTATGTGAATGAGAGCGTAGGCATCGCTGTGGGCATGTTGTTGACGGCCTTGCACCGTATTGGTTTGGTCGCCTTGACCCACACCCCATCTCCCATGGACTTCCTTTCCGAAGCGCTCGATCGACCGGAGAATGAAAGGGCCTATTTGAACATCCCCGTGGGTTGGCCTGCCGACGGAGCCACGGTTCCGGACCTCCGCCGCAAGTCCCGCGAGGAGGTGCTTGTGGAGTACCATGGGGAGCCGTTATCCCTGTGAAATCGTTTAAAAGTTTCCCAAATCCTTGTCAGGTCCGAGAGAGAGGCCGTTAATTTGCGGCCGAATTCACACTGAATACAACTTATTATCATGTCTGATATCCAAGAAAAAGTAACCGCGATCATCGTGGACAAGTTGGGCGTTGACGCGGGCGAAGTCGCCATTGAAGCTTCATTCACCAACGATTTGGGCGCTGATTCTCTCGACACCGTTGAGCTCATCATGGAATTCGAGAAAGAATTCAACATCGCCATCCCCGATGACCAAGCAGAGAAAATCAGCACGGTGGGGCAGGCAGTGGACTACATCTCTAAGACGGTAGGCTAAGCCTGCTGTCTTCGAGAACAACCAAACACTGAGCTTTTGGAACTCCGTCGTGTAGCGGTCACAGGCCTGGGCGCTTTGACGCCTTTGGGCAATGATGTGTCCACGTTTTGGGCCAACCTTGTTCAAGGAACAAGCGGAGCGGCGACCATCACGCGCTTCGACGCGTCCAAATTCAAAACTCAGTTCGCCTGCGAAGTCAAAGGGTTTGACGTGTCGGAATGGATCCACAGGAAGGATTCCCGCAAAATGGACCTCTTCACCCAATACGCGGTGGTCACTGCGGAAATGGCCCTCAAAGACGCTGGACTTTCCGTGGAAGAGGGCAACCTTGATCCGGACCGCGCTGGAGTCATATGGGGCTCGGGCATCGGAGGATTCCAAACCTTCATGACCGAGGCACGAAACTTCTACACGGGAGATGGTGTCCCTCGCTTTTCCCCGTTCTTCATCCCGATGCTGATCACGGACATCGCGCCAGGACACATCAGCATCAGGAACAATCTTCGCGGTCCTAACTACGCCACGGTCTCCGCTTGTGCGAGTTCCACGCACGCTCTGATCGATTCTTTCAACACCATCCGCCTTGGGAAGGCAGATGTGATTGTGTCGGGCGGGTCAGAGGCTGCAGTAACGGAAGGCGGAATCGGGGGATTCAATGCATTGAAGGCCCTGTCCACAAGGAACGATGACCCGGCCCATGCCTCCCGTCCTTTCGACGCCACCCGTGATGGTTTTGTGTTGGGCGAGGGAGGGGGCGGAATCATTTTGGAGGACCTCGAGCACGCCCGAGCGCGTGGCGCCAAAATTTATTGCGAGATGGTGGGCGGTGGCATGACGGCCGATGCGCATCACATCACGGCGCCTCACCCTGAAGGATTTGGGGCACGCAATGTGATGAAAAACGCACTGGAGGATGCTGGATTGACCTCGGCAGATGTGGATTACGTCAACGTCCACGGCACGTCTACCCCATTGGGAGATGTGGCAGAAATCAAGGCGATCCAGCAAGTCTTTGGTGACGATGCTTACAAGCTGAACATCAGTTCCACCAAGAGCATGACAGGGCACTTGCTCGGAGCGGCAGGAGCTGTGGAGGCCATGGCCTGCATCCTTTCCATTGTCGACCAAGTGGTGCCTCCCACCATCAACCACGAGCATGTGGACGATGCCCTTGACAACCGGTTGAACTTCACACTCAACAAGGCTCAAAAGCGCGAAGTGCGCGCTGCCTTGAGCAACACCTTTGGATTTGGTGGTCACAACGCCTCCGTGGTGTTCAAAGCCCTTTCATGATTCGGATTTGGTCCCGTCTGAAACGAGTCACCCAGACGGGTCCCGACACCGACATTTCCACCTTGGTTCGACGCGAGTTTGGCCTCCGCGTACGCCAAAGAAAGGTGTATGACGAGGCTTGTACCCACAGCTCCATGTTGGACGGGGACAAGACTGGGTTGAAGAGCAACGAACGCCTGGAATTTCTGGGCGATGTGGTGTTGGACATGACCATGGCGCATTACCTCTACCACAATTTTCGAGAAGCACAAGAGGGAGAGCTAACGAAGCGAAAGAGCCGCATTGTGAACCGCAAGAACTTGAATTTGCTCGGTAAAAACATGGGCTTGCAGCATTTGATTCGGGCGAAAATGCGCCGGGAGGACATCCACGACACCATGGTGGGCAATGCGCTTGAGGCTCTGATTGGAGCCATTTATTTGGACCACGGGTACAAGAAGACGCAACGCGCTGTATTGCTCATGTTGAAACACTACGGCTTGGACGAACAGGTGAACGAGACCAGCGATTTCAAAAGCCAACTGCACCATTGGGCCACCAAGCGCAAGAAGGACTTGGCCTTTGAAGTGCTTAGAGACGACGATTCTGCCGGCGACGACCGATATGAAATCGCGGCCAAGGTCAACGACGAGGTCTTGGGCATTGGGGTTGGACGAAGCAAGAAATTGGCCGAGCAAGAGGCGGCAAGACGCGCGTGGAAAAAGGTTTATGACCGTCGCAACGCTTCACAGCGCAGGGGACGAAGGCCCGCGGTTGTGGAGCCATCGAGCGAGGTTGCAGAGGAAAAGGAAAGGACTTCGAGGTCCTCGGGAAGTCGCAGGCGTGGCCGCGGGGGCCGCGGTAGAAGGCCAGCACCTTCCAAGGAATAAGCCATGCAGCATACGCTTGAGTGGGAATACGTTCCAGAGTATGAATTGTTGGGGCTCAGTTCCTCGTTTGGAAGCCACCGCTTGGGTTGGTCCCTGAACCGTGCGTTTGGTTGGTCCTTGGCTTGCGAGTCGGATGCGGTGGTCACCCATCCAAAGGGAGCCCCAGAGACCCAACACCCCACCATGCGGTACGTAAATCGAGAGGAGGGAGTGGCCGTTACCCTTGTGCTCAATAGGATCCCAGGGGGAATACTTGCCCAAGGTCAAGGGGCCTCTCGTCTGGATTATTTGGTCATGCTCAATCACCACGAGCTCGCGGCCCATGAAGTGGTGGCCATGCTAAGAAAGTTGCCCGAAGTGTCGTTCGTGACCACTTTGGACCCAACCGCGTCAGGCGCCCTGGAACCACTCTCGGTTTTCGAATGATAGAATGTTCATGGATTTCGGGGGGGACCCCATTGTTGAACCCACTTCGCCACCCATTTTTGCATGTGGAAGGAAACGCCCTTCGCCAACTTTACGCGCTCACCTTATGACGCAACAGCAACCAGTGTCCAAAAGCACGAAGATTGTCGCCACCCTCGGGCCGGCCACATCTTCTGAAGAAGTCCTGCAACAATTGATCCTTGAGGGGGTCAATGTGGCACGCATCAACTTTTCCCATGGCTCCCACGAGGTGCACGGCGCCACCATTGACACCGTGCGCCGCATCGACGGAGAATTGGGAACGTACACAGCAGTGCTCGCAGATTTGCAGGGCCCCAAGCTTCGCGTCGGGGGCATCGAGGGAGGAGAGATGATGCTTGAAGCGGGCGAAACGCTGACCGTCAAGGTGGGCACAGGCATGGGCAAAGATGGCGTCGTGTACACCGACTATGAAGCCTTTGCTGCTGATGTTCAACCTGGCGAGAGGGTCTTGATGGACGATGGCAAACTGGCCTTGACCGTCACCGAGACCAATGGAAAAGATGAGGTTCGATGCGACATTGTCCATGGCGGTCTTTTGCGCCCAAGAAAAGGGTTGAATTTGCCAGAGACCAAGGTGTCGTTGCCATGCATCACCCCCAAGGATGCTGAAGATTTGGAATTTGCGCTCTCCAAGGATGTGGATTGGGTGGGACTGTCCTTCGTGCGCCATGCATCTGACATCCATGAGTTGAAAGAGAAAATTGCGGCAGCGGGAAAGCATGCCAAGGTGATTGCCAAAATTGAAAAGCCCGAGGCCATCGAGGACATTGATGCCATCATCGCTGCCACAGATGCGGTCATGGTGGCCCGAGGAGACCTTGGCGTGGAAATGCCCATGCAGGAAGTGCCACTGTTGCAGAAAGAGATTGTTCGAAAGTCCTTGGACATGAGCCGCCCCGTCATTGTCGCCACCCAAATGCTGGAGAGCATGATCGAGTCGGCCACCCCGACCCGGGCAGAGGTCAATGATGTGGCCAACGCCGTCATTGACGGTGCCGACGCTGTCATGCTCAGCGGGGAAACCAGCGTAGGCAAGTATCCGCTGCACGCCGTTCGTGCCATGCGTCAGGTCATAGAGAACATAGAGTCCCACGGCAAAGTGGAATATGGTGAGCGCGCTCCCTTGCACCCGGACGATGAACGTTTCATTTCCGACAGCATGTGCTACAATGCATGCCGATTGGCCCGACGCGTCAACGCTGCGGCCATCGTGACCATGACCTTCTCAGGCTACACAGCAATCCAGGTCAGCAGCCAAAGGCCCAAGGCAAAGATTTACATGTTCACCGCGAACCGCCGCGTGTTGAGCCAAATGAGCTTGGTATGGGGCGTCTTTGCCATGCCCTACTCCAAGATGGTGAGCACCGACCACACCATTGCCGACATCAAGTACATCCTGTACAAGGGGAGAAAGGTGAAGGAGGGGGATTTCGTGATCCACCTCGCTTCCATGCCCATTGCCGATGCAGGGATGACGAACATGATCAAGCTCAGCCGAGTCTGACACCGGGAGTGGGTTATCTTCGCGGGCGTAGCCCGCGGCTTGAACGTGGTGCAACAGTTTAGATTGATCACCGACACTCCTTCCCATGGCGTTGAAATTTCCGGAACGCGGCCCCCTCCATTTGCCCTCTTTGACCGAGGAATGGCTTGAGATTTGGGACCGTGAGCAGACCTTCCAAAAGAGCGTCGACTCGCGCCCTGCGGACAAGCCTTACGTTTTCTTTGAGGGTCCACCCTCAGCGAACGGAAAACCGGGCATCCACCATGTGATGGCACGGGCCATCAAGGACATTTTCTGTCGTTTCCAAACCCTCAAGGGCCATCGGGTGGAACGCAAAGCCGGCTGGGATACCCATGGCTTGCCTGTCGAGTTGGGGGTGGAAAAGGAATTGGGGATCACCAAAGAGGACATCGGGACCAAACTGACTGTCGAGGAGTACAACGACGCATGCCGCAAAACCGTCATGCGTTATACCTCGGAGTGGAATGAACTTACCCGTCAAATGGGGTATTGGGTGGACATGGAAGCCCCTTACGTCACGTACCAGACCAAGTACATGGAATCGGTGTGGTGGCTTTTGGCCCAATTGCACCAAAAAGGCAAACTGTACAAGGGCTATACGATCCAACCCTACAGCCCTATGGCAGGAACAGGTTTGAGTTCCCATGAACTCAATCAGCCAGGTACGTACCGAGACGTCAAGGACACCACCATCGTTGCACAATTCCGTGCCACATCGGCCTCAAGTGAAAACTTGCTTCAGCGGTTTGGACGGTCGGGGACGGAGGAGCCCGTGGACTTTTTGGCTTGGACGACCACCCCATGGACCTTGCCTTCCAATACCGCATTGACGGTAGGTCCGGACATTCCTTATGCGGTGGTGCGGACCACCAACCGCTACACCCAGGCCCCGGGATACGTGGTGCTGGCAGAGGCGTTGGTCGCCCAACAATGGGGCGACAAGAAGGCCCCGGACCACGAAGTGGTGGGGACCTTGCAAGGTTCAGATTTGTTGGGCATGCGCTATGAACCCCTGTTCGACTGGGCAACGCCCATGGACGATGCGGATTCTGCCTTTCAAATCATCTCAGGGGATTTTGTCACCACAGAAGACGGCACGGGAATGGTCCACACAGCCCCCACGTTTGGCGCAGACGATGCTCGGGTGGCCAAGGATGCTGGGGTGCCGGCGATGCTTGTGGACGATGGCCATGGCCATGGCGTTCCACTCGTGGACCTTCAAGGACGGTTTCGTGTCGGTCCGTTTGCGGGACGACATGTGAAAGCAGAGTTTGATCTTGAAGCGAAGGAGGACACCAAACCTCTTGATGTGGAAATTGCCATCCTTTTGAAGGAACGTGGCCAGGCCTTCAAGGTGGAAAAGTATGAGCACAGCTATCCCCATTGCTGGCGCACGGACAAACCCATTCTCTACTACCCACTTGATTCGTGGTTCGTTCGTGCCACGGATGCGAAGGAACGGATGATGGCGTTGAACGACACCATCACTTGGAAGCCGGAAAGCACCGGGACGGGCAGGTTTGGGAAGTGGCTTGAAAATGTGAACGACTGGAACTTGAGCCGTTCTCGGTTCTGGGGCATCCCTTTGCCCATTTGGCGAACAGAAGATGGGTCGGAGGAAAGGTGCATTGGATCGGTGGAGGAGCTTCAGCGCGCTTGCGACGAGGCTGTGGCCGCAGGCATCATGACGGACCACCCCTTGTCCGGCTTCAAGGCAGGGGATATGTCCGAAGAGAATTACGAGCAGGTGGACTTGCACAAGCATGTCGTCGACGGCATCGTCTTGGTGGCTTCAGATGGACGCCCCATGAAGCGAGAAGCGGACTTGATCGACGTCTGGTTCGACAGCGGCAGCATGCCTTACGCGCAATGGCACTATCCTTTTGAGAACAAGGACAAAGTGGACGCGGGCGGCGCATACCCTGCTGATTTCATCGCGGAAGGGGTCGACCAAACCCGTGGCTGGTTTTATACCCTGCACGCCATTTCGACCATGGTGTTTGACCAAGTTGCTTACAAACGCGTGGTGTCGAATGGTCTGGTCTTGGACAAGAGTGGCCAAAAAATGTCCAAGCGTCTGGGCAATGCGGTGGACCCCTTTGAAACCTTGTCCACTTACGGGCCAGATGCTACCCGATGGTACATGATCACCAATGCTCAGCCATGGGACAACTTGAAATTTGACGTGGCAGGGATCGGGGAGGTGCAGCGTAAATTTTTTGGCACTTTGCACAACACGTACAATTTTCTCGCCCTCTATGCTGGAGCGGACGGTTACCAGGGTGGAGAAGCTTCGATCCCCTTTGGCGATCGACCGGAAATCGACCGATGGATTGCCAGCCGTTTGCAGGGTCTTGTGACGGAGGTGGAAGCCGCTTTTGACGCGTTGGAGCCCACCCGGGCTGGCCGTGCCATCCAGGAGTTTGTGGTGGACGATTTGAGCAACTGGCACGTGCGCTTGAGCCGCCGTCGTTTTTGGCGGGGGGACATGAACCCCGACAAGCAGAGCGCATACCAAACCTTGGTCATGTGCTTGCGCACCGTCGCCGTCTTGGCCTCACCCATCGCCCCATTCTACATGGATCGATTGTACCGCGACGTGACAGGGTCTACGGATTCCGTTCACCTCGCGACTTTCCCGGTCTCAGATGGCGCACAGAGGGACGAAGCTCTCGATGCGAGAATGTCCTTGGCACGCCAGTTGTCCTCCCAAGTGTTGAGCCTTCGGAAGCGGGAAAAGATCCGCGTTCGCCAGCCTTTGCGCAAAATCATGGTGCCCGTCCTGGACGACCAAACCGCGAGCCATTTGGAGGCCATGTCGGACTTGATCCGCAGCGAGGTCAACGTCAAGGAAGTGGAAATGCTTCGTGACGACAGTGCCTTCGTGAAACGTGCGAAGGCCGACTTCAAGGCCTTGGGCCGGGCCATGGGCCCCCGTATGAAAGCCGTGGCCGCGGCCATAGGCGCGCTTTCTTCGGCCGAGGTGTCGGCGCTTGAGCGCGAGGGTTCTCTGGCCCTGGACCCCGGTGATGGCCAAGGAGAAATCACCTTGACGACGGAGCACATTGCCGTGCATACGGAAGACATCCCAGGATGCTTGGTGTCGAGCGAGGGTGGCGTGACTGTGGCTTTGGATGTGACGTTGGATGAGGAACTTCGGTCGGAGGGGTTGGCCCGCGAATTGGTCAACCGGGTTCAGAACCTTCGCAAAGACGGAGGCCTTGACATTGCGGACCGCATTTCACTGACGCTTTCTGCCGCCTCAGAAGTTCGCGGTTCACTTGAGGCCAATTTGGCCTATATTCGGACTGAAACGCTCGCGTCTGAAGTGACATGGACAGAGGCAGAAGTGGGGGAATCTTTGCAGCTCGAAGACAGTGTCTTGGTTTGGGCTCAAGTGACAAAAGTTTGATTCAAAGGCACACAAACAACGCATGACACCATGGCTGATTTGAGATACTCAGACAAGGATTTGAAGGAATTCGAAGCCCTCATTCACACGAAAATTGCGATTGCACAGGAGGATTTGGACCAATTGCAACGCTCCCTGTCCCACAGTGACGACAACAGCACCGAAGACACGGCGCCAACGTTCAAAATGATGGAGGATGGATCCGAAACGATGAGCCGTGAAGAGACGGCCCAATTGGCTGCCCGTCAGCAAAAATTCATCCAGAGTTTGCACAACGCCTTGCTCCGCATCAAGAACAAAACCTACGGGATTTGCCGGGTGACAGGGAAGTTGATCCCCAGTGAGCGACTTCGCTTGGTGCCACATGCAACCCTTTCGATCGAGGCGAAACAACAGCAGTGACACCGACGTTGAGACAATTGGTGTGGCGCATCATGTTGCCCACCTTGTGTTTGGACCAGCTGATCAAGTTTTGGGTCAAAACCTCTTTTGCCATAGGCGAGAGGATGCCCTTCGTGCCAGGAATCTTGGAATTGCAGTTCATTGAGAACGAGGGTATGGCCTTTGGCTGGGCGCTGCCCGGCACGCTCGGCAAACTCTTGCTGACCACGTTTCGCCTTGTTGCGGCTGTGGGCATTGGGGTCTACATCTCAAGAAGAATCAAAGAACATGCCCCCCGAGGCGTACTGACGGGCCTGACCTTTGTGTGGGCAGGAGCGTTGGGCAACATCATCGACAGCGCTGTGTATGGCAGGCTATTTGCTCGTTCCGGTTGGGGCACCCTCGCAGAATTTTTGCCAGAAGGCGGAGGGTATGCGCCTTGGTTCCAAGGCCATGTGGTGGACATGTTCCATTTCATCGTCACTTGGCCGGTTTGGTGGCCCATCGAGGCATGGGCCGGCCGGGAGATTTTCCCGCCCATTTGGAACCTGGCCGATGCGGCCATTTCAGTCAGCGTGATTTGGATGCTTTTGCACCAGCGGACCTACTTTCCCTCCGTGCCTTGAGGGTTCAAACCGTCGGAGCCTCCACCCAGTCCCCGTGCTCTCGGATCAAGTCGATCAAGGCGTCGACAGCGTCGTCTTCTGGAACATTCCTCCGGACCACCTCCTTCTCTTTGTAAAGGGTGATCTTTCCGGGTCCCGTCCCTACGTAGCCGTAATCGGCATCGGCCATTTCTCCTGGGCCATTCACAATGCACCCCATGATGCCAATTTTCACTCCCTTGAGGTGATGTGTGACTTCCCGGATTTTGGCGGTGGTCTCTTGAAGATCGAAGAGTGTGCGCCCGCAGCTTGGGCAGCTGATGTATTCGGTCTTGGAGATGCGTGTCCGCGCTGCTTGGAGGATTCCAAAAGACAATGCGTTGCGCTTTTGCAGAGCGACATGTGGTGCATCCACCCAAAGCCCATCTCCCAAACCATCAATCATGGGGCCACCAAGATCGGTGGCTGCATGTAGGGTCAAGCGCTCGACGTCCAACTCTGACCAAGTGCGCCTGAGGACCACAGGAGCGTTGCATCCTGCAGCGTCCAATGCGAGGACCGTTGTTCGCAAATCGACCATGGCATGGGCTTGGTCGGTCTCCACCACCCAAACCAAATCAGCGCGCATCTTCCCTGAAGCGTCGGACACGGCTGTCTTCAATTCTTGCCCGACATCCTTTCTTCGCACCCGGACCCAATGGATTTGGCCATCCTGCGGCTGGGGAATGTCGGCCAAGTCCTTGTCGGCAGACCAAAGCGGGATGTGCTGAGAGGGCTTGCTCTCCAATTTCATCCATGCGTCTGCATCCATCAGCACCTGAAGGGTGCCAGGAAGCCCAAAGTTCAAATTCCTCGACCCAGCATAGACCACATCGCATGCGGCGTCGTCCAGATTCCACTTGTCCAAGGGAACGCTGTAGCGGTACCCCGCACCAAAAAGATGCGCAGGTTGGGTGTCTTCTTCCCGGAGGGTATGGACCACCACCGGAACGTTCTTTCCGCCCGTTTGGCCCACCTCGTGGCAAGCGCGTCTTGTGTATACGAAGGGGTTCAAGTTGCTTTCCACTGGGGGAATGACGACATGTCCCTCACGCCCAGCATAGCGCTCCACAAGCATTCGGCCCACGGGCATTTCTGCCTCTGGTTCCTCTGTCAGGCTGACCCGAACGGTGTCGCCGAGCCCGTCCTCTAGCAGCGTGCCGATGCCCAAGGCCGACTTGACGCGGCCATCTTCACCATCGCCCGCCTCAGTCACCCCAAGATGAAGGGGAAAGGCCATGTTTTCTTCTTCCATCCTTGCCACGAGCAAGCGATAGGCTTGGACCATGACTTGGGGGTTGGACGACTTCATGGACACGACGACCTCGAAATACTCCTCGTCCACGCAAATCCGAAGGAATTCCAAGGCACTTTCCACCATGCCCAATGCCGTGTCTCCGTAACGGCTCATGATGCGGTCCGACAAAGACCCGTGGTTGGTTCCGATGCGCATGGCCTTGCCAAGGGTTTTGCACTTGCGCACCAAAGGCGTGAATTTGACACGGATACGCGACAATTCTTCTTCGTAAGATTCGTCGGTGTAGACCAAGTTCTCAAAACGCTTTTTGTCCGCGTAGTTGCCCGGGTTTACACGGACCTTCTCCACATGCTCAGCCGCGATTTCAGCGGCATTGGGGGTGAAGTGGATGTCCGCCACCAAAGGGACATCGTGCCCGGCGTCCCTCAATTGTTGGGCGATCAGTTCCAAGGCCTCAGCATCCCGTCTGCTGGGCGCGGTGATGCGCACCAATTCACACCCCACTTCAATCATTCGGATGCTTTGGGCCACAGTGGCATCGACATCTAAGGTGTTGGTGGTGGTCATGGACTGCACCCGGATCGGGTGGTCTCCACCAATGCCGATGTTGCCAACCTTTACAGGTCGGGAAGATCGACGTTGATAGTTGAAGGCGTCGGGGCAGTAGGCGGTGTCTTTCATCGTCAAGGTTGCGCTGTGAAGATAACCGCTGGCAATCATGGATGTTGACTGGACTCCCCCCGTACTTTTGAACGGCATGTCCCACAATCCTCTTCCCACGGAATCTGAAGCCCACGCCGTGGTGGTGGGTGGCGTGGCGTATGGCGACCGCAGCCGGATTGTGAGGTTGTTGACCCGGACCCACGGGTGCATTCCCCTTTGGGTGGCAAATGCCGGCAAACAAAAGGCCCTTTGGCACCCCATGGCCCACCTTGAAATCAGCGACTTGAAACCTGGCAAGGGTCAGGGACTGTGGATGGCCAAGGAATGTCGACGAGCAGCGCCACAGTTGACCTTTCGAAGGTCACCTGAGCGCTCCGCCGTAGGTTTTTTTGTCGCGGAAGTCTTGTCGGCTTGCCTGGAGGAAGGCGCACCGGCGGAGGACGTGTATGAATTGACCTTGCAGGCATTGGATTGGTTGGAGAAAGAGGAACAAGTCCCCTGGATCCATGTGAAATTCATGGCCCATTTGGTTGAGGCATTGGGCATGATGCCGCCAATGGAAGATGGCCAGGGGATGTGGCTCGATGTTGCCACAGGTGATTATGTGGACCCTGAGCATGCGACCAAGTCCTCACTTTCCCCAGAAGTCGTGTCGTTGCTTCGGCAAATTCCTGGCATGAATTTTGGTTTAATGCAGCGCCTACCTTGGACCCGTGACCAACGCAAACCTCTTGTGCTTGGCGCCTACCGTTACGTTCAAGCACAACTGGGCAAACAACGCGAATTGAAAAGCTACGATGTTTTGGAAGCCCTCTTTGCCTGACCCAGGGTGGTCGTTTCGCCTCTTCCTTTTGGGAGTGGGGATGGCCTGGTATGGGGCATCGTCTCTTTTGATGGCTCAAAAAGACTGGTCGGTGGAAGTCCTGACCAATGGTGTCCCTGTGCCATTTGCCACTGTGGCAAATGTCTCGGCGGGAACGGCCGTCGCTGCCAATGCCTTTGGCATGGCGCAACTGGATCCCTGGACGCCCACAGACACCTTGCGCGTCCAGTCTTTGGGCCACGACGATCAATGGGGGATTCCGGGAAACGCAAAAACATGGACCGTTGATTTGTTGTCGACCACTTTCGCCATAGAAGAGGTTGTGGTGCAATCCAGTGCCGTTTCTTCGAGTGCGACGGCGGCCATGGCGGGCGCCGACTTGACCCAAATGGTGGCACGTGCGCCTGTGCGCACGACCGAGACCACGGGCGACCTGTTGGAGGGGTCGGGCCAAATTCATCTGCAGATGAGCCAACAAGGAGGCGTTAGTCCCGTGCTCAGAGGCTTTGAGGCCAACAGGGTTCTTCTCGTGGTCGATGGGGTCCGTATGAACAACGCCATTTACAGATCTGGCCATGTCCAAAATGCAGGAAGCATCGATCCTTTCGCGGTGGTTCGCACCGACGTCTTGATGGGTCCAAGCAGCGTGTTGTACGGCAGTGATGCCCTCGGTGGTGTGGTGCATTTCATGACCAAAGCCCCTCGATTTGGCACCGACTCCTTGCAGGTTCATGGCCAATTCACATCGCAAGGGAGCACAGTCAATGAAGGATGGGCGGGACACGCTGAAATCACAGTTCAGGCGCCTCGTTGGGGGTCTGTCACACAGGTCACCCGCCGTGCATTTGGTCACTTGACTATGGGGAGTTGGCGCGCCCACGGAGACAGGACCTGGGGCTTGGTTCCCTTCACTGTGAAACGTCAAGAGGGCAAGGATACGCTCGTGGCGAATGCGGACCCCAAGCTGCAAGTGGCCACGGCCTACGACCAATGGGACTTTCAACACAGGATGCGCTTTCATTGGAAGGGTGGGTTCATCGATTTGAACTTGCAGCACAGCACAACAGGGGATGTGCCTCGTTTTGACGTGTACAACGACTTGGTGGGAGGCACGACCAAGTGGGCGGAATGGTCCTATGGTCCGCAACAGCGCTCCTTGGCCGCTTTGACCCTTCAGCGGGCCGTGGCAGAGCGCTGGACGTGGACGACCCTTGCAAGTATTCAAAAGATCGAGGAAAGCCGCATCAAGAGACGCTTTGGCAGCGACAGGAGGGTCGTTCAAAGGGAATCCCTCTTGGTGGGTGGGCTGACCTCTGTGCTGCGCGGCAGGGTTGGGGAGTGGAAGGTGGAAGCTGGTGCCGATGGCCAAGGGAATGGGGTGGAATCGACCGCGCGCTTTCGCGATTTGGCCTCAGGGATGGAAGGCAACGAATGGACGCGATACGCAGATGGTGGCTCCACGATGTCCACATGGGGTGCATTTGCCTCTGCCCACCTTGAACGAGGCAAGCATGCCTTCCGCGGTGGTTTGCGGTACAGCCATGCGTCGGTGCATTCGTCCTTTGAAGACACCACCCGATTGTCGCTGCCCTTCAGAGCGGTGAACCAACAGGGAGGCGCCCTGACCGCCAGTGGCGCATGGACCGGAAAGGTGTCGACGCGTGGATCTTGGGTGACCTCTTTGTCCAGCGGATTCCGTCACCCCAATGTCGACGACCTGGGAAAGGTTCGAGAAAAAGCGGGTTTTGTGCTCGTCCCCAACGCGGACCTCCGTCCGGAATACCTCTACACAGCAGAGCAGGGATTGACTTGGTCATGTGTGCCGAGCAGTGATGTTTTGGTGCTTCGCGCAGCGGTGTTTGGCAGCCTTTGGGACGATGCAATTGTCCAAACCAACGCCTCCCTCAACGGGGACACTTTGTTGACCATTGACGGGGACACTGCGAGGATACAGATGAACCAAAACATCGACCGTGCTTGGGTACGCGGCGCTCGCCTCGAGGGCCAAGCGCGCCTCGGTCCGCGTGCGACCCTTCGAGGCGTCGTCAATTGGACACTCGGCAACAGCCTGGAGCAAGACGCGCAACCATTGGCCCACATCCCTCCGACGTTTGGGCTGTTGGAATGGGTCCAAACCCACCGTCGGGGCCGCTGGAGTACGACCGTCCGTTACGCCTTGCCCAAGCGAGTAGAAGACTTTGGTCCTGGGGCCACGGACAATTTGCAAGAGGCGCTCCCGCAGGGGTCGCCTGCCTGGGCAACATGGAACGCTTCGGGGTCATGGCGGTTGAACGACGTACTGGAGATCCGTGTGGCAGCCATCAACTTGCTTGACCTTCACTACAGGACCTTTGGGTCCGGACTGTCCGCACCGGGGCGCAACCTTCGGTTGACTGCCACCGCACAATTCTGAGTACCTTCGACAAATGCGATTCGCCGATGTTGTGGGTCACCAAACCTTGGGGGCCAAATTGCGTGAAAGCGCACGCTCATCGCGTGTGGCCCATGCCCAGTTGTTGGAAGGTCAAGAAGGAGCCGGGGCCCTTGCCTTGGCACGTGCCTTTGCCCAATATTTAACCTGCGCGAATCCAGGAACAGAGGACAGCTGTGGCGTCTGCCCTTCTTGTCAAGCTCATGCCAAAGTCCAGCATCCAGATGTGCATTGGTGCTTCCCCTTTTTCAAGGCGGACGGTCAGGACAAGGCCACTTCAGATGCTCACCAAGGAACGTGGCGCGAGGCCATGCTGGAAGGGGCTTACCTGGGCGTGGAGGATTGGCTGGAGCGTTTGGGTGCAGATCGGAAACAGCTTTTCATATCCGTGGATGAGGCGCTTGAGGTGAACCGTAAGCTTGGCTTAAAGTCGTTTCATGGAGGTTGGAAAATCTGGATTTGCTGGCTGCCTGAAACAATGCGGGTTGACACGGCGAACAAGTTTCTGAAATTGATGGAAGAGCCCACTGACAAGACGGTGATGCTGTTCGTCACAGAGCATCCCGACCGCCTTTTGGCCACCATTCGGTCAAGGGTGCAACGCATTCATGTGCCCAACCTAAGCTCGGAAGAAGCTAAGGAGGGTCTGGTGTCCAAATGGGGCATGGCCCAAGCGCAGGCCACAAGTCTGTCCCATGTGTCGGATGGCAACTTGGCCCTTGCCCTTCGGATGGCGAAGGCAGGCGATGACCAACCAGACCTCGATCGTTTTTCAGCCTGGATGCGCGGGTGCTGGGCCCGTGATGGGAGGTCCATGGTGGAAGGATCCGAGGCGTTTGCCGCGATGGGTCGAGAAGGTCAAAAACGCTTCCTTCACTACGCCCTTCACCTTGTGAGGCAGAGCATTATGGGCCATTATGGCGCCCATTCACTTGTGCGCTTGACTCCTGCGGAAAAGGACTTTTTGTCGAAATTCAGCAACTTCATCCACCATGGCAATGTGCTCGCTTTGAGGCAGGCCTTGGAAGACGCATACGGAGATGTAGCGGGCAATGTCAATGGCAAATTGGTGTTTGTGGACCTTAGTTTGCGTGTTCATCGCATGTTGCGGCTCCCTGCCGGTGGGAATTGACACTCCGGCGTTACCTTAGGGGCATGGGATGTTCAACGTGCAGCGTAGGGGAAGACGGGCTTCCAAGAGGATGCAAAAACAACGGTCGTTGTGGGGACTGCGGATGCGGTTCCATGAGCGTATTTGACTGGCTAGAGGGCGTTCCTCTGCCCAATGGCGCCTCGCCCTATGACGTGGTGGAAATCCGCTACAAAAACAACCGAAAGGCCTACGTTAGAAGTCCCCAAGCTGTGACTGCCCATGTTGGCGACGTGGTTGTGATTGACCTTCAACCGGGACATGATGTGGGCGTTGTGAGCTTGACAGGAGAATTGGTGAAGAGCCAATTGAAGCTCCGAAAAATCAAGGACGACCATGAATTGAAGCGCATTGCGCGCAAAGCGACGACAGAAGATTTGGCGCTTTGGCACGAAGCACGGCAGCGAGAGGACGCCACCATGAAGGAGTCAAGGGCCATCATCAAGCGCTTGGACATTTCCATGAAGCTGACGGATGTGGAGTATCAAGGAGACAACACGAGGGCAACGTTTTATTATATCGCAGAGCAGCGCGTGGATTTTCGTGATTTGGTACGAGAATTGGCAAGCACGTTTGACATCCGCATCGATATGCGTCAAATTGGTGCCAGGCAGGAAGCTGCACGAATCGGGGGCATCGGTGTTTGTGGTC
Source organism: uncultured Flavobacteriales bacterium (assembly GCA_963933635.1). Lineage (GTDB taxonomy): Bacteria > Bacteroidota > Bacteroidia > Flavobacteriales_D > Sanyastnellaceae > UBA11663. The sequence continues at coordinate 33,931 of CAWVVM010000009.1, forward strand.
GCGAATTGTGTTGCACATCGTGGCTCAAGGATTTCAGGTCGGTGAGCACGGGCGCTGCACGTTACCAACAACTTTCACTCAATCCCGGCAAGCTCGCCGGTCAATGTGGCAAGCTCAAGTGCTGTCTCAATTTTGAATTGGATCAATACGTGGAGGCGGTGAATGAGTTCCCTTCTCCCAATGCCAAGATCAAAACTCCCAAAGGGAAAGCCGTGGTGTTCAAAATGGACATCTTCAAGCGCTTGGTCTATTTCTTACAACTCGGAGAACAAGGGTCATCACCCATTGCCATGAATGTGGAGGATGCCAATGAATTGATTGCGGCCTCTGCCAAGGGGGAAGTGGTTGGGTCTTTGGCCTCTTACGAATTGGAAGAGACGGTGGAAGAGGTGGACACCACCTTTGGCAATGTAGTCGGCCAAGAGAGTCTGACCCGATTTGACGAGGCCAAAAGGAAGAAGCGCCGCAAAGGCAAAAGACGCCCCAAGAGTGGATCATCCGCATCTCCTCAGGGAAATGCCAAGTCGCCCTCTGGCGATGCCAAGTCGAGTGGCCGACGTTCCAGTCGAAACCGCGGCCGTGGCCGCCCAAAAGGGAGTGGCGGAGAATCCAAGCCCCAAACTTCTTGATGTCATCCCGAGTTGTCACCACACTGATTTGTGCATGCTTGCTGGCGGTCGGATGTGGTGAGCCTCCGTTGTTTGCAGAATCCGAGGATGTCGACCCCAATGGATGGTATGGCGAGGATGCCTTGTCCTTCCAATGGGAAGTGTCCGACACCTTGCAGAGGCAGGATGTCATTTTGGACCTGCGGCATGCACAGGACTATCCCTTTTCCAATCTGTATTTGTTCCTGATGTACGAATTCCCGAATGGAAAGACCCGCACGGATACAGTGGCATGCACCTTGGCGGATGAACTCGGACGCTGGCGCGGGTCTGGATTCGGGGACCTCGTGGACCAGCGGTTTCTGCTTCAGTCTCAGGTCGCCTTCCCTTTGAGCGGATCGTACCACGTCAAGATTGCCCATGGCATGCGAGAAGACCCCCTGACGGGGCTGGCGAATGTGGGCCTTCGCCTTGAAGCAGGCCATTGAGTTTGTGCCGCTTCTGGGCAACCTAGGCGCCTTCATTGGGGTTCTTGTGGGGATGGTTGTAAATTGGCCGTCCCTCAAGAATGCAACTTCGACGATGAAACGATTGACCGTCCCCAGCCTCATGGCTTGTTTGCTTTGGCTCGCCGCGGCTCACGTGATTCAAGCTCAAACCCACAATCACGATGGAGCTTCGCCTTGTGGGCTTCACCAAGCCCAGGAGCAACTGTTTGCATTGCGACCAGAAACCCGACGCCTTGCTTTGGACGCGGAACGTTCCCTTGAGCGTGAAACACAGTTGGCCCAAACATCTGGTCAGCGCGATGAATTGCTCGTCATTCCCATCGTGTTTCATGTCATCCATTTCAATGGCCCAGAAAACATCTCAACGGCCCAAGTTGTCGATGCTGTGGACGTGTTGAACACAAACCTTCGTGCCCTGAATGCCAACATTGTAGAGGTCATCCCCGAGTTCGAAGATGTCGTGGCCGATGTAGAAATTGAATTCCGTCTTGCGCAAAGAGATCCCAGTGGGAACTGCCACCCCGGCATCAACCGCATTGTCAGTGATTTGACGTACGTCGGGGATTCTGAAATGAAGTCTCTGATCCAATGGCCCCGCAACAAGTACCTCAACGTTTGGGTGTGCGAATATGCGTCGGGGGCAGCCGGTTACGCCTTGTACCCAGGTTCGGTGGCCAACAATCAGAATTCGGACATGGATGGCATTGTGTTGCAGCACACCTACACTGGCAGCATTGGCACTTCCTCACCCTACCGGTCCCGGACCTTGACCCATGAGGTGGGTCATTGGCTCAACTTGCGTCACACATGGGGAAACAGCAACAACCCAGGATTGGCAGAAAATTGTGACGAAGACGACAACGTCAACGACACCCCCAATACGCTGGGCTGGTCCATTTGCTCTTTGGACGGCGTGACCTGCGGTTCGTTGGACAATGTCCAGAATTACATGGACTATAGCTACTGTGGGCGCATGTTCACGGAAGGTCAAAAGCAACGCATGCGTACCGCAGCTTTGAGCACTACGGCACAGCGCAATCAGCTCTCCACCGCCACCAATTTGGAGGCCACCGGAGTCGCTGGTGAGGACATTTTGTGCGCGGCTTCCTTTTTGACGGACCGCAACATCATTTGTGTGGGCGACAGCGTTTTGTTCACGGACCAGAGTTACCATGGTGTGACGGAGTGGTCATGGGATTTTGGAGATGGAGCATCCATGTCGGGTTTGGAAGCAGACGGGGCCAACGAGGTTTACCATACGTTTGAAACTTCCGGCGCGTTCGAGATCACTTTGACGGTGGGCAATGCCAGCGGAGAAGTGAGCACTTCGGCAGAAGCTGCAGTGTACGTGATGGGGGGTGGGGAGTTGAATCTCCCCTTGGAGCAGGGCTTTGAGACTGAGGAATACCCCAACAGCTTGTGGTTTGTGGAAGACCCCCTGGAGGATGGAACCTGGGAGCCGACCACCGCTGCGTCCTTCACTGGCAACCGTTCCGTGATGGTGGAGAATTGGAGCAACACCATCGAATTCAATGACGATTTTTTGCGCACTGCCACAATGGACATGAGCGAGGCCGATCAAATCCAGATCCACTACAGATGGGCATATGCCTTCAAAGGAACCAATGACGATTCTGAAACCGACGATCGTCTTCGTGTGAGTGTGACCGGGGACTGTGGCAACGATTGGGACCTCCGCCGCATGCACAGGGGGTTCACAGATTTGCCGTCGGCCAACCCAACCCCGTTCCCCTTTGTCCCCTCGGATGCAGAAGATTGGAACGAATACACCATCGTTTTGGACCAACCCCAATATCTCACTGAGAATTTCAGGGTCCAATTTGAGTTTGAGAGCCGATTGGGCAACAACATTTTCTTAGATGACATCAACATCACAGCGGTGGTAGATGGTATCAATGGCGTGGACGAGTTGGGCTCTCCAGCTTTGTGGAGTTTGGCGCCCAACCCCACCCAGCATTCGTCTTCTACGTTGCGCTTCCATTTGAACCGTCCATCGCCCTGTCAGGCGGTTGTTCAGGATGCCTCGGGCCGTGAGGTTGCGAGACATGCATTGTCGGCAACATCGGGCCCCCAACAATGGAACCTGCCTGCGCCCAGCGTCCCAGGAGTGTACCTGTTGCAGTTGACTTCGGACCTTGGACTTCAACGAACTTGGAAATGGGTGGTGCGCTGAAGCGAGCATTTTCTTTGACATGAAGAAGGCCCGCCAATTGGCGGGCCTTCTCGTTTCAGCAGGTTAGGAAGGAAGGACTCAATCTTTGCTTCCGATCAAGATGGAGACGCAACCTTCATGAAGAATGGCGGCGTCGGTTTCGGGCACTTGAACGCGGAAACGAAGTCTTTGGGCATTTTCAACACTGAAGTCGAGGTGATCTGATCCATCGGAATTGCTCCAGATGCGGATGTCTTGGTCGTCGACCACGTCAAACGCGACTTCGCCCAACACAGGATGTGCACACACCGCCACGCGGTAGTTGGTGCCAGCAAGAAAGGTCAGGTCCAACTCTGCTTCGTCACCTGGAATGAGGACCGCAGAGTTGTAATTGTCATTCTGGATGTAGTCCTCCAGAAGTGGAAGGCAATTCTTCTTTGTGAATGTGCGGCATTGTGCGGACGCTGAGGCCGCGAGCATGGACACAAAGGCGAGCAGGAGAGTGGTGTGCTTCATCGTAGTAGTCTTTACGCTCATTTCACAAGTTGGTTACGTACATCTGCTACAGCAGATGAGATTTGGGCAAGAACCTCTTCACTTGCCGTGTATCGGCTGCCTCCTCCAATGAGTATGGCGCCCTGGCTCTTGCTAATGGTGTTGTTCGCTTCTTCTTTTTGAACGGCGTCGAATGCGTCCACGATAGGTTGAAGGCCTGCCACCATTGCTTCAAGCTCAGGAGATTGTTGGTAGCTCGTGACCAAGTCCAACACATCTTCCATGACGAGTTTTTGCTCGGCGATTCTGCTTCTGAGATCGCCGTTCGCCTTGTCTTGGTGACGCGTGGCCAAATACAGGCTCTCCACCCAACCGGCTGCCACAAGCATTCCACTCAGGTCTTCTTGTCCATTGGACTTGAGCTTTTCATTCATGGTCAAAAAGGCCTCGGAGACAATGGAGATCAAAGAATCTTGCCGTGCTCGGTTGGATTCTGCACGGGCGAGTAAGTTGTCGTCGATGACGTCCCCTACACCCAAGTCGCGTGCAAGACTCTTGACCACTTCAAGGTAGGTAAGTGATACTGCATTCTCTTCGAAGATTGTGGCGTAGCTCAGGTCTGCGCCGTAGATGCCAAGGTTGATGGCTTGACGGTCAGCGGTGACATAGTTCGAGGCCGACATGGCCGAGTGCAGGTGATCCTGTGAAAAGGTGGCTCCGGTTTTTTGAACGATTCGTGCAGTTTCCATGGGCGTAGGTGCAGCCCGGAAAATCTTCTTCAACCGTTTGGTTCGTTGTGTCACGGAAGCTCCCTCAGAAAGGGAGGAGCCGGAAGTCTTAGGGCCGGCCGATTCACCACAGCCAGCGAGGACAAGGGTTGCAGCAGCAAGGCTGAGAAACAAGGAATTGCGGAACTTCTTCATGCGTTTTGGGTTGGTACGAATTTGGGTTTCTTCCCACAGTGTACGGGTGTGGACGTGAAAAGTTCTACACGCTTGAATGTGAACCAGAGACAGGTTTCTCAGCACCTCTGGCCTGCAAGAGGTTCAGTGGGCTTCGAGCCAGGTTTGCCCGTGGGACACTTCGACATCCAAAGGAACGTCGAGTTTGACGGCGCCTTCCATGCACTCCACCAAAAGGGACTTGACCTTGTCCAATTCGTCGGATGTGGCATCCACGACCAATTCGTCATGGACCTGCATGATCAACTTGCTCTTCATCCCCTGCATTGCCTCGGCCACACGGATCATGGCCACTTTGATGATGTCTGCTGCAGATCCTTGGATGGGGGTGTTGACGGCGTTCCTTTCAGCAAAGGCTCTCACCACGGCATTGTTGCTGTTGATGTCCGGAAGCGGCCGGTGCCTTCCAAGCAATGTGGTGGCCTTGCCAGCCTCTCTTGCCTTGGCGACGCATTCTTGGGTGAAGGCTTCAAGTCCAGAGAATTGTGCGTGGTAGGATTCGATGATGCTCTTCGCTTCCTTTCGGGAAATGCCCAAATTTTCCGCCAAACCGAAGGCGCCCTGGCCGTAGAGGATGCCAAAATTGACTGCTTTGGCTTGGCTTCTCTGTTCTCTGCTTACCTCCTCCAACCCGACCCCAAACACTTTCGACGCCGTGGCCGCGTGGATGTCAACGCCTTGCTGAAAGGCATCAATCAACCCCTTTTCACCGCTCATGGCGGCGGCAATGCGCAATTCCACTTGGCTGTAATCGGCTGCAACCAAAACGCGGTTGGGTTCACTGGGCACAAAGGCCTTGCGGATCTCCCGGCCCTGTGCCGTGCGGATGGGGATGTTCTGGAGGTTGGGGTCCTTGCTGCTCAGCCTGCCTGTGGCGGCCACACCTTGCATGTAGGTCGTGTGGATGCGCTCCGTGTCTTGATGTACAAGGGCTGGCAGGGGTTCGACATAGGTGGATCGAAGCTTTTTCAATTTTCGATACTCAAGGACATCCCCCACGATGGGGTGTTGGTTCTTCAATTTGCTCAGGATGGCTTCCCCTGTGGGGTACTGCCCCGTTTTGGTCTTTTTCACCTTCGCGGGAATGGCCAAATGATCGAACAGGATTTCGCCCAATTGCTTGGGAGAATCGACATTGAAAGGCACTCCGGCAGCCTCTTGTATGGACCGTTGTAGGGTATCGAGTTGCTCGGCGAGTTGGGCACTGAATTCTGCCAGATGGGCACGGTCGATGGCGACGCCTTGAAGTTCCATGTGCATGAGTACTGCCACCAATGGCATTTCAACGTCCCGGAAGAGCGACTCCAGTTGCATGTCTTGCAGTCGCGGCAGCAGGGCATTGGCCAATTGAAGGGTGATGTCCGCATCCTCGCAGGCATAGGCAACGACCTCTTCAGGGGGAAGGTCGGCCATGGACTTTTGGTTCTTGCCTTTTTTGCCAATCAAGGAAGTGATTGGGATGCATTGGTAATCGAGGAAGGCTTGGGCCAGTGCGTCCATGCCATGTGGCTGGTCGGGTTCGATCAGGTAATGCGCCACCATGGTATCTTCGAGGCTGGACCCTGTGATGTCGATGCCATGTCGCGCCATGATTTTCCCATCGTATTTCAGATTTTGTCCAACAATGACCATGTCAGGATGCTCGAGCAAGGGCTGGAACACCTTGCGAATGCGGTCCCAAGCGTCGCGCTGCACAGGTACGTAATAGGCAGTGCCAGGAGCAGCGCAAAACGACATCCCCACCAGTTCAGCTTGCATGGCATCGAGGCCCGTGGTTTCCGTGTCAAATGCAAATCGTCCCGCGGAAGTCATGTCCATCACGAGTTGTTTCCATCCTTGCTCGTCTTGCACCAATTGGTACTTCACGTTGTCGGCATCGTAAGAACCAAGCGAGGACGCAGCAGAGGGTGCCACTTCCATGGCGGCATCGAACATGCTCAATTGACCCTCCGCCTCATCGGCCAATGCGGAGGATGCCTCGGACGTTTTGGCCGCAGAAGGCGTCGTGGTCGCCGCCGATGGTGCTGCTGGGGCCGAGACGTCGCCCAAAAGGCGCCGAGCCAACGTGCGAAACTCCAATTCCTCCAAGACTTGGGACAAAAGGTCGACGTTGGGCGCCTGCAGTTTCATGGCAGGAAAGTCCTCTTCGAAGTCAATGTCCAGAACAATGGTGGCAAGCTGGCGCGAGAGAAAAGCTTGGTCCCGGTTCGCCTCCACCTTTTCCTTCATCTTTCCCTTGAGCTGGTCGAGGTTGTTGTAGAGGCCTTCCATGGACCCAAACTGCTGCAAAAACTTGATGGCGGTTTTTTCACCGACGCCCGGGACGCCCGGGATGTTGTCTGCAGAATCTCCCATGAGACCAAGCAAGTCTATGACTTGCTCAGGATCTTCCAAGCCATACCGCTCCCGGACTTCAGCTGGTCCCCAAACGGTAGGGGGGTTGCCACTTCGTCCCGGCCTATACATGCGGATGCGTTCCGTGACCAATTGGGCAAAGTCCTTGTCAGGAGTCATCATGAACACATCGAAATCTTCCTTTTCGGCACGTTTGGCCAAACAGCCGATCAGGTCGTCGGCCTCGAAGCCAGGAGCCTGAAGCACAGGGATGTTGAGCCCTTCAAGGACTTTGACAATCCAAGGCACACTGAGTTTGATGTCCTCAGGGGTTTCGTCACGGTTGGCCTTGTAGGCCTCGAATTGTTCGTTTCGAAGATTGGGCCCAGGGGGGTCGAACACCACAGCCAGGTGCGTTGGCTCCTCCCTTTTGATCACTTCCATCAATGCATTGGTGAAGCCAAAAATGGCAGAGGTATTCATCCCCTTTGTGTTGATGCGAGGGTTTTTGATGAATGCGTAGTATGCTCTGAAGATGAGGGCAAAGGCATCCACCAAAAACAATTTTTTGTCGGAAGGAGGCGTGATCATGACGTTCGGTTCTTGACGATGGGGACTGCGCTGCATGCCTCACCAAACATGAGGCTTTTGACAATGGGGCTCACTTTTTGGGTGAAGGCCACCAGTGTTCCTGGACCGCCAGCGCTGGCACAGCCCTTGACGATGAGGCGCTTTTCCCTGAAGCGTTCCACATCCAACCTTTCCACGGCGACTTTCCAGGCCTCTGTTTTTGCGCGTTCCAAGGTGCCATGGATGGCCATCGCCTCAACGGTGGAGAGCTTTTGGGCCAACAGCATCCAAGCCCAATCGGGGAGGATGGCATTGGTGGAGCAATGAAGGGCGACCACATGGGCGTGGTAGGGGGTGGCATCCCATGCTGCGACTTCCTGTCTAAAGTGTTTTTCCCGCAAGACAAACCCACCATCAAGCCAGGCGGACAAGTCAACGGAGGCCACCTTGGGTGGCGCCAATTCACGTTCCAAGTCCAATTGAATCAGGCCACTTTCTTGCACGCGATTGACAAGCGGTTCTTCCATGTCCCCGAAGCTACGTCACGCAAGAAGCAAGCCCAACGAATGGTCAGGCAATTCGCATTCCTTCGTCGCTGCTTTCAGTTGCGCGTGCTTGACACATTTCCATGGCCTTGGCCACGATGGCGTCCGTGTCATAGCCGCACTCGGCATACAGTTCGGATTGGGTGCCATGTTCAATGTAGCGGTCAGGCACGCCAAGGCGGGCCACCTTCGAACCATAGCCATGTTCCATGGCCCATTCCGTGACGGCACTTCCCATACCTCCTTGGATGCAACCGTCTTCGAGGGTGATCACATCGGTGAACCGACCAAATACTTCGTGGAGCAGCACTTCGTCCAACGGCTTCACAAAGCGCATGTCGTAATGAGCCACTTCCACGCCGCGTTCCGCCAAATCCTCTGCGGCCTTCACGGCTTGGGTGCCGATGGCTCCAATGCTGAGGATGGCAAGCGCGTTGCCGTTGCGCAAGCGACGACCGCGACCCACCTCGACCTCTTCAAATGGAGTTTGCCATTCCACCATGGAGCCTGTGCCTCTGGGATAGCGGATGACGAAGGGACCTTCGTGCTTTTGGGACGAAGTGTACATCAGGTTCCTGAGTTCTTGTTCGTCCATGGGTGCACTCACAACGAGGTTGGGGATGCAGCGCATGTACGCCAAGTCAAAAGCCCCGTGGTGGGTAGGCCCGTCTGCCCCTACTAGGCCTCCACGGTCGAGGCAGAAGACCACATGCAGGTTTTGGATGGCCACGTCGTGGATGACTTGGTCATATGCCCGTTGCATGAAGGTCGAATAGATATTGCAAAACGGGACCAAACCGCGCGTCGCCATCCCTGCGCTGAAGGTCACAGCGTGCTGCTCAGCAATTCCTACATCAAACGCTCGGTCGGGCATTTCCTCCATCATGTATTTCAAGCTGCATCCAGAAGGCATGGCCGGTGTGACACCCACAATGCGTCGGTCTTTCTTTGCAAGCTCGATGATGCTCCGGCCAAAAACGTCTTGGAATTTGGGGGGCTTGGGCGCGGCATCGGGAGATTTCAAAATCTCGCCGGTGTCCTTGTTGAACAAACCGGGGGCGTGCCACTTGGTGGGGCTTCCTGCTTCTGATGGCGCATATCCTGCACCTTTTCTTGTCACCACGTGAAGGAGCTTGGGGCCCGGAATGTCCTTGAGGTCTTCCAACACCTTGGCAAGGTATTCCACATCGTGGCCGTCCACTGGTCCGAAGTACCGGAAGTTCAAGGATTCAAAGAGATTGCTTTGTTTCAGAACGGCACTCTTGACGGCATTTTCCACTTTTTGGGCGATGGCTTGGGCATTGGGGCCAAACTTGCTGATGCGTCCAAGCAATTCCCATACTTCATCCTTCACCTTGTTGTAGGTGTGGGAGGTGGTGATGTCGGTCAAGTATTCCTTGAGTGCACCAACATTGGGATCGATGGACATGCAGTTGTCATTCAAAATGACCAGCATGTTGGTGTCTTCCACGCCACCGTGATTCAGACCCTCGAAGGCCAAGCCAGCGGTCATGGCCCCATCGCCAATCACGGCCACGTGTTGGGTGCTTCGTTCGCCGTTGTGGCGGCTGCCCACGGCCATGCCAAGTGCTGCACTGATGCTCGTGCTGCTGTGGCCCACGCCAAAAGTGTCGTAGGGGCTCTCGCTCCTCTTGGGAAAGCCGGAGAGACCTTCGTGTTGACGGTTGGTGTGGAACTGGTGACGACGTCCCGTCAAAATCTTGTGCCCGTAAGCCTGGTGCCCGACATCCCAAACGATTTGGTCTTCGGGGGTATTGAATGCATAGTGGAGGGCAACCGTCAACTCAACCACCCCCAGGCTTGCCCCAAAATGGCCACCCTTCTCAGACACCACGTCGACAATGAATTGCCGAAGCTCGTCTGCAACTTGCTGAAGCTCTTCTGTCTTGAATTTGCTCCGCAAATCGGATGGGTCCTCGATCTGTGAAAGGAAGGGTCCGGCTGAGTAGGATTCCATGGCGTTCAAATCAGGTGTTGAGGCTTTGTAACAAATCTAACCCCTTCAGGTTTCCTTTGGTCCCAAATGATCAGAACAGGCCTTGCCCCATTAGGCCAAAACTTCCTGGACAAGCCCCATCAAAATGGCCTTTCCATCGGCATTGGCCAGGTCTTCGCTGCACGCACGCTCAGGGTGGGGCATCATGCCAAAAACATTTTTCCCCTCGTTGCAAACGCCTGCGATGTTCATCAGCGCCCCGTTGGGGTTGCTCATGCCATTCACCTTGCCTTCTTCATCGCAATATTGAAAAAGGATTTGGTCGTTGTCTTTCAGGGACTGCAGACCGTCTTCACCGATGAAGTAGTTTCCTTCGCCATGGGCGATGGGCACCAAAAGGGGCGTTTCAGGATCGCAGCCTTTGGACACAGGGGCTGTACGGGAGACGGGCTTCAAGTGCACATTTCTACAGATGAATTTCCTGCTTTCGTTGTGTCTCAGGGTACCAGGCAAAAGCCCAGCCTCACATAGGATTTGGAACCCATTGCATACTCCCAAAACACGCCCGCCTTTGTTGGCAAAGGCAATGACCTCCTCCATGATGGGAGAGAAGCGTGCGATGGCGCCACTGCGGAGGTAATCCCCATAACTGAACCCGCCGGGAAGAACAACGGCTTCAACGCCTTGCAAGTCTCTGTCTTTGTGCCAGAGTTGCACCACGTTGAAGCCGAGATCGTGGCTCAGTGCATGGACCATGTCCATGTCACAGTTGGAGCCGGGGAAGGTGACTACACCAATCTTCATGGGACGAAGTTCGGCATTCTCTCCTTCATCTGAACGTCCTTATCGAACCATTTTCCAAGTCCGTGCAGTTTGTGTGGGTCCATGCACCAAACGGAGCAACACCAAGGCTGGCCATTGGTCTTTTTCAACCCAGATTTGACCCTGTCCATCCGCTTGGATGGGCGAGCACAACACACGTCCAGTCAAATCCATGGCATGCATGGTCATGCCGTCGGCTGCTGCACCCAGGTCCATCATCCAACCCGTTTGGGTGGTGATGGGGGCTTGAATCTTGCTCAGGTTTCCTTCTGCAATGCTCGACACCATGTCGCTCCATTCGTCTTCTTCAGTTGGATGGTCGCCAGCGCTGACCACCACGGTTTGGCGGACAGTATGGCTGCACTGATCGTTCCAAACATTCAAAAAGACGTCGTACGCCCCGGCCTCAGCAAAAGTGTGCACGGCGTGGTGGTCGTAGTTGGGCTCGTCGGTGTCACCGAAGTACCATGTGTTTCCAGTGATGTTTCCTTCTGAGGTGTTCGTGAAACTCAAGGTCATGCCAGATCCGGCCTGTCCGTCGGTCAAACCTCCTGTCGGAGCTACAAAGTCGGCACGTACGGTGGGGGTTTCGTCCAGCTGGACACGAACCGTCTCTGTGCAACCATTGTCGTCCATCAATACAGCTTCATACTCCCCGCCGGACAATCCTTCCAAGAAAGTCCCCTGGTCACCGTGGCTCCAATCGATCTGTGTCTGACCGATACCACCCGAGACGGTCAATTGAATTTCACCACTCGCTTCGTCCCCACACCCCATGGCAGTGGTGTGCACTTCCACGTTCAAATCTGAAGCTTCGCCCATCGCAGCAATGGTGGTTTTGGAGGGGCATCCGTCTCCAGCATTGGACTGTGTGGACAAGGTGTAATTGCCAGGCGCCAACCCCAAGATTTCCGCCGTTCCGTTGGAGGCCGCGTCTTCGAACATCAAGGTCCCTTGTGTGTCTTGGACGGAGATGTTCCAAGATGTTTCAGCTTCACTCGTCAAGACAAACCCAATCTCCGCTTGGCCATGGCAGCTGGCGTTGAGCACCTGCACATCCATTTGCGGAGACATCGCCACAATGGCTTCTGCCATTTTGATGCAGCCGTCTTCATCGACCACCTCGACGTTGTACTGACCAGCCAACAATGCAGTTGGGTTGACCTCTGTTCCGTTGTCATTCCAAACTGAAATCGCGGGATTTACTCCCCCGAAGACCTCAGCGTCAATGGATCCGAGGTGGGCATCGTCACACTGGGTGACCGTTTCCAACTCGAGGGTCATGGGGATGGGCTGAACGATGGATGCCTCATCACGTTGGACATCGCAACCATACTCACCCAACACCAAAGCCTGAATGGTGTAATCCTCGGTTGGCAATCCATCGAAGAAGATGGGTGTGGAGCTGTCCATTGCGGAGCGCACCACGTCACCTGAACCGTCGAAGATTTCGACGTTCCACTTGGCATCCGCATTGTCGCTGTTGACCTCGATGGCGGATAGGCTCAAACCTTCACAATCTCCATTCACAGCCATCACATCGACTTCGGGAGAAGTCAAGACGGTCACATAGAGGGTGTCGCGGCAACCAAAGTCATCTGTCGCCACTACTGCGTAGTCGCCCCCCTCCACGCCATCCATGGCGTTTCCTAGTGTGCCGTTGGACCAGGCATATGCGATGTTTCCTGAGCCACCCGTGACTTGGGCCATGGCAGCTCCTCCTTCACCACAATCGTGCTGAAGGTCATGAGAAAACACCATCCTTGTGGGTCGGATCACGCGTTGCTGTCCCACCTGGGCTCCACAAGCGAAAGATCCTTCATTCTGCACTTCGTAGATGAATTCTCCAGAAGGCAAATCCTCAAACACCCAAGTCAATCCATTGTCACTTTCTCCTTCGTAGGCGTTGCCAAAAGCGTCTGTCAGTGCCACGGCCCAAGGTCCCTCTCCATTGGGGATGACCTCGATTATCGGACTTCCCAATCCCTCACATCCCGGGGAAACGGAAATGTCACGGACTTCAGGAATGACGTGCACTTGCCCAATGACGTAGGTATTGTTGGCTTCAGAGTCGAGGGTCACATCGGTCAAGTGACCTTCCTCGAGCGGATGCGCTGTGGCTTCTCCGTCCATTGTGAACTGCACACAACCTTCTGCCCAATTCACCGAACTTACTTCAACAGCATATTCCTCGTCAATTGGACTGTTGGCCGCCAAGATCAGATCATAAGAATGCATGGCTTCACGGGCAAAATCAACTTGGTTGATTGCCATGCGGTTGTTGTTTTCATCCAACAAATAGATGTCACAGGCACTGTACAAGGAGGCAGTGTTTTGACCATCTTCTCCAAACACAAAGTCGGTGAATGCGCTGTCAGTCAAGAGCAAATGAGCCTCGTCTGAGTAACCCGACTGGTTGGAGACAGAGAAAACAAGGCTACCACGATCTGCAATAGAGTTGGTGCCGCCTTCTGTCAGGTTGACATCGTCAGAAGAGAAACCAAAGGTCACCGACTCGTTTGGCAAGACTTGGCACGTGGTATTGGGGTTCAAGATTCCTTTGAGGCCATTTGTGGAGTGGCCCTGCACATGGGTGTCGAACTGCAGCGTTTCGATGTTCCAGCAGCTGAGGTCAATGTCTTTGCTTCCGGGTTGTGCCCCAATCGCATTGAGATTATATGGCGCGTTAAGGGCGTTCCCAAACAATGCAGGGTAAAGGTCTTCAGGAATGTCCAACGTGATTTCTTTGCTTGGCAAGGTCCCTTCAAAGGCCAATGTGTAGGATTCCGCAGGAGCCAAGGCGATGTAGATACCTTTAACGACTGGGAGTGAGTCGTGAATGGATTGAACTCGATTGTAGTTCCAATCGGCGGTGACATCCCAGAATCCCAAATTGGAAAATCCTTCAGAAGAGTCAGCCCCCTCAAAACCCCAAGTGGGAATGTCTCCGATGAATTGGTCCACAGTGACCCCTTCCAATCCCAGGGCGATGCGCTGCTCCACAAAGGACATGTCGCGGTTTGCTGTGGCTGGCAGAATGATTTCGCGGGTCACCAAGCCAAGGATTTCACCGTTGCCTGGACGCAACGCTGATGCACGACCCAAGGGGCCATTGCCCAGGGTCAAGCTGCCCTCAGGGGCCACAGTGATGATGGCATGGTCGGCAGTGGTCCTTTCAGTTACCACGACATTTCCCTCAATGCTGAGGGAAGTTCCAGGTTTGGCCAGCAATCGGGCTAAGGTGGCATGCGCGGCCATGGTGTGGTCGATTCCCTCTCCAATGAATGTCAAGTGAACCCCATCCAGGGCCAAAGATCCGAGGGCCACCAAATCACCGCCCAACGTCAATGTGGCATCGGCCACGTCAAACAGATGGCCGGATGACGTCACCGTCAAGGAGTTGCAGTTGGCATCTTCGGACAATCCGATTTCGTGATGCACTTGAACCATGTCGCCTGCTGCAGGAATGCACTGGCAATCCCATGTCGTGGCATCACTCCATGCACCTCGTTTCACAGAATGAATGGACAAGTCGCGGCTTGTGGCCGCGGCCATTTCCACGGCGGCTCTGGGTGCAACAGAAACTACTTCTTGTTCAGAAGAACGATTCTGCTCCCACGCCAAGACGGCTTGGCCCACAGTTTCTTGAGAAAACTCAGGGAAAGGATGTTGTGAGGTTTGTCCCCAAATCACAAGGGAAAACATCATCACAATGGGGGTAAGTATCGCTCTCATGGCAAACGTGCTGATAGGGTTTGGCTTCTCCTTACGCACTCATGTCGCTGAAGGTTTCATTTCTCGGGGCCTTGCGTATTTTTGAGGCGCAAACCAACGCCATGAACACACAAGACATCATCACCCCTGTGGCCAAATTCATCGAATGGACCTTTCAGACGGTATTGCTTCCCATCAGCGACGGAGCGAACTGGGGAGTGATTGCCTTGGGGGGAGCGGGCCTCGTCTTTTGGCTTCGCCTTCAGTCCAAGTACAATGCCCGTGCCGAGAAGGACGGGACTTTGATGTGAGGGAAGCCGATTAGAGGATGTCTTGGCCGATGTCCTTGCGGTAAGCTTTGCCTGCAAAAGACACAGCGTCGGCCAAAGCATAGCTCTTTTTGAGTGCATTCTCTGGTGTCGCTGCCAAGGCAGAACACGCCAACACACGACCCCCTGAAGTCACTGTATTTCCTCTTGAAGTGCCGGTGCCACTGTGGAAGAGCAGGGTGTCCTTTTCCATTCGTTCGGGAACAGTGATGGACTTGCCTTTGGCATATTTTCCCGGATAGCCTTCTGACACCAGCACCACCGTGGAACAGGTCTTGGGGTCGATTTGCAGGTGGTATTCACTCAGCAACCCCGCCCCCATGTTCTCGAACAAATGCAGCAAATCCGACTGGATGCGGGGCACGATCACTTCGGTTTCAGGATCGCCCAAACGGCAATTGTACTCCACCACGTAGGGGTCGCCTCCCACTTTCATCAAGCCAAAGAAAATGAACCCATTGTAAGGGATGCCGTCCGCGGCAAGGCCTTTGACCGTGGGGATGATGATTTGGTTGATCGCCTTTTCGTGAAACTCAGCATCCATAAAAGGCACCGGGCTGACTGCCCCCATGCCGCCCGTATTGGGGCCAGTGTCTCCTTCGCCCATGCGCTTGTAGTCCTTGGCGGATGGCAAAAGGTGATAGGCCTTGCCATCGGTCACGACGAACATGCTGCACTCGATGCCATCCATGAATTGCTCAATGACCACACGCCTTCCGGCATCGCCAAAGGAAGAACCAGACAACATGTCCCTCACCACGGACTCGGCTTCTGAGATGTCTTCAGTGATGATGACGCCTTTCCCGGCGGCAAGACCATCGGCCTTCAGCACGTAAGGGGCTTTCATTTTGGACAGGAAAGCCACGGCTTCTTCTGCCTGGTCCCCGTCGAATGCCCCGTAAGCCGCTGTTGGGATGTTGTGGCGCTTCATGAACTCCTTTGCGAAGGATTTGCTGCCTTCAAGTTGGGCGCCTGCTGCCCGAGGCCCAACGACCACCAATTCTGGGTGCTTCCCGCAATCTTGCAAGTGGTCTACCAACCCATTTACCAAAGGCGCTTCAGGCCCGACCACCACAAGACCAATGTCGTGTTTTTTGATGGCGCGGCTGACCGCGTTGTGGTTGTTGACATCCACCTTGACGTTGGTGGCCAACTCCGCTGTCCCCGCATTGCCTGGTGCGACAAACAATTGGGTAAGGAAGGAACTCTGCAGCAATTTCCATGCGATGGCATGTTCTCTACCTCCTGAGCCGATTAGCAACACGTTCATAGACTCAAAATTACGCCATCACCCCTTCGAGCAGGTCGAGAGGTTTTCCACAAAAACCCCCGTTCCCGACTACCTTCGCCAATGTGCTGAGTGCAGTCATCATCGCCCACAATGAAGCCAAGAACCTTCCAAGGTGCTTGGCTTCCCTTGTGGGCCTTGTGGATGAAGTTGTGGTGGTGGATTCGGGTTCCACCGACGGCACCCAGGATTTGGCTTTGTCCAGTGGAGCCAGGGTTCTCTCCCGTCCCTTCACTTCTTATGCAGACCAAAAAAACTGGGCCGCCCAACAGGGGTCCCATCCTTTCGTCCTGAGCCTTGATGCCGACGAAGCCTTAGGGACAGAGCTGCAAATGGAAATCCAGCAGTGGAAGGAAGGCATGTCGACATTGAAGGAACATGAGGTGGCTTGGTCCATGCCACGGAAAACGTCCTACTGCGGACAATGGGTGCACCACAGCGGCTGGTACCCCGATCGAAAAATCAGACTTTGGAGAAAAGGGACTGGGGCATGGCGAACCTCTGCTCCAGGGGTTGTGCTCCATGAGGAGTGGCTCCCCAACGATGGTGGACGGGTGGTGCCAATGACTTCGGATTTGCTGCACTTCAGTTATGCCCGTCGTCCCGACCATTGGAGGCAGCTGGCACAATTTTCAATGCTTGGGGCCAAAGATGCCGTGCTCAAGGGGTCAACGAGCTCTTGGATCAAACCTTGGGCTCGGGCGACGTTCCAGTGGACGAAGCAGTTTTTGGCCCAATCTGGATGGAGGGATGGACGCACTGGATGGGACATTGCTCGATGGAGTGCTTTGGCCGCTTTTTGGAAATGGCGGCAAGTGTCGGCCTTGCATCGAGGCAGGCCATGGAAGCGTGTGGCTGTGGTACGCACCGATGGCTTGGGGGACAATGTTTTGACTCTGCCCTTGGCCGGGGCCTTGAAATGGCATCAACCCGACATCGAAGTCGTGTGGGTGTGTCGGCCCTATGCGAGCGAGTTGGCAGGCATGTCTCAATACGTAGACGAAGTCCAAACATGGTCTCCGGAAAACGACGAGACCTCCCTGTCCTGGCTGCGAAACCTGGATGCGGTTGTGTTCGCTTTTCCAGAGCCGTCATTGATGGCCGCTGCTGCAAAATGCGGCGTTCCAGTCCGCGTGGCCACAGGGCGCAGGTGGTCGGGGCTTTGGCATGCCAATGTCCGAATGTGGCACAGCCGCAGATGGCGTCCCGTGCATGAGACGCTGCAGGGATTGAGGCTGCTCCATGGACTCGCCGTTCCTGCAGCCTGGCGCTTCCCTGAACCGAGCGATTGGCCGTCTTTGGTGGGTTGGTCATCTCCTGTCCCACGCCGGCAAGAAGGCACTGAGGCGCCCACAGCCTTGTTGCATCCGGGGAACCATGGGTCTGCCAACGGATGGTCCGTGTCTCGGTTCCAGGCACTCACCACATTGCTTTTGGCAGACGGCTGGCGAGTGGTGGTCACAGGAACGTTGAGTGAACGTCCTCCATTGGAAGACTGGCTTGCCAGCTTGCCCTTGTCCTCGAGCTTGGTCGATGCGGTCGGCAAATGGAACCTTTCTGAGCTCCTGGCTGAACTTGGCCATGCAGATGTGGTGGTGGCCTCCAGCACAGGCCCTTTGCACATGGCCTCGGCGTTGGGCACACCAGTTGTGGGCCTCTACAGAGACGAGGCACCTTTTTGGGCGGCGCGCTGGGCGCCGTTGGGCAAGGCCCGCATTTTGGCCACATCGGCATTGGATGGGGAGGGTGGGCTTCAGATTGAGGAGCAGGAGGTCCTGGACGCGATGCGTCAGTTCCTGTTGCCGGAGTGACGCGCTCCTGATGAGAAAGAGCGACTGCCGAGGGCGAAAGCCAACCCCACGAGGGCGACGCCCGCTTGGGTCTCTAGGGTGTCCTCAAAGAGAAAACTGAGGGATACCAATAGCCACGCCCATTGGGCCACCGCATGACGCCTGAAGCGCCACAACCAACTCGAGGCGAAGGCAAGCCACAACGCTAGTGCCATGCAGCCTCCAGTCATCCCCAAGGTGAGGTACTGCATGTGCGGGCGGTGGCGAAACGTTTCTGACAGTGGGGTTTCAAGTGCCAAGTAACTGCGTTGGATCGCCGCTTCGGCATCCCCAATGCCATGGCCCCATAGAAGGGATTCGTTCCAGCCATGCCACCCTGCCCTCCAATGCTCGAAACGCTGAAACAGACTGTGTCCTGAGGGATTGCCTCCGTCCTTCCACGTTTCATATTCCCAGCGGAAGGCATGCAGCCTTTGGGCCAGCCCACTGCGTGGTTGTACGTTGGTGGCCCCTTGTTCGATGGCCTTCACTTCGCTTGGGCGCAATTGAACGATGTGTTCTCCGTCTTTGGGCCATCCTTTGGAGGTCAAATACCGCCACAACCTTGGCCGAATGGTATAGCCGGCGTCATTCTGTTCATCGAGCGGTTTCTGGCTGACTTGGCTCCAAGCCTCCTCCCACTCTTGCTGGCACATCAAAATATGTAGGCGATGACCTCCTTCAGAGAGCACGCGGTCGGGGCGATGGACAAAGGCGTTGCCCCATTCGGTGTGGGACGGGAAAGCCTCTTGTGGGAGGGGCACGGGCCGAAGCCAATTGCCCATGCCCACCGCCACCACCAACGTCCCCACAAGGCCAATGGACAGCAGGATGGGCCGATGGTGTGGGGCCACCCGTTGAAGCAACACCCAACCAATGGTCAGAGGCACCAAAAGGACACTGGTCAGGGATCCTGTGGCCAGCGTAAATCCTCCCCAAATCAGGGCAAAAAGGCCGAGTGCTTTGCCCGAGCTCTCCTTGGCATTCCAGCCCATGGCCAGCGCAGCAAGAAGCGAAAGACGGATGTGCGACATCCATGGCGACCACCCTCGCCCCTCCAATGGTTGCCCCTGAAGCCATTGGATGCTGCCCCATGCCAATGCTCCAGCCATCGCCAGCATCGCGCTGCCCATGACCCACCGACGGGCGGTTTGGCCGTCATCTGTGCCCAAAGGCATTACATGCCAGGCGGCCAAGAGCACCCACAGGGGCCATTGCAGGCCCAATATCCGCAACCCCCATGTCATGTCTTCGGTCCATGCCAAGCTCGCCGTGAGCCACAACAACAGGAGCCCCAGCCATATCAGGGGACGAGGCAGGTGCCTCTTGGAGGGCTGACGGATGCATGTTTTGATGGCCACAACCCCGGTCCAAGCCACGCCAATCGACATTGCCGCATGGGACCAAGGTGTGCCCCATATGAGCAGGGCCCAACCCAATGAACTCCCTCGAAAGATTCGAGGCCAATCCATCACGGATTCAGCGGGCCTTCAAGGATACGTGTGGCCTCATCGGATTCGAGCAAAGCGACGGCTCGGAGGGAGACAGGATCGACCATCAGCCCGTGTTGGTAGCGCCCAGATGCATTGTAAAGATGAATCACCAACTCTTGCTCGAGGGCCTTTCGAATGGAGGCTTCGTAACGCGAGAGATCCGCTGCGATGTTGGCCTGGAGCCCTTCCTTCAGGAGGTCAAGGGCTTTGACATTGTCTTGGGCCAAGCGTTCCTTTTGCGCCGTTTCTTCCAACGCAGCAAAGGCTTTGAAGGTGCTTGAGGCGTAGGGGATGTCTTCCAAGGACGATACGTACTCCACAAACTCACGCCACACCTCGTCGGTCAAGCCAAATTTTGAGGCGCTGTCAGGTGCGACGAGTGCGTCGCGTTTTTGAACTGCGAAATCAAACAGAACGTGCTGTTCCAGCAATCCATCCAAAACGTAGGAGAGTTCTAGGGCAGGAACCTCAACGTCGGGCAGGACCCCTCGACCTTCCAACACCTCTCTTCCATTGCGGGTGGCAAAGGTCTTCAAGGCAGAATCAGCCATGGCATGGACATCGCCTTCTCCGTCACGGTGGCTGTAGTCCAACCGTTGCACACAACGCCCACTTGGGGTGTAGTACTTGGCGACTGTCACCTTCATGCGGGTGCCATAGGCGAGTTTTTTAGTCTGTTGCACCAGGCCCTTGCCAAACGACTCTTCCCCCACTACCACGGCACGGTCCAAATCCTGAAGTGTACCAGCCACAATTTCAGAGGCCGAGGCGGACTTGCCATCCACCAGAATGGCCAAGGGCAGGTTGGGCCGAAGCGCACTTCCGCGCGTCTTGTAAGATTTGTTCCAATCTGGTCGCTTTCCTTTGGTGCTCACCACCTCTTGCCCTTTTCCCACAAACAAATTCACGATCGCGATGGCTTCCCTCAGCAACCCTCCACCGTTGCCTCTCAGGTCGATGACAACGTTTTTTGCCCCAAGAGAGTCCGTCAGGTTCAGCAAGGCCTTGCGCACGTTGGCATGGGCGGTTTTGGTGAAGGAATTCAGGGCCAAGTAACCGGTGCGGTCTGAAATCATGCCTTGGTAGGGAACGTCTGGCACTTTGACCTTTCTTCTGGTCAAATCGAACGCAAGTGGTGCTGCCTGTCCCGGCCGCCTCATCCCCACGGATACATCTGTGCCGGTGGCCCCTTGAAGAAGGTCGCCGATCTGCTCGGTCCCCAATTCACGGACGTCCCGTCCGTCGACTTCGACAAGGACATCTCCAAGTCGGATCCCAGCTTCGTCTGCTGGCTCTCCCTCCAAGAGGTTGACAATGACCGTTTGTCCTGCCCTGCGTTCGATGCTTGCCCCCACGCCACCGTATTCTCCCGTTTGCATGAACCGCGCGTCCTCCATGCGTGACTCCGGGAAGTAGCGTGTGTAGGGGTCGAGGTCGGCCAACATCGCTTTGATACCAGTTTCCATGAGTTCCCCTGGCGCGAGTTCATCGACGTAAAACAGGTTGAGTTCTCGGAAGGCCGATTGCATGATTTCGAGCTGCTTTGACATCTCGAAGTAATCGTCTTTGGAAAGGGCCGCAGCCGTCATCATGACCATTCCCAAGGGCAGGGCCATCCAAAACAAAATTCGACGCATGGGTCAGGTGTTAGGTGGGTTCAGGCGCTGCCTTCAAGCTCGTTCATGGCCTGTGACAGCTTCAGAGAAAGTCGTCGCAAAAGCAGTTGGCATTCGGAGAACGAAGGGATGTCCTTTCCCACAAAGATGAACACGACGGCCCATTGCGTAGCCCCCGGTTTCCAATTTTTGGCGAGTTCCGACTTTTCGACACGCCATGCCTCTCGCAACAGGCGCTTGATGCGGTTGCGGTCCACAGCGCGACGAAAGCGCCGCTTTCCCACAGAAAAGGCCGCTTGAAAAGGAACATCGTGGGACAGTTCTGCTGGAGTGGCCCGCGCGAAAACAGGGAATGCTTTGATTTTGACGCCCTCCTTGAACGTGAGGTCCATCAAAGACTTCGACTTGAGCCGCTCACGCTTGGAGAGCGTGTGCACTCAGCTTTTGATGTATTGATCGATGGCCATGGACATGGACGGCGCTTTCGCGGTCGGTGCATGGATGTCGATGCGCAACCCGGCTTTTTCGGCTGCCTTGGCGGTGGTCGGTCCAAACACCGCGATGCGTGTTTGCCCTTGCTCAAAGTCGGGGAAATTCTTGAACAGCGATTCAATGCCACTGGGGCTAAAGAACACGAGGATGTCGTATTTGACATCGCTCAAATCGCTCAAGTCGGAGCATACCGTTCGGTACATCACGGCCCTCGAGTAGTCGAAGCCTGCGGTATCCAAGGCATTCGGAATGCTGTCCTTCAAAAGATCCGAGCAAGGCAACAAGAACTTTTCGCCCTTGTGCTTTTTCATCAACACAAGAAGCTCGTCGAACTTGATGGTTCCATGAAAAATCTTTCGTTTCCTGTACTGGACGTATTTCTGCAGGTAGTACGCTGTGCTCTCGGAGATGCAGAAGTACTTCATGGAATCAGGCACTTCGAACCGAAGTTCTTTCGCCATTCTGAAGTAGTGGTCCACTGCCAAACGGCTTGTCAAAATGACCGCCGTGTGCTCAGCGAGATCGACCCGCTGTTGCCTAAAATCTTGCGCTTCCATGCCTTCCACGTGAATGAAGGGGCGGAAGTCAATCGTGATTTTCTGCCTCTCAGCCAAGTCGAAGTACGGGGACTTCTCTGTGGATGGCTTGGGCTGTGAGATCAGGATGGTTTTGATCTTTTGGGCCATGGTTGGTGCAGTTCAGTGTCCTTTCAGGAGGGGGGCAATGCTCCAAGTTGACCAAAGAGCCACCCACCCCCATTCGAGGATGCAAAGATACAAGATTCCAAAAAGGCGGTTTCTCCCAGCTTTTGGAAGCAATGTGGAGGTCCTAATGGCTTGGACGGTCATGGCAAGAATGAAGATGCCTGAAGCGATCCATTCGGACCAAGATCCATGCGAAAGGGTGGGTTGGATGGCGGCGATGACGCTCCAGGTTCCCAAAGCAAGTGCCGTCCAAGTGTTCCCATGGCGGTTCATTTCAGACATGGTGCTCGCCAAGTCCCGATCGTCAAAAGCCAAACGTGCCCCCCCCCACTTCATCGCCTGCCCCCCCACCATCCAAAGGGCGGCATAAGCCAGCATTCTTTGCGTGTCCCATCCTACCGGAAGCCAGGTAAGCCCTGAAGCCAAGCCTGTGCTTGCAACGACATGGCTCAAAAGCACCCCCAACGTACGCGGCGTTTCTGCGGCATTTCGAAGGGTAAGCTTCCGCGGGTTTTGCCAAGACCATTTCCAGCGTGTTGCTTCTCTTTCAAACCCAGCTTGCAACGCCCAAACCCCCAACAAGGTGAAGACTCCCAGGGCAAGAGGACGAATTTCAGGAGAGCCCCAAGGCTCGAAAGGGAGACCTTCCAACATCCTTCGAATGTCGGGCATTTCCCGCTATGGAGGCCCAACCGCCACCAGACATTTGTCCACGCCCCGGCGTCCCTCCGTGCTTTCCCATTGGACCACCACCACATAGGTGCCCGGTCCTGCGGGCGATTCATTGCTTTGCTCACCCCGCCACGACCACGACCAAGGACCCTTCCAGAAATCGACATGCTGTGATTGTACGCAATCAGGCCTCCCAAGAGACAGAATGCGGCACTCGATGTGGAATGAATCCTCGAGTGATGGGGGCGTCCAAGTGATGGTCGTGGCGTCCCACCCATGAACGCCCCCAGGCTGCAGGGTGCGAGGCCTGCACTCGAGCCTTTTGTTGTGGGTCGACATGAAATTTACCCCATCATGGTTGGGCTTTCCAGGCGAGGCCTGCATATGGGAAGGGCTACTCGTCCAATGGGACGAGTGGGGCACCCGCATCAACGACACGCCTTCTGTGGACATCACCCACGGACTGTGCATGTCCTTTGAAATTTGGGCCCGGATCAAGTCTTGTTGAGGAACGAACAAGGAGAGGGTGCGATCTCCATGAAGGCTGGGCAGATGGGCAGGAACACATAGACCGCCTCCATCCTTCACCCTCCCCGGACACGTTGCCAAACAAAGAAGGGAGTCGATGGGGACCCACCAACCGACCTCACCGATGGGGTCGAAATCCCCAGCTTGGGCATCTGCGGAGGAACTCCAATGCCAATCCGTTGACACCACGTCTCCCCCAAAGGCCTTGATTTCGAGAAAAGGGGCTTGGCTTGGCAGGGGTTCAAAGAGGCATTCATTCCACTGCGCAGAGGAACTGGCATTGGGGTTGAACAAGGCCTCGTCCATGTCCTCGGGAAACGAAAGACGGACTTTGCTGGCATGCTGGGGGGGGTGAGGTCCGTTGGCAACGGTGATGGCGCTTCGCGCCATCAAAGTGCCTTGGAGCCAAACCAAGTCCCACGACGTTTCTGGCTCCCAGTTTTCAGCTTTCCACAAATCCAAGGCCCAACCTCGTGGAACCGTCATCGCCCAGTGTTCCTCCCACACACCAAATTGAGGGTTGGTCAAGGGGCCCATTGGCTGAATCTCAGGAAGAGATTCTTCCAACCAACCAGGCGACATTCCCCATTCAGAAGAAGATGAGGACCAAGCATTTGTCCCTGAAGAGACCGCGATGGAATCGTCTTGGAGGACCGTTCCAGAAAGCACCATGCTTCGTCCATTTTCCAAATCTGTGGGGTTAGAGAATCCACATTCATGGTATTGAACATGGGCCAAATCTTCTCCCCAATTGCCAACCAGTGTGGCTGAACCTGAGGCATTGGTAAGTCCCAAATCGTCCACGATTTCCCACAATGCTGTCGCTCCGGAGGCCTCCGATGTCGCCCCCCACCCATTTGCAAATTGTTGGAAGGATGCAGTGGCCTGGACCAAGCATTGCCCGGGCGCCCATTCCCCATTGGCCCAAGACAAAGTATCTAGGCTGGCGTTGACCCATTCTACAAATTCGGCGTCTGCAACAGGGTGATGTTTGGGAAGAATCTCCGACAGACGGATGTCCCCGGGTCGAGGGGGGCGTCGCGCCTGCCAGACGGAATCGAGGTTTCCCCATTGGTCGCGGTGCAGGCAAAGGGGAATGGAGTCCAACTGCAGTCGAAAATGACCATGGGCTTCCAAATCGATATCCGATCTCCACCATTGTTCATTTTCCATGGGGTTCAAAAGCTCCATTTGGGCCCATTGCACCCCCTCGGAACCCTCACAAGAAAGCATGGGCGGCAACCTTGAATCCCATGGCTCCACTGGAGATACCTCGAGCTTCCCCGAGGGATGCAAGCGGATGGTTGTATGGCGGTTTTGCGAGGGCAGCGTAAGGTTGAACATGGGAGCCCTTCCCGGGGATGCACCTTCGGGGTCTGGTTGCCAAACCGAGGGGTGGTCGCATGCTATGGGCCAGCGGCTCGACAGGCTGATGCCGTCTTGGGCTGTCCACCAGGCCTCATCGTAGCTCAACGTTTCGAGCACCAGGCCATCCGCGCTGCGCAATTGGACCGTTTCACCATCGTCTCGGAGCCCTGACCATCCTGAAGCCTTGACCACGATGGCAGACGATGCGAGGCTATCGGTCCAAGGGTCGAGGTCTTGCACAATCAGCCAATGTTGCCCCGGCAAAACCAGGGTGTTGTTTGGGCTTTCTGCGACCAAGAGGCCGTGCCATTCGCCTTGGTCCTCGAGGAAAAGTCGGGTGGGATCAAATGCCCAGGGAGAAACGTTCAATACTTCTAGGTAGTGGGTTTCTGGTGCGTGCAGCGCTGGGGTAGGATCGGCCATGATTTCAGTGAAGGCCAGGTCCTGCCCAGTCAATTTCGAAGCGCCATCCCGCCATACGTTGTAGGTCTCCGAACCCAGGTTCAAGCTAGAAAAGGAGCCCATGGGGACTTCAGCAGGCAATGCCCATCGGGTCATGTTGTCGCAGATGGTGGGAAGGTCAATGAGTGGTACCTGTGTGCCAGGCTGGGTCAGATCCATGTCGGCCCATGTGGGTTGGGGAGAATCTTGACTGGGAGCATTCCATGTGGCATGCGCCATGTTGCCGCTCACATCGTCGTCCCAAAATGCCTCCACAATATCGGGTTCAACGAGGGTGAGCGTCGTCACTCTTGGTTCGTTGGACCCCTCATGTTCCACAGGTTCAGATGGAGACCACCCAAAGCGCCAATCGTTGTCATGGCTCGAGGTGCGATTCACTTGGACGCCCAAGCAAATGCGACTTTCTCCATGCACCGTCAAGGCGGTGTCGACCAAGGCAGAGGAGCGTCCGTCACGGTCGCTCAACTCTGCGGTCCATTGTCCTGAATCGGAAAAGGTCAGTTGGCCTTCAAGCTGGAAAGGCTGCCCCCATTGATGACAGGTCGGAGGTGCCTCCCAAGAAGTCATTTGCGGGGCACCAAGCTTCAGGGGGTCCTGGCTGCCGGTTTGGCCTACGGACATCCAACCCGTGTCATCGAGCCATCCTGCCAGCTGGGATTCCACCAAAAGCTTGGCGGCCTCGGAGGGGTCATTGTCTGGAGCATGTGCCCAATGGATGGTGCTACGGTTGGCATCCGAGCCTTGCAGCCGTTGCTCCCACACGAAATCAAGCTCCATGTCTGTGGGCCAAGGCGTCACAGGACAGCCCCAGAGTACATGGGGACCAGGTGCGCTGGCGTTCAGGGTCCATGAAGGAAAGGGATGGCGGGCAGAGGGGGATGCTGGGGTCAATGTCCAATGGTCCAAATCTCCCCACCATATGACTTGGGCCACTTCAAGTGAATCCAAGTTCATCGTTTGGGCTGAAAGTTCCGTCGCCACCACCGCACAACATCCCCAAAAAAGGGTGTGTTTCATCGTCGACAAACCTCGTATTTTTGACCTCAAGCCGCCAAGCCGCAGGTCCACTCATGGCCCGCGTTGGCAAAGTGAACGTCCATGAACATTTCCTCTTCCAATCTCAAGGTCGCTGTGGTGGGAGCCACGGGCATGGTGGGACAAACCATGCTGAAGGTTCTCGAACAACGCAGCTTCCCCGTGGGGGAGTTGCTCCCTGTGGCTTCGGCCAAATCCATGGGACGCACCGTGACCTTTCATGGCAAGGAAATTCCAGTGATGTCGATGGAAGACGCCTTGGCTGCGAGGCCAAATGTTGCATTGTTTTCAGCCGGTGGATCGGTGAGTTTGGAGTGGGCCCCAAGGTTTGCTGAGGCAGGAATCACGGTGGTGGACAACAGCAGCGCATGGAGGATGTCAGAGAACCACAAATTGGTGGTGCCCGAGGTGAATGGTGGCACCCTGAATGGCAAGGACATGATCATTGCCAACCCCAATTGCACGACCATGCAACTGGTCATGTGTTTGAAGCCCATTCATGATCAATGGACCATCAAAAGGGGGGTGGTCAACACGTACCAAAGCGTGACGGGGACCGGACAAGCGGCGGTGGCCCAACTCGAGGGGGAGCGACAGGGACTGGAGGCCCAACGTGTGTACCCCCATCCCATCCACAACAATTGCCTGCCGCATTGCGATGATTTCCAGGACAATGGTTACACCCGAGAAGAAATGAAGGTGCACCACGAGACCAAGAAAATCATGGGTGATGACACCATTCAATTGTCATGCACCGCTGTGCGCGTCCCTGTGATGGGAGGCCACAGCGAGTCGGTCTTCTTGGAACTTGGCCATGATTTTGAGCTTTCGGAGGTGCGAAAGGCACTTGGAGAATTTCCGGGGGTGGTGTTGGAGGACGAGCCGCATTTAGAAAAGTACCCCATGCCATTGAATGCGCAGGGCAAGGACGAGGTTTTTGTGGGACGCCTTCGGCGGGACTTGGACCATCCAAGGGGATTGCACCTTTGGATCGTTTCAGACAACCTCCGCAAAGGAGCGGCGACCAACACGGTGCAAATTGCAGAGCATCTTCATGGGGATGGCCGCTGGGAATGAAGCGCTCGACCCCCGGAATTGAAACCCAAAGCCCTGCCGTTCGGTGGGGCTTGGCTTTGTCCCTAACTTCCCCCAAAACAACCTCTCATGAAACGCCTCCTTCTTGCCTCTGCTTCTTGTTTGATGTTTGTTCTGACGGCCCTCTTTTCTGAGAGTGCGCAGGCGCAGGACCAGCCTTGGCTGGGTCTGGTCCCTTTGGTCGAGCACACTGAGGGAGAATTGGCAGGAATGACCACGTACCGACTCTACCTCTACACGTTGGGGGAAAATGACTTTTTGGTCAGCTGCTCTGGGGATGATGCGAACCCGCTTTACCTCTCTAGTACGTCGGAGCCTGCATGGTTCCAACATTCACTTGCCACAACGTCTTTGGCAACGGACGTCAATCCGGCCTTTTTTGAAGCCTTCCCAGAATTTGCCTTCGACAGTTGGTTGACCATTGGGGCGGAAGACAACACCGCTGCAGCGGATGTCATCGAGTTGGCCGATCCCGAATACAACGCCTTTGATATTTTTGAAAACGGCCAAAATGTGGCTGTTGAGTCCGCCGTCGGCAACGCCTGGTTTGTGATTCCAACACCCGCCCAAGAGGAGGCATTCTCCGGAGAAGAGATGCGCATTTTGGTCGCTCAGCTGACCACTGCTGGCGAGATTTCTGGACAAATCCAAGTCCAGTTGTTCCTCGGCTTCGACAACAACAATGAATTCCGCCAGGCACTCCCAATTTTGACGGCCTGCAATGACCCGGAGGCATTGAATTACGATCCCCTTTCTTTCAACACCGATGGCTGCCAATATGCCCCCGTGGATGCGGTGATGGAGCGTCTCGCACCCATGGCATTCGAGGCCTTCCCATCGCCAGCGAACTCTTCCGCCACAGTGGTCTTTCCAGCGGCGATGGAGGGAAAGATGGCCGGCACCCAACTGCAGGCCACATCTTTGGATGGGCGTCTTGCTCAATCATGGGACCTGCACTCCACCACCCAAACGATCGACGTTCAGGATTTGGCTTCGGGGCAATACGTGCTGTCTGTGGCTGGCTTGGAGCATGCTGCGCTGCGCCTCCAGGGCCAGTTGGTCATCTTGCGTTGAAGTCCGTCACCTGATCTTGTCCCCAACCTTGAAGGCGATGTCCTCCATGGCCATTCGGTCCTTGACGGTGTGCCCTTGACCGTCGGGAAGTCTTCCTACGGCGAGCAAAGAAAGGGGCGAAATGTGGTCTGGGAGTTGCAGAAGCTCGACGAATGCTTTGCGGTCGAACCCACCTGCTTGCATGCTGGCCAATCCAGATTCCACGAAGGCCAATTCCATGGCGCCCACTGCCATGCCCACTCCGAGCATGGCGGCGTGGTCTTTTTCGCCTGTCTTTTGAAGGATCTTGCTGGACATCACCCCCACGATGGCACCGGCGTCCTTCATCCACGTGCGGTTCGAAGGATTGGCCGTGGCCAACAGGGCGTTGAAGCCGGCTTCGCCGCGCAAGGCCACTACAAAACGCCAAGGCTGGTTGTTGTAGGAGGAGCTTGAAAGCCGTGCAGTTTCAAAGCCATTGGCAAGGTCCTCCCATGCCAGTGGGGTTCCATTGAAGGCGCGGGGGCTGTGGCGCTTTTGGGCAAGTTGCAGAATGCTCATGGCCACAACAACAAGGTTCTTTGGCGCTTGTTCTCTGTGCTTAGCTCACAACGTTGCCTGCCGCTGCCCCTTCTTCGGGGGTGACGAAGCGCAGGCCACCGTCGTCGGTGCCGGCCATGAGGACCATGCCTTGGCTCTCGATGCCGCGGAGCTTTCGCGGGGCGAGGTTGATGAGCAGGGTGACCTGACGTCCCACGACGTCTTGGGGGGCGAAGTGCTCGGCGATGCCGCTGACGACCGTTCTCGTGTCCAGTCCTGTATCCACCACGAGCTTGAGGAGCTTGTCGGCCTTAGGGACCTTTTCGCACTCGAGAACGGTGCCGACGCGAAGGTCGAGTTTGGTGAAATCTTCGAAGGTGATTTCGTCTTTGGCGGGCATGATGGTGCGGGTTGAAGGTTCAGAGGCATCCGACGAGGCATCGCCCTTCTGGCCGAGTTTGGCGACCATGGAGGCGACGGTGTCGTCGTCGATTTTTGCAAAGAGGATGGGCAGGTCGCCAAGGACCGTGCCGGGGGAAACGACTTGGGTGGAGGCATCCTTCCAACGGGCGTTCGGCACGCCAAACGATGCAGCGATTTTCGCGGCCGTTTGTGGCAAGAAGGGTTCAAGAAGCACCGCGCAGTTGCCCACCACCTGACACGTTAAGTGCATGATCGTGGCGGTGCGGACGGGGTTGGTCTTTTGAAGCTTCCAAGGCTCCTGCTCCGTCAGGTATTTGTTGCCGAGGCGCGCCACGTTCATGGCCTCGAGTTGCGCTTCCTTGTAGCGGTGGCGGGCAATGAGGTCGCCGACTTTGGCCGGGGCTGCCGCGAGCGTCTCGAGTAGGGCGCGGTCGGTGGCGTCGAGCGCCTCCTCTGATGGCGTCGCAGGGACGGCGCCATCGTAGTACTTGCGGGTGAGCACCAACACGCGGTTCACGAAGTTGCCCAGAACGTCCGCCAACTCGTTGTTGACCTTGTCTCGAAAGTCGCTCCAAGTGAATTCGCTGTCCTTTTGTTCCGGCATGATGGCCGTGAGGACGTAGCGCATGGCGTCGCTGCCCTCGGGGAAGTCCTCGAGGTAGTCCGTCACCCAGACCGCCCAGTTCCGAGACGTGCTGATCTTGTCACCTTCGAGGTTCATGAACTCGTTGGCGGGCACGTTGGTAGGGAGGTTGTAGCCTCCGTGCTCCTTGAGCAGGATGGGGAAGATGATGCAGTGGAAAACGATGTTGTCCTTGCCAATGAAATGGAGGAGGTCCGCAGAGGGGTCCTGCCACCAGTCTCGCCAGTCTTGGCCATTTTGTTCGCACCATTCCATGGTGGAGGTGATGTACCCAATGGGGGCATCCAGCCAAACGTACAAGACCTTCCCATCCGCACCTGCCACTGGCACAGGTATCCCCCAATCAAGGTCACGTGTCATGGCGCGGCTTTCCAGGCCTCCGTCGATCCAAGAGCGGCACTGTCCCAACACGTGGGCCTTCCAATCCTTCGGGTTGTGATGCGGCTGGCCGTCCAACGTGCCCTTGACGATGTAGTCGCGGAGCCAATCCTCGTGGCGCCCCATGGGGAGGTACCAAAGCGTAGTGGGCTTGAGCACGGGCGTGGAGCCGCTCAAGGTGGAACGGGGTTCGATGAGCTCGGCGGGACTCAATGTTTTGCCACATTTTTCGCACTGGTCCCCATACGCCCCGTCGTGGCCGCAGGATGGACAGGTGCCTTGGATGTATCGGTCGGCCAAAAACTGTTGGGCCTCTTCGTCGAAGAATTGCTCGTCGGTTTTGACTTCAAAGGCTCCTTTGTCAAGCAAAGTGAGGAAGAAGTCCTGGGCCACTTGATGATGCTTGGGAGAGGAGGTTCGGCTGTAGTGGTCGAAGCTGATGTCCAGTCCCTCGAAGGCTTTCTGCATCTCCACATGGTAGGTGTCCACGATTTCTCGAGGGGTCGTGCCTTCTTTTTTTGCACGGAGCGTGATGGCCGCACCGTGTTCATCGCTCCCACAAATCCAAAGCACTTCTTCCCCCGCACTGCGCAGGTGCCGAACGTAGATGTCGGCAGGCAAGTACGCGCCTGCGACATGCCCAAGGTGGATGGGCCCGTTGGCGTACGGAAGCGCAGAGGTGATCATCCTCCGAGTCGGGGCGTGCTTTGGCATGGAGACAAAGGTAGTTGGATGCGCCATTTTTCGAGGCCCAAGCCACGTCCAAAGGACACGTTGCCATTTGTGACTTTTCAATGATTCCGGCGAGAGACATTGTGAAGAACTGCCATGGGGTTCCTTTCCGTTGGACTTTCAAGGCTCCTTTCTTTGGGGAGCAGGCAATGACCTGTACCTGACTTATACCTGCGACATGAGTGCAACAGCAACAGAGAAGGTGACCATCACCGCAGACAGCAAGGAGGACCTCCCGCTTCAGAGCGCGGAAGAAAAGCGCGACATCCTGGAAGCGTTCTTCCAAAAGAAAATCTGGGGACAACAAGAACATGAGTTTGCCCGAGGCGTGCGAACGGCGGCAGAGGCAGCCTTGAGACCCCAAAAGGGCAAAGTCCTGTGATCGACTGAATCCATGGAATTGCCGTTGCTCACCCCCCCTGCGCTCTCACGAGGGTCGCGGGTGGCCTTGGTGGCCCCGGCCCGTTTTGCCTCGAAGGCTCTGCTTGACAAGGGCATGTCCCTGCTCGAGGATTGGGGATTGACGCCCGTGGTCCATCCCTCCACAACCATGCGGCACCACCAATGGGGGGGCTCAGATGAACAACGTGCAGAGGCCCTCAATGCCGCCTTTCGAGACCCTTCCATCCGTGCTGTATGGGCCCTGCGTGGAGGCTACGGATGCACCCGATTGTTGCCTGCTCTGGAGGCCAAGGCTTTTCAATCCGACCCCACATGGCTGTTGGGGTTTTCCGACGTCACAGCCTTGCACGGTTGGGCTTCCAACCTCGGTGTTGCCTCGATCCATGGCCCAGTGATGGGCACGATGGCCCAAACCGATGCACGAGACGCCGATGCCCTCCGGACGCTTCTCAACACGGGCGTGCGTTCGCTTGAGCAAGGGGCCATGCGCGTGGTGGGAGGCAATCTTTCAGTGCTTTATGCCATGCTCGGGACGCCTTACATGCCACCCTTGAAGGGCAAGTGGTTGTTGCTGGAGGACCTCGACGAATACCTCTACCACCTCGACAGAATGTTGACGGCCATGGGCCAAGCCGGGGTCTGGGAGGACGTGGAAGGGGTCCTTGTGGGGTCCTTCACTGAAATGCGGGACAACACGTTGGCGTTTGGCCAAAAGACCGACAACCCCTTTGGCGCAACCCCCCGTGAGATTTTGGCCTCGCATTTGAAGGGCCGTGAGGTCCGCTGGGACGTTCCCACGGGACATGGCAAGCGCAACATGCCCTGGGTCCTGGGGTAGGGGCATTTCGCCTGTTGGGATGGCCCCATGGGCTGTACCTTGGGCCCCATGTTTGGAAGTATCAAAGACCAATTGACCCAGGAGCTCGCAGAGATTGAAGCAGCGGGTTTGTACAAGAGTGAGCGTGTCATCGTCTCCGCACAGGATGCGGAAATCACGCTGGACGACGGCAGCAAGGTGCTGAATTTCTGCGCCAACAACTACCTCGGCCTCAGTGCACACCCAAGGGTGGTCGACGCTGCCAAAAGGGCCATTGACACCCATGGATTTGGGATGTCGAGTGTCCGATTCATTTGTGGCACGCAAGACATCCACAAGGAGCTGGAGGAGCGGATTGCCGCATTCCACGAGACGGAAGACACCATCCTGTACGCCGCGGCCTTTGACGCCAATGGTGGGGTCTTCGAGCCTTTGCTTTCGAAAGAAGACGCCATTGTCAGCGACAGCCTCAACCATGCCTCGATCATTGACGGTGTGCGGTTGTGCAAAGCGAAGAGGTACCGTTACGCCAACAACAACATGGACGAGCTGGAGGCATGCCTCCAGCAAGCGAGGGCGGAGGGAGCCAGGAACATCATTGTGGTGACCGATGGCGTCTTTTCCATGGACGGGTACGTGGCCCAAATCGACAAGATCTGCGACCTCGCGGAAGCCCATGAAGCCATGGTCATGGTGGACGAATGCCATGCCACGGGATTCATTGGGGCCACCGGACGGGGTTCCATCGAATTGCGGAATGCCATGGGCCGTGTGGACATCATCACAGGCACATTGGGCAAGGCGATGGGTGGCGCCATGGGCGGCTTCACCACGGGGAAACGCGAAATCATCGAGATCCTCCGTCAACGGAGTCGGCCTTACTTGTTCTCCAACTCACTTGCGCCAAGCATTGTGGGGGCCTCGATCGAAGTGTTCAAGATGTTGGACCAGGACACCACGCTGAGGGACCAATTGGAGGCAAACACAGAGTACTTCAAAGCTGGCTTGACCAAGGCTGGGCTGCCTTTCAAGGATGGGGAGTCGGCCATTGTTCCAGTCATGCTCGGCGATGCCAAGCTCTCCCAAGTCATGGCCAACGCCTTGCTCAAGGAAGGGATTTACGTCATTGGGTTCTTCTATCCCGTGGTGCCCAAGAACGAGGCGCGCATCCGCGTCCAGCTCAGTGCAGCGCACACCAAGGCCCAGTTGGACCGGGCCCTTGCTGCCTTTGAGAAGGTGGGCCGTGAGCTGGGGGTGACCGCATGACACCACGCATTGTCGTCGTAGGAAAGGGCCTGGCAGGTGCCATGGTCGCATGGAAATTCGCAGGACGCGGGTGCCAGATCTCCTGGTGGTCCGGCGGTCAACATTGCGCTTCGGAAGTGGCGGCAGGCATGTTCAATCCTGTGTCATTTCGACGCATCGTGGAGGTGTGGAATGCGGGCCAGCATTTGGCTGAGATGCGCGCCACGTTGCTGGACATGGAAGAAACACTCGGGCTGAAAGGCCAGTTGCTGCACGATGTGCCCGTGGCGAAGGTCTTTGCCAATGGGGACTACCGAGATACCTGGGATGCCAGATGGGAGGAAGGTCATGGCGTTTGCCAATGGGCCAGTATTGGCGAAGACCTTGCTGTGGCCCACCTTCCCAATGTCCAAGGACCTGCAGGCGTGGGAAAGGTTCATGCCGCAGGATGGGTGGATGTGCCTGCTCTTCTCCAAGCCATGGAGGCGCATTTTGAACTGCATCACAACGTGGAACACCAAACATGGAAGGTGGACGACGGCCTTCCTGAAGGGGCCGATGCCGTGGTGGATTGTAGGGGTGTGGGGGCGGCAGATGAATTGTTCCAGGTCGGCGTGCAGATCCACCCCAACCACGGCGATGTTTTGACCCTCAGCACCCCCTTGGAAGGTCCCCATGCTTTGGATTCAGGCGGACACACCCTCAACAATGGGAAATGGCTCTTGCCCACTCACCGTCAGTCAGGCAGGCAACATTGGCGGCTCGGGGCGACCTACGCCTGGCACAAAACAAAGGCGAGCCCTGACGGGCATGCGGCCGAGGAACTCAGGACGCACATGGCCAAAGTTTGGGACGGTGCATCCCGCGATGCATGGGGCAATGCCCAGCTGGAAAAGCATGAAGCTGGTTTGCGCCCGGCCTCTCCCGACCGGCGCCCCATGGTGGGACCATGGCCTGGCCAACCCAAGGGCGTCCTCATGCTCAATGGACTGGGAACGCGGGGTGTTTTGGTGGGTCCTTCGGCGTCTTTGGCCTTGGTGCGTTGGTGGATGGATGGCGTCCCCATTCCCAAGGAAATGGGCCTGTCACGCTTCA
The DNA here is from genome assembly GCA_963933635.1 of uncultured Flavobacteriales bacterium. Taxonomy (GTDB): domain Bacteria; phylum Bacteroidota; class Bacteroidia; order Flavobacteriales_D; family Sanyastnellaceae; genus UBA11663. The sequence goes on from CAWVVM010000009.1 coordinate 68,859, forward strand.
AAGCGGTGCGGGAACGTTTCCAAGATTGAGCTGTTCTTAACCCTAGGTCCAAGGCTGCCTGCGCACACCCTCTTGTGCTACTTTGGGAACATGCTGCACGACACCATTGCCCACGCCTTGAACCAACAAATTTTGTTGGAAGGCCAAAGTTCCCACACCTACCTCACCATGGCCGTTTGGGCCGAGACCCAAGGTTTCGATGGGGTGGCGGAATTCCTCTATGCCCACTCTGAGGAGGAGCGGGGACATATGCTCAAACTGATGCGGTTTGTCAACGAGCGCGGCGGAATCGCGCAAGTGCCAACGGTGGAGGCGGGCCCCACAGAATATGGGGGCTTGAAGGAGGTTTTTGAAAGCATTTTGGCTCATGAAACCAGAGTTACCGAGAGCATCAATCACGTGGTGGATGTGTGTTTGCAAGCCAAGGACTACACCACCCACCATTTCATGCAGTGGTATGTCAGCGAGCAAATCGAAGAGGAGGGTTTGGCGCGAAGGATCTTGGACAAGCTGGCCCTCGCCGGCAACGATCAAGGGGCATTGTACCTCTTCGACCGAGACATCTTGAGTTTTCAAACCCCTGCCCAGGGATCCCAAGCGGGCTGAACATGGATGCCAAAGGCCCGTTTCGCTTTGTGTCCAAACGCCTGATGCTGGGCTGGATGCTCCTGGGAGGTGCGTTTTTGACATGGGCGTTTCAATCCATGCCTCAGGACCCCAAATTGGACACGACCGACCCCCATTTGTTGACCACGGCCCAATACCTCTACCACTTTGCCAAGGACAACGATTGGCCCGCTTCCAGCAAGACAGGCCCATTCCTCATTGGGGTGCACGACAACCCTGCGCTGGTCAAGGTGTTTTCCGAAAACTACGGGGCCCCACCCATCGGGGATCAGCCGCTTCAATTCCTCTCCGTCCAAGGCGGAGGCGCCACGGAGGGTCTTCACATCTTCTACACGGACGCCAAAGGCGACGATCTTTCCAAGCAATTGAAGGCGTTGGGCTCTGCGCCGACCCTTGTCATGACCCGGGACCTCGACGCCCTGGAGAATGGCGTGACCGTGAACTTGATGGTCCATGACGGGCTCCTTCGCTACGAACTCAACCACCCCGACGCCGAGAACCGCGGCCTTTTGGTGGGCAACAGAATTGCATCATGGGCAGTCGAACGATGAACCTCCCTTTGAAAGCATTTGGGTCCATCCTCCTTGGGATGCTGGCGGCCTCGCTCCAAATCCAGGCGCAGTCTCCGTCCAACCCTGAACCTCAGGCTTTGACGCAGGCCGTGGAGCGCGCGGTCATCCAGGGCAAACTCGGGGACTTTGACGCCGGCCTTCGCTTGCTTGAGCCTTTCCTTTCTGACCCTCCCGTTGGACCGCATGCACGCGCTTGGTACGTGGCCGGGTTCCTGCACAAGGAGAGATTCAAGACCTCAGCCGTCGACATGGACCGCCAAGCGGCGGTGCGTGAAATTGAAACCGCATTGTCTTTGGATGTCCGGGGAAGGGCATCGTGGCATTCGTCCGCGAGACAGGCTTTGAGTTACTTGGGCAGGACGTATTTCAACGAAGCCCTTGAGGGGGTGAATTCCTTTCAGCCCGGGGACGAAGAGGCGATTTTCAAAGCCTTCGATGCCCATGTCAGACTCGCCAAATCGGTGGAAGGCCCCCTTGAGGCCACACAAGAGCGCACCGCATTCCACAAGAACATTGCCCATGCGTACTGGCAATTGTATGAGGCCACTGGGGAAGAGAGGCATTACCAAGGCCTGGTGCGTCAATATGAGTTGGCGACGGAGTGGAGCCCAGACGACGCCACAGCGTGGTACAACCTTGCAGTGCACGTGTACAACCGAGGGGTGGCCGTGATGCGGACGCTGGGCGTGGAGACTTCCCTGGGGGAGGTCATGGAAAAGCAGGCCCAGAGCCGCGGGTACTTCTCGGAGGCCTTGCCAGCATTTGAACAAGCCTTGGCGTTTCAACCAGGGCGCGTGCCCATCCTCCGCGGACTGATGACCGTGCATCATGCCTTGCACAACGACTCCGAGCGCGACAAGTACCGCGCCGAACTCGAAAAAATCCAACGCCCATGAAGTGGCGTTGGAACATTGCGTGGCGCATGGGTTTGGGTTTTGGGGTCTTCATCTTGGCCGTGACCGTCCTGTTGGTGATCACCCGGATCAACCTGGCGGAAAGCCGCGCCCTCGGAGAAGAGATTGACCATGTTTTGGTCCCGAGTTTGGGCGCACTGGAGGAGCTGGACCAAACCGTCGCGGAATCGAGGGTCTACATCAACCATTGGTTGACAAGGCAGAGCCGGGCGGAGGACGAAGAGAAGGTCAGGCTTCGACGCATGGTGGACAGAGAACTCCCCAATCAGTTGCAGGCGCTGCAGGGACTGGATGAGGCCTGGACCCCTCAAGCTCAGGCCCATGTGGACACCCTTCGTCATGAATTGGATCGGCTGCGCATTCTGTATGGGTACATCATGGATTTGCTGCCAGATTTCAGGAGCTACGACCAGCCGAGCAAGGTGATGGAGGCTGAGCGCTATGCGGTGGACGGTGGTGAGCTCGAGCGTTTCACTTCAGCCGTGCAGCAGCGGCTGGTGGTGTTGACCCGTGCCCAAAACGAAGCCCTGCGCAACCACACCACCCAAATGGACCAATTGGGGGCCCAACTCGCCATGTACGCAGGCCGCGTGGCCTGGGTGGTGGTCATCTTGGGCGTGGTCCTGGGGATCATCGTCACCCGCAGCATTGTCCAGCCAGTCAAGGAACTGAAACGTGCGCTTTTGCACATGGGACGTGGAGTGCTTCCAGAAAAGGAAGTCCGTGTCACCCCCGATGAAATCGGCGACATGGCCCTTGCGGTCAACCGACTTTCCCAAGGCTTGTCCCG
>CAWVVM010000010.1:0-69476 GCA_963933635.1 uncultured Flavobacteriales bacterium
CCATTGCCATTGCCATTGCCATTGCCATTGCCCGCAATGCCCATCGCAAGCGAAGTCGGGATGGAAATCAACGAATCAACTACCATGAGTTTTCCTGCAGCGATCGCTGCGTCAGTGAACTCGTTCCAAGACTCATCTTGTTGGCCCACCATAAGCACCAAGTCAATGTCTCCACGAACAAGAGAAATTGCGGCTGTCAAAGCAGAATCCGTTCGTTGTACGTCACAACCTGAACGGGCGAATGCTTCGGTGAGCTCAGTTGGAACGCCAACGCCAATAATCAAGAGTGCAGTATTTTTCATAGAGAGGAGTTGTGAAAGGAACACACGACACCCACATAAGTTCGTTTCACGCACCGCGAGGGCATAAGTCACCTTTGCACAGGCATGACAACATATCTTTGCGCCACAAGAAATCCGCTAGAGATTCGAAGTCAGCATGTTGCAAGCCACAGAAACCCAAGTCCAAGAAGACATCCTGACTGACGTAGTCATGGAAGACGAGTGGAATTTGGTGTTGTTCAACGACAACCACAACACCTTTGACCACGTCATCCATTGCCTTGTTGACATTTGTGGCCACGACAGTCTGCAGGCAGAGCAATGCGCTATGGTTGTCCATTTCAAAGGGAAGTGCACTGTGAAGAGTGGAGATTACGATGAACTCACCCCTATTCTCAAGTCCTTGACTGAGAAAGACTTGACTGTCGAACTAAATGCTTAAATTCCCTTCATGAGAAGGGCTTTGCATTGGGCTTTCTATCTTGTCTTGTCAACGGAGCTGGGGAGCGGCTCTTCGTTTTTGTACGGCCAAACCTTCACCAACCAAGCTCCGGCATTTGGCATCCAAAACACCAATGGTGGCGGATTGTACGGAGCTGCAGTCAGCACTGCCGATTGGGACAACAACGGATGGCCTGACCTCACATTGGGCAGCAGCAGCGGAGTATTGCGGACGTACCGAAACCTTCAAGGCGACTCTTTCACGGAATACCCCCTGCCATGGCATATTGAAAGTGAGGTCAAATCTCTGCTCTGGGTGGACCTCGACAACGACGGGGACGACGACCTATTCATCCTGGAGGCTGAGGGGAGATCTGGAATTGTACGCAACGATGGGGGTGGGCAATTTGTCTTGGTCAGCGAGGCAGGCTTCGTTACCGGTTTGCCCAATGCAGCGACCGAATCTGGCGGTGCTTCATTTGGGGACATGGATGGCGATGGCGACCTGGATTTGCACATCTGCAGGTACTTGCAATTCCCCCTCTTTGAGGACGATGCCAACCGCAACGTTTTGCTTCGAAACGATGGAGATTTCCAATTCACAAATGTCTCTTCAGGCTCTGGCATTGACGACCACATTTGGCTCAGCTTTCAAAGTACGTGGTGGGACATCAACGAAGATGGCTTGCAAGACTTGTTGGTTATCAACGACAAAGACAACCCCAATGCCGTGTATTTGAACCAAGGCGATGGAACCTTCGCCAATGCGTCGTCAGACCTCAACATGGATGTGGTCATCGACTGTATGTCCTTGTGCATTGGCGACTTCGACCAGGACAGCGACATGGATCTCTTTCACACCAATACGCACTTCGGAGGGGATGGTTTGGGGGCCAAACTCTTGGTTCAAGAAGAAGATGGTACATTTTCTGAACAAGCCCAAGGCCATGGCTTGGACATGGACAGATTCTGCTGGGGGGCTGCCTGGATGGATGTAGACAACGACATGGACCTTGACCTGTTTGTCACTGAACATGACTTTTTGTTGCCCTACGGAAACAACATTCTTTATCAGAACAATGGGGCGAACACCAATTTTACATTCACACCATTTTCCACAGATGTCTATGACAACGACTACCTGAATTCACACGTGGTCGCGACTGCCGATTTTGACAGAAATGGCTGGGTGGACTTTGTGGTTCACAACATTGGCAACCATGTCGTTCGCATGTGGATGAATGGAGGGTCAAACAGCGGGTACAACAGCGTAGCCTTCGGTTGCGAAGGCACCATCAGCAACCGGAATGGCATTGGTGCAAAAATGGAACTTCAATCCGCTGGGGTGAAGCAGGTGCGTCTGGTTCATGCGGGAGAGAACTACCTGTCCCAAGAAAGTGAATTTGAAACTTTTGGATTGGGCAGCGCATCTTCCTTTGAATCCATGGACATACATTGGCCCTCTGGGGTTGTAGATATTTTCGATGCCGACGCCCACAACTTGGCAGCAGGCCAACAGTATGTCCTGCGCGAAGGACATTCTCCCTGCCCAGAACCCACTGTTGAACATGTCTCCTGCGCTCCGTTGTGGTGGCCTCCTGTTCCCGAAGTCCATCCATCCTTTGAACTCTCGTGGATCTCTGACAGTGGAGTGGATTTGTCGCAATCCAGCCAAGCGCCCCTGTGGAATTTAGAAACGGGGGACTTCACAATGTCTGCAACTTGGAATGGTTTGGCCATGTGCGACGTCCACTATGTTGTCAACTTCGAGCCCCTTCCGGCTGACTTTGATGACGATGGCGCCATTGGGACCAGTGACCTGCTCACCATGCTTTCTTCCATTGGCTGCACAGGCGACTGCATCCAAGATTTCAACGCAGATTCGAGTGTCACCGTGATGGACTTGTTGGTCTTCCTAACTGTCCTTGGTCAGTCCTGCACTTGACGGGACAAGAGCCTGGTGTGACGCCAGAGCAGCCACAAGCTCATCACCCCGTTCAACCAAATCATGCATGCCATGACTTTGGCTGCGCCTAGGATGCCATCGATGGGGATGCGCCACATGCACAATGCAGCAGCGCTGGCAAGAACCACGGCATTGACCATGGTGTTCCAGTTTGCGCGACCGAGGGCTGACAGCATGTTCCCCAATGGGATGCGAAGCCAATGCCCACCGACCATGCCCAACAAAAGCACACGCATGACACCCGCTCCTTCTTCGTATCCAGCGCCGAAGACACCAAGCAACCAGGGCGCAAGAACCCAAAGAATACCCAACATCAAAAGGGACAGAAGGCCAAAGGTGCGCCAGTAGTTCATCATGTAAGCCCACAACTTGTGGGCCTCTTTCGCGTAAGATGCCGTCTTTACAAAATCGGTTGCAGCAACCGCCACAGGCACCACTCGAGTGGCCAATGGAATGAGAAATGCAACGCGGTAGAGGGCCACCTCATCTGCCGAATCTGCCAAACATCTCCCGATGAGGTAGACATCGATGGCATAAAAGGCATTGGCCAACAAGGCGCCAAAAGCAGTATACATTCCGTAAGGCCAAAATCCTTGGAACACCTCTTGAAGTGGCTCCCATGACCAATGAAACACGTGCAACCGGCGCATCCATGGCAAGCTTGCCAATGCGGGAGCGGACACCACTGCATAGGCATAGCCCTCAACGCCCCATGCCGAGGTCAAACCCCAGACCAAGGCCACGAGGAGAACGGAATACGAAATGTCAATCTGTGCCGAGGCACGGTTCAAATGAAGACATTTCGCATAACTCTTGGTGTGCTCCATCCAAAGCGTGGACACGAAAGTCCAAGCCAGGATATGCAAAATAGGCACGCTTTCTGGCACCCCTGAACCCAGCATAGAAGCACAAGCCGTCACGGCCGCCACCAGAGCCAGAGAAAGCATGGTGCCGCGGGTCAATGCATAAGCATGCAGTGCACGCTTTGACGTCTGTCCAGGCGCATCCGCACCAAATTTTAAAAAAGCTTGGTAGGCCCCAAACCCCATAAAAGGAACGAATGCAGACGCCAACACCATGGCATAGGCATAGGCCCCATAGGAAGCCTCGGAAAGCGTCCTTGTCACGAACACCACAGCAGCAAAACCCGCAAGTTTGGCCAGAACATTGGCGCTCAACATCCAAAGCCCTTGACGCTGGATAAAGGTTTGAATGAATTGTCTGGCGCTCATCTTTGGTATCGTCGTGACACAAAATACTGAGGGTGCACAGAGCAGGTCCTCGGCTTGTTATGCTTCGTCAAACGTTGACCAAATTCAGTGCCGACGCCATGGGGTCCTCCGATCGGAAAACAGAGGAACCCGCTACCAACACGTCTGCACCAGCATCCACAAGCGCCCGTGCATTGGCCATCCCGACTCCGCCATCAATTTCAATCAAGGCATCCTTGGCCCCTTCCTCATCTAGCAAACTTCGCAACGCCTTGGTTTTGGCGTAAGTCCTTTCAATGAAAGACTGACCTCCAAAACCAGGATTGACACTCATCAAACACACCAAGTCCAACTCCCCTGCCACATCTCGCAACGTCTCAACAGGGGTGTGGGGATTGAGGGCCACACCTGCCTTCATGCCAGCGTCTCGGATGGCGCCCAATGTGCGGTGCAAATGAGGACAGGCCTCGGCATGTACCGTCAGCACATCTGAACCGAGATCGGCAAAAGTTTGAATGTAGCGATCGGGGTCCACGATCATCAAGTGGACATCCAAAGGTTTCTTGGCGTGCTTCGCAATGGCTTGAATCACCGGCATGCCAAAACTGATGTTGGGCACGAATACGCCGTCCATAACATCCAAATGGAACCAGTGGGCTGCGCTTTCATTCACAAGTTCGACATCGCGTTGGAGGTTGGCGAAATCAGCGGCCAAGATGGACGGGGCGAGGAGATGTGGCATGCCACAAAGGTCCACAACCTGTGCTGAAATTCAGGGAAGTTGTTGGCAACGTGTGAAGAAGGTGCAACTTTGCGACGTCAAGCTCCATACGAATGCCCTTGCCTCCTCCCTCCATAAAAACAAGCACTGCCCCCTATGTTCTGGGACTTACCGGAGGCATGGCGGCTGGCAAAAGCACTGTGGGACGCATGCTCGGCGCCATGGGAGCATTGGTTTGGGATGCAGACGCCGCAGCCAAGCATCTTTACACGACAGATCATCAACTGCGAACGAAGGTGCTTGATCACCTCGGGCATTCATTGGCGATCGTGGATGAGCATGGCCAGCACATCGACATCAACCGGGCGCGGCTCGCCGCCATGGTATTTTCAGATTCTGCTTTACTTCAATGGTTGGAGCGTCAGGTTCATCCTGCAGTTGCCCTCGCGTTCGAAATGTGGAAAGCAAAGCAGCCTTTGGATGCTCCTTATTTGGTTCGAGAAGCCGCCATTTTGTTCGAAACCGAAGGTGACCTCATCTGCAACGCAGTTGCTACCGTGGAGGCTCCGCCAGACGTGAGGCTGGCCAGGGCTGTGGCGAGGGGATCAACACATGAAGATGCCCAGTCGAGAATGGACCAACAATGGACCACATCCATGCGTGAAGCCAAGGCCCATTGGCGCGTTCAAAATGATGGTGGACAGCCCCTCTTGCCCCAGGCTCATGTTCTGCATTGCGCTGTCCTGGAACGAGCCATCAAGCACCGCCGTGCGCATTGAACTTTTCGGGAATGCACATTCTTATCTTGTGACACCTTCTCCCCTCCATTGCACAACGCCTGTCTAAATGAAATCACTTCGCGATGTTTTCGAGCGCCAACAGCGCCTATCAGGAGTGGTCCCTTCAGCCAACGACCGACGGGGATGGCTGCAATCTCTTTGGGCAAATATGCTTGAGCACGAAGAGGACATCATCGAGGCATTGGCAAAGGACTTGGGCAAACCCCGCGAGGAGGTCCATTTGCACGAGATGTTTCCTGTCAAGAAGGAAATCCAGTACGCAAGAAGACATCTGAGGGGCTGGATGGCCCCTCGTCGCAGCTCCACCCCCATTTCCATGGTGGGCACACGCTCCTATGTCCAGCACGATCCCAAAGGCCAGGTATTGGTCATCGCTCCTTGGAATTTCCCGGTCACCCTGACCCTTCGCCCCCTTGTCAGCGCCCTTGCTGCCGGAAACCGAGTGATCGTCAAGCCTTCAGAACACACGCCTTGCACATCTGACGTGTTGGCGAAGATCGTGGCCAAGGCCCTCCCCCCAGAGGTTGCCACGGTGGTGCAAGGAGGGCCTGAGGTCAGCGCTTATTTAACCTCCCTTCCGTTTCAGCACATTTGCTTCACAGGTGGCACGCGAATTGGCAAAAAGGTCATGAAAGCCGCAGCCGAGCATTTGACCTCGGTTACCCTTGAGTTGGGAGGCAAAAGCCCAGCCATTGTGGATCGAACAGCCCACATTGCAGACGCCAGCCGTCGACTTGCATGGGGGAAGTGCTTGAACAATGGCCAAGTCTGCATCGCCCCCGATTACTTGCTTGTCGAGGAAGCGGTTGCAGATGAACTCACAGGGGCACTTCGCGAACAATTTGCCGCCATGTATGGGCAGGAACCAGAGCAACAGCTGAAGAATACACAAAGGTCTGCCATTGTGAACCAAACACAATTTGACCGTTTGGTAGGACTTGTGGAAGATGCCATTCGCCGGGGAGCCAAGGTCGTCCACGGTGGGTCTTGGGACGTCAGCACGTTGCGAATGGCCCCCACCTTGCTGGCAAACGTTCACATGGACATGGAGATCATGAAAGAGGAGATCTTTGGACCGATCCTTCCCATCCTTCGTTGGCGGGAAGCAGAAGAAGCCGACGCCATCCTCAGGGTCAACCCCCACCCCTTGGCCATGTATGTGTTCTCCAAAGACGAGTCCGCCATCCACCGTTGGACAACTGCACATCCCGCCGGGACGACCGGCATCAATGAAGTTGTGCTCCAAGTCGCCCAGCCCGATCTTCCCTTTGGCGGCATTCAAACCAGTGGCATGGGGAGGACTGGCGGCTACGGCGGATTCTGCCAATTCTCCAACGCACGATCTGTTGTTCAACAGCGCACCCGCCACAACATTTTGCCCTTGACCTTTCCCCCATTCAATGGCTCCAGCATTTGGCTGAGCCGCTTCGTCCAACGTTGGCTCTGAACCTCTGGCCACTACCTTCGTCCCATGTTGGTCCAAACCCACTTTCCACGCAGTCTCTCCCGATCTAGGTACGACCAGTACCTGGCCTCGGGATGGTTCCGCGGGTCAGTGATGCTCTACAAAATGGACTTGTTGTGCATTGATCAGATGCTCTACAGTGTGGTCAACATTCGGATGAATTTGGGCCACTACGCCCCGACTGCAAGGCAACGCAAAATCGTGAGGCGCGTGGAGTCTCGCTTCACTGTGACCTATGGCCATGCCCAACCCAATGCCAACAAAGAGGCGCTTTACGCCCAGCACAAAAACCGATTCAAAGGCTTCATTCACAGCACGCTGACAGACTACTTGAGCGCTGGGTTTCAAGGCACCGTGTTTGATACGCGGGAAGTATGTGTATACGATGGCGACCGTCTGATTGCCGTGAGCTACTTCGACCTCGGAGAGCAGAGTATGGCCAGTTTGTTGGGGCTATACGATGAAGCCTATGCGAAATTCAGTCTCGGGTCCTACACTTTGTTGAAGGAGGCCGAGTATGGAAAGCGCACTGGAAGAAAATGGTTTTATCCTGGGTATATTTTGGACAAGCGCTCCGACTTCGATTACAAGCTTCGGCTTGGCCCAATGGAGCATTACACCTCGAAAAAGCGTTGGGCCAAATTGGAAAACTTCAAGCCCAAGACCACCACTTCATACCGCATACGTGAGGCCACAGAGGCCTTGACCTCCGGTTTACGCGACGTGGGCATGCAGTCTCACCCATGGCTCTATCCCTACTTCAGCATGGGCTACATGGGGCCTTGGAGTGCGTTTTTCTTGCGGCTGCCGGTTCCAGTGGAATTGGGCCATGACGTGGAAGGCATGCTGGTGGCTGGTTTCGACCCTGAATCGGAGAGCTACACTTTGATGCACATCCATCCATGTCCCGATGCTTCGCAGTTTTTGAACATGGAGCCTTCCTCAGAGTTTGCCACTGGCGAAGCCTACCTCAACCATTTGTACCAAACCGGCGATACCCTGCTCGCGCAAGGCACCCTTGAAGAGGTGCTTCAACTTGCCGTGCGGTGGCGTGACCGTCCCGATGTGATTTTGCCAGCATGAAATTGATGAGTTGGAATGTCAATGGCATTCGCGCCATTGCAAAGAAGGGGTTTCATGACCTCGTGCAAGAACTGGCCCCAGATGTCTTGGGTTTGCAGGAAACAAAGGCCCAAGATGACCAGGTCAGAGAGGCACTTTTTGGCATGGAAGGCTATGAGCTTCATTCGAGTTCTGCCATCAAAAAGGGCTACTCTGGGACAGCTGTTCTTTCCAAACACGCTCCCCTTTCTGTTGCAGCAGGCATCGGTGTGACAGATTTGGACCAAGAAGGACGGGTCCTACGTCTGGAATTCCCATCCTTTCATTTTGTAACGGTGTACACCCCAAATTCAAGCTCCGGCTTGAAGCGGCTGCCCTTCAGGAAAGAGTGGGATGCTGCTTTCTTGGCCTATCTCCATGAATTGGACCAAGACAAGCCTGTGGTGTGCTGCGGCGACTTGAATGTAGCGCACTCCCCATTGGACTTGGCGAGGCCCAAGGCGAACTACAACAAGACGCCTGGCTACACCCAAGATGAAATTGATGGCATGACCAAGCTTCAAGAGGCAGGGTTTGTGGATTCATGGCGACAGGCACATCCGGAAGATGTAAAATATTCCTGGTGGAGTTACAGAGGGGGCGCACGAGAAAAAAACGTGGGCTGGCGATTGGATTACATGCTCGTGAGTGAGCGTGCACTCCAGTGCACCTCTCATACAGCCATCCACAATGAAGTCCATGGAAGCGACCATTGCCCTGTCTCGTTGGATTGGCACTCCTGAACTGTTGGTGAACAGTCACAAAACGTGACATCAAACCACATGTGGATTTGAGGTTCTTGCGGCCCAAAACCACATGAAAATCATCCTTTCTCGCTTTGTTTTGGGCACCGCCTTGTCGATTGCCCCCTTTGCTTCCACCCAGGCCCAATGTGTGGCGGACTTGAACCTCAATGCAATGGTGGACTATGACGATTTGCTCATCCTTTTGGCCAACTATGGCCAAAGCTGTGAAACAGAAATCTGGCATGACCCCATCATCTCTGAAATTCATTACAACCCAAGCACCCAGCAGGGTGCAGACACCGAGTATGAATTTGTGGAACTGATGAACCCCTTCCCTTTTGACATCCACGTTGGCGGCTGGCAATTGGCCGATGGCATCGCATGCGTATTTCCCGAGAACACATGGATCGAAGCCGAAGGGTTCTTGTTGACAGCCAACGACACAGCCGTACTCGCCCCCCTTTTGCCGGAATTCGTTCCGCTGCTTCCATGGACATTGTCCTCTGGACTGCACAACAGCGGAGAATCTTTGCGACTGGTGCGTCCCAACGGCACGGAAGCTGACCACGTCATTTACAGCGATGCAGGCACATGGCCACAAGATGCCGATGGGGCAGGTGGATCTTTGGAATGGAAGGGATCTGGCTATGACAACAGCTTTTCTACCTCATGGGCAGGCAGCAATGCATTGGGCGGTTCGCCGGGAACCCCAAACAGCACTTGGACCGATTGACCATCCTAGGAGCGCTTCAAGCCCCTACCATCCAGCCACGGAGCGTGTTCACCTGAACACCGTGAAGTCCTGGCAGCACTTTGTCCGCTCCTTCAAGCTCGACAGGATGGCCCAATCCCACCGCAAAAAAACCACCCGCCTTGGCAGCCCGGATGCCCGATGCAGCGTCTTCGAACACCATGCTTTCGGACGGACGAACCCCCAATGCTTGCGCTCCCTTCAGGAACACCTCAGGGTCCGGTTTGCTCAGGGTGATGTGGTTGCCGTCCACCACCACTTGGAAGAGATCCGACAGGCCCAGGTTCTCCAAAAGCAACTGAGCGTTTTTGCTGGAGGATCCCAAACCCACTTTGATGCCCGCTCCATTCAAGGCGCGAATCAACTCCGCGGCACCAGGAAGAACATCCACGGCCCGCATGTTGTCGATGAGCTCGAGGTACAACTGGTTTTTTTTGCGCATCAACTTGAGCTTGGTCTTCTCATCCAAGGGCATGTTTCCAAGCGCGAGCAGGTGTTCAAGACTGTCGACGCGGCTCAACCCCTTCAATGCATGGTTGTCCTTTTCTTCGAATGGAATGCTCAACTCCTCGGCAAGACGCTTCCAAGCAGCAAAGTGGTGACGCGTGGAATCCACGATCACCCCATCCATGTCAAACAGGCAAGCTTTGAGCGGCATGGTCAGTTGGCCTCAGGAAAAACGAACTGGACATGGTACTGGGCCAATCCATCAATGGGCTTTTTGATGATGTTGCCCACTTGGTAGCCTCTCTCGGAACAAGCTCTGCGCAAAGCATCTTGAAAGTGAAATGCCACCGACCCTACAAAGTGAATGGGCATGTCTTGCGCTCCATCAAAGCACGCGACGTGCACATCCAAAAACGCTTTGAAGCCCTCGTCCAACCAGTCTTTGACAAACCCGTTGTCCTTGTGGCGTCCCAAGAAGGTCATGAAACTCGCAAGAAACACGTTGGCGTTGGGTTCCTGGTAGACACGTTTGGTGATGGCCATTTTGTCCAGGCCATATTGTTCCACAAAATCATCGTGGATGGCCTTGGGCAGCTTGCCATAGAGGAACGCAGCCAGCAATTTCTTGCCAAACCAGCTGCCGCTCCCCTCGTCTCCAAGGATGTAAGCCAAAGCAGGGACGACTTCAGAAACCTCCTTCCCGTCAAACATGCAGCTGTTGGAACCAGTGCCCAAGATGCACGTTACCGCTGGTTGGCCTGTGTAGGTGCTGAACGCCGCGCCATCCAAATCATGGCCCACATGAACGACCGCAGAACCAAACACACGTTGGAGCCCTTCTGCGATGACTTCACAAAGCTCTGGAGAACTCGATCCCGCGCCGTAAAAAAAGACCTTGTCCACCTCCGAAGCCAACGACATGGCCTCTGAGGATGCCGTCATTTCACGCTCGACCAGATCTGCATCGTGGAAGTAGGGATTGAACCCCATGGTGTGGAATTCCTTGAGTTCATGTCCACTTTCTGTAATGGCCAACCAATCGCATTTGGTGGAACCACTGTCTGCAATGAGAATCTTCACATTGCTCGAATTAGGCCAACCGCTCCGCCAGGTCCACCACACGCGTGGCATAACCAGCTTCGTTGTCGTACCAACCAAAGAGCTTGACCAAATTTCCAGAGCACTTGGTCAATGCTGCGTCGAGAATGCAGCTGTGGGGGTTGCCCACAATGTCCACACTCACGATGGGGTCTTCACAATATTGCAAGAAGCCCTTCATCGGGCCTTCTGCAGCGGCCTTCAACGCTGCATTGACCTCCTCTGCAGTGGTTTCTCTGCTCAAGGTCGCCGTCAAATCCGTGACAGATCCAGTCGGCGTGGGCACGCGAACAGCCATCCCGTCCAACTTCCCTGCCAATTCAGGCAGCACAAGGCCCACAGCCTTTGCCGCACCTGTGGAGGTCGGGATCATGCTCAATGCCGCTGCGCGTGCACGACGCAGGTCGCGGTGAGGAGCGTCTTGGAGCCTTTGGTCTGCCGTGTAGGCGTGGATTGTGGTGATGAACCCCGTTTCCATGCCAAAAGTGTCGTTCAAAACCTTCGCCATCGGGGCGAGACAATTCGTAGTGCAAGAGGCATTGCTCACAATGCGGTCATCTGCAGACAAAATGTTGTCGTTCACTCCGAGAACGACCGTCTTCAAATCCCCCTTTGCAGGAGCCGAGATGATGACCTTGCCTGCACCTGCAGTGAGGTGGGCGGAGGCCTTCTCTGCGTCCGCAAACACACCGGTGGATTCCACAACAATGTCAATGCTTTGCTTTCCCCAAGGAAGATCCGAGGGATTGCGTTCGGCCGTGATTTGGATCTCTTTGCCTTGGACCATCAAGTTGCCGTTGACCACACTGACTTCGCCGGGGTAGGCGCCGTGGATGCTGTCGTACTTCAGCAAATGTGCGAGGGTGTCTACATCAGTCAAGTCATTGATGGAGACCACTTCAAACTGAGGCCGTGACATGAATTGTCGGAAGGCCAAACGGCCGATTCGGCCAAAACCATTGATTGCAATGCGCTTCATGAGAAAGAAAATGTGTTGTCGTAAGGGTCTATGATAAGATGCTGTTGGGCATCAGATGCTCAAAATGCGGGCGATCCGCACTTCGTCGTCGTTGATTTCACTTTTGTTCGTGACCGCCTCTTCAAAAGTGGTCAGGGAGATCTGGTCGTTGATGATGCCCGCCATGACATCGCTGTGTCCTGTTCGCAACGCCTCCACTGCGGCCACCCCTAAGCGAGAGGCCAATACCCTGTCAAAACACGATGGGCTCCCTCCCCGTTGCAAGTGGCCCAATACCGTGATGCGCGTTTCGTATCGGTTGGTCAGGGCCTGCACCTTTTTCGCAATCTCAAAGGCGCCTCCATTGGTGTCCCCTTCAGCAACCAAAACGATGCTGCTTGTTTTGTTGCTCTGTTCTCCAGCCTGAAGAACAGCCACCAGATCCTCAATGCTCATGTTCATTTCAGGGGTCATCACTGCAACTGCTCCTGTGGCAATTCCTGATTTCAATGCTATGAAGCCGCTGTCCCGTCCCATGACCTCCACAAAAAACAATCTGTTGTGGCTGTCTGCAGTGTCCCTGATTTTGTCCACGGCATCCACCACAGTGTTGATCGCCGTGTCAAACCCAATGGTGCAATCTGAACCGCTGAGGTCGTTGTCAATGGTGCCGGGAAGCCCAACCACAGGAAAGCCAGTTTCTTGGCCAAATTTAAAAGCGCCTGTGAAGGTCCCATTGCCGCCAATGACCACCAATCCGTCAATGCCTGCTTCCACGAGATGAACATGGGCGCGCTTGCGGCCTTCCACTTCGAAAAAGTCCTGGCAGCGGGCAGATTTCAAAATCGTGCCCCCGCGGCCCAAAATCTTGGCCACGGAGCGAACGTGCAGGCGCTTGAAGTCGCCGTCAATGAGGCCTTGATAGCCCTGGAAAACACCCATGACCTCCAAATCGTGGAAGACAGCCGTTCGAACCACCGCACGAATGGCAGCGTTCATGCCAGGGGCATCTCCTCCTGAGGTAAGTACTGCGATTTTCTTCATATGTAGTGAGCGTATCTGCTTGGGCTTTGACGGCCACAAATGTCGTCAAAGAAGTGACAATTCCGAAAAGCAAAGGCTAGAATTGGCAAACCGTGCGAAGTTAAGTGTACAATTGACACCAACCCTGTATCTTCGCCGCATGGACGTCAGCGTGGATTGTGCTCTGTTTGGGTTTGATGGTGAGACCCTCCAACTTCTTCTGATCCAACAACGCACCGATGGCGAAGGGGGAATCCAACAACACGACCTGCAAATGGCGTTGCCGGGCAACATCGTTCAGGAGTATGAATCCCTCACGGAAGCCGCCGGACTTGCTTTGCATCAGCTGACTGGACTCTCTAAGGTCTATCTAAAGCAATTCCATGCCTTTGGTCACCCACGACGCGTTCAAGATGCCAAGGACAAGCGCTGGCTGCAAACCTTCCGTGAATTCCCGGACAGACGGGTGATCACAGTGGCCTACTTTGGCCTCGTGTCTCTCCATGACCATGCCCCCAAAGCCGCATCTTTCGCCGGAGAGGCCAAATGGGTGGATGTCAACCATCTCCCCTCCTTGGCATTTGACCACGATGAGATCGCCAACATGGCCCTCTCCACGCTCAGAGAACAGCTGGACAGCCAACACATGGCCTTTGAGATGCTTCCCGAGAAGTTCACCTTGCGGGAGTTGCAGCTCTTGCATGAGGTGGTCTGGGACAAGAAACTTGACAAAAGGAACTTTCGGAAAAACGTCAAGCGAATGGACCATGTGGTGGGTCTCAATGAAAAGGAACAGGGGGTTTTGCACAAACCCGCGCAGCTGTTCACCTATTATGATTCTCAATCATCAGAACAGAGCAAGTCTTGAAGGCTTCACGATGACTTCCTGTCGCCTCGTCTGTCCGTCCTCACAAAGCATCTTGTACCTTCGCCTTTGCAATGCATGTCCCATAGAATTGAACCCCAACATCCCGTCGCCATGACTTCTTGCTTTCCAACTTCTTCCTTGTCCAACGCCCGTGCCAGCTTCCTCTCCTTGGGAGTGTTTTTTCTCTCCCTTTCCTCTTGGGGCCAAACCACTTGGCAATTGGAGGAGACGACGTTGGTTGAATACGATTTGGTCACTGGCATCAACATCCCGTGGGAACTGCTCTGGGGTCCGGACGACATGCTTTGGTGCACGACCAGGACGGGCGATGTGCACCGCATCGACCCCGCAACGGGAGCGTACACCACGGTTCTGGAGGTCAATGTTTTTGGTGGCAACAATGGCGAGCCTGGATTGCTTGGCATGGCCATGCACCCCGATTGGGACAACTCCCCTGAGGTCTTTCTTGTGTATTGCACAGGAAGCTGGAACAATGGATCTGAACGCCTGAGCAAATTCACATGGGATGGTGACAACCTCGTCAATGAACAAGTGCTGCACACCGTCGATGCTGGAGGCATCCACAACGGCAGCCGCTTGTTGGTGCTTCCTGACAACACCCTCTTGATGACCACAGGAGACGTCGGAGATAGCGGAGAAAGCTCCCAAAACGACAACAGCGACAACGGCAAGGTGCTCCGCTTCAACCTGGACGGATCAGTGCCTAGCAACAACCCCGACCCCAACAGCTACGTGTACTCGAAAGGACACAGGAACAGCCAAGGGCTGTGTTTGGGCCCCAATGGATTGATTTACAGTTCAGAACACGGCCAAAACAACTGGGACGAATTCAACATCATTGAAATGGGCCGCAACTACGGTTGGCCCAATGTCGAAGGCGAATGCAACACCCTTGCAGAACAGGCCTTTTGTGCAGACAACAACGTCATGGAGCCCCTCAAGACATGGTCCCCATGCGCCGCAGTCAATGGCATCGAGTACTATGACCACCCCGGCATTCCGGAATGGCAAGGCTCGGTGTTGATGGCGGTTCTTGGTGGGTTTGCCTATGATGACAAAAGACTGAGCGTCCTGCACATGAGTGAGGATGGCCTGTCCATCGAAAGCGAAGACCAGTTTTTTTCCTCGTTCGACCAAAGGGTCCGAGACGTGGCCATACACCCAGAAACAGGTGCCGTGTACTTGGCGTTCAATGGACCCAACTACCCTGGGTCTGGCCCCAATGTGATCAAGGAGTTTCGACCCTTGGCGACGAGCCACATCGAGGAATGGTCTTCGGCCCGCGGTTTGGACCTCTTTCCAAATCCAAGCAATGGTCTGGTGCGCTGCCACATGAGCGAAGAGTGGAATCAAGTGCCCGCTGTGGTTTGGAGCCCGGAAGGCAAGCGCGTTTGGGAAGGACAACTTTCCAGTGCCTTGACCTGGGATGTCACTTCTTGGGAAGCTGGCATGTACTTCCTGACCTCGACCAATGATGCGGGCAAGACCATGAGCCGAACCCTTGTTGTTCAATAAGCACTGCACATCATGATGCGATTTTCAACCTGCCTTGCCACCCTGCTCCTTTTTGGGGCTGGTGCATCCTTGAGAGCTGGCAACACAGCGCCTGCGGACACACTGCTGTGGAATTGGGTGAAGTTGGACTCTGCGGCCATCTCCGCCTTTAGCCCTCTCTTGTCCCCAGAACAAATCGCGGCCACCCGATGGGTGTCTGATTCTGTTTTGACCAATGGATTCGGCAGCGCCGATGTTTCATCCGCCATGAACGCCCTGCCCGGTGTCTCCATGGAAACCCGCGGATTGGGCGGAAGTCGACGGCTCACCGTCAGGGGATCTGCACTGAGGTCCCCCTTTGCGGTTCGGAACACCATGCTCTATGTCAGGGGGTTCCTGTTGACGGAAGCCGACGGCAACAGCCCCATCGAATGGCTTGACCCGACTTGGTCGGGGCCCATGTCTTTGGTTTCAGGCCCTGCAGCCACGGTATTTGGCGGCGCCTATGGTGGTGCACTTATGGTAGAAGGACTCCGAACGCAAAAAACCTTGCGGCTTCAATCCACGCTAGGCACCACTGGGAGTGAAGGTGCCCAGGGGTTGCTCAGCGCATCATTTGCCGCAAAGGGTTGGAACATCCGTGCCTCTCGGACCCAAAACAGTGGTTACCGCGATTGGGAGTCCAATGAGAAATGGCAAGTCGAAGTCGACCGAGCCTGGGGAAGCCGCAAGGCCAAGCATTACAACTGGCTTGCTTTCATGTCAGGATCATGGGATTTGCCGGGCTCCATTGACTCGCTTCGTTTGGACACCCTCCCCACGTCTGCCCCTGGCGATGGGTACAATGCCTCGGTCAAGCGCAACCGTTTGATTTGGGGACATCACCTGCACGTCCCCAACCTCAGCGCCAACCAACACCGCAGCTCACTTGATGTCTGGGCGCTGGCGCGTTGGACGAACAAAGAGAACCCCTTTGGCACCTCTCCTTTTTTCAAAGGATACAAGGAAGAGTCTGGCTGGGGCGGAAGCCTTCGCATGCGCCAGAGATGGGCCCCATGGTCTTTGGCCAAAGCGGACTTTCATGCAGAATGGACCTTGCTTGCTGTCGCGGACCAAGGAACCTTTGGCCTTTGGGAGGATCCTCTCGATGGAACCCAAAGCCCGCAGACGTACGACCTTCAAGTGCGGACCTCTCGGGCCCACTTCGCTCCTGCGTTGTCTTGGGCATGGAAGAATGGTTGGAGGCTAGAAGGAGCGGTGGCCTTGTCGGCACGCTCACGGTCCGCGGATGGCATTGTGCTCGACACAGCCTACGTGGCACCGTTCAACACTGCACAAATTCTGCCCAGGATTGGTTTGTCCAAGACGCTTGGAGAGAACCTGAGCCTGTTTGCACAGACCAGCACTGGATTCAGCGACCCCACCAATTTTGAAAGCTTGCCTGTCGACAACGCCCGTGGCATGGTGTCGGTTTTGAACGCAGAAAATGCTTGGAACCTGGAACTGGGGGCAAGACATCCGCTTGGAGAGGTTGTGCTCTACGACCAGCGCGTCCAAGGGCCCATCGTGGAAAGCGTTGACAGTCTTGGCGCATCATCGTTTGTGAACGATTCGTCATCCATGCGGATGCAAGGTGTCGAGGCGAGAACGGCACATGTTATTGGGAACCACCGTCTCCAGGCCTCAGCCACCTGGCAACACCACCGTTGGGCGGCAGGAAAACTGCCCGGATCGCCTCAATGGCTGGCGAACGTCCAATGGAATTGGGCATTCTGGAACAAGGCTCATCGTTTTGAGTCCCATCTCTGGGTTCGCGGCGTGGGCAAAACCTTCCTCGACAATGCCAACGAGAACGTCGCACCTGGATATGCCTTGGGCAATTTCGAGGTGACTTGGTCACCTGCTGCCACTTCTGTCAGGGCAACGTTGGGGATGCGAAACTTGACCAACACCGCCTATTCAGGATGGAACCAATTGAACGCCTTTGGGGGGCGTTATTACAACCCTGCCCCTCCCCGCACTGGGTATTTGACCCTCGTGTGGGAGCTGAATTGAGTCGGGTCGAATCCCTTGGAGCCTTCTCCACTCCCTTCATTCAAGAACCATGACCTGCACACGCCGGTTCATGAACCTCCCGTCTTCTGTCGTGTTGTCTGCGATGGGTTGATTGGGCCCAAGCCCCAAAATCTCCAGGCGCGCTTCGTCGATGCCTCGATCTGTCAAGAATGAAGACACGGCAAGCGCACGGTCATGGCTTAAAGTCATGTTGAAAGGGAGGCTTCCTACGTTGTCGGTGTGGCCTTCAATCTGGATCCGCACCTTTGGATTTTCTCTCATCCAAAGTGTCAACCTTTCACAGCCCGACTGGAATTCCTGGCTGAGTTGGGCCAATCCCGATTCAAATTGGATGGCATCCAAGGTGAAGGTCTGTCCCGCCTCAATCGGTTCAAGCTCGATTTTGACAAAAGGATTGCGCTCCATCATGGCCTCTCCGCTTTGATCGTAGCGTTTCATGCCAAACACAAACCCCTCTGCCGAGGCCTCAAAACTGTAGCTTCCAAGACCGGGGAGCGGCATCAAAAATCCGTCCTCCGCTTGCGACACGATGGATGCCACGCGTTGTCCGGTTTCCAAATCGTTCAAGATCACATCTGCCCGCAAGGATTCACCCGTCGCTGCATTCACAACCACCCCCGTCAAGGTCGCGACCTCAATGGCTCGATCCTCCTTTTCCAATGGGATTTCCCAAAAATTTAGGTTGTCTGACCCTCGTGTGGATGCAAAAAGGGCATGGTCACCCATGGGCGTGACCATCAAACTGTTGTCCTTTCCATAGCTGTTGACGCCCGGGCCTAAATTTTTGGGCGTGCCCCAGGTTCCATCCTTCTCTCTGCGTGAAACAAACACATCCAACCCTCCCATGCCAGGGTGTCCGTTGCTGCTGAAGTAGAGGGTCTTGCCATCCGGGTGAAGGAATGGGCTTTCCTCTGTTCTCGAAGTATTGATCAGCCCTGGCAACGACTTGGGTGCCGACCATCCCCCATGGTCCAGCCGGTGACTCACCGCCAGGTCGGAGGGTGCATCGTGGCCTTTCATCGCCTTGGCAAAAATCAGGGTGTTCCCATCGGCACTCAAGGTCGGCTGGCTCTCCCAGCCTGCAGAGTTGGGCGCTCCCAAGTTTTTGCCCAACGTCCATTTTTGTGCCGTCTCATCCCAAGTGCTTTCAAAGAGATCGCAAGACCCCTTGCCCCTCCTAAGCCCGTATCCCTCGCGAGGGGTGGCACATGCGGTGAACACCATCGTTCTTCCGTCACCCGATAGCGTGGGAGCCCCTTCGTTTTGTGCCGTATTTACACCGCGAAGCGGCACCGGCGTACTCCAATCCTCTCCTTGCGACCAACGAGAAGAATAAAAGTCCTCTCCACCTTGTCCTGAATGCTGGCCATTGCCTGTGGAAGACGAGCGCGTGAAAACCATCCACTCCCCCGTCAGGTCAAAGGCCCCGTAGTACTCATGGGCATCAGAATTCAGATCACCCGGCACAATGCGCGCCTCAGGTCCCGCATTCGCGCTGGACATCGCCTCCAACCCAAAGCGCAAACCTGCCTCTACCCAAGACCTCTGCCCATCCATTTGCTGCGATTGGCCCGCAAACAGCAACGATTCACTTCGCTGCAAAGTCTCCATCCCCTCTGCATACTTGCCTGAATTCCATTGAGCCTCTGCCAACTGCACCCATCCATGCGGAAACAAAGCCGGTTCAAGAAAAAGCGCATGGGCGAGAGTGGATTCGAAGTTTGGAGATTCGACATCTCGCTGGATTTGGGCTTTCAAAAACCAAGCTTCTGCAAATTCAGGCGATTTGTCGATGGCCTTGTCCAAGTGCTGCACTGCCAGATTGAAGGACAAAAACCGATAAGCTTCTAGAGCTTTGGCATAAGCCTTTGCTGCAGCTCGACTGGGCTTGCCCTCTTGAGCTTGCGCATCCAAGGTGCACGCAATCAAGAACACAAACAACCACACTCCGGAGCGCCTTCTCATCTTCTTAGACATCATATGGTGAAAATCCACCAAAAGGTCCCACATTGCCTGCTCCTATGGACAAATAACTCCAACAACGTGCACATTTCTTTGCTTTCTGACACCCATGGACACATGGACGATAGGGTGCTTCACCACGTGAAAGGAAGCGACGAAATCTGGCATGCAGGTGACATCGGAGATTTGGCCGTGACAGATGCATTGGCCAAGGTGGCCCCCTGTCGCGCAGTGTTTGGCAACATCGATGGGCAAGAAATCCGACAGGAGTGGCCCGAGCATCTGCATTTTGAGGCAGGTGGCGCATCCGTCTGGATGACGCACATTGGTGGCAGACCCCCCAAGTATGCCAAGGGAATCCTCCCGGTACTGACGCAACGCAGACCCAGCCTATTTGTCTGTGGCCACAGCCACATCCTTCTTGTGAAGAAAGTGGAACATTGGGGTGGACTGCATCTCAATCCTGGAGCTGCAGGCATTTCTGGCTTTCACAAGGTCCGAACCATGCTCCGCTTTGAAATCCATGGTGGAACAGTCTCCAACATGCGTGTCATCGAGTGGCCCCGGAAATGATTGCCTCACGACATCGAGTGTCAACTTTCTGCTCGGAGCTGGGCACGAAGTTGTCATTTGCACCTTATCTTTGACCCATTAGGCGTCACGACGGCGCTTCAGTGCCGAGAATGGCACTTTTCCCAAAGACAACGTAGGAGGATGTTTGACATCATTGAATTGAACGGCAAGAAAGTTGCCGATTTGCGACAAATCGCAGGCAAGCTTGGAATCACCAAGTTGGACAAAATGAAGAAGCAGGATCTGGTGTACAGCATCTTGGACGAACAAGCCGCCCAGCCCTCCAAGGGAAGGCCGGCCGCAAAGTCCAATGAAGACAAGCCAAAGTCAGCTTCTGCTGGCCGCAAGCCCGCAGGATCGCCCAAGGCTGCTGACACGAAAAAGGACGTGGACAAAAAACCTTCAAAGGCCAAAGCTGCATCAAAGGAGACCGACGGAAAGTCCACTCCTCCCTCCGAGAGCAAAGGGCCAGAAAAGGCGCCAAGGAAAGAGGGCGACCGGAAGGACGATGAAAGCCAAGGCAGGCGCTCAGGCGAGAGCATGAGGGACCGCAGAGACCGTCGAAGACGCGAAGGCCAAGAGGGAAGCCGCGACCAAGAGGGCAACCGCGACCAAGAGGGCAACCGCGACACAGACGGTCAGGACAAAGGCCAAGACAAGGCCCAAGACAAAGGAGAACGTGGAGAACGTCGAGGACGAAATGACCGAAACGATCGGAACAGCAGAAACGATCGGAACAACAGGAACGACCGCAGCGATCGCAGCGATCGAAACAACAGGAACGATCGAAACGATCGAAATGATCGCAACGACAGAAACCGCAACAACAGGAACCGAAAGGACCCATTCTTGTCAGAACCTGAGGAGCACGGGTTTGACTTCGATGGCATTGTGCAGACAGAAGGTGTGGTCGAGGTTCAACAAGAGGGTCATGCATTTTTGAGGTCTGCGGACTACAACTACTTGAACTCACCTGACGACGTCTACGTCTCCAGCAAGCAATTGAAGCAGTTTGGTTTGCAAACAGGCGACAACGTGGTCGCGGCCATCCGTCCCCCACGCATGGGTGAGAAATACTACCCGCTGATCGACGTCAAGAGCGTCAATGGCAGAAGCCCTGAATGGATTCGGAATCGCGTGCCTTTCAAGTTTTTGACCCCATTGTTTCCACAGGAGCGCTTCAACTTAAGCACCTCTCGGGGAACGGTGAGCACGAGATTGATGGACCTCTTTGCGCCCATTGGAAAGGGCCAACGCGGAATGATTGTCTCTCAACCCAAAACAGGAAAAACCACGTTGTTGAAGGATGTGGCCAACGCCATCAGCCTGAATCATCCTGAAGTCTACCTCATCATCTTGCTCATCGACGAACGTCCAGAGGAAGTCACCGACATGAAGCGAAGTGTGAATGCCGAGGTCATTGCTTCAACGTTCGACGAGCCCGCAGACCGCCACGTTCGCATCGCCGACTTGGTGCTGGAAAAGGCCAAGCGAATGGTAGAGTGTGGACATGATGTGTGCATTTTGCTCGATTCAATCACCCGTTTGGCCCGCGCGTACAACACCGTATCCCCCTCCTCAGGCAAAATCCTCTCAGGAGGTGTCGAGGCCAATGCCTTGCAGAAGCCCAAGCGTTTCTTCGGAGCCGCCCGCAACATTGAAAATGGGGGCTCTCTCTCCATCATTGCCACAGCGCTTACGGAAACAGGCTCCAAAATGGACGAGGTGATTTTTGAAGAGTTCAAAGGAACAGGCAACATGGAACTTCAGTTGGATCGGAAAATTTCCAACCGTCGCATCTACCCGGCCATCGACATTTTGTCCTCAGGAACACGCCGCGAAGACCTCCTCATGGACAAGGAAACATTGCAGCGCATTTGGATCTTGCGCAAGCATCTGGCCGACATGAACAGCATCGAGGCCATGGAGTTTGTCAAAGACCGCGTCGAAGCCAGCCGCAACAACGACGACTTCCTCTCTTCGATGAATGGATAAACACATGTCGTTTCGACGCATGCTGGGGTCGTCGCTCCTCCTGTTGGTGGGCTATGCCCTGCTCAAAGGCTGGATGCTTGAACATGTACCTTACGAAAGAGCTGTGGCGCTAGGCGGACTGTACCACTGGTCCTCTATTGTGCTTCTAACGGCAAGTTGGTCCATTTGGATGGTGCGAAAAAGAGCCAGCAAAGGATCGACGTGGGGCGATGTGCAACAACTGTTGAGGCCCACCCTAACGCATGCCTTGTTGGCATCCTTGTCCGTTTGGGCTTGGAACCACGCTTGGGCAGCAGAGACGACCCTGCTCAGAAAGTCCATTCGACTGGCCCAAATCAACGCAAATACGGAGACCGAAGAGGCCTATGTATTGTTCTTGGAGGCCCAGAAAAACCTCGAGCCAGAACACATGCCCGACCGCCAAACCTACCGCGAACAAGCCAATGCCCAAGTGAATTGGATGCTGTCAGGAGGGGTCACCTTGGTGCTGTCGTTGTTGGTGTACGTTCTCGCCGCATTCGTTCTTTCTGTCTTTGCCAGCGTCGTCCTGCATCAGATTTGGGGCATCACCACGTTCAGATAATGTACATTTATCGACCATGAAACTGGCGCTTCCCCACATACTACTGACTTGGGTCTTGGTCCTGTCCACATGCAGCATTGGATATGGTCAAGGCAATGGCCGAAAGAACCTCCCCAACTTCGATGCGCGTCCCTACCACTTTGGTTTCATGCTGTCTGCCAACCAAAGCGATTTCAATTTTGCCATGTCCGACAGCTTGTCGGAAGATGTCCGAGGCATCTCCAACGTGCCTCAGGCAGGATTCAACATGCACCTCATGGGGTCGTACACCTTGACCCGGCACGTACGCATCCGGTTTGAACCAGGTCTTAGCTTCCAGGACCGAGGACTCAATTACAAGTTCGAAGGCACATCAGATGCTGTAAAAAGAACAGAAGCCGTGAACCTCGACCTTCCGCTCATTCTGAAGTACAGAACGGACCGCGTGGACAACATTGCGGCCTATGCCCTTTTCGGCGTGAAATACTCCCGGGACTTTCAATCGCAAGAAAACGTCAACCAGCAACTTCAATCGGACAACATCTTGAGACTGAAATCAGGGAATGTGGCCGCCGACATTGGAGCTGGACTTGACATCTTCCTGCCTTTTTTCAAATTTTCCATTCAAGCCAAAACAGAGCATGGCCTCTTGAATGTCTTGATTCCAGACGACAACACCTTTGCCAGTCCATTGGATTTTCTGAGAACGCGCAGCTTTGTGCTGTCGTTTTGCTTTGAAGGCTGACCCAGATGGAGGATACCTTCCAAACCTTGTCCGCACCTTGTGAAGGCTTGTTCAAGGCCAAGGGCTCCAAGCATTTTGGCTATGGCTTCCCCATTCAAGATGAAGAGCAAGTCAAGAAGCACCTCGACAACCTCCGCAAACAGCATCACAGCGCGCGTCATGTAGCTTACGCATGGATGCTGGGCTTCGATGGCACACACTTCCGTTCCAGCGACGACGGGGAACCCAGCAATTCCGCAGGGCCGCCCATTTTGGGCGTCATCCGATCGAATGAGCTTACCCATGTCATGTTTGCGGTGGTGCGATATTTTGGCGGCGTGAAACTTGGTGTAGGTGGATTGATTGAGGCCTACAGAGAAGGCGCAGCAGAGGCCCTGGCCCAGGGCCAAATGGTCACACGCATCCGACAAAAAAGACTACGAGTCACCTTCGCCTATGAACACATGGGCGTGGTGATGGGCCTGCTTAAGCGATGGGGGCTCGAGCCCGCCCAGACGAACTTTCAAATGACTTGTGAGCTCGATGTGAACGTCCGGCTTTCAAAATCCGACGACTTCCAATTGGCCATGGAGCAAACACGGGTGACCAAGGTCAAATCGCTTTCCTAACTTCCTCAAAGGACAAAGTGAAGGGCTGAGGATCAGCCCTTTCTGCAAAAGTAGACCCAGCGTTCCTCACCCAGACTATACCTCTCATACAAGTCCCCTCCAAGGAGTTCCAACATGTCCACCACCTCCACCTCGAACCCAGCAGCACGAAGACGCTGGGGATAATCCTTGTGGCCGTAAAGCCTCACATGATCTTGCTGCCAATACAGCCGCTCCCTCTCCATGGGGTCGGTCACCGCTGGATCTTCTTCTGTTGCTTCATTCCCGTAGTCAATTGGCACCTGAAGCACCGCCCATCCCCCTGGTTTCAAAACACGGTGGAATTCAGACAAGACCCTCCGGTCGTCCTGCACATGTTCCATGAGGTGGTTGGCCATCAACACATCAAATGAACCATCTTCAAACGGAATGTCGTGGCAATCAAAATGGTGATCGGCCCAAGGACTGTCCAAATCGGCGGTCACGTAGTCCAAATGGCCCAACTTCTTGAAGCGCTTCAAATAGCAATATTCAGGGGCCAGATGCAGCATCCGAAGCGAAGCGCTGAAAAAGTCCGTCTTGCGTTGCAAAAACACCCAAACGGCACGGTGGCGCTCGAGGCTTAGGGAGTGCGGTGCCAGGGCATTGTGCCTTGAGCGCACACGGCCGTAGGGGAGCATTTTGCGGTACGATTTGCCAACAATGGGATCTTCCAAGGAAGAACCAGCATAGGCCCAGGCCACTGACTGAAGGGCCAAATGGGCCCCTCTTTGCAACACTGTTCTCGGGACCCATCGGGTCAAAGCGCTCACCAATCCCATGGGACAAAAGTAAGGCGGGACCCATGGGCCCCGCCTCCTCTTTCAAAATGTGATTTTTTCTTTAGCGCACCACCAAGGTCAGCCTTTCGAATTGTCCTTGAGACATGACTCGCACACTGTACCAACCAGCAGGCCAATCGGCCAAAATGTTGCCTGAAACTTGCCCAGTGTAAACCACACGGCCCTGTGCATCCAAAACCTCCATGGGAGAACCGATATCCATGCCTGAGATGCGGATAGATTCCCCTTGAACGACCGGGTTGGGTCCAACTGACCAATCCTGATCCGACTCTCCTTCTACCAGAGAGGTCCCCTCAACCGTCACAGTGCTTCCGAAGCGCGGCGTGGCACATTCTACAGGAAGAGGCTCCGCTGTCCATGCGTAGAAAAAGTAGTAATAACTGAAGCTGGGCCCAGCAGTGCTGTTGGTGACTGTCAAAAGGTCACCCACTGCGTATGGATAGTCCAAGGCAGAATCTGTGCCTTCTCTCCAAAGTTGAGGGTCGTCGGACGTACAGCGCAAACCATATCCAACGCCTGGCGCGATGTCCCAATCAAGGTTCAGCACAAACGTGCCGTCTTCCACCAGCTGCGTCGTGCTCTCCAGAACAGCACCAAATGCATCAATCAGCTCAAAGCTGCGCTCGTACGTGCCATCCGCGAACAACGTCACGCTGTTCAAGCGAAGGTCTTCGTGCACATCAAACTCCAACCAACGCTGGCTGTTGCCGTGGTAGGCCCCATCCTCTTGGTTGGTCAACTCACCTCCAAGCTGAGCCTCACCCCCACTCACACGGACATCCTCTGCCCAGTAGGTGGTGGTCGCATTCACTTGAGGGGAGAAATCATTTCCTTCTGCCAAAAGCATCCCCTCGAATGGGGCGTCAAACCACCGAACGTTCTCCCCTGTAGCATTCAAATCAACAACGGCAGGTGCCGGAATGGTTTGGTCTTGGGTCACCACTGGGTTCTCGAGTGGGGCATCGTACACTTCCACAAATAGCGTATCCGACAAGCCGTCGTTGCCACAGATGTCCACGCTGTAGACGGAATAGGCTCCCGACGTTTCCACGACGATGCTCTGGGTATCCTCCCCAGTCGACCAAATGTAGTTGTCGGCATTGGAGGCCGTGAGGTTGAGCTGCCCCCCATCACACAAGTTGACGTCACCGTCCACCCCGATCACCGGATCATTGCCCAAAATTTCAACCACCGTCAACAAGTTGGAGAAGCCTGCACAGCCCTCTGTATCGTAAACCAACACGCTGTACGCTCCAGCCACATCCACATTCAAGGATGCGGTCGTATCTCCCGTGGACCATGAATAGCTGGTGAAACCAAGCGGCGCACTCAACAAGACCGTCTCGCCTGGACAAAAGGCCTCTGCACTTGCGGTGGCAGCCACATCGACTGTGCAAGACACCTCCACCACATTGTGGTACTGGTCAACCTCTGGATTGTCGATGACTGTCTCCAGCCCACTTGGCCATTGAATGGTGGCTTCCTCTACCACATCGGTGCTCCCCAATCCAAAGCGACAAGTGAAAGCGCAAGTGATGCCGTAGCTCTCTCCAGCTCTCACCTCCCTCACTTGGGTGCCAAAATCTCCTGTGATCACAACCTTGGCCCCAACAGCATCCATGTTGCTCTGGAATCCCTGCAGGTCAAAGGCAATCCAGTTGTTGTCGTTGCCTTCGTTCACCCACAACACATCTTCATTCTCATCGTCCGGAGATACGTATCCGTCGCCGTAGCTGGCATATACATCAAGCTGACCGTCACGGTCCACATCCCCCGTGGCAAAGCTGTGCATGGTGTCGTTGTTGGGGAAGGCATTGGGCACTTCCGAGAAGGTGTGGTCGCCGTTGTTGTGGTACAAAGCGTGGGTGCCGCCCGCGTAGATCAGGTCCATGAACCCATCGTTGTCGAAGTCTTCCAATTTCGCTTGGAGGAAAAACCCATCCACCTCCAAGCCACTGCCCTCTGTGATGTTGTTGAAGTGGCCCGTGCCATCGTTCTCCATGAGGTAGAGCGTGGTGCTGTGGTTGGTCACCAAGCAGTCAAAGTCTCCGTCGTTGTCAATGTCTCCAAAATCAGCAGTCCAGCTTTGTTCGTAAAACACCAGGCCGCGCTCCAAGGCCTCTTCTGTCCAACCCCCATTGCCATCGTTCACCCAAAGCTGGTTCACACGACGTGGATCCTGCGGATCGTTCACGTATTGCCTGCACTTGGCGATGAACAAATCGATGTCCCCATCGCTGTCAAAGTCACTCCATACCGTCCCGTAATTTCCACTGTGGTCATTTTCTGAAGAGTAATCCGCCAAATCATAGTCCATCAAGTCGATCAACTGTGAAGCTGGTTCCAAAGTGCCTTCTGCACCGCCCCGCCACATCCGGCTGAGGGCATCGTCGTGGCATCCGAAGACATCCAAAGATCCATCGTTGTCAATGTCCACCCAGTTGCAGGCCTGCATGAACATGCTGCCATCGCTCAGCGACATGCTGGTAGAAACGCCTGGAGCCGTGATGTGCTGCACATGCACCCCGTCGTAAGAACCACCACTGAAGACGTCTTTGTGCCCATCGTTGTCAAAGTCTGCAACGCACATGCCCCACTGGCGGTCATCGCTGACCTCGCCCAAATTGTGGTCCACAAAGCCACCCTCGATGGTTTGGTAGAGGGTGTGAAGGATGTTGCTTTCGTCCAAAACTATCAAGTCATCGTAGCCGTCGCCGTCCAAATCGGCAAAGCCCACACATCCCCCGCTGTTGAAGGTGGTTGGCAAAACATTGTTGGCATTGGTGAACGACTGGCCCTGGGCCAACGAAGTTCCCCATGCTAAAAGCACACCCAAGGTGGCGGTTTGGAAGGAAATGGTTTTCATGAGATGCTGGTTTCGGTTCTGAGGTCCGGCAAGTTAACCCTTCTGAGGGCACAGATGTTGCATTCGTGCGCCAAACCTACCTTTGTGTCCATGGTTTTGGGACAAAAAGCGGCTTTCCACACCCTCGGCTGCAAGTTGAACTTCAGTGAGACCTCCACCCTTGCGCGACAACTGGAAGAATCTGGCTACGCAAGAGTGCACATCGACGATGCCCCCAATGTGGTGGTCATCAACACGTGCAGCGTCACCGACCATTCAGATGCAAAGTGCCGCAATGCTGTTCGTCGTGCCATGCAAAGCAACCCAGAGGCCTTCGTGGTCGTCGTGGGCTGTTACGCCCAACTCAAACCCCAGGAGATCGCGGACATCGAAGGTGTGGACCTCGTGCTCGGAGCGGGTGAAAAGTTCAACTTGACTCAGCATCTTGCCACCCTCCAAGGAAAGGGACCAGGACTTGCCATTGCGGGCGAAATCAAAGAGGTGAAAGACTTCATCCCGGGCCATTCGATTGGCGACCGCACGAGATCTTTTTTGAAAGTTCAAGATGGCTGCAACTATTTCTGCGCGTTTTGCACCATTCCTTTGGCGCGAGGCCGCTCGAGGAGTGCCAATGTTGCCGACACCCTGTTGCAAGCTGAAAAGGCTGTGGCGGCAGGGGCCAAAGAAATCGTCCTCACTGGGGTGAACATCGGAGATTTTGGCACGGCGCACGGTGAGACTTTGTTGGACTTGGCCAAGGCCCTGGATGGGTTGGAGGGAGTCGACAGGTTTCGTATTTCCTCCATTGAACCCAATTTGCTCACCAACGAATTGATTGATTTCGTGGCCTCCTCCCAAAAGTTCCAACCACATTTTCACATCCCCCTGCAGTCGGGCAGCGACAAAGTCCTCGGCGCCATGCGACGTCGTTACCGAACTGACTTGTACCGCGCTAGAATCCAACACATCCGCGAAGTGCTCCCCAGTGCGGGCATAGGAGTGGATGTGATTGTGGGCTTCCCAGGAGAAAGTGACCAAGACTTCATGGACACTGTTAATTTTATCAAATCACTGTCCTGCAGCTATCTACATGTATTCACCTACAGCGAAAGACCCAACACAACTGCGCTCAGGATCGAAGACGTCGTTCCGGTGCCTACTCGGAAGAAACGCAACAAAATATTGCGCAACCTCAGCCTGAAAATGCAAAGGGCACACTACGAGCAAGGACTTGGACTCAGCCATCCAGTTCTTTTGGAAGACGCCACCGAGGAGGGCCTTCGCATGGGGTACACCCCCAATTACATCCGAGTGGCAGTTCCAGCTGACCAAACGGATGGCAACCAATTGGTTCCAGTGCAATTGGAACGGGTGGACCCCCTTGGGTGGGTTTCTGGTGAGGTCCAAACCTCTTGACGCCATAGCTTCGCATCATGTACCCCAACCTCTACCACGTCTTTCTTGATCTGTTGGGCTGGGACCTTCCTGCCCTCAAACTCATCAACAGTTTTGGTTTTTTCGTGGCCCTTGCCTTCGTGACGGCGCATGCCTTGCTGAGTCGAGAGATGAAGCGCATCACCCTCCAAGGACACTTTAAGCCCTCTGAAGTAAGGGTAGAGGTAGGACATGGACCGCACCCTATGGACTTGGGGATGCAGGCCTTGATGGGTTTCGTGTTGGGCTGGAAAGTGATCTACTTGCTCGTGAACGCCTCCACACTTTTTGCAGGAGGTGGACTTCCGCAAGCCCACCTCTTCAGCACCGAAGGCAATGTGCTTTGGGGCATGGCGGGTGCCTTCTTGTTGACAGCATGGCGCTATTATGAAGTCAAGAAAGACCAGCTTCCTGAGCCCAAGACAATCATCCAATCCATCATGCCCCACGAATGGGTCGGTGGCATCACTGCGGCAGCGGCCATCGGAGGCATCGCAGGCGCCAAAATCTTTCACCTCCTGGAGTACCCCGAAGAGTTCGTGGCATTCCTTGAACGCCCAAGTTTGTATGCCTTTTTAGGTGGCCTGACCATCTATGGGGGATTGATCGTGGGTGGACTCTCTGTCTACGCATACGCCAGGCACAAAGGGCTCCACTTTCTTCGGCTGGCAGACGCCACAGCACCAGGTCTGTTGCTGGGTTATGGCATAGGCCGAATGGGCTGCCACATTAGTGGAGATGGTGATTGGGGCATCCCCAACCCCAACCCGATGCCCGATTGGCTTTCATGGGCACCTGAATGGGTATGGCGGTATGCCTACCCCAACAATGTCAATGCCGTGTATGGACCGCGAGAGGCAGGTTACACTGGGAAATTGATTGACCCCAATGTGCACCCTTGGCCTTCTTTTGAAGGGTATGGAACGTATTTGGACCCTGCTGTCTTTCCAACCCCCATCTATGAAACCACAGCTGCAGTCTTGGGATTTGCTTTTCTTTGGGCCATGCGCAAGCGTTGGAGCACACCGGGAAAGGCCTTTGCCGCTTACCTGATGTTCAACGGCTTCGAACGTTTCTGGGTCGAAAAAATCCGCGTCAACACCACCTTCGATTGGCTAGGCGTCACCATGACCCAAGCCGAGCTGATTTCTGTTTGCACCTTTTTGTCCGGTGTGGCCCTCTGGGCCTGGGCCACACGACAGGTCAACCGAGGCTGACCTTACTGCTCTTTCTGGGGGTCAAAAGTGAGGCAGACCCCATTGACGCAGTAGCGGGTCCCGGTGGGCGCGGGGCCATCGGGAAAAACATGGCCCAAGTGGCTGTCGCAGCCTGAACAACGCACCTCCACCCTCGTCATGCCAAGGGATCGGTCGACCACCTGTTTCACATTCGCCTCCGGCAACTCTTTGTCAAAGCTGGGCCAACCGCATCCGGCATCAAATTTGGCCTCACTGCCAAACAATGCCAGGCCACATCCTTTGCATGCATAAACGCCCTCACGCCATTCTGCATTGAAGCCGCTCGTAAAAGGACGCTCTGTGCCTTGCTGGCGCATGACGCGGTGCTCCTCATCCGTGAGGTGAGCTCGCCATTCTTCTGCCGTTTTGGGGGCCATGTTTCTTCCCTGTCGAATCAGCGGTGTCCGCCAGACTTGGGCTTTCCGCCTCCTCCCGATTTGCCGTGACGCCTTCCACCACCACCACCTCCGTGGCGACCACCACCGCCATGACGACCACCACCACCGTGACGACCGCCGCCGCTGTGGCGACCGCCACCGCCAGATCCTCTGCCTCGCGATCCTGAAGATTTGGGGTCGTAGTCCGGAACAGCGCCAAGAGATTCAGGGACCTTCAGCTTGGGGACCTCTTTCTCAATGAGCTTCTCAATGTTTCCAAAACGACGCATGTCGTCGGGTGTAACAAGCGTGATCCCCTCTCCCTTGCGCTCGGCTCTGGCAGTTCGCCCAATGCGGTGAACGTAGTCCTCTTCATTGGGTGGCACATCATAGTTCACCACCAACTCGATGCTGTCAATGTCAATGCCCCTAGAAACAACGTCTGTGGCCACAAGGATGGGAAGCTTTTTTTGACGGAATGCCAACATCACCTCTTCTCTTTCCGACTGCTCCAAATCACTGGACATGCGACCACACTTGATGCCTCCACTTCGGAGTGCCCGTACCACCTGCCCCACCGTCCTCTTTCTGGAGGTGAAGACAATGCCACTTTTGACATTGCGCTCCTTCAGGACTTCGACAAGGACTGCATCCTTTTGATGGTCGAACAAAACGTAAGCACCCTGCTTCACCTTGGCCGCCGGCTTGCTCAAGGCAAGCTGAACCGTAACGGGGTCCCTCAAGAGGTCGTGGGCAAGGGCGCGCATGCGGTCAGGCATGGTGGCCGAGAAAAGCAACGTCTGCCTTTCACTTCGGCAATGCGACGCAATGCGCATGATGTCCTGGTGGAAGCCCATGTCCAACATTCGGTCCGCTTCGTCCAAAATCAACACCTCGAGGGAGCTGAGGTCGACATAGCCGAGGGTGAGGTGAGAGAGCATGCGACCTGGGGTCACAATGACAATGTCTGCTCCTTCAGTGAGCGCTTTCTTCTCTTGGGCAAATTCCTTCCCCGTGCCTCCTCCATAAATGGCGAGGCTCGTGATGCCCGTGTAGTAGGCAAAGCCTTCGGCCGCTTGGTCGATTTGACGGGCAAGCTCACGGGTGGGCACCACAATGAGCGCCTTGACTTTGCCGTCGTTGGGGGTGTCCATGATGCGGTCCATGGTGGGAAGCAAAAATGCCGCTGTCTTCCCTGTCCCCGTTTGGGCTATCCCCAAGATGTCTTTTTTCTTCAGCGCATCGGGGATCGCTTTGCTTTGGATGGGAGTGGCGGTTTCAAACCCCATCGAAAACAAGCCATCCTCAATGTCCGGATGCAAATCGAGGGTGTCAAATCGCACCTTTTCTTCCACGGGCTGGCCGCCCTTCTCTTCTGTTGGTTTTTCCACGACTCGAAGCTACGATGAATGCGGCATGGTTTGATGGAACTGGTGAACTTCCACGCAACCTCTTGTGTTCCTCCTATGTTATCTTGCGGGACCTCGGCCCTGTCTCTCCCTATCCTCTCTGAGTGAACCTCTCACCCCACATACGGCACCTTCTCAGATCGGCATGGCTTCTGCTTTTTTTCGGGGCCACTGTGCTGCAAGCAAGGGCCACACATTTGGTGGGAGGCGAGATCTTTTATGAGCATCTCGGAGGGTCCCAATACCGAATCACCCTCAAGGTGTACAGAGATTGTGGGCCTGCAAACACCCTTGGCACAGGCTTCGACGATCAGGTCTACATCGGAAGATGGAATGGCATTGGGGCCGTGGACAACGGAGATGTCTTGACCATCCCATTGTCCGACGTCAATGTCTCCGATGTCGAGGTCATACTGGGCAATCCCTGCGGCACCCCGCCGCCGAGTCTTTGCATCCAGCAAGCCATCTACACCACCACTGTCAACCTATCTCCTTCTGAGTATGGTTGGGATTTGATGTGGCAGCGCTGTTGCCGGAACCCCTCCATCAGCAACCTTCAAAATTTCGGAGGCACAGAAAACCCCGGTGCTACTTTGGTCACTCACGTGCCTGGAACTTCCCAGGGTGTCGGAACATCTGTGAACAGCGCGCCTGTCTTCCAAGAACTGCCTCCTGTTGCCGTTTGTGCAAACTTTGATTTCAGTTGGGACCACAGCGCGGTGGACCCAGACGGCGACGAATTGGTCTACTCTTTTTGCGCCCCATTTGATGGCGGTGGCACTGGCAATGGCAATGGCCTCAACAGCCCTGTTCCCAACCCTCCTGCAACGCCTCCCTACAATGAGGTCCCATACCTGAACGGATTCAGCGCAACGAATCCCATTCCCTCTGACCCCGGAATGAGCATTGATCCGAACACAGGATTCATCACCGGAATGCCCACCACCGTAGGGCAGTACGCCATTGGCATATGTGTGGCCGAATACCGTGATGGGATCTTGCTCAACACCACCCTGCGCGATTTCCAATTCAACGTCACACTTTGCGACCCCAACATTCAATCTTTTGTGGCCGAGCAAGTCCCCGCCCAGATGTGTGTGGGAGAGACCATCACGATGGACAACAACTCGATCAATGGCTCCAGTTACAGTTGGGATTTTGGTGTGCCAGGTCTTACCAATGACGTCAGTGACGAATTTCAGCCCACATTCACCTGGCCGACCCCGGGCGACTTTGTGGTGACCTTGATTGTCAACCCTGAGTGGCCTTGCGCAGACACGTCTGAGGCCATTTACCAAGTGTACCCCCCCTTGGAACCCGAAATCGTGGTGGAAGGCTTTTCATGCAATGACGGCGTCGAGGCGTTTGACTTTGCCCTGGAAGGCAACAACATCGATGAGTTTGCGAACATTCTGTGGGATTTCAACAACGGCACACCCTCTTTGGCAGACATTCCAAATCCAGGTGAGGTCACTTTCAACAACCTCAATTCGTGGGAGGCCACTGTGTCAGTGACCAACCATGGGTGCACCGAGGGATCGACCATTGACTACTCAGCGCCAACGCCACCCGTGGCCATCGTGGAAGACCAATATCAATTTTGCACAGGGTTGAATTTTGACTTCGAGAATTTGTCTGAAAACGCAACAGCCTTTCTGTGGGATTTTGGAGATGGCCTGGGAGGCATCCCCTCTGGCACGAGCAACGACATTGCACCCAGTTACACCTTCCCTGACACAGGGCTTTACACCATCACCCTCACAGCCGTGGCGGACTTCACTTGCCCAGATGTCAGCACAGCAGAAGTCGACATCCAGTTTTTGCTGGAGCCTGAGTTTGACGTCCCCGAACCTGAGTGCTTCGACGATCACTTCTACACGTTTTCAGGTATTGCATCGGTGGACGAAAACACGGTGTACGAATGGGACTTTGGTGGCCCCACCTCTTTTGCCGGTGTGGAAGGGGAAAACGTTGTGGGCCTCATCTACGCAGAAGCAGGCACCTACGACGTCAGTCTGACTGCCAGTGTGCCGGGTCTAGAAGGATGTGTCCAGACTTTCATCAATTCCGTCACAGCGATTCCTGAACCAGAAATCAATTTTGAGGCAGGTCCTTTCACTGGTTGCCCGCCACATGCCGTCACCTTCACCAACCTGAGCACCACAGAAACAGCCACAAATTACCTGTGGCACTTTGGCGATGGAACCACCTCAAGTGCCCCCAATGCAAGTCACCAGTACAATTCTCCTGGCTCTTACCCCATTTTGTTGGAGATGGAAACAGGAGGAAACTGCGTAAGGTCCCTAGACATGGAAGGCGCCCAAAATGTAGAGATTCTGCCCGTTCCTGTGGCGGCCATCGATGTCACCCCCAACCAAGTGGACATCTTGGACCCGGAGGTATGGGCAGAGTATTTGGGAGACAGCAACGTGGACTGTTATTACAACTTTGGAGACGGCAATGGGCTGGAAGGATGCAACGTGTCTTACCTCTACGAAGACGGAGGAGTGTACACCATCACACAGACCGTGGTCAATGAATATGGTTGCGCCAGCACTGCAACAGGACAGGTGACAGTCAACGGCTCGGTCTTCTATGCCCCCAATGCCTTCACCCCAGACGGGGACGGCATCAACGACGTCTGGCTTCCCGTTTTGAGAGGGGTGACACAATACGCCCTTCGGATCCAAAACCGGTGGGGCTCGGTGGTGTTTGAAACGAACGATCCCACGGAACCATGGCTGGGGCAAAAAGGGCCAGATGGCGGGCATTACTGCCCCGATGGAGTGTACTTGTATTACATCGCTTACGTCGATCAAATTGGCTATCCACGAGTGGCGGAAGGCCATTTGACGTTGGCGCGCTGATGGGGTTTCCGGATTTGCGCTACCTT
Organism: uncultured Flavobacteriales bacterium; assembly: GCA_963933635.1. Classification (GTDB taxonomy): domain Bacteria; phylum Bacteroidota; class Bacteroidia; order Flavobacteriales_D; family Sanyastnellaceae; genus UBA11663. The sequence goes on from CAWVVM010000010.1 coordinate 34,931, forward strand.
CATAGCAGCAAAATCCAACCATGTCGACTTACGAAAACCAAGACGAATTGTACTCGCGTCCCGTGCGTGCAGGCAAGCGCACCTATTTTTTCGATGTCAAAGCCACCCGCGGCAAAGACTTGTATTTGACCATCACAGAAAGCAAGAGGCGCTTCGACGACCACGGCAATGTGAGTTATTCCAAGCACAAACTGTTCCTCTACCGCGAGGACTTCGAGAAGTTCGAAGAAGGCTTTTTGGACGCTGTGGACAAGATCCAAGAGTTGATGGAAACAGGCGAGTTCCGGGACCCCATTGCAGAGCGTGCGGCCCAAGAACCTGAAGGAGATTCAAAAGAAGCTTCTGACGAGGCCTCTGACGAAACTGCAGAAGAAGAAGTCAGCGAAAACAAGACGGCCGAAAGCGATGACGACATCGCCTTCGACGACCTCTGATTCTTTGATAAACCGCGGTTGGGGTGTGCAAAACTCCCTCCCCTTTCAACATCTCGTGGCTGTACCTTCGTTCAAACGACGAAAAGCGCAGTCACTATGGGGAAAATCATCGCTGTTGCCAACCAAAAAGGAGGCGTAGGCAAAACCACAACCGCCATCAATTTGGGCGCCTGCTTGGGTGTTTTGGAATACAAAACCTTGCTGGTGGACCTAGACCCTCAGGCCAATGCCTCAAGTGGCGTCGGGGTCGAACCTCGCCAAGTGGCCACAGGCACCTATGAAGTGTTGTCTGGCGAGGCCAACATGAAGGATTGCATCGTCCCAACATCGTCCCCCAACCTCGACGTCCTGCCCACCAACCTCGATCTCGTGGGGGCAGAGATTGAATTGGTCCATGCGGAAAGCCGGGAACGAAAACTGCGTCACGCACTGGAAGGCATCCGTGACGAATACGATTTCATCGTCTTGGATTGCTCACCCAGCCTCGGGTTGCTCACCCTAAATGCTTTGACAGCTGCAGACAGTGTGATGGTACCCGTTCAGTGTGAATACTTTGCTCTGGAAGGATTGGGGAAACTGTTGAACACCGTGAAGATTGTTCAAACCCAACTGAATCCTTCTCTCGAAGTGGAGGGCATTCTTTTGACCATGTACGACACGCGGCTGAGGTTGGCGAATCAAGTGGTGGATGAAGTGCGCACCCATTTCCAAGACTTGGTGCTCCAAACGGTGATTCACAGAAACACCCGTTTGGGGGAAGCTCCGAGCCATGGAGAAAGCATCATCCTTCACGACGCCTCGTGCAAGGGCTCCGTCAATTATTTGAATTTGGCCCGTGAGCTTCTTCAGAAAAACGACATGACGCAAATGCGCACCGAGGACAAATACCTCAGCCATGGCTAAGACCAAAGGACTGGGACGGGGTTTGGACGCCTTGCTTGGAGGGGGAGACTTCCCAACTGCAACCAAGGCAAATGGACCTCACCCCGACGATGTGCGACACTTTCCCAAGACCTCAGTGGGGGCATCGTCGAGCGCGCAGAACATCGCCATTGCCGACATCGAAGCCAACCCCAACCAGCCCCGACGTGCTTTTGAAGAAAAGGGATTGAAGGAATTGGCGGAAAGCATCGAGGTCCATGGCATCATTCAGCCCATCACACTGCGCAAAATCAGAGCGTCGAAATACCAAATCATTTCGGGCGAACGACGGTTTCGGGCGGCCCAACGTGTCGGACTGACTTCTCTTCCGGCCTACGTGAGAGAAGCCAATGACCGAACCCTGCTCGAGATGGCCCTTGTGGAAAACATCCAGAGGGAAGATTTGAACCCATTGGAGGTGGGGTTGTCGTTTCAGCACCTCATGGAAGAATGCGGGCTGACGCAAGAAGTGCTTGCCCAACGTGTCGGGAAAGCCAGATCCACTGTGACCCATTTTCTCAGACTTCTCGACCTGCCCGACGCGGTGCAACGCATGGTGCGAGAGAAGGTACTGTCCATGGGACATGCCAAGGTGCTTTCAGGGGTCAAGGGCAGCGATTCGCCTTACACCCAAGTGGCATTGGCAGAAAAGGCTGCCGCAGAACAACTCAGTGTCAGGGCTTTGGAACACCTTGTGAAGGATGGCGGTTGGCGTCCCCAGGCCAAAAAAAACACCTCCGTTGCTTCGATTCAACTTCGCGAAGATGAAGAACAAGCTTTGCACATGCTGCGACTCAGGTTGAAAAGCACGCAAGCCACACTTTCGATCCAGCGTCTCCCCAAAGGAGGAGGTCAGGTGACGTTGAAGTACAGCGACCTGAATGATCTCGAAGCGGTCCTCCGGAAACTCGGCCTTCACTGAGAGAATGCAACGCTTGGCCATTCTTGCTCATGTGGTCACGGTGGCTTTCGCCCTCGTTTCAAATGCCGCACAAGGACAAAAAGACTTGGCTCCAGACAGCACCGCGATGCGGGTGAAACGAACCACACGCTGGGCGGCCATCGTCCCTGGGAGTGGTCAGATGATCAACCAACAATCTTGGAAGGTGCCATTGGTGTGGGGAGGGATGGGGTATGCCGCTTGGTCCACTTGGGACAGCGCGCAGGAGATGAAATCGAGCATCGATGATTTGGTCGCATTGACCGACGATGACCCCGCGACCCAACCCGTGTTGAAGGATGCCTTTGGCAATTTCTATTCCGAATATGATTTGGAGCAACGGGCGTTGTTTTACCGGCGCAACCGTGACCTGAGCATCTTGTCGTTCCTAGTGGCCCATGGACTGCAGGTTCTTGACGCCAACACGAGCGCCATGCTCCGAAACCTGGACACCTCCGACGCACTTTCCACACGTCTAGAAAGCACCTTTGGCGTCCCATGCGTCCACCTGACGTGGCGCTTCTCTCGCTCACCCAACGCCCATCTGCCATGAACGCATCGTTGCCCAAGCCACTCGATTTGCCTGCTCTGACCATGGTTGGGAATGGGAAACTCGGCCAAGCGGTGGCCAAGGCCTGGAAGGATGCCGGCGGCGAGATTGCGCAAGAAATCCGTTCTGGACAACCATGGACGCCACAAGGAATGGTGTTTGAAGCCACAGCTCCTGATGCCGCACTCCCCCACCTTTTGCGTTGCCTTGAACATCGGGTTCCTGTGGTGACAGGCACCACGGGATGGCTGTCGCACTTGTCCCAGGTTCAAGAAGCTGCGGAAAACAGCCAAGGAACCCTTTTCTGGAGCACGAACTTCAGCCCTGCCGTCCACGCCACCCATTTGATTGCCAGAGAAGCCACACGTATCATGTCCAAGCTCGAAGGCTACGACGCATCCATCCAAGACGTCCATCATGTCCAGAAGAAGGATGCGCCAAGCGGCACAGCCTTGACACTTCAAGAGAATGTTCGCCAAGCGGGTTGGACGAAAGACCTCCCCATCGAAAGCCAGCGCATGGGCGAAGTGGTGGGTTTGCACAAATTGTCGTGGGAGTCCGACCACGATTGCGTTGCTTTGCAGCACGAAGCAAAATCCCGGTTGGGATTTGCCCAAGGCGCAGTGCTGGCCCTGCGCTGGACCTGGGCCCGCCATCAAGGCAATCTTCCTGGCGTTTACACCATGACTGATCTCTTTTGAACATGCATCTTATCCCCTGGATTCTTTTGACCCTGGCCCTGATCTTGCAATGGATCACGTTGCCTGTTTTGATCCGCAAAAAGGACCCCAAGGCAGCGGCCTGGAAAGCTTCCGTCCCTGGGCTTCACTTCTTGGTGTGGTTGGATTTGATCCAACGCCCATGGTATTGGATCTTGTTCCTTTGGGTGCCGGGCATCAACTTGCTCCTTCTCACTGTCATGCATGTGGAGTTGGGCATTGCATTTGGCCGCCGCAGAGCGAAAGACCAATGGATCTTTGGCGCCCTTCCATGGTGGGGACTTTGGGAGCTCCGTCAAGGAAACGACACATGGATGGGCAAAAGGGATTGGTCCAAGACGCAAAAATCCACGTGGCGGGAATGGAGTGAAGCTTTGATTTGGGCCACCGTGGTGGCAGGATCGCTGCGGATGCTGTTGCTTGAACCCTTCACCATTCCAACCCCGTCCATGGAAGGCAGTATGCTTGTAGGGGACTACTTGGTGGTCGACAAAACGTCGTACGGCGCCAAGTTGCCAAGGACACCATTCTCCATGCCGTTTGTGCACAATGCCTTGCCCGGGGGATTGACACCAAGTTATACTTCATGGTTCACCCTACCCAACCTTCGCCTGCCTAGCTGGAGGGATGTCCAGCGCTACGATGCCGTGGTGTTCAGCTTCCCCCACGGAGACACCGTATACGTTGATCCGGTCTTGGTGGGGCACGACTACCATGCGCTCTTGCGCAGAGAAGGCATTCGAAGGGCTGGAGGAGATGTACAGGCATTTTCCCTGAATCCTGACAAGTATTTGGACCAAGCGAGGAAACAAGCTCAACGTCGGCCCGGGCTGCGGGCCCGACCTGTCGACAAGATGGAGAATTACGTCAAACGCTGCGTGGGACTGCCGGGGGAAACGGTGAGCGTGGTGCAGGGTCAGTTGCACATTGATGGCGCTCCTGTGGAAAATCCTCCCGGCCTTCAGATGGAGCACCGACTGGTGTTTGGCTCTCAAGGCGAAGCCCAAAAGGCTTATCGAAAACTAGGGCTCACCAAACTCGACTTGGGGCCTGTCAGCGTGGTGCCCGAAGGGATTGCCGCAGTGATGGCCTTGACAGAATCTGAGGCTGCTGCGATGGAGTCCTTGGCATTGACAATGGAGCCCATGAGCAATGCTCACCAAAGGGGTCGGCTGGCCATGTTCCCGAACGTTTGGGGCGAAGAGTTCAACGCTTGGGACCCCGACAACTATGGCCCCGTCACCCTTCCCAAGGCAGGGAAAACGATTGAGCTCACTCCTCGAAACATCGCCATTTACCAACGATGGATCTCAGCCTACGAAGGGCATGACTTCCAGTTGAGCAAAGACGGAACAACCACCATTGACGGAACGGAATGCACCACCTTCACCTTTGGCATGGATGGGTATTGGATGATGGGCGACAACCGACACAGGTCGGCAGACAGCCGCATGTGGGGGTTTGTGCCTGAGGACCACATTGTGGGTCGGGCATCATTCATTTGGTTCAGCAAACAAAATGAGGAGCAGCACGGCGAATCCAAAATCCGTTGGGACCGCATGATGACCACAGTCAAGTAACGGCCATGGCCTTGGTTCTTCCCGCGGCCAGCTTCCCTCCTTTGGCTTGGTTTCATCTTGCCCAAACCCCGGGCGCAGTGGTGTGCCAACACGAAAACTTTGTCAAACAGAGTGTGCGCAACCGCATCCTGCTCGTGGAATCTCAAGGAGCCACCTTTGTGAGCCTGCCTGTGCATCGGAGAAATGCCAATTCCCGAAACGTACTGGACATCGTGTTCACTGACCAGGTCTCTCCCGATTGCCTTTTGAAGCCTCTGCACACCAATTATGGCAGTGCCCCATTCTTTGACCACTACATCAATGATGTGAAGGGTTGGGCGGATGTGAATTTGAAACCAGGAGGCTCATGGTGGGAGGCGGCTTTCGCCTCTTCCTCCTTGGCAAGCTCATGGCTTGGCTCAACAATGCCCGCAAGAAGCAACGGCTACTTGACAGGTTCTGACACGGACGATTGGCGACTCAAAGGCCGATGGGATACCGTCACAACTCCAAGGTACCCCCAGGTGTTTGAGGACCGCTTGGGCTTTGTTCCAGGACGCTCCATTTTGGATGTCATTCTTCACCTCGGCCCCGAAGCAGCCTCGCTACCTTCGCACCATGGAAACGATCCCATTGAAGTCCACCGCCCTTCATGAGGCCCATCTGAAGGCTGGCGCCAAGATGGTCCCTTTTGCGGGCCACAACATGCCTGTGCAATATCAGGGACTCAAACTAGAACACCAAGCAGTGCGACAAGACGTCGGCATGTTTGATGTCAGCCACATGGGGGAATTCATGGTGGAAGGACCCGACGCTGAGAAACTGATCCAATGGATCAGCACCAACGACGTTTCGACGTTGAAAGACGGAAAGGTCCAATACAGTTGCATGCCCAATGCCTCAGGAGGGATTGTGGACGATATGCTGGTGTACCGTTTGGCCTCTGACAGTTTCATGCTGGTGGTCAATGCAAGCAACCGAGAAAAGGACTGGAATTGGATTCAGGAGCAAGTCACGCGGCATGAATGGGACGTAAGGTTCCGCGACGAAAGTGAGCACTACGTCCTGCTGGCCGTACAAGGTCCCAATGCCCAAAGCATGGTGGAACGCTTGGGGCCTGAACGTATCGATGGCTTGCCGTGGTCAGAACTGGCCTATTACACCTTCACACAGGGCCATTTGATGGGCCATGAGGTGTTGGTGTCCGCCACAGGCTATACGGGTTCTGGTGGGGTGGAGATTTACATGCCCTTGAAGGCCGCCGCGGGGGTGTGGGACGCACTCATGACAGAGGGGGCGGTTCCCTGTGGTTTGGGCGCGAGAGACACCCTGCGCATGGAGATGGGGTATTGCCTCTACGGAAATGACCTAAATGACAACACCTCGCCCATTTCAGCGGGCCTGGGATGGATCACCAAGTTCACCAAAGACTTTGTCGCCAAAGAGACGTTGCAACTCGAAAAAGCCCATGGCCCCTCCAACAAGCTCGTAGGCATTGTCATGGATGAGCGGGGAATCCCACGACATGACTACGTGGTCAAAAATGCAAACGGCGCAGTAGTGGGGAAAGTGACAAGTGGCACGATGTCTCCCTCCCTAGGTCATGGCATCGGAATGGCGTACATTGACGCTTCGCATGCCCAACCAGGGACGTCGTTGTTGGTGGAAATCCGGAACAAGAGCTTGGCTTGCCACGTGGTCCGCTTCCCATTCTACAAAGGCTGACTGCCCCCAGCAGGACCTCGACAGAATTCAATTGATCTCCAACCCAACGTTCCCCAGGAACCATGAACCGAATCGAAGTTTGTTTTTCACCGGGTGAATACCACCTCTACCAAGAGAGCTTTGATCTCGTGGTCGTGCTAGATGTCCTTCGTGCCACCTCTGCCATTTGCACTGCGATTGAGCATGGCGTCAAAGAAATCATCCCCGTGGCCACGGTGGAAGAGGCGCGGGCGCTTCAGGCAAAAGGCTACATCGCGGCGGCGGAACGTGGAGGACAAATCGTGGAAGGGTTTGACCTAGGAAACTCGCCTTACAGCTACATGGATCCGCAACTGAAAGGAAAGTCTGTGGTGTTGACCACCACCAATGGAACCAAAGCCATTGACATGGCGCGCTCCAAGGAAACTGTGGTCGTGGGGGCCTTGAACAACCTCAATGCCTTGTGCGATTGGCTGATCGAACAGGAACGCGACATTTTGGTCCTGGGATCAGGCTGGCAGGACAAATTCAACTTGGAAGACACCATTTGCGGCGGGGCCATTGCAGACCAATGTTTGGCTTCTGGAAAGTTCTATGCCGACGAGGACAGCACCGTCGCTGCGAAATTCATTTTCAGATCCTCCCGAGACAACATGTTTGCCTTTTTGAAAGCTTCCTCACATCGACGAAGGTTGCAGGCATTGAATTTGAATGAGGATGTGAAGTACTGCCTCACGCCCAACAATTGCACTGCCATCCCAGTGCTCAAAAATGGTTCCTTGGTTCAGCTGAACCATGAACACGTCTCTACCACCTGACCACAAGAGCTCTCAGACTTTTCTTTCCAAAAGCGATCTGCTCCTTCGATTCGCTGGACTCCTCCTCTTGACCGTTTTGTCGGGTTGGGGATTTTCACCACATCGTCATCTGCATGCCTTGGCATGGACCCACTTGCCTCAAGACATGAAAGACGCGTGGGGCCGCTCACCTGAGGGTTTGGTCCGTTGGGCGACCCAAGCCGATGCGCGAAAGCATCTCGACAGCCTTGAGGCGGCTCGACATTACCTCGACCTAGACGATTTGGATTCCTTGTTCAAGTCTCATGGCAAGCCTAAGATTTGGGGCATGTCTTGGGAAACCTACAAGCAGTCTATGTTTGAGTTCGACTCTCTGTCATCCCCTAGGAACTATGGCGTCCTTCCATGGCAACTTGAATGGTCGTACCGAAGGCTGGTAAAGACCATGGCACCGAACGACTCCATTCCTTGCGAATTGGACAAGGTGATCCGTGCGGCTGCCGACCTCGGACATTACCTTGCCGATGCCCATGTGCCCTTGCACACCTCTGGCAATTACGATGGTCAACGCTCTGACCAACGAGGCATCCATGCGCTTTGGGAAACGCAAGCCGTCGAAGCCCAGTTGCACACGCACACCTGTCCTTGCTTCTCTTTGGGGCCATCTGCAACCTCCGAAAACATGGCATATGATCCGGTTTGGACGCCCTGGGACATCTTGGACGATAGCCATGCTTTGGTGGAGGACGTGTTCCTTGCAGAAAGAGAATGGCAACACCTGGTGGCCAAAAATGGTTGGAGCATGCGAACCCGCGGCCGCACCCTCGCCATGCTCCCCTCCATGGAAGCACTGGCTGTATGGGACAGTTTGACACATGGCCACACATGGCCACGGTTTTGCGCAACTGCAGACCACATCGCCAAAGCCTGGCATGCCGCTTGGGTGGAAGCCGGACAACCTCATCTGGATGCCATGAAAGAGCAAAGCCCCTCCCTCCCTCCTTGGCTTTTGTACCTTCAGAGGATTTGGAAGCATGGCAACGTTGCCACGCAAACACATGATCACAAAAGCACCCATGCCGCGTCCTTTTTCCATTTGGATCCTTGACCCCTACCATTCCGGCTCCCATGCAGCATGGGCCAAGGGCTGTGTCCGGGCCTTGGAGACTGTTGGTCACAATGTGACACTCCATGCCCTTCCAGGAAGGCATTGGAAGTGGCGGATGCATGGCGCTGCGGCAGTTTGGGCACAAAGTTGGGACGCCGAAACCCATCCCCCGGACCTCATTTTGACCACTGACATGTGCGATGTTGCCCAGCTCAAAGGGTTGATGCCGCGCACTTGGACCAAGGTGAAGGTGGCGGTGATGTTCCATGAAAACCAATTGACCTTTCCATGGTCGCCCACCGATCCCGACCAAGAAAATGGAAGGGACAACCACTATGCCTATCTGAATCTGTCCACGGGGCTTGCGGCAGATCAAGTGTGGTTCAATTCCGAACACCACCGCTCCGTCTTTTTGGAGGCGGCAAAAATTTGGCTGGAGCGAATGCCCAAACCCAAGCCATTTGGCATGGTGGAATCGGTGGCGAAAAAATCACGGATTCTTCCACTTGGTCTTCATCTGAAAGGATGGGACAAGTTCAAGACCCAACGTGAAGCGACATGGTCGAGCATTGAAACGCCTGTTCTCCTCTGGAACCAGCGTTGGTCCTGGGACAAAGGAGCTGATGCCTGGATGCGATTGGTGGACAACATTTTGGAGCGGGACCTCCCCGCTGAATTCGTGGTGATGGGAAAGCCCTTTGACCGCATGCCCGAAGGTTGGACTGGGATGAAAGAAAAGATGGGGCGACGCTGCATGCATTGGGGGTTTGTGGAATCCCATCAGGAATACATTCAATGGCTGTGGCGTTCAACCATCGCCCCCCTGTCGCCCAAACAGGAGTACTTCGGATTGGCAATCGTGGAAGCGATGCGTTGCCAAACCTTGCCATGGGTGCCACATGACAACGCATATCCTGAAACCATGCCAGAGGGACATCTTTATTTGCCTGAAGAACGGTGGATCGAGGCATTGGAGAATCGTCAATGGCAAAAATGGCCACTGAATGAGTCGGCGTACGAATCGCAGGCCCTCAAATTTGATTGGTCACAGGTCCAAGAAATCCTCAGCGGAATGGTCCAGGAACTCTTTCGAGAAGGCAAATAAATCTTTTTTATCTTATCAATTGATGCCGCACCAAGGCCTCATTGAAACCGTCAGGAGCGCGCCTTGGCTTCCCCGTTGTGCGGTCCACAAACACCAGGGTAACCTCTCCACGGACAAGCAATTCCCCTTGCGCCCTGACTTCACAAACCAAAGCAAACTTGGAGGTCGGTGGTGACGAGACATGCGACCAAACTTCAAGCACAGCATCGTATCGTCCTGGGCGTTTGTATGTCATGTTCAACTGGACCACGGGGAGCAGGATGCCTTCGGACTCCATCTGAGCATACACCACTCCTGCATCGCGAAGCATTTCCACCCTAGCCGCTTCCAAGTAAGCTGCATACGTCCCATGGTACACCATATCCATCCGATCTGTATCCGCATATCTAACCCTGAGGTCATGAACATGCCACCAATACCCTCCTTCTTCGCGGAATGTTCCCATAAGTCAAAATTGCAATCTCGACGACATTCTCAAAGGATTATACAGGTCAAAATTCTCGGATAAATCACGTAAGTTGTTGACAACGTATGGGCCTATGACCGATGGGCTAAAGAAGTGGTACCTGTCACACAAACGACATAACCAATAACCAAATCACACACAACATTTGACATGTCAGAAATCGTCAAAAATCAAGGCCTCGAAAATTTTTTTTTAAGAAAGTTTCACTGAACATTCGCAGACTGCTCGAAGGAACACAAAAAGACGTAACGCGTCACTAAAGAGTTGCTTCAAGCGTTAACACTTCACCCGGAAAGAAATGAACCAAGACCACGCAAACGTCTGGGCACAATGCCTGTCTGTCATTCAAGACAACATCAGCGCTCAAGCCTTCAAAACGTGGTTTGCGCCCATCAAGCCGGTGAAATTGGACGGAACCGTCTTGACGATTCAAGTCCCCTCTCAGTTCTTTTATGAGTGGCTCGAAGAGCACTACGTATCTCTGCTGAGAAAAACAGTACGCAAAGAATTGGGTGCAGAGGCCCGGTTGGAATACAGCATCATCATGGAACATGCCCATGACGGTGCCTCGAACAGTCCCTACACCATCAACGTGCCCACTTCAGAAGTTCGCGCAACGCGCAACGCTGCAGTGGCCATGCCAGTGGTAGGTGAACCAGCCCCCATCAAGAATCCATTTGTGATTCCGGGATTGCGCAAGCTGAACATCGACTCCAACTTGAATCCCAATTACGCGTTCGAGAATTTCATCGAAGGGGAATGCAACCGCCTGGCGCGAAGCGCGGGATTCGCTGTCGCCAACAAACCGGGAGGCACCGCCTTCAACCCTCTGCTCATTTATGGAGGAGTGGGGTTGGGAAAAACGCATCTCGCACATGCCATCGGACTTGAGATCAAGAACCGTCAGCCCGACAAGACGGTCCTTTATGTGAGTTCTGAGCGATTCACCCACCAGTTCATCGATGCTGTCAGAAACAACACAGTGAACGATTTCAGCCACTTCTATCAAATGATGGATGTGTTGATCATCGATGATGTGCAATTCTTCAGCGGAAAGGAAAAAACGCAAGATGTGTTTTTCCACATTTTCAATCACCTGCACCAAACCGGCAAGCAAATTGTCTTGACCTCTGACAAACCGCCAGTGGAGATGCAAGGGATGGAGCAGCGCCTGCTGTCACGTTTCAAGTGGGGGCTCAGCGCAGACCTCCAAGTGCCGTCCCTTGAGACAAGGATGGCCATCTTGGAAAAGAAGATGTACGGAGATGGCATTGAGTTGCCCCGCGAAGTCATTGAGTACCTCGCTTACAGCATCACCACGAACGTTCGAGAGCTGGAAGGTGCATTGATTTCATTGGTGGCCCAAGCCAGTCTGAACCGCAAAGCCATCACTTTGGACTTGGCAAAGCACATGATTGACAAGTTTGTCAAGAACACGGCCCGAGAAGTCAGCATCGATTACATCCAAAAGGTGGTCTGCGATTACTTTGACCTTCCCATTGAATTGCTCAAGAGCAAAACCAGGAAGCGTGAGATTGTGCAGGCCCGTCAAATCTCGATGTACTTCGCCAAGAAGATGACAAAATCGTCCCTTGCGAACATTGGTTTGCACTGTGGAGGCAAGGACCACGCCACCGTGCTCCACGCCTGCAGGACAGTCAACAATCTGAGCGAGACGGACAAGCACTTCCGCAAGTACCTAGAGGACTTGGAAAAGAAATTGGCCATCCACTAAGGGCAACGTTTCACAACGACGACTTACAACAAAAAAAGCCTCCCATTTGGGGGGCTTTTTTTTTGGCATCTTCGTGCCATGAACAAGAACTTGCCCCGCCAAGCTTTGGTCGTTTGTCTTGGCAACATCTGCCGCTCACCCATGGCAGAAGGCGTTCTGCGCCATCACATCCAATCGATGGGACTTCGCATCAAGGTCGACTCGGCAGGTACTTCTGGTCACCACCTTGATGCCCCCCCTGATCTGCGCGCTCAACAAGAAATGCGTCGCAGAGGGATGGACATTTCATCGCAAAGGTCGCGCCCCTTGGTGCGCAAAGACTTTGAGCGGTTTGATGTGATTTTGGTGATGGACCACGCCAACTTGGAGGACACCCTTGCACTTGCAGGTCAACGCACAGAATGGCGCAACAAGGTGCACCTTTTCCTGGAAGACAGCGAAGTTCCTGACCCATACTACGGAGGCGCCTCCGGCTTTGTCCAGGTGCACGACTTGGTGGACAGCGCGGCTCGAAAATGGGTGGCACGATGGAGAGGGCATGGCACCCACCCTTGATGCCCTTTGACCTAGATTGACTCAGCGGGTCCAGTGGAGATCAAAGCGCACCGGGGTCCGTGCCTTGATGCCGGACTCAGGGACCCCATCGGCTCCGAATGCCCACTCAGAGGTGCAAAACACCGTCAACACCTGAGCTTCGGGGTGCGTGGTTGTGCTGAGTTCAAGGGCCTTCACCAATTGGTCTGGGGTGCCCACTGTCCAGTCCATCAATTGCCCATCACCATCGTGCAAGGAGTCCGTATCAGACCACAAGACATCGTGGGTCTGAATCTCCAAAATCATGGTTTCTCCGAGCTGCAAAGGAAGGCCCTCTTCATGAATCTGCATCCAAACGTGGCCAGGTTCAATCTCCTTCAAGCCTGGCACTTCAACGTGTTCAAGCCAAGCACTCAGCCATGTCGATTCATCTGCCTTCCCTTCTTGCACATCGTCAAGCCATTGGACGTCCGCCAATGAACGCGTTTGTCGCACTTCAAAGCGCAACGGAGTAAATGGCGGAATGGCCCCTGGAATGCCGGTGGGCCCAAAGGCAACCACTGAAGGCGACCAAACATGGAACGAATCGTCGAGACAAGAGGCCTTGGCCGACTCGCGAAAGACCATGGGCAAGGCGTCTTTTCCCACCAAAAAGGACTGGCTGTCCTTGGTCAACAAGTGACCATCCAAGTCAAAGGCCTTCCAATCCCAGTGGATCAAGTCCCCCAAAACAGGGCGGCTTTCGCAGGCTTTGCCTTCGGGAAAAGAACGCCTCCACATGCCACCCACCAGCGGCTCAGCGCCTCCATGCATCGCATGTACCAGTGAATCCAAAAGTGCCTTCTCCCACTCAAAGCGCGAGGCATTGAATTCCGTCATCGATTTCCTTGCCACACGATCTCTTTGGTCGGCACTTGGAAGCAGCAGGGGCTTGGGTTGAGGAGGCTGGCAACTGACGAGAAAAAAGACCCCCCATCCCCAATGCAGCCAGTATCGTGATTTCATGATGGGCACTGAAAAGGCTCAATCCTCGTATTGCAAAGCACTGGAAAAGCTTGGAAGCAAACCCACAAGCCGCTCCACGACCTCCTCCAAAGACTCGTCCGCACACGCACCACCAGCGGCGTTGTGGTGACCGCCACCGTGAAAGTGAGCATCTGCCACATCGCGCACACTGAATGCCCCTCGTGAGCGCAAACTCAATTTCACAAGATCGACATCTTCCTTGATGAAGGCTGCAAAGTTGATGCCCTCGATGCTCAGTGCACGGTTCACCAAACCTTCTGTATCCCCCTTCTGGGCATTGTATCGACGAAGCTCCTCTTGTGAAAGTGAAACAATTGCACTGCGGTGTTCTGGAAACACCTGCAACTTCTGGCTCAGAGCATAGGCGGTGAGCTGGATTTGGTCCAATCGACAGGAGTCGTAAATCAAGCCATGCACTCTGCTGTGGTCCATGCCGGTCGCCAACAAATGGGAGGCCATCTCATGGGTAGAAGGTTGCACAGAAGGGAACCGAAAACTCCCTGTGTCGGTGATCAGTCCACAATACATGCATGCCGCCATTTGGGCATCCAGCACATCGTCCATCTCCCACGCTTGCATCAAACGGTAGACCAATTCAGCCGTACTCGCTGTGGAAGGGTCTGAGATCAACAAATCTGCAAAGTCCTCAGGTTGCTGATGGTGGTCGAGAACTGCCACATAACAGGAGTCCCGTTGGCTCGCTGCCTCGACAGCTGGCGCCAGTCGCCCCGCGCGGCTGGGGGCATTGTAATCCAAACAAAACACGACTTGGGCCTCACGCATCGCTTGCTCACAAACCTCCGGCGAACGCTCGTGGAACCATACCTCGTCATGGCCAGGAAGCCACTGCAGAAATTTGGCATAGGCATCTGGCATGATCACCTTGGCGTCCACCCCAAGGTGGGCCAGCAGGTGTTTCATGGCCAGGGAGGAACCAATGGCATCGCCATCTGGAGAACGGTGCGCTGTGACCACAACGCGGTTGCTCTGCTTCATCCTACCTTTCAAGGCCAATACCTCCGGGTTCCGGAACACATCTTCCATGCAAGCAAGATACATTTGCACCATGCCTGAAGCAGACCATTCCATCGACAAAGCATCCACAAATCAAAGACGAGCATTGTGGGCATTCGCAATCCTTGCGATTTGCACAGTCATTTCCGCAATGGGCATCTCGCACGATTTTCACTTTTCCAGGACCGACATTCGCTGGAGTCCTCAAAGTCAAACCCTACAAACCACAGTGCGTGTCTTTACGGACGACCTTGAACTTGCCATGAAAAACCACGGCGAATTGGGAGAGGACTTCGTGCTTTGGCTAGGTGAAGAACGAGAGTGGGTGGGGACGGATACAACATTGTTGGATTGGTCAAGGACCCATCTGCATGTGGCGGCGGACAGTGTGCCCGTGACATGGCAATGGGTCGGCAAAGAGGTTGAGTTGGATGTATCCTACCTCTACCTCGAATCTCAATTCTTGGCTTCGGCACCACAACTGTGGCAAGTGAAGCACTCTGGAATGTTCAAGGAGTATGCCGACCAAGTCAACGAAGTGCAACTGCAGGGGCAAATGTTGCCAGGCATGCCCTGCGAACGTCGGGAGATGCTTTCCTTCGGTGAGCCGAGATTGACATGGACCTGCGAGCACTCCAAATGAAGTTTCAATCATGACAACTTTGACCACCAAAGCCGAGCGGGTGACATGGATCATGGACGAGCTTCTCAAGCTGTACCCTGCAACCCCAGTGCCTCTCGACCACAAGGACCCCTACACCCTTTTGGTGGCTGTTCTCCTGTCCGCGCAATGCACCGACGCCCGCGTGAACACCGTCACCCCCGCCCTTTTCGCCCTGGCCGATCACCCTGCTGCCATGCGCAGGCAGTCTGTCGATGACATTCGAAGCATCATTCGTCCTTGCGGTTTGTCCCCTAAAAAGAGCAAGGCCATCCATGAATTAAGTGGAATTTTGATGGACCTGCACGGCGGCACAGTCCCGGCTGATTTTGATGCTTTGGAAGCTCTTCCAGGAGTGGGTCACAAAACGGCTGGCGTCGTGATGAGTCAAGCATTTGGCATTCCGGCATTTCCTGTGGACACCCACATCCACCGCTTGATGCACCGTTGGAATTTGAGCAATGGCAAAAATGTAGACCAAACGGAGAAAGATGCCAAGCGTCTCTTTCCCAAGGAGCGCTGGAACGCCCTTCATCTGCAAATCATCTTTTACGGACGGGAATACAGTCCCGCAAGAGGATGGTCCCTGGAAAAAGACTTCATTTCAGCCAAAGTTGGCCGAAAGAGTTTGTGGAAGACTGCCAACAAGTCCTGACCTGAGGCTTCCATTGATGCATCCATTGACACAAAAAAGAGCCTCCTTCAGGGAGCTCTTTCCGGAAAGTTATGCCCTCAGATGCTCACTCGGCGTCGGGGCCAAATTTCGAAATGACCTCCATGGACACCCCTGTGTTGGAGAAACCTCCATCGTGGAACAAGTTCTGCATGGTCACGTAACGTGTCAAATGGCTGAAGAGCGTGATGCAATATTCAGCACAAGACTGTGCATCGGCGTTCCCCAAAGGTGACATGGCTTCGCTGTAGCTGATGAATTCGTCAAAGCCCTTGACCCCGCTTCCCGCTGTGGTGACGGTTGGAGACTGGCTTACAGTGTTCACACGGATCTTCTTGGCGACACCGTAATGGTAACCAAAGCTTCTTGTGATGCTCTCTAGCAATGACTTGGCGTCTGCCATGTCCCCATAATCCGGGAAAATGCGTTGGGCGGCGATGTAAGAAAGGGCCACCACACTCCCCCATTCATTCAATGCATCAAGCTTCTTCGCTGTGGCCAAGGTCTTGTGCAGTGAAATGGCACTTACGTCCAAGGTGGTTTGCAAGAACTTGTAATTGATGTCCGTGTAATGCCTTCCCTTTCGAACATTGGGACTCATCCCAATGCTGTGAAGCACGAAGTCCACCTTGCCTCCAAAATGCTCCATGGCACCTTCAAAAAGTGCCTGAAGATCTTCCTCGCTGGTCGCGTCGGCTGGAATGACTGGAGCGTCGCCGCAAAGCTTGGCCAAGTTGTGGATTTCCCCCATTCGCATGGCCACTGGAGCGTTGGTCAATACAATTTCTGCACCTTGGGCGTGTGCCTCAAGGGCAACTTTCCAAGCAATGGACATGTCGTTGAGGGCCCCAAAAACAATGCCCTTTTTTCCTTTCAAAAGATCGTGCGCCATGGCTCAAGATTCATGTTGGTTTGAGGGACCAAACTACTCCTCCAAAGCACGCACCAAGCAGCGAAAACCTCCAGTTCTTCACAAGTGGCCGTGGGTGGTCTTACTGTTGGAACACCCTCACGTAGTCGACCACCATCGTCTGCGGAAACTGGGTGCTGGCATCAGGATATCCAGGCCAGTTGCCGCCAACAGCGATGTTCATGATGAAAAAGAACTGTGCGTTGAATGGATAAGGCTGGCCATTCATTTGGCTCGAATTGATGGTGTAGAACAACTGATCGTCCAAGTACCACGAGATGTTGTTCTCTTCCCAAAGGACAGAGAACAAATGGAAGGAGTCGCTGAATTTCTCTCCCCCAGACAACGTTGAGGAACTGCCTTGGTATTGGTGCACACTGAAGTTGCTCCCCCAGTGGGCTGTGCCATGCGTAGTGGAGGGCTGGTGCCCCACCAACTCCATCACGTCAATCTCGCCACAGGCCGGCCAACTGACAGAACCGATGTTTTCCCCCAGCATCCACAAGGCAGGCCAAATGCCCTGCCCTTCAGGCATCTTCGCTCTGAAATCAATGCGGCCAAACTGGAATGTCTGCAGACCTTGAGACTTCATGCGTGCAGAAGTGTATCCTCCACCTGATTCTTGTCTCGCAGTGATGGTCAAGACTCCATCAGACACCGAACTGTTGTTGGATGACGATGTGTAATTCTGCCATTCATTGTTGCCCCATCCGCTGGCGCCGAGGTCATACGTCCAATTGCTGGAGTTGATGGACGTCCCGTCAAACTCGTCGGCCCAAACAAGGCTCATGCCCGGGTAGCTGTCCGCCCCGTCGTAGCCATCTTCACCATCTACGCCGCCGCCGTTGTCGGTGTCGCCACCATTGACGCGCACAAAGATGAAACTGGCATAACTCGAGCCTTGTTGGCACGAAGCATTGTCGCTTCGGCTGTGGATGCGCAGCGTGTTGCTGGTCAACTCCACAATGTCGTAGTTCAAGCCTGCATCGTTCGTCCCCATGAAGGGGCAGCTGCAACTCCCGGCCAATGGAGCCAAGGAAAACGCATCCTCCCCTGTGGTGCCTCCTCCGGGAAGGAATGCCAATTCAGCGCCAGGACAATTGTATCCCTGAACGCTGTAATCCAGGAAGGCATCGATGATGCTGCCATTGTAGTCTGTGGAGAACGTCCCATCTTCATGAAAGGTGTAAACGTCGTCGTATTGTGCGGCTTGGAGGCTGTTGGCCGGACTTGAGAACCATGCGGAACTGTAAGGGTCAGGACCAAAGGCCACGGCTCCTGCCGATGTGCTCAATCTCCACGACCCCACCAACAATTCAGGCAAGGCACCCCCTCCGCCGCAAATGCCAAATGCATCGAGATACAAACATTCTTCGCTGGGGTTGGCGTCGTAGTTGCAGGCTTGGACATCCGTACACGAATCCACATTGTCCCAGATGTAGTCTTGGTCCGAGTCCACTTCACCAAACAGTCCCAAAATGCTCAAAATATCAGTCACACCAATGCTCCAATCTGGCTCCACATCGGGTTGGTACCCGCAATCTGACTGGCCTTGGGCAACCACTCCCGCCCCGAAGAACAGGAGAACAAAGCTAAAGTGTTTCATTTCTCTAAGATAAGGACCAGACTTGACATTACCCTGCGACACGCTCTGGAAGCACCTTGCCGGGGTTCAGAATGTCTTGGGGATCAAAGACCGCCTTGATGGCACGCATCACATCAAGCTGCGCTGGGCTACAAGCGAGGTCCATGTAACCGCGTTGCACCCAGCCAATGCCATGTTCTCCGCTCAAGGTGCCGCCCAAGCGAACCACCTCTTCAAACAATTCTCGAATGGCGGAAGGCAACATACGCTCCCATACCTCCTCACTTAAGTCATCTTTTAGAATGTTGACATGGAGGTTGCCGTCTCCTGCATGGCCGTAGCACACGGTTCGGAAACCATGTTTGGCACCCACCGATTTCACCTTCCTTAGAAGGGCGGGAAGTTCCCCGCGTGGCACCACCGTATCTTCTTCTTTGTAGACACTTTCTGACTTGACGGCCTCTCCAACCCTACGGCGAAGAAACCACAACTTCTCTTTTTCAGCAGCGGACTCTGCGAAGAGCACTTCCCCGCAGCGGTGGGCCTCCAACACCGGCAAGATGCGCTCGCATTGAGGCATCAATTCTTCGGCAGAAAAACCGTCGACCTCCACAATCAAATGTGCAGCATCCTCAGGGGAAAGCTCCGGCTCAGCGACGCCTGCAAAGGTTTGGGCCAAAACGATGGCATCGCGCTCCATGAATTCCAATGCACTGGGCATCGCCCCTGACTGAAAAATAGCCGCCACCGCGGCACAGGCGTCCTCTGCAGATAAGAAGGGAACGAGCATGAGCGCTTGATGGCGTGGCAAAGGCAGCAGTTTTAAGGTGGCTTTGGTCACAATGCCGAGCGTCCCCTCGCTGCCCACCATCAACTGGGTCAAGTTGTACCCTGTCGAGTTTTTGAGGGTATTGGCACCCGTTTCAATGACACGGCCATTGGCCAACACCACCTCGAGGTTCAGCACCCAGTCCTTGGTCACGCCGTATTTCACGGCACGCGGGCCACCGCTGTTCTCCGCAATGTTTCCACCAATGGTACAGGTTCCCCTCGATGCGGGATCGACCGCATACATCAATCCATGGGCCTCCGCCGCATTGGACAATTCTTCTGTGATGACCCCTGGGCCGACAATGGCTTGGTGGTTGAGGGTGTCAATGGACCAGATTTTGTTCATGCGGCGCATGGACATGGCCATGCCGCCTTGCACAGGCAGCGCGCCGCCGCTCAGGCCAGTCCTGGCTCCTGCTGCTGTCACAGGAAAGGCATGCCGATTTGCCCAAGCCAGAAGTTGAGACACCTCCTCCGTGGTTTCTGGCTCCACCACAACATCTGGTGGAAACAACAGATCTTCCGTTTCATCAGAGCCATGAAGGACACGCATTTCCTTCGACCAGTGGATCCGCTCAGCACCCAACAGAAGTGGCAGTTCCTTCACAGCAGCTTCCAATACTTCCTTCTTCCGTTCCATTCGCGTTGCGTTATCTTGTGCGCTTGTCAAAAGTAACTTGGCACCCGAACACCCTTTCTCACTTGCACATGGAACTTATGAAATACGGATGGCTCGTCCTGTTGGCATCGGCCACTTTGGTCACTTCAGGCCAAACCGCAGAGGACAGCTTGGCATTCAGCAACGAGTTGATTTGGGCCAGCGGCACCTTTCAATCCGAATATGTGTGGGGCATCCGTTCCATGGCAGACGGCAAACATTACACCACCCAAGAATTTGACCCCAACAAAGGGTCGTGCATTGTCAAGTGGTCGTACAAGTCAGGCAAAGCAGTCGACACACTGCTCACCTCAGCGATGGCGTTTGAAGACCCGCGGGAAAGCTTCAGCGGCTACGAATTCAGCAGCGACGAACGCTTTGTGGTACTTACCACCGCCACAGAAGGGCTTTACCGCCATTCGTTTTATGCACATTTCTATGTCTACGATTTCCAGACCCAAGAGGAGGCGCATCCAATCACCGACTTTGGCCTGGGCAAGCAACGCTTGGCTCAACTCTCCCCTGCTGGCGACAAAGTTGCCTTTGTGAGGGACAACAACATTTTCATCTCCAACTTGGGTTCAGGAGAAGAAGTACAAGTGACCACCGACGGGGAAGTGAACCGGGTCATCAATGGCGCCACCGACTGGGTGTACGAAGAGGAGTTTGGCGACGACAGGGCCCTCTTTTGGTCTGGCGATGGAGAACGTTTGGCCTACCTCCGATTTGACGAGACGGACGTGCGTGAATTCCACATGCCTGTTTACGGATCCCTTTACCCCGACCCCTACACGTTCAAGTACCCCAAAGCAGGGGAGCAAAACAGTACCGTGTCTGTGCACATCTATGACTTGGAGGACCGGCAGAACCATGAAGTGGCCGTCCCCAAAACCGCAGATTACATCCCACGCATCAAGTGGACCAATGACCCAGATGTGTTGTGCATCTTCACGATGAACCGCCACCAAAGCGATTTGAGGTTGCTTCTGACGGAAGGCACCTTCCCCAACAACAGAATCGGCACGCGCGAGGTCTTCAAGGAGTTGAGCTACACCTACATTGACATCAACGACAACTTGACCTTTTTGAACGATGGCAAGTCCTTCGTCATGACCTCGGAGCGCGATGGTTTCAACCACGTGTACAAGTTTGACTTCGAAGGCAACAGCACTCAGTTGACCCAAGGCGAGTGGGACGTGATTGACATCTTGGGGTTTGACAAGAGGCGCGCCCGCGTGTACTTCAGTTCGTCCAAACAGGGGGCCACACAAAAACATGTGGCCCACGTGGACATGAAGGGCAAGACCACCACTTTGGACCTCATCCCCGGCACCCACAGCGATGATTTTTCCAAAAGCTTTGACTACAGCATCCACAGCCACAGCACGGCGAACACCCCTCCGGTGTACACCCTCCGCAACGGCTCAGGCAAGGTCATTCGGACGCTGAAGGACAATGCAAGGCTCCAAGAAACCATGCGTGCCTACGGCGCGGTGGAAAAGGAATTCTTCACCTTCACCAACGATGCTGGGGTGGAGTTGAATTGCTGGAAAATGTTGCCCCAAAACCACGACCCATCCAAGAAACATCCTGTGTATGTGGCCATCTATGGAGGCCCTGGGGCCAACACTGTGAACGACAGCTGGGGTGGGTCCACCTTCCTCTGGCACCAATACCTCGCGCAAGAAGGCTACATCGTGGTTTCCTGTGACCCACGGGGAACGCAATTCCGTGGACGGAAATTTGAGCACAGCACCTACAAGGAGCTGGGCAAACTGGAGACCGAGGACTTCATCGATTTGGCCCAACACCTCGGGACATGGGAAGACGTCGATGCAGAACGCATCGGCATCCAAGGATGGAGCTATGGCGGCTTCATGACCCTGCTTTGCATGACCAAGGGTGCGGACGTCTACAGTGCAGGCATTTCTGTTGCACCGGTGACGAACTGGCGCTACTACGACACCATCTACACTGAGCGCTTCATGCAAACGCCTCAAGAAAACGAGAGTGGCTACGACGAGAACAGCCCTGTCAACCATGCAGACCAACTGGAGGGGTCCCTCCTGTTGGTCCACGGATCAGGGGACGACAATGTCCACTACCAAAACTCCATGGAGATGATCCACGCGTTGGTGGACGCCAACAAAGACTTTGACTTCTTTGTCTATCCCGACCGCAACCATGGCATCTACGGAGGCAACACACGGCTGCACCTCTTCGACATGATGATGGACTTCGTCCAAGAGCACTTCTGATTCCGGACCTTCACACAACACACCAACCACCTTCCATACACTCAATCTCATGGCCCTGCTCACACCCAAATCTGGGCATTCGCTAGGCTTGATTTCGAACCCGACAACACCTTACTGACATGTCCACAGCAACCTTAGAATCACACCAAAAAGAACTGTTTGGCCACCCCATCGGCCTTTTCATTTTGTTCTTCACTGAAATGTGGGAGCGTTTCTCCTACTACGGCATGAGGGCCATCTTGGTGCTTTACCTCGTGGCGGAAACCACCGCAGCCAATCCCGGCATGGGCTGGACGAGTGGCGAAGCCCTCGCATTGTATGGCTGGTACACCATGATGGTGTATGTTATGTCGGTGCCCGGCGGATACATTGCGGACAAATTTTTGGGCCAACGAAAATCGGTCACGATTGGGGGCATTCTGCTTCTCATTGGTCACAGCATTTTGGCCATCGAACATTTGACCGCCTTTTACGCAGGCTTGGTTTTCATTGTGTTGGGTGTGGGCATGCTCAAGCCCAACATTTCCACCATGGTGGGAGGACTCTACAAGCAAGGGGATGTGCGCAGGGACAAGGGATTCACCATCTTCTACATCGGCATCAATGTGGGCGCTTTTCTTTCCAGCTTGATCGTGGGCTATGTGGGTGAAACCTACGGGTGGCACTACGGCTTTGGCCTGGCTGGCATTGGCATGGCTCTGGGGGTGACCCAGTACCTCTTGGGACAGAAGTATTTGGCACAAGTGGGCAACTTCTTGGGAGACTCCTCCGAGACGTCCCAAGTCCTAGATGCCCCGTTGACCAAGGTGGAGAAGGACCGAATTGTGGTCCTCTTGATTTCCTTTTTGTTGGTCATCCTCTTTTGGGGTGCCTTTGAACAGGCTGGCGGTCTGATGAACATCTACACGATGGAAAAGACCAACCGCATGATTGGGGACTGGATGGTTCCTGCCTCTTGGTTCCAATCCATCAATGCCATGTTCATCATTTTCTTTGGTTCCTCGGTGGCGGCTTATTGGGCCAGCAGAAAGCTGAAAGGCAAAACGTCGTCGTCCTTGTTCAAGATGATCATTGGATTGATCATCATGGGCACCGGCTTCTTCTTCATGACAGCAGCTACGGCGCAATACGAATCCACAGGTTCTTCTGCCATGTACTGGTTGGTGTTGGCCTACCTCTTCCATACAATTGGCGAACTCTGTTTGTCCCCTGTGGCATTGTCCTACATCACCAAACTCGCTCCTGTGAAGTATGCTTCCATCATGATGGGGGTCTATTTTGCCATGACTGGATTTGGCAGCAAATTGGCCGGTTTGCTCGGGGAGTGGTCGCAGTCTCTCGGTGAGATGACAATCTTCACGGGCATTGCAGCCACGAGCGTTGGCGTTGGATTCTTGGTCTTGCTTGTGCGCAACAAGCTCGAACCGCTGACCCATGGCATTGAAGACCAAGAAGGTTAAACCGCATAAGACGCTCAAAACATACCGGAGTTTTTTTTCACTCCTTTCCCGCCCCAATGTGCTTTTGGCCATTGGGGCGGTTGCTTTGACATGCACTTGGTTCGACTGACCCATCGCGACCCGCTCTACAAACCACTTCTTCATCACAAGCAGTGCACGAAATGATGCTGGCTTCGCAGAAGAATGTGAAAGGCGCTTTTGGGCGCCTTTTTCTTTGCGATATTGCAGCATGAGGAATTTCGTCTTGACAGTGATGGCTTTGGCCATGACACACTTGGCCTTTGGACAGGCTGCTGGCATTCAATGGATGTCCATCGAAGAAGCTTTGGAAGCCCAGAAAAAAGAGCCTCGAAAAATCATGATGGACGTCTACACCAAGTGGTGCGGACCGTGCAAGATGATGATGGCCAACACCTTTACCAACGCAGACGTCATTGAGTACCTGAACGCCAACTACTACGCCGTCAAGTTCGACGCAGAGTCTCCAGACCCGGTGTCTTTCAAAGACAAGGTTTACAGCAACCCCACATATGATCCGAGTCGGAGGGGACGAAATGGGGTCCATGAATTGTCTAGGGCGTTGGGCGTAAATGCCTACCCCACCTTGGTGTACATGGATGAAGAGGCCAACATCATCGCACCCATCAGTGGCTACAAGCAGCCCGGACAATTGGAACTCTACCTCAAGTTCTTCCTGGATGCGTACCAACCCAATGTAGATCAAGGCGTTTGGGAGGAGTTCCGCGACAACTTCAGCCCGACCTGGCGATAAGAGCTTTAACTGTGACTTTGCCCCCCCTGCAAGAGGTTTGGGGAGTGGCTTCCCCTATCTTTGACTTCCCTGAACCCACGCCTTCTTCTGACGGCTGAGGCACTGGAACATCGTCGACCATCAATTTTCTCGAACAGCGAAACCATGAGTGAGACCGCACGCATCATTTTGAACGGACAGGAACACGAATTCCCTGTCGTCACTGGATCTGAAAATGAAAAGGCCATTGACATCTCCAAGCTTCGTGGCTCCACGGGATACATCACCCTGGACCCAGGGTTCAAGAACACGGGATCCACACAAAGCGGCATCACCTACTTGGACGGTGAAAACGGGATCCTGCGTTACCGTGGCTACGCCATTGAAGATTTGGCGGAAAAAGCATCGTTCATGGAGGTGGCTTACCTCCTCATCTATGGCGACTTGCCCAACGAGAAAGAACTAAACTATTTCAACGACAGCATCACGCACCATACCCTGGTGCATGAAAACATGAAGCGCTTCTTTGATGCGTTCCCTCTCAGGGCACACCCCATGGGCATGCTGAGCAGCATGGTGGCTTCCTTGTCGACATTTTACCCAGAATCCCAAAACCCAAACCGGGACATCATCGACATTGACCTGACCATTCACCGCTTGGTGGCCAAAATCCCTACCCTTGCCGCGCAGGCCTACAAGCACAACATGGGTCTGCCTACGATGTACCCCAAGAACAACTTGAGTTACGTAGGAAACTTCATGCACATGATGTGGGGTGTTCCAGCAGAGGACTATGTGGTGGACCCCATCATCGAGTCAGCCCTGAACAAGTTGTTCATCCTGCACGCGGACCACGAGCAAAACTGCTCCACTTCCACGGTTCGGATTGTAGGCTCTTCTCAGGCGAACTTGTACAGTTCCATCTCGGCAGGTGTCTCCGCACTTTGGGGGCCGCTTCATGGTGGAGCGAACCAAGCGGTCATTGAAATGCTCGAGACCATTCGAGCAGAAGGCACCCCTCTTCAGTCATGGATCGACCGAGCCAAGGACAAGACCGACAGCTTCCGCCTCATGGGCTTCGGACACCGCGTCTACAAGAACTTTGATCCACGGGCACGCATCATCAAAAAGGCAGCGGACGATGTCTTGGCTCAGTTGGGGGTCGATGACCCAGTGCTTGACATTGCCAAGCAATTGGAAGAGGTTGCACTGAATGACGAATACTTCGTTCAGCGCGGATTGTACCCCAACGTTGATTTCTACAGTGGCATCATCTACCGTGCCCTTGGCATCCCAACCGACATGTTCACGGTCATGTTTGCCCTCGGGAGACTGCCCGGTTGGATTGGCCAGTGGAAAGAAATGAGCGAAAATCGGGAACCCATTGGACGTCCACGTCAGGTGTTCACTGGGTCGCCCGCACGCGATTACGCGGACATCTCAGCGCGCTAAATCTTGGCACCTGAGATGGAAGCTTTCGTTCAATCCCAAGTCGATGTCCATGGCATTGCCACTTTGACCTTTTTTCATCCTGCCTCCAACAGTCTGCCCGCCTCCCTCCTGGCTGAGCTGGCGCAACACATCGATGAAGCTGGAAAGGATGATATCGTCAAAGTGATCGTCCTGAAGTCGGCCGGCAACCGAGCCTTTTGCGCTGGCGCCAGTTTTGACGAATTGATGGCCATCGAAACCCCCGAAGAGGGCCTCTCCTTCTTCAATGGATTCGCCCTTGTCATCAATGCCATACGCACTTGCCCCAAGTTTGTGGTGGGCAGGGTTCAAGGAAAAGCGGTCGGGGGCGGTGTGGGACTTGCGGCAGCCGTGGACCATTGTCTGGCCACCAAGCATGCCTCCGTCAAGTTGTCTGAACTTGCTGTCGGCATTGGGCCCTTCGTTGTTGGACCAGCCGTAGAACGAAAGATCGGAGCCTCTGGAATGGGAACGTTGGCCATTGATGCCACCAGCTGGAAGACCGCCACATGGGCGGCGGAACAAGGACTTTATGCGGAAGTCTTTGACGACGCCGAAGCCCTTGATGCCGCAGTCGAAGCCTTGGCCCGTCAATTGGCCCAGAGCAATCCAGAGGCCATGGCGCATTTGAAGCGGGTCCTTTGGGAAGGAACCGAGCACTGGGGTCAGTTGCTTTCTGAGCGCGCTGCCATTTCAGGAAAGCTGGTCTTGAGCGACTTTACCAGAAAAGCCATTGCCGCGTTCAAGCGGTGATTTAAGGCAAGTCCCTTCAAATCAAAACCCCCGACTTCTTGCGAAGCCAGGGGTTTCTTTTTGGGGTTTTGGTTGGTCTTTTTGATCAGTGTTGCACCATGAATTGCGCGTGTGCGACACGGCTAGAGGTAGACACCTGGACGTGGTAAGAACCACTTGCCCAACTCGACACATCTACGCTGAAACGTCCTGTCCAATGGTCGCTCGTCCGGCTCCAGATCACTCTTCCGGAAGGGTCAAACACTTGCATCACGGCATCCATCACCGTCTCACTCAATTCCAAATGCATTTGTTGCGATGCCGGATTTGGATACAGGGCAAAGACCCACTCGCCCAACTCATCCACACCATAGACATCGTCAATGACGTAAGGGCCACTCTGAACTTCACACCCTCTGTCATCCGTCACCAACACCGTGTATTCTGCAGGGGCCTCCAATCCTTCGATGTCTTCTTGTTCCGAGGTGAAGTTGATCGAACTGGACCAAGAGAAGTTGTAGGGCGGTGTGCCACCTGCCACGACCAGATCAATGGCTCCTTGGCCTGACACCGCCGCATCCGTGATGTTCGCTCCAACCACCAATTCAGTGGGCTGTGCAATGTTCAACTCATACACGGTCTGACAACTCAGCCCATCGGTGACCAATAGCAAATAGTTGCCAGGGGGCAAGTCGTCGTATTGACCTGTGTTGTTTTCCTCTGAAACTGGACCGCTGAGTTCGTAGGTGATGGGCAAGGTCCCAGACAACGCCACAGCAGAGATCACACCATTTTCGTCGCCAAAGCAACTGACGTCCGTGGTTTGGATATTCAGCTCCAAACTTTGACCTTCTTCGATGTCAAAATTGACCAGTGCCTCACAAGTTGCCCCTTGATTGACCACCACAGTGTATGATCCAGCAGCCAAACCTTCAAAGAGGGTGCTGTCCTGAAGGACACCATTGAGGGAAATGACAATGCTGTCTGGGAAGACCACGCCTGTCATGCTCAAGGAAGCGACCGCAGTGCTGTCCCCAGCACAAATCAGTCCCTGCCCAATGGCAATGGAAAGTTCAAGGTCACAGTATTGGCAATTTCCACCAGCTTCGGTGGCCAAATCGTTGTAATTGGACGCCAATGGATCGGTGCAGCCCACGATTTCTAGCCCATCACATACACCGTCACCATCCGTGTCTGTCAAGCAATTCCCCAAACAATCATAGAATTCTACAGGGTAATCACAAGAGCCGTTTTCCAAAGTCGCTGCCGAATCAAAGTTGCAAGCCGCTTCATCCGTGCATCCAGGCTGAACGCACTCCAATCCGATCTCGAAGCTTCCAGCCTCACCAAACACACCTTGCACGAGCACATGATAAATCACGCCAAGTTGTGTGTTCACGTTGACCGTACTGGCGGTGAATGATGTAGGACATAGGTCATCGTAGTCTGGTTCACTTTGGTCGTCGTTGCCTCCCACGCAGACCAATCCGTTGCAGCCCCCTTCGAATACACTCATGTAGGTGTCGATCAAAGTTCCAGGGTAACAGGTTGTCACATCAATCGGATACCCCGTCCCTGCAAACGTGAACCAAAGCCCAGCCGTCGCATTCGAGGCCAAATCTCCTGCACACCCATCGATGTCATCGCCGTTGGCACAGTCTGAATTGTCCGCCATGAGTGTCATGCCACAGGAAATCTGAAGTGCACCTTCGCAGGTGTCATTGACCTGATCATCCTCGCCACACGACCCATCGTCCTCGGTGGCTTCAGGATTGAAGTTGCAGAAAGAGTCCTCCGTGCAACCCAAGACTTCCAATTCATCACATGTGCCATCACCGTCGATGTCGTTGAGGCAGACACCTTCGCAATCAAAGAACTCCTCGGCATAGTAACAATTGCCTGCATCGTCCGTGTAAATGGGGTCATAGTTGCATGCCATCGGATCCGTGCATCCAGGGAATTCCAAACAGTCACAAACACCATCCATATCATTGTCTGCCAGGCAGTTGCCATCACAATCTACGCAAAGTACTTCAGGGTAGGTGCAGCTGCCATCTTCCACAGTGGCTTGGGCGTTGAAGTTGCAGGCATCAGAGTCGGTACAACCCAGGCAAGACTCAAATTCACAAGAGCCATCGTCGTTGCTCGCTTCTGCGTTGAAGTTGCATGCTGCAGCGTCCATGCATCCGCATACAATGTCGCTTGACCCTTGCACCCAGCCCACTCCATTGAACGGAATGGACGGTTTCTTGGCATTGTTTTGGTCCCCCTCACTGAACATCTGAATGTTCACCTCACCTGACATCACCCCATCTGTGGTGAATTGTCCAATGAGGATTCTCTGGTCCAGTCCAGACACAATGTTGGGGGCGCCATCATTGACCACATAAACGGCACCACCCACGGCGTCGTCAATGACAATACTTTGTCCCGCTTCAAAATTGGTCAACCATGGATTTTCGATATTTTCGATCACCGAAGGCGCCTGCTCACCGAATTGTGCGGGAGCATCCAAGCCGATGGTCATCCAACTGTCGAATGCCAACTCGGGGAAAGTCGGGAACAACAAAGGGCTGATGTTGGACCCCAGTGAAGAGCCAAGTGGGTTTTGATAGAAGTCGGTGGTAGAGGCAATGACCAAGGTCGTATCCGAATCTCCAAAAATGGCACTGATGACATCTGTGCTTGTAGGAGTTGTCACATACATCCTATATGTCGTCATGCCTGCAAGTTCACCTTCATCATGCACGGCATGCGTTTCCAGAAGCAAACCATATCCGTCGAATTCATCCTCCTGACAAGAACAGTATTCGCATGTGCCATCATCTTCCGTGGCCAATGCCAAGAAATTGCAAGCGAACTCATCGGTGCAACCCACCACCTCAGGATCGCAAAATCCGTCACCATCCTCATCGGAAAGGCAGTTTCCTTCGCAATCTTCTCCATCGACTGGAAACAAACAAGTGCCATTTTCCAAATTTGCAGCGGGGTCAAAGTTGCACGCATCTTCATCAAGACACCCTTCAAAGGCTTGGATGACTGTCAAGATTTGGACGAATTCAGAAGTGTTTCCGCAGGCATCTGAAGCGTTGAAGGTCCGCTGCATCATCAACACACCTCCTTCGTTCTCAATGGTGTCCGATTGTGCAGTGTACTCGGCATTGATGTCACAGTTGTCGATGACAAAAGCCTCAAGCACGGGCACTGCTTCTCCTTGGATTTCATTGATGATCAACGTTGCTTCTGTGGGATACAAGAAATTGGGCGCAACGGTATCAAGGACGGCGATCTGCAGTGTGTCCACAAGAACATTTCCTGCAGCATCCGTGGCTTGGTAGATCCTGGGACACAAATAGCTCTGTGAGCAGCCAAACGGGTACTCAAAAGGTCCATCGCTCAACCAAATCACCTCCACAGGCCCGCAATCGTCCTGGGCGATGGGCATGGTTTGTTCCACAGATGGCATGATTTCAGAACAAGAAATGGTGTCGTTCACGGGGAAGTAAAACCAGGTTGGAGCCTCCAAATCCACGCAATCGTCTGCATCGTCGCAGATGCCATCCGAGTCCAAATCGAGGATGCAATTCCCTTCACAATCATAAAACTCCGAAAGTGCATTGCCATCACAGTCGCAATCCCCTTCTGGGATGTCAGAACAACCGCACTCATAGATCTCACCTGGACCGTTGCAAAAACCACAGGCGTCAAGCTCTCCTACGCACTCGTCCACGTCGTCGCAAATGCCATCGGCATCCGCATCCACAGCACAAACACCACCACACACGCCCAAGGCATCAAGTTGGTTGCCATCACAGTCGCAATCACCGACCGCAATCTCAGAACAGCCGCAGGCATAGACTGCACCAGGGCCATTGCAGACGCCACAAGCGTCAAGTGCACCAACACATTCGTCCACGTCGTCGCAAATGTTATCGGCATCGGCGTCTGTAGCACAGGCCCCACCACACACGCCCAAAGCGTCGAGCTGGTTGCCGTCGCAATCGCAGTCATTCGAAGGGAGATCTGCACATCCGCATTCATAAATCTCACCTGGACCGTTGCAAACGCCACAATCGTCAAGTGCGCCTACACATTCGTCCACGTCGTCGCAAATGCCATCGACATCAGCGTCCCCAGCACAGTCACCACCGCAAACGCCCAAGGCATCTAATTGGTTGCCATTGCAATCGCAATCACCAACGGAAATATCAGAACATCCACACTCGTAAATTTCACCTAAGCCGTTGCAAACGCCACAGGCGTCAAGTTCTCCAACACAATCGTCCACGTTGTCGCAAATGTTGTCGGCATCAACGTCGGAAGCACAGGCACCACCACACACGCCCAAGGCATCAAGTTGGTTGCCGTCACAGTCGCAATCCCCTTCTGAGATGTCAGAACAGCCGCAGGCATAGACTGCACCAGGGCCGTTGCAAACGCCACAGGCGTCAAGCTCTCCTATGCACTCGTCCACGTCGTCGCAAATGCCATCGACATCAGCATCCCCAGCACAGTCACCACCGCAAACGCCCAAGGCGTCTAATTGGTTGCCGTCACAGTCGCAATCACCGACCGCAATCTCAGAACAGCCGCATTCGTAGATGTCTCCCGGACCGTTGCAGATGTCACAGACGTCAAGTTCTCCGACACACTCGTCTACGTCGTCGCAAATGCCATCAGCATCCGCATCAGTAGCACAAGCACCCCCACACACGCCCAAGGCATCGAGCTGGTTGCCATCGCAATCGCAATCCCCTTCTGGGATGTCAGAACAACCGCACTCATAGATCTCACCTGGACCGTTGCAAAAACCACAGGCGTCCAACTGATTGCCATCACAATCACAATTCCCAGGGAGAATGTCACCGCAACCACAATTGTCCACTGCACCTGGACCGTTGCAAACGCCGCATTCGTCGAGTACGCCGACGCACTCGTCCACGTCGTCGCAAATGCCATCGGCATCGGCGTCCGCAGCACAGGCACCCCCACACTCGTCCAAGGCATCAAGCTGGTTTCCGTCGCAGTCGCAGTCTCCCTCAGGCACGTCCGCGCATCCACACTCGAAGATCTCTCCTGGACCATTGCAAATGCCACAGGCATCAAGTTCGCCAACACAATCGTCCACGTTGTCGCAAATGCCATCGACATCAGCGTCGGCAGTACAAGCACCCCCACACACGCCCAAGGCATCAAGTTGGTTGCTGTCGCAGTCGCAGTCTCCATCAGGGATATCCGCGCATCCACACTCGAAGATATTGCCTGGTCCGTTGCATATGCCACAGGCGTCGAGTTCACCCACACAGTCGTCTACGTCGTCGCAGATGCCGTCGGCATCAGCATCAGCGGCACAAGTACCACCACACACGCCCAAAGCGTCGAGCTGGTTGCTGTCGCAATCGCAATCCCCTTCTGGGATCGCAGCACAACCGCAGGTGTATACTGCACCGGGGCCGTTGCAAACACCGCAGGCGTCAAGTGCGCCTACACATTCGTCCACGTCGTCGCAAATGCCATCGGCATCAGCATCGGCAGCACAAGCGCCACCACACAAGCCCAAGGCATCAAGCTGGTTGCCATCGCAATCGCAGTCACCAACGGGAATGTCAGAACAGCCGCACTCGTAGATGTCTCCTGGACCGTTGCAAACATCACAAACATCAAGTTCGCCAACACAATCGTCCACATCGTCGCAAATGCCATCGACATCAGCGTCGGCAGCACAAGCACCGCCACAAACGCCCAAGGCATCTAGTTGGTTGCCATCACAGTCGCAGTTACCTTCTGGGATGTCGGAACATCCACACTCATAGATGTCGCCTGGTCCATTGCAGATGCCGCAAGCATCGAGTGCGCCTACACATGCGTCCACATCGTCGCAAATGCCATCGGCATCCGCATCGGCAGCACAAGCACCACCACACACGCCCAAGGCGTCAAGCTGGTTGCCGTCACAGTCGCAATCCCCTTCTGGGATGTCAGAACAGCCGCAGGCGTACACTGCACCGGGGCCGTTGCAAACACCGCAGGCGTCAAGTGCGCCTACACATTCGTCCACGTCGTCGCAAATGCCATCGGCATCAGCATCGGCAGCACAAGCGCCACCACACAAGCCCAAGGCATCAAGCTGGTTGCCATCGCAATCGCAGTCACCAACGGGAATGTCAGAACAGCCGCACTCGTAGATGTCTCCTGGACCGTTGCAAACCCCACAAACATCAAGTTCGCCAACACAATCGTCCACATCGTCGCAAATGCCATCGGCATCAGCGTCGGCAGCACAAGCACCGCCACAAACGCCCAAGGCGTCATTGTAAAGGCAAGTTCCACTATCCGTATTCGCAGCGTCGTCGTAGTTGCAGGCCGTCAAGTCCGTGCAACCCTCAACCACATCAATGCATGTCCCATTGTCATACTCCGCGTTGGCGTCGTAGTTGAAGGCTTCAAAATCTGTACAGCCACAAACATTGTTGGTGGGATCATTGTCTCCTGCACCTTGAATTGCCAGGTTGAAAACCTGGGCATGGGAAGGCTCTCCGCCCAAAAGCATCAAGGCCTCAAAGGAAGCTGACACTTCACCCGCAGTCGTGAGTTGGGCAAGAAAAATACGTCCATCGGGACCTGCTGTTGCATTCATACCCTGAGAAGAGGTCCAACCTCCGCCAACCGGACCATCAAACAACAAATCCCCACCGTTTTCAAAATGCTCCCAAGACCCATTGTTGCCTTGGAGATTGACCGCTTGGCCATCCCAAACCACAAAACTGTCATGGGCATCACCTGCATTTTGGAAGAACGTCGTCGTGGTTCTCAACGTCAATGGTTGGCCACTTTTCCCCATCACGGATGCAAGTTCATCCGCAGAGTCATTGGAAACTAAGTACAAACGATAGCTCGACATCCCATTGGGCAAACCAGTGGCATGTGTTTCAAGTACCAAGCCGATGGGCGCTGCATCTCCTCCTGCACAACTGCAAAAATCACATGCCTCATTCAAGACATCTCCAAAGTTGCATGCGTCCAAGTCGAAGCACTCGTCCACGTCGTCGCAAACACCGTCGTCGTCCAAGTCGCCCAAACAATCTCCTCCGCACACATCAATGGCATCGGACTGGTTGCCATTGCAATCGCAGTCGCCAAGGGGAATGTCCTGGCAACCGCATTCAAAGACAGCACCTTCACCATTGCACACACCGCATGCGTCCAATTCACCCACACATTCGTCGACGTCATCACAAATGCCGTCAGAATCTTCATCGAACCCACACTGCCCGCCACAAGCGTTGAGTGCATCCAACTGATTGCCCAGGCAATCGCAATCGCCTGCGGGAATTCCTTCGCATCCACATGCGTAGATATCTCCGGGGCCATTGCAAATGCCACAGGCATCCAAAGCACCCACACAAGGGTCTACAATGTCACACACCCCGTCCGCATCCGCATCGGCCACGCACTCTCCTCCGCAAACGCCAATCGCATCAGAGGTGTCCCCCTCACAATTGCATGCTCCGTCGGCAATGCCATCCCCTCCGCAAACGCCGCATTCGTCCAATTGCAAACACGATCCATCGTCAAAATTCGCAGAGAAATCGTAGTTGCAGGCCGTCGCATCCATGCACCCACAGGCGTTGCCTTCTCCCTCAGGAGCGAAGGCTCCCTCTCCGTCAAAGCTGAATGTCTTGATCAATCCTGCATCAAGCTCACCATCGCCAGAGGCGATTTGACCTTCCGGCAAAATTTGGACATTCAATTGCCCATCGATGCTGCCGGTGGTAGTGATTTGCAGAATCAACACCCGACCTTCCTCATCGGGCAATGCGTTCGCAGCATCGCTCAAAACGAACCACGAGGATCCAATGAGCAAATTGGCTTGCAAAGAATTGGCGCCATCCTCCAAGAAGAAGGGCTCCATGGGTTGGTTTGGGTCTGACACCAGGGTAGGGTC
>CAWVVM010000011.1:0-68699 GCA_963933635.1 uncultured Flavobacteriales bacterium
ACCGACAAGGCCATCGGCTACGGCATTCCCGAAGAAGATGCCATTCAGGTGGACGGCAACGACTTGTTTGCCGTGTACCACGCGGTGCGAAAATCTGTTGAATCTTTACGCGAACGACCTAGGCCCATCATACTAGAATTCAAAACGTTCCGAGTAAGAGGTCACGAAGAAGCATCAGGCACCAAATACTATCCAGAAGGTCTCATTGAGACCTGGGGCAAGGTCGATCCCGTGGACCGACTCCGCGCGCATTTGCAAGCGTCGAATGTCTTGGACGAGGCCACAGAAGCCGCGATGGCACAGAGGATCAAAGAGAAGATCCAGGCGGGCCTGAAGGCCGCAGCAGCGGAGCCGCAAATTGTAGCTTCAACTGCGGAAGAGTTGACCGATCGTTTTGCCGCAGGTACTCCCCAGGGCAGCCTGGAGGTGCCAGAGGCCCAAGGACGAGAACTGCGCTTCATTGACGCCATCACAGAAGGTCTACGCACCAGCATGGAACATCACACCAACTTGGTGTTGATGGGCCAAGACATCGGGTCTTACGGGGGCGTGTTCAAGGTCACCGATGGGTTTGTCGACGCCTTTGGCGAGGAACGCGTAAGGAATACCCCTCTTTGTGAGTCTGCCATTGTAGGTGCAGGATTGGGGTTGTCCATCGCCGGCAAGAAGGCCATGGTGGAAATGCAGTTCAGCGACTTCGTGACCTGTGGCTTCAACCAAATCGTCAACAACCTCGCCAAAATCCATTGGCGCTGGGGACAAGCTGCCGACGTGGTCGTCCGCATGCCCACCGGAGGTGGCGTTGGTGCCGGCCCCTTTCACAGCCAAAGCACGGAGGCTTGGTTCTTCCATGTGCCTGGATTGAAAATCGCCTATCCCTCGACCCCTGGAGACGCCAAGGGCCTGCTCAGAATGGCCATCGACGACCCCAATCCCGTGTTGTTTTTTGAACACAAACTCTTGTACCGGAGCCTGACAGGCCCGGTCCCTGAGGAGGATTATCTCCTTGATTTTGGCAAAGGACGCGTGGTGAGGGATGGCTCAGAAGCAACCCTGGTGACCTACGGACTTGGCGTCCATTGGGCCACGACCTTGATGGCCTCACATCCCGAATGGGACATAGAAATCATCGACCTCCGCACGTTGCTTCCTTGGGATGAAGACTTGGTCATGGCGAGCGTTCGGAAGACGGGCAAAGCACTTGTCCTCCACGAAGACACCATGACGGGAGGCATCGGCGCGGAAATCAGTTCTCGGATCCACGAATGTTGCTTCCAAGATTTGGATGCGGCAGTGGCCAGAACAGCCAGCCTCGACACAGCGTTCCCATTTGCGGAGGATCTCGAGCGAAATTTCATGGCCAACGCAAGGCTCGAAGAAGACCTTCGCCAACTGTTGCAGGCCTGATTGGGCTTTAGCGCCGTCCGCGCTGCACCACCCTTGGGTTCTTGATCATTGACTCCACCTGCTTGATGTCCTTCTTGAGCATCCCCTTGGTGTCGAGCCGCTTGGCTTCTTGGATCATGATCAAAGCTTTCTTTCTGTCTTGCTTCGCACTGAGGCAAACGGCAAGGTTGAGTTTGACCGCGGCCTTGTCGTGGTCTTGGCGCAAGCCAAGGCTAAGCGCTTTGCGCAAGTGAGACTCCGCTTCATTCAAGTTGTTTTGCATGGTGACACTGCCCAAAAGGAAATGGTAGTACCCCCGCTGACGCGGCCACAATTGTGAAGCAGATATACGGTTGAGCCATTTCACAGCTTCCTCCATCCGCTGCATGCGAAGGTTGGCGAACGCCACCACAAGCCGCACACTGCGCAAATTCACCAACACGAGAACGATGGAGACAAAGGTCATACCGATGGCCGCTCCCCAGCTTCCTTGCGAGTAGAGCATGACCATATAGGCCAAAGAGGCTGCGGCAATCAAGATTTTGAGAAGACGGGTGATCATGGATAGGAATTTTGGTCGGACCGTGGCACAAAACTACTCCACAGGGGTGTACCTTCGTTTCATGAGTCAAATCATGCGCTTGCGTGTCATTCTCGACACCGAAGAAGACGTCTTCAGGGACATTGAAATCGAAACCGAAGCCCCATTGATGCACCTCCACTTTGCGGTGTTGGACGCGTTTGGATGGGAGGCCGGAGAGTTGGCGTCTTTTTTCCAAAGCGACGAGGCATGGAGCCGGGGCAAAGAATTCTCTCTGCTCGACATGACGGACCCCATGGCCGAAGAAGGCGACCAACCGGAAGACGCCATGAATGCCAGCACTGTGGGGCATTTGATTCCCGCCTTAGGCAAGCGGGCCATTTACGTCTACGACTTCCTCCGCATGTGGTGCTTTTACATTGAGCCACTTGCCCAAGAGGAGGCCAAAGATGGCGGCGCCTACCCTGCACTCTGTCACGAGTTTGGCACCCCTCCTGCCTTTGACAGCAAAGACGGGGACTTGTTGGACGGCATGGAGTTGGAGATGCCGCCAGAAGATTCTGGACCTCTGCGCACAGGGGACCCTGAAATCGACGCGTACCTCGACGGCGAGGACGACGGCGACGAGTTTGGGGGGGAGCATCTGTCCATCGACGATCTCGACGACCTGATCTGACCCATGGGCGGTGTCGTGGTATCCATCGTGGGGCCTACAGCTTCCGGGAAAACAGAACTGGCCATTGAAGTGGCGAACCGTTTGGGCACTGAAATCGTCAACGCCGATGCACGCCAAGTGTTCAAGGGCATGGCCATCGGAACGGCCCAACCCACTGCGGAAGAAAGGGCCGCAGCACCCCACCATTTCATCGACTTCCTGGAGCCTGAATCCCTGTACAGCGCCGGTGCCTTTGAAGCCGACGCAGTCCCTGTCCTCACGTCGTTGTGCATGCAAAAAGGGGCGGCTGTTTTGGCAGGAGGATCTGGCATGTATGTCGAAGCTGCCCTCCGGGGGCTCGACAACCTCCCTGCCGACCTCGCTGTAAGAAAGGTGTTGAATGCGCGCTTGGCGTCAGGAGGCCTGCATCCGCTCCTTGCGGAACTCAAGCAACTGGACCCTGCCCATGCCGAGAAAATGGACGTGAACAACCCTCAAAGGGTGGTGCGCGCCTTGGAAGTATGTCTCAGCACAGGCGCCCCGTTTTCCAGCTTCCACAAAGACCAAGACAAGGAACGCCCTTGGCGGGTGGTGTCCATAGGGCTCAGGCCCGATCGTGCATTGCTCAGGGAGCGCATTGCTGAAAGGGCAGAACGGATGATGGCCCGAGGTTGGCTGGACGAGGTCCAAGCGCTGCTTCCCTACCGGGAAACCAATGCATTGAACACAGTGGGCTACAAAGAGTTGTTTCAACATCTGGACGGCACCATGCCGTTGGAAGACGCCATGGCGCAGTTGACCACCAAAACCCGACAGTTTGCCAAAAGGCAAATGACATGGTTCCGCAAGGATCCCAGGACGACTTGGTTCGACTTTGACGCCGACACAAGGGCTTCCACCTTGGAGCAGGCAGCGGCCCATGCCGTGGCCCAAGCTACGGGGTCTCCCCTGCCGCCTGACACGAATTTGTCCTCATGAAGCCAGGTACGCCCATCGATCACTTTGATGCCCGGGTCGCGGAAGACCTCGAGTTTGATGTCGTCCAGGAGATGCTTGCGGAGCTTTCTGGCTGCCCAAGCAGCGAAGCGCGGGCCCAGCAACTCGTCCCAAGCAAGGACCGCGCCTGGGTCGTACGCAACCTGCAGGAAACCGATGAGATGGCGCGCATCCGGCAAGGCGGGGTCGGCTGGCCCATGCTCGAGTTCGATGAACTCCAACGCGAAATCAAATTGCTCGGAGTGCGCGACAGCGTCCTTGACGAAGAGGCGTTCCGCCGCATTGCTGCCGCGTCGCGCACCATGAACCAAGTGCTCCATGTGCTCGCCAGCTCCGACGACCCCTGGCCACGCCTTGAAGCCGTGGTGGCCGGCCAAGAACCCAACGAAGAGCTCATTGAAGCCATCGATGCCGTGTTTGATGCCAAAGGCAACATCCGGGACGACGCCTCCCCTGAATTGGCCGGCATCCGCGACGACATCACTTCTGCGCGACGAAAAATCAACCGGGCCTTTTTGCGGGCCATGAAGCACGTTCAGGAACGGGGCCACCTCGCAGACATCCGCGAAGGCTTTGTGCAAGAACGCAGGGCCATGGCCATCATCAGCAGCTACAAACGGCAAGTGAATGGTGCCGTGCTGGGGTCATCAAACACTGGCTCCGTGACCTTCATCGAACCCGGCAGTTGCATCCCCCTCAACCACGAGTTGGAAATGTTGCGGGACGACGAAAGGAAAGAGATCCGCAACATCCTGCGCCTGCTGACACAGAACATTCGGCGCCACCTTCCTGAAATCAAAGGGTACCAGCGCGGTTTGACAGAGCTCGATTGGATCGCGACGCGTTCGAGGCTCGCGGGAAAGCTCGCGGGGAGCCTTCCGCAAGTCCGAAAAAAACCAGGCCTGCACTTGCTCTCCGCTTTTCATCCTTTGTTGCAATTGACCAACCGCTTGGCAGGGAAAGACACCCTCCCGCAACACATTGAAATCCATCGAAAGCAAAGGATTTTGGTCATCAGCGGCCCCAATGCCGGAGGCAAGAGCATCACGATGAAAACAGTGGGATTGCTGCAGTTGATGATCCAAAGTGGCTTGCTGGTCCCCTGTCACAACGCCTCCGAGGTGGGCATCTTCGACGCCATCCTTCCTGACATTGGCGACCACCAAAGCATTGAAAACCAACTATCAACATACAGTTACCGATTGGGAAGAATGAGGCATTTTCTCCAAGTAGCCGGCCCCAACTCCTTGCTGTTGTTGGACGAGTTTGGCACGGGGTCTGACCCGGAGCTCGGCGGGGCGTTGGCGGAGGTGTTTTTCGAGGAACTCTACGACAAAGGGAGCTTCGGGGTGGTGACGACGCACTACGCCAACATCAAAACCCGTGCGGCCAAACTGCCTGAAGCCTTCAACGGGAGCATGTTGTTTGACCGTGAGTCGCTCGCGCCGCTCTACCGACTGGAGGTGGGGCAACCTGGGTCGTCCTTCACTTTCGAAGTGGCTGAAATCAATGGCATCCACGCCAAGCTCATCCAAAGGGCCAAGGGCAAGCTGGACAAGCGCCGTGTGGAACTCGATGGGTTGCTGGGGGACTTGCACAAGGAAAAGTCCAAACTCGCCAAACTCACCAACAAACAACTGCGTGCGGAATTGGAAGCAGAAAAGGCCATTGCCGAGGCCGAACGCATGCAGGAGGCCATGTCAGGGAAAGAGCGCAACTTGAATGAACAAATGGATGCTTTGAACACCGCAAGGGTTCGTGGCTCCAAGCTGTCGCAGTTCATCGACCGGTTTGAATCAGGGAAATCCAACAAGGGCTTGCTCGAGGAAGTCAAGACGTATTTGGCCAAAGAAAAGTCTCGGATGGACGAACAATCCAAACGCGGAAAGCCGTCCAAAAAACAAGGCAAACGCAGGCCCAATCACCAGTCCGACAAAATCGTCAAAGGGTCGCTCGTTCGTTTGCGTTCAGGGCAAGAGCGCGGCGACGTGGTGGCCGTTCAAGGGGACCACATCACCGTGATGTTCGGTGCCTTCAAAACGAAGGTCCAAAGGAATCAGCTCACCTGGCTGCGTTGACCACCAACTTGCGGGTGGTGCTGAACCCCTGCTGTGAAGTGAGGGTGAGGTAGCGCATCCCACTTCCCCAAGCCTCCAAATCCAATGCCAAATGGCTCTGACTCCCTGCCACTTGCTGCGTGGACAAGGGTCGGCCCAGCGCATCAAAGACTTGCACTTGAGCCAGCGCAAACCCCTCGGGCAGATGAACGCTGACCTGCCCCGAGGAGGGGTTGGGGGACACCGTCAAGCCCGATGCGAAAATCTCTCCAAGGGAAGTCGCCTCGCAGGCATTGTAGACATCACATGTCTCCACGCCGCCGGCACCCTCCGATCGAAAGCTCCCATCCATACGCTCTTCACCTGTTCCTGCGGGGTCCAAGAGCGCCTTGAGCTTCTCTGCAGTGGGCGTGGAATTGGGCCCGTCCCAATGGTAGCTCATCTTTCCATAGTAGTCAGGAGCATTGGGGTTGGAACAAAATGAAGACCCCCCTGTCAGCGTGCCCAAAATGCGGTGGTTTTCGTCAAAAATGGGCGAACCTGAAGAACCTCCTTCCGTGACTCCCCAGTTGGTCTGGGTCGAAGACCAGGAAACCCTCCAGTGGGTGCCGGGCGTCGAGGACCAACTTCCGCTTGTCAAGGAATTGGTGAAGGTGCTGATTTTCTTCAGGTCACCTGAGGGATGATGGATGCTCACCCCTTCATTGCCGTTGAATCCGGTTGCGTCCCAACCCGCAAAAAATGGATTCCAAGAATCGGGGATGGCATCCTCCACCTCCACCATCAGAAAGTCGCTGCCGTTGATGTTCCCATTGAAACTCACATCGTTGCTGTCCCCAAGACGGTACACCCCTGTGCGAATGGGTGCCAAGGTGGAAATTGTCGAGGTACAAGCCTCTCCTTGGTAATTGAATCGCACCCTGAGGTAGGCCCACTCATCGTCCTCCACTTCACTTGCACAGTGGAAGGAGGTCAAAAGGAGCTGGCGACAATCACGGGCCGTGTTGTTGACCATCGCGCCGGAACAGAAATAGACGAACTTGCCCTCAGTGATTTGAAGACGGACCACAGAAGATTTCTCGCATTCCCAGCTGTCGCCCTCTGGGCAATTCACATTCACCTGGCAAGCCTCAGAACCGCCCCTGACTGCTTTCGCATCCCACGGAGATGGGAAGCGCACATGACGGGCCATGTAGCCAATGCCACTCACGTGCAGGGCTGCTGGCTCCGTCAAACCGATTGGCGCGCGATAGGTCATCACCAATTCATCGCCAGGCACATCGCCATTCACCCATCGGCGGTGCACATTGTTTTCAAGAACATTCACTGGCCCCTCTTCCCAGGTTTCGTTGAATCTTCCTTCCGGAGTGCGGAAATACAATTCACCACCTGAAGGAAGGTGGAAGTCGTCAAAGTAAACACTCATCGCAAGGGCACCCGGAGCCGAAATGGACAGCGTCCATAGCTCATGGCCACCCTTCACCTCATGCTCCGCCTGGGCAAAAAAGGAGAAGGATGCAGGAAGCACCAACCCGGCCATGTCTCTGCCTTGCTCCTCCGAAGCGACTTCCATCATCGATTGCGTTTTCGCCAAGTCTGGGGTCTCCACCGTCCAATTCCCCTGGGCAATAACGACCATAGACAGGCCCAACCACATGCCACATCCAGCGGCCCATCGCCGCAAATGCCAAAAACCCTGAATCGTCTTGTCAATCATGCCGACAAGATACCTCGACTTCCCCTCCGCTCCCCTAATTTCACGACCCATATGACCATCCGATTCCTCCTCCCATCCATTGTTCTCGCATGCACTGTTTTTTGCAGTTCATACCCCATGAGCGTCCATGCCCAGTCTTCGGACAAAGACATGACACCGCAAGAGGCTGCCCAAAAGTTTGGGACGCTCATGCGCTACGTGGGACAGCTCTATGTAGACAGCGTCAACATCGAAGACTTGACACAAAGAGCCATTGTCAGCATGCTAGAAGATTTGGATCCCCATTCGGTGTATTTCTCCGCAGACGAATTGAAGGAGGCAGACGAGCCACTCAACGGCAACTTTGAAGGAATTGGGGTGCAATTCAACATCTTCCAAGACACCATCATGGTCGTCTCCCCCATCAGTGGCGGCCCCTCCGAGAGGCTGGGCATACGCTCCGGCGACCGCATTGTCACCATCGACGGAGACAATGCCGCAGGCATTGGAATCACCAACCGCGATGTCATGAAACTCCTCAAAGGTCCCAAAGGGACTGTGGTGAAAGTCGGCATCAAACGCGACGGAGAAGGCGGCCTTTTGGCCTTTGACATCGTCAGGGATAAGATTCCCATTTACAGCATCGATGCGGCACACATGCTCGACAAGCGCATTGGCTACATCAAAGTCAGCCGCTTCGCCAAGACCACCATGGATGAACTGCGGGAAGCCCTAATGGCATTGAAGAACGACGGCATGAAGGACCTCGTCCTCGACCTCCAAGGAAATGGCGGGGGCATGCTTCGGACGGCCATTGAGATGTCTGATGAATTCCTCAGCGAAGACAAATTGATTGTGTACACTGAAGGACGCTCTTTTGAGCGGGACAATACGTATGCCCAATACAAGGGTTTGTTTGAAAAAGGTCGTTTGGTGGTGCTCGTCGACGAAGCGTCTGCAAGCGCAAGTGAAATTGTGTCCGGTGCAGTGCAAGACTGGGACCGCGGCTTGGTCATTGGACGCCGGAGCTTTGGCAA
Organism: uncultured Flavobacteriales bacterium; assembly: GCA_963933635.1. GTDB lineage: Bacteria > Bacteroidota > Bacteroidia > Flavobacteriales_D > Sanyastnellaceae > UBA11663. The sequence goes on from CAWVVM010000011.1 coordinate 8,369, forward strand.
GGGATTGGTCCAACGCCCCATGCGTTTGCCCGACGGCAGTGCCGTCCGCCTTACGGTGCAGAAATACTACACCCCAGCAGGTCGCTGCATCCAAAAACCATACGAGGACGGTGTTGAGGCCTACCGAAAAGAAAAGTTCGAGCGTTATGAGCGGGGCGAGCTCATGAGTTTGGACAGCCTCGAACTCCCCGACAGTTTGTTGTTCCAAACGCGGATCCAAAAGCGCGATGTGTACGGCGGAGGAGGCATTTTGCCCGACCTTTTTGTGCCCCTTGACACCACGTACAAATCAGGCACATTCTCCAGCATTTTGCGCAAAGGACTCTGCAGCAAATACGCCTTGGAACAAGTGGATGCCAGGCGTCAAGACTGGGAAGCCCGCCACACAGACGAAACAGCCTTTGTCCAGGACATGACCTTCACAGATGCTGAAATCGCAAGTTTCAAGGCCTTTCTCATCGACGAAGAAATCGACATTGACCCAGAAGAATGGGCGAGATCTCTTCCCGCCATCGAACTCCGTTTGAAGGCATTTTATGGGCGCAACATTTACAACAGCCGGACCTTTTACCGCGTGATTGGAGGGCTCAATGAGGCCCTTCAAGAAGCTGTTAGGGTTTTGAACGACGGCACGTTCAAGGCCGCAAATTTGGCGCATCGAACATTCTGACCCCCACCTTACTTTTGTTTCAAATCAACCTCATATTATTTCTTATCCCATGCGTTTCTCCCTCCCCCTGATGACTGCGGCGACCCTGATGATTGGTCTTGCAGCATGCAACGATGGCAGTACTTCCGTGGAGTCCAAGCCTATGAAAGGTACCGACACCGAAGCCAGCGCCACCCCTGAAAATGGTAAGCCTGAAAAATTCGACCCTGCAAAGACGGCTGCCCAAGAGCCCGCAGGACCAACCACCTCCATGGTGTTTGATTCATACGAGCACGACTTTGGCACCATGGACGAGGGCGATGCCGTCACGCATGTCTTCAAATTCACCAACACAGGAAGTGAGCCTCTCCTCTTGGACAAGTGCAAAGGGTCGTGCGGATGCACCGTACCTCAATGCCCCAAGGAGCCCATCGCTCCAGGAGCTGCAGGTGAAATCGAAGTGAAGTTCAACTCCAAGGGTAAAAAGAACAACCAGACCAAGACGGTCACAATCAACGCCAACACCGATCCAGGACAAACCATCTTGAAGATCAAGGCGTTCGTGAATCCGGCTGAGGCCAAGTAATTCTTCGCCCAAGTACGAAAAAGGCCACCCGTTTGGGTGGCCTTTTTTGATGCGTTACAAAGTCATCAAAGCTTACTGCAAAAGGCCATCAATATCTTCTGACAATGCCCGGTCTTTGCCGGTCACAACGCCTCCCGCATCATGGGTATGCAACTCGATGCGCACATAGCTGAAGGTGTTCACCATGGTTGGATGATGGCCGTGACTTTCAGCCAAAAATGCCACTCGTGTCATGAAGGTGAACGCTTCTTGGAAATCTTTGAAGCGAAATTCACGCACCAATCGGTTGTCTCTTTCTGTCCACATGATCAGTAGGTTTCGTTGGACAAAGAAACACAAAAGGCGCGGACATGCCGCGCCTTTTGTGTTTTCCATCCCAAACGGTCAGACGATCCCTCCTTCGCTGGAGTCAGAGGCGCCCGAAGAAGAATCGGCTGCCGTCGTCTCTGTGGCGCCTGTTTCCACAAACATCAGAAGCTCTCTCATTTTCTCTGCCTGACGGATGTGCCCGCCTCTTTCGTAGGCATAGGCCACATTGCCAATCAGTCGACGTACGATGTCGACGCTGCCACATGGGCCGCAATTCTTTTCGTCGACGGGCAATTCAAGATGACTCAAAAACTCGCTCACCTCTGCTTTGTTGATGACTGTCCCTTGGCTGAAAGGGTTGATGTAAAACAGCACCCCTCCCGGTGTCTGGTTGTCCGGCGACTGCTCCTCATGATGAATGTGATGCTCGTCGCAGTAACAAAGGATGAAATGGTTGGGCAGATTGACCCCATGGATGGGCAGGTTCAAGTCTTGGGCCAAACTCAGGTACAACACCCCGAGACCCAATGGATTGCCTGTCTTCTCCTTCATGACCTCGCCCAAAAGAGCGTGCTTGGGGTCGGGGTGGCCACTTTTGGCATTGGTGTAACCCTCAGCATCGTAAAGAATGTGGTTCAAAATCCGAACCTGCTCCAAAGCTGTGAACTCCTCGTTTAACTCCAACCAAACCTCTCGTTTCAGGCGCGCATACGATTGCCTTAGGACATCCATGTCCAGCAAGGGGTCTGCCGCTTTGTGCACCCAAAGGGCACCCTCTACGGCACTTTCCGCTCCGGAATCAAACCAGTCGCGCATGCCCTGGTGCACAAAAGCCCCATGCAATCCATCCACCAGCTCGTCCATCCTTCGTTCATGCTCTTCGCACTGAGCATGGGCTTCTCTGGACTCAAGCAAGGCTGGCAAGACAGAGGTGCCTTTGGCCAGAAGTTGGTCCCGAACGTGCTTGTAAACCGCCTCATCGGGGTCATCCAAAAGCTGGATCAGGGCGTGGATTTCGTTGGGTTGCATGTGGATTGCAGATTGTTGGGTGCAGTCGGTACCAAAACTACCGGCCACTTTCATGTCCTTCAGGCAGGGCACGGTGCAGTTTTCACATCCCTTGTGTTAATGGCATTGCAGGTGGTTGACCCTCCGCTGGTTATCTTCACTCTCAAGATGCCTGTAATGCCCACTTCTTCACCTCAGGTGACCGACCGCATGCGTTTGTCTTACGCTCTTTGGTTCACCATGTCGTTTTTATTGACCATTTGGTCAGTCTATGCTCTGAACGACATGCTTGGACTGGGTTGGCGCAAACACGGCGTTCATCCAAGGCAATGGGAGGGATTGACCGGGGTACTGACTTACCCTTTCCTGCACGGGGATTTGGGACATTTGTGGAACAATACCATGAGTTTTTTTACACTGAATGGCTTCCTCTTTTACTTCTACCGAAGCATCGCCCTACGCGTGTGGCTGTGGCTCTTCTTTGCCAGCGGCTTGCTCCTTTGGGGACTCGCAGTCGACGGCAACCACATCGGCGCCAGTGGGATCATCTATGGTTTGGCAGCCTTCCTATTCACCAGCGGCATCATCCGAGACAACCGTCTCCTGCTCCGTGTGAGCTTGGCTGTGGCCTTCTTGTATGGTGGGATTGTGTGGTGGATGTTGCCCATTGACGACCACGTCAGCTGGGAAGGCCACCTCAGTGGCGCCATCGTGGGTGTAACGTTGGCTGTGGCGTTTCGCAGGCAAGGTCCTCTTGACCCTACCTACGCTTTTGAAAAGGAAGGTCCGGAAACGCCTCTCCCCGAGTGGTGGATGGCAGCCCATCCGGACCACCCTTCGACCTTGGAGCAGCGCGCCCGGGAACTTGCCCAGAAGGAGGCCGTCTCACCTACGTTCACATCTTCTACGGATGTGCCTCGGTTTGACCCCCCTTCAGCGACCTAAGAGACACTCGATCACGAGGGCGAGGACGACTCAGCCGTTGAGCATCACAGGCATGACGAGCATGAGCACGTCTTCCCCAGGCTCTTCTGGCTCGCTGGGACGAATGATCCCTGCGCGGTTGGGTGCGCTCAACTCGAGGTTGACTTCTTCAGCAGACAGGTTGTTCAACATGTCCACCAAAAACTTGCTGTTGAAGCCAATCTCCATGTCCTCTCCGAGGTAGCTGCAAGCGAGGTGTTCTGTCGCTTCGTTGGCGAAGTCCAAATCTTCTGCACTGACTGTCAATTCACTTCCTGCAATCCTCAAACGCACCTGGTGGGTGGTTTTGTTGGCAAAGATGGCTGCCCTTCGGATTGCCTGCAAGAAGGCACTCCGGTTGATCGTCATCCGGTTGGGGTTGTCTTTGGGAATGACCGCCTCATAGTTGGGGTACTTCCCTTCGATCAAACGGCACAAAATGGTGACATCGTCAAACGTGAAGCACGCGTTGCTCTCGGTGAAACTGATGTTCACCGCATCCGCAGAGGCGGCCGCATTCTTCAACAAGTTCAGCGGCTTCTTGGGCACAATGAAGGATGCCGTCTCTGGGGCCGATGCGTCGGTTCGCGCATAGCGCACCAGGCGGTGGGCATCCGTGGCCACAAACCGCACGTTGTCCGAATACATCTCAAAGAAGAGACCACTCATCACAGGGCGCAAGTCGTCGCTTCCTGCAGCAAACAAGGTTCGGTTGATGGCAGACACCAAGGTGCCCGCTTTCATGTCCACGCCTGTTGCCCCCTCCAATTCCGGAGATTGTGGGAATTCGTCTCCGTTCGCCCCCGTCAATTTGTACTTGCCCGCGTCACTCGTCAACTCTACGGCATACGTAGAAGGGTCGACCTTGATCGTCAGCGGGATGTCTGGGAAGGCCTTGAGGATGTCTACGAGCATCCGAGCAGGGACTGCAATGGCACCTGTGTCTTCTGTCCTGACTTCCATCTTGGACGACATGGTCGTTTCCAAGTCCGAAGCCGTCATGACCAACTCCCCTGGTGCCAATTCAAACAAGAAGTGGTCCAGAATAGGAAGCGTGTTGCTGTTGCTCAACACCCCACCGAGGGTTTGGAGTTGACGAAGAAGTTGGGTGCTGGAAACGATGAGCTGCATCTGTGGACGTTTAGTGACAACGAAGATGCTGCGCTCCCCGTGTGTTCCGGGACAAAAAGACGTGAGATTTATTCACACTGCATCCCCAAACTGAACCTTGAGCAAGGCCTGATGCACACGGGTCACCGACAAATCCCAACCGCAGCGGAAATGTCCCTCTGGACATCGCTTCCGGCCATGGACACCGCAGGGACGGCAAGCCATATCGTTGGGGGGCTCCAGAACGACATGCCGAGTGGATCTTGGCCCAAATCCAAACCTGGGGACCGTACTGGCGAACAGCGCCACGGTTGGCGCATCCATCGCGCTGGCGATGTGCATTGGTGCGCTGTCGTTGACCACCACAGCCTTGGCCATGCCAATGGCCGCTGCCACACCCAACAACGACAATTCCCCGGCGGCATTGGACACCAACGGTCGGCCTTCAGCCAGTCGTTCGCACAAGGCATGCTCCCCTGGTGCCCCCATCAACACCACGGCGCCATCGGTTTGGTCAAGCAGACTTGAAAACTGGCCTTCTGGCCAAGCTTTCGTGGCCCATTGTGAGCCAGGCATTACCAGCACTGACTTGTCGGCAGAGAATTGGGCCGCCTCCGCACGGTGGTGCTCTGCGGGATACAAACGGGGTTCGCCTTGGGGATTCTCAAAAAGCTTGGAAAGCAACATCATGTGTCGCTCCACCTCATGTGTGCCATCCCCCCATTGGTGGGCCTTGCGGTGGGTGAACCGCCAAGCCAAAGGGTTGTTGGCGTATCCCAGCCGCACAGGGGCCATGCTCAACGCGGTGAGCACGCCCGAAGAAGCGTGGCGATGAAGATTGACCACCACATCGTACCGCTTCTTGCGGATGGCACGGATCAGCCTTCGCCAATCCCTACCCTTGGTTCTTGGACGTTTGTCCCAAGCATGCACTTGGCGCACGAAAGGATGGCCTTCGAACAATGCCTCCATGGGCTGGCGAACGAGAACATCTACAGCATCGCCGGGGTGCGCAGCATGCCAAGCCTCCAAGGCGGCAGTCGCCAAAACAACATCTCCTAGAAATGCGGTTTGGATGAACAAGATGCTGCGCGATGCCATTGGCACAAGGTAACCACGGGGACGCTCAGACGGCGACGTTGTGCTGACGCAAGGCGTCGTTCAAGGATGTCTTTCTGTCGGTGCTCTCTTTGCGCTCTCCGATGATCAATGCGCAAGGGACGTTGTACGTGCCAGCCGGGAACGTCTTGGGTCTTGTGCCAGGGATGACCACAGCGCGCGGAGGAATCGCTCCCCGGGTTTCCAGAGGGGCTTCACCCCGCACATCCAAAATGGGGGTGCTTGCAGTCAACACCACATTGGCCCCCAAAACAGCCTCTTTGCCCACATGCACCCCTTCCACCACAATGCACCGCGATCCCACAAACGCCCCATCTTCGACCACGACAGGAGCCGCCTGCAGCGGTTCCAAAACCCCACCGATGCCCACGCCACCGCTCAGATGAACGTCGGCGCCAATTTGGGCACATGACCCCACTGTGGCCCAAGTGTCCACCATCGTACGTTCGCCAACATAGGCACCGAGGTTGACGTAAGAAGGCATGAGAATGCAGTCGTTTGCCACGAAGGCCCCATAGCGGACTACGGCATGTGGCACCACGCGAACGCCTGCATGGGCATACCCCTTCTTCAAAGGCATCTTGTCGTGAAATTCAAACGGCCCCACTTCGATGGTCTTCATTTTCTGGACGGAGAAATTCAACAGGACGGCTTGTTTGACCCACTCATTGACTTGCCACCCTCCATCCGTCAAGGGCTGGGCCACACGCAGCTCCCCTTCGTCCAATCCCTTCATGACTGCAGCCACAGCCTCCCGAGTACCTGCCTCTGCCAGTTGGGATCGATCGGTCCATGCGGCTTCCACCACCGCGCGAAGTGTTGTGACATTCATTGCGCGAAGGTAGCGCCTGCTCCTGCATTAACTTGGCCTCCATGGGACGACTCATAGGTCTAGATGTAGGAACCAAAAGAACTGGTGTAGCCACCACAGACGAATTGCGCATCATCTGCACTCCTTTGGAAACCATCCCAACAGAAGAACTCAGCACTTTTCTTCAAAAGCTCAAATCATCCAACAACTTTGATGGAATCGTTGTGGGCGTTCCTCTTCTGATCACCGGCGGGCAGACGGACAGTTCCCAAAGGATCCGAGAAGAAGTGGAGAACCTCAAGAAGGCCTTCCCCGGCATGGCCCTTCACTTGGTGGACGAGGGGAACACGTCCAAAGAAGCATTGGACATTCAACTTCGCGGCGGCATGAAGAAGTCCAAGCGCCGCGAAAAAGGGAGCCTCGACGCGATTTCAGCCAGCCTCATTTTGCAGCGCCACCTGGACGCTCAACAATGGGGGAGCATCAGCTCTTGAACACCTCCACTGTCTTTTGCTCACGGACCAAGTCCGTGAATCGTCCCTCATAGCGCGTAGCCCGAACGATGTGGTTGTCCACCCAGTGGTAGTTTCCTCCACGTGGTTTGTTCATCAAAAGCCCGTTGTATTTGAATCCATGGCGTGCCAGCCATTCCTCCGTCACCCCTCGGTGCTCCTCCGTACGCGACGTGAAAAATGTGATGATGTGGCCTTCGTCAAACCAACGGTTCAACGTTTCCAAAGCATCGGCAAAGGGCTCGCAAGTGACCATGCGTTCAGGCTCCTCGTTGGGGACATCCTCCGTCACTGTTCCATCGATGTCGATCAAGTAGTTCTTTACAGTGTCCGGCAATTGAGGAGACGCGGCTAGCCCTTTGGCATCTTGTGCCGGGTTGAGGTGGTGTGTTTCGTGGCTCATGAAGCCGTCTAAATTAGACGGCTCGAAGATGTCATCCTAATCTTCCGAATGAAGAATCCAAAGCCGAGCAGCCACATCATCAGACGGGGCAAGCCAAGCCTCCTTCCAAGCCGCATGGCCTCCGCTTTTTGAGGCAAGAACATGCCAATTGGCCCATCGATCTTGCGGCATGCCCTTGTGCATCAAAGAGGCATGGGCATCCCTTGCCACCACCCACTCCTGATGCCGTTTGCTCTTGAGGCTTTTCCGCACCTTTTTTTTCCACTGTTGCCACGCCTTGTTCATGGACTGAGAGAGGGCGCCACTGGCGCCCTGCAACTCTGGCGAAAGGTCTGTGGCCCAATCCCCAGCCATGTCGATGGTGGAAGCCAAGTCAGCTTCCCAGCCGTGCAGAACTTTGGCATGGGTGGCCATCCAACCGTCCAGAACCCACCTGTCCCAATCTTCCTGATGCATCCACCCAAGGGAAAGATCCCAGCCTACCTCAGTGACCTTTTCTGAAATGACCAAACCGTGGTCGCGCAACCGCAGCGGAGGCATCGACAAACCAGAACCGGCAAAAGCCTCGGGCAATTGTGCCCAATACCCCCACTCCCCCGGACCCACCACCACTGCCGCACTTTCCAACAAAAATTCTTGATACAATGGCCGCAACAACACTCCAGGACTGCAATGCACGGCGTTCGAAACGGCCCATTCTGCCCATCCTTCTGCTGGCTCGGTCACGGCCATCGATCCCGCTTGCCAGGATCCTTTGTTGGCTCCCGGCACCAACCCCACTCGCCCTTGAACATCATCTCCCAACCAAAACAGCTGGTTGTCGCGAACATGTGCGGGTCCGCTTTGGGCCTTGGGGCCCATCATATGAGCCAAACCAGTCCCATTCATTTCATTGCTCCACAAATGAGACGCCGACGCCTTCAGAGATGCATCGTCGGGATCCAGCACCACCAATCCGTCCTCACCATACCAGCGATGAAGCCATCGGCGGAACACCCCAGAAAAAGATTCTCCACAGTCCTGAGCCAATTGCACCTCGCGCGCGAGGGTTTCGGCTTCTTCGTGGTGGGGACCATCCTGTCCCCAAGCTTGGACCACCTCCATGACTCCGTTCAGCGACCTTCGACCCACTGGCCATGGTATGCCGGAATCCTCTGGAATCCATTGGTGACTTTGCTTCACGCCATGTACTGTCGAGACCTCCTTCCAGTCGTGGTCTTCGCTGGCCAACCAAAACAAGGGAACCACCGGTACCCCCCAACGCCGTTCCAATTCTCGGGCGACCTGAATGGCAGACAAAATCTTGTGGTGAAGAAATGCTGGACCTCCTGCAATGACCAACTGATGGCCCACCGTCACGACACGGGCTTCTGTTCGGGACAAAGAGGTGAGGCTTGAAGGAGCATCGAGTCCAGCCGATTCGTATTGTTTGGCCATCACATCATGGACCAAAGACCGCTGATCTGGCGACCACTCGGCACGCCGCTCAGGAGAGCGGGACCAACCCCACCAATCTCCTCCGCTGCCTGACGGCAGCTCCAAAGGCCATGCACCAAGTCCCTGAGGATGCCATTGACCTCGAATGGAATTCATCGAAGGACGTTGACCCACCCCTTCCACACGGTTTGACCTTCCAAAGGGGTCGAAGAAACTGCACGCCACGCATAAGGGCCTGGCACACATGGCTGACCCTCGTCGTCTTTTCCATCCCAACCCACGTTGACCTCATGGGAGACCTGCTCGGTCCAGACCGTCCTTCCCCAGCGGTCCGCCACTACCACGTCCCAAGTCATCGACTCGGGCAACACCAGGTTCCAGGTGTCGTTCAGGCCATCCTTATTGGGCGTGAATCCATTGGGAACATAGGCCCCTTCAGGGATGGCGAATCCTCTTTCGCCTCGTCCCACCGCCATGTTGGAAGCAATCTGTGCGGAGGTTTCTTCGAGAACAAAATCATCCATGAAATAATACGCCTTTGTCCTAGGGTTGTCCTCCATCCTCAGAAAACGGGGGTTGCGTCCCATCAACCCAAAGGTGAAGTGCGTGAAAGGCTGATTCGCCTCAAATACAAAAGTGAAGCGTCTCCAATTCCGATCGAGAAGCGCCTCATGGATTTCAAATTGGGCTTCGAGATCAAGCTTTTCGGCCTCCAATTGATCAGGAACGCCAAACCCCATCGACACCCCCAAGCCACTCACTCCTACCCCTGCATCTACCCATTCATGCACCCTTCCAGAGGTGATGGCAAAAGACATCCTGTAACGTTGACCGGGCTTCAGTGGCTCTGCCAATCTTCCCGTGAGGTATTCATGCTTGGCATTGGGAGGATCTGAGTACGCAACAAAACCTGCAATGGCCTTCCCTTTGTACGCGTTGACTTTGGCCAAGGGCGTTTGCGGCAAATCTCCTGCTCCCGTGCCGCCCTCATGGAAAAAATCTGGAACGGCAGACGCCCCACCACCATGGCCCCAATCGGAAACAAAGTGCAATTGACCAGAGGCGTTGGGGAATTCCAAAAAGGACTCGAATCCACCGTTGACAACGAGATTCTGCGCATGAAAGCCCCCCAAAGACATCCCAAGGGTAAGCATCCAACAAATTCTGTTCACGGGCCTCCAATTCATAAAGCAATGTAGGGTATTTCGGAGGACCTTCAAGTCATCGCCTCGTTGGAGAAGTCATGCAAGCCAAAGAGATGCCCCACATGCCTCGGTCGGTGGCAAAGGCAGAGACCCTCATTTGCACAGCTGAACGCTGGAGTTCTTCGCGGGACCACAAATCGACGACCACCCCGCATTCGGCTCTCCATCTCCCCCTCCACATGTTTTCCAAAATGGTGACATCCTCAGCCGAACTGAGCGGCCATTTCGAGGGGTCCCCCGGGGAGCGCAGCCGCCATGATTTGGGCCTCAACACATCGCATGAAATCGAAACCCTAGGGCACCATTGCTTTCGGGTTCGCCCCTCCAATGTCACCCCCAAACGCAGGGCATTGCCCAAAGCAAGTGGCGCCGCAATGGTGTCTCTTTCAAAGGCCAGGCTGTCAGGTATGAGGATCACCTGCTCCAGGGGCGATACCGCGGACGACTCGGAGGCAATCCATCCTTTGACATCCTCTGAAACCTCAGATCGACGCAGAACCCATGGCTGGTGGTATGCCAATCGCAGTCCCCATCTTTTGGTCCCATTTTGGATGGCCTGTTGGCGCTCCACCTGAAACAAAGGCCTTTTGGAAACAAGGCTGCTTGAAGACACCCCGCCAGAATAAAAGACCTCGCTGAACGGCATGTCCCACTTCATCCCCAGCCACCAATCTTGGGCACTTGTTTTCTCAGAATGCGATACTGAATCGATCTGCACTTCGGCCAGATAAATGAAGCGCTGGCCATCCACAACGAGAGAGTCTTGGAGAACGCATGTGGAAAAGGCCTCTTGTGAAGAAGCACACAACACCAGCACGAAAACAAAGATGGTCCTCCCCCACATGGTCTGGTGAAGTTACTGCTTCACCTCCAAATTCGCAGGACGTCGCTCGGTTTGGACCTCTTGTCCCTGCGTGCTCAAAGTCTTGTTCTGGTCTGGCGATTCCAACATACTTGGGGCCAGCGGCGCCAATCCTTCAGCGTCCAAGCGTACTTGCCCCACCTCTTGGTTTGCTCCTGTTTCTGTAGTACTCGGAGAGGAAGACACCCCAACTCCTTGTCCAAAATCACTGCGACCATCTGACGGGACGACAACTTCTTGATGGAAGGAATCGGTTGGAGCTGGGGACCCCTCCGTCACTGTTGCATTTGGCACTGAAACGCTAGGTGCCAAAGGGGCTGTTTCTCCCATATCTGCAGCAAACCAAAACCCAGCAAACACCAACATGATCCCTGCGGCAGCAGCTCCCAAGGCACGGCTGTTGACGAACCTTGGGGGACTTGGGATCAGGGACTTCATGACGCGTGCCTCCAATCCCGAGGGCGGAGCGATTGTCTCGGAGAGCAGCGTCTCGCGGATGCTCATTTCCAAGGGCGACAAATCGCCTTGGGTTGGGTCCAGTGGACTCGGAGTGTTTTGTTTTTCTGAGGTCATTGCGGGTTGTGACACCTTCGGTCAGTGTGAATAGAACGAAGCGGCTGAAAATTGGTTGCTTTTGAGTTTCATTCTTTTGCGCGAGGGTCATGGATGCTCGCCCTTTGGGCCATCGCTCCCAAAAAGGCTTGCAGTTGCTTTCTGCCCCTGGAGAGCTGGCTTTTGGAAGTGTTGACGTCCACACCAAGCATTTCTGCAATTTCCTTGTGGCTGTAGCCATCCACCAAATACAGTTGAACCACCGTGCGGTACCCCTTGGGCAATGCCGCCATGGCCGTTTGGATTTCGGACATGGTGAAATCTGCTTGCTTGGCGGCCTCCATGTCCCGAGGGGTGATCAAAACTTCTTCCACATCGCTGTGGTACTTGTGCTTCAAGTTTCGTCGATAATGCGTGATGGCGGTATTCACTGTGATCCTTCGGACCCATCCTTCGAAACTCTTGAACTCTGTGAACTTGCCGAGGTTCTTGAACACCTTGACCCAACTCTCTTGGGCCACATCTGAAGCCGTTTCACGGCTGTCGGTGTAACGCATGGCGGTGGCAAACACCTGGGGCGCAAATCTTCTGTAGAGCGCCGTTTGGGCACTTCTTTCTTCCGCCTTGCAGCGCATCAAAAGTTCTTTCAATTCAGGATCCATGGCCACTTTGCCTAGGGAGCTCAGTCAAATGCCGAAGCTTCCATTCCCAACCAAGACAACACCGCACCCGCAAATAGTTGCTCCAAGTCCTCCGTCATCAAAGACATTTTTTCCATGAATTGACCAAACTCCAGGTCCCCAAGTGGAAATGGATAGTCTGTCCCCATGCAAATCCGAGAGGAACCCTGCATCTCCAAAATGTAGCGGAGCAACCTTGGATCATGGGTGATGCTGTCCACCCAAAACTTGCCCAGGTACTTCGACGGAGCCTTTGCATTGTCGATTGCCACCAAATCCGGCCGGCAACGATGGCCATGCTCAATCCTGCCCAAGGTGGGCAAGAAGGCACCTCCTGCATGCGAAAACAACACCCTCAGCTTCGGATGTCGGTCCAACACCCCTGCAAAAATCATGGAACATGCTGCACGGCTGGTTTCTGCCGGCATGCCAACCAACCAAGGAAGCCAATACTTCTCCATGTCCTTCTTGCCCATCATGTCCCAAGGATGAATGAACAACGACATGTCCAATCGTTCACAGGCCGCGTAGAAATCATTGAATCTCGGGTCGCCCAAGTTCACCCCCTGAATGTTGGAACCAACTTGAACACCTCGGTGCCCCATCGCGTGGGCTTCTTCCAACACCAAAACGGCAAAATCAGGGTCTTGCATCGGCACAGAACAGAGCCCCACGTAATGCCTTGGGTGGTCTTGTACCAACCCCGCAATGTGCGTGTTCAGAAAGCGGGACAAATCGGCGGCATCTCGTGCCTTGGCACCGTAGGCAAACATCACAGGAATGGTGCATACCACCTGCACTTGAACACCCGCATGGGCATAGGCTTCGATCCTCTCCTCAGCATCCCAGCAATTCGAGCCGATTTCTCGAAAAAACGCACCGTCCTTCATCATGTTGGCGAAACCAGGCCGACTGTCTTCGAGATGCACAAAGCCATCGTAACCAAACTTCTCTGACCATTTGGGCATAACCCGTGGCAAAATGTGCGTGTGACTGTCGATTTTAAGCATGGGTGACCTTCGTGGAGGGCAAGATACGCAGAAGCCCTCCCTCAAAATTCCTTTGCCAAACTAGTTTGGTTCTTCCGCGGGCGTGCCACTGCGTTTCTTGACGCGCCTCAAATCCAGTCGATTCACGGGGGAAATGCTCCAATCCAAAACGCGGTGAGAAAGAATGTGTGTCACCCTGTCGTGGAACAAGGGAATCACAGGCATGTCCGCATGCAACATGCTGTCCATCGATGCGTATTTTTCTTGTCGACGTGCGGGGTTGTCTGCCAAGGCCATGGCTTCCGAATAAAAACGCTCAAACGAACCTCGGTTGTAATGGGAATAGTTGGGACCGTCAGGTGCGAAGTTCGACCGGAGAAACAACCCCAAGAAATTCTCAGCATCGGGGTGGTCAGCGAGCCATGACTTGTAAAACATGGCTGTTTCCCCTTGGGCAACGCGCTCCCGGTGCACTGAGGCCGGAACCACATCAATCCGAACCTTCAGTCCAATCTGTGCCCAGTCGTGTTGGAATGCTGCGCACAAGTCCACATAGTCCGAAGTGGTGCTCAGTACAATCTCTTCAACGCCTTTGCCATCAGGGTAGCCCGCTTGGGACAAAAGCCGATGGGCCATGGCCAAATCCTGGTCCACATCCATGGGCTCGTTCTCTCCCAACATAGAGGGAGGCACAAAGTGGTCAGTGGGACTGACCGCATTCCGTCGCAAATGCCTGGCCAGTCCTTTGCGATCGAGGGCAAAACTCATGGCCTGACGCACACGGCCGTCGCGAAGTGCCTCTGGAGTGGCCTCACCATCCAAGACAATCCCGAGGTAATCGGTTTTCAAAAAAGGCACATGCGCCAAAGTCAAATCCGCCTGAAAATCCTCCCGCAAGCTCCCCTCTTGGTCCAGCAGCGTCTCCATGTATGCCGGATGAAGGCCGCTGATGAAATCGTATTTGCCCTGAGTCAGCCCTAGGAATTCGGAACCCATGTCCTGCACAACATCAATATGCACTGCCTCCAAATAGGGCAATTGCTGGCCAATGGAGTCCTTTTCCCAGTAAGTAGGGTTGCGTTGCAAGACCAAACCCGCATCGGACAACCACCAGGCCAAACGGAAGGGCCCCGTCCCCAAAGGAACATCTCTTAAGTCATGGCCGGGAGCTTCTGCCCTCTCGGCATCGATGACACTCCCATAGGCCGTCGTCAACAATCCCAGAAAAGGAGGGTAGGCATGGTCAAGGTTGACCTGGACAGTGGAGTCGTCCAGAGATTGAATTCCACCGGGCATCACCGCATCCAAGATCCATCCTCCTGAAGACACGACAGAGGGGTCACGCAACCGTTCGAGGGAATACACCACATCGTCGGCCGTCAGCCGTCGACCTGAGGCGAACACAACATCCGGTCGAAGCTGAAAGGTGCATACGGTTCCCTCCTCCGAAAAGACCCACCCAGAGGCCAATGCCGGAACAATTTCCAATCCCGGACTCAACTCGACCAGTCCGTCATAAAGTTGGTCCACCACCCACATGTGCTCGAGGCTTCGGGCAGCCGCAGGGTCGAGGCTGGTGATGGCCGCACTTTCATTGTAACGGAACACCCTAGCGTCTTGTGCCACCTCTTCGCTCCCACATCCGATCCCGAGGAGAAACGCGAGATGAACAAAGCCCAGATTTTTGCATTTGTTCCACACGTAGACGAAGGTACGCGGAGTACTTTTGTCGCGCCCAAAAAACCCACACCGTGCATCCACAATCCTCCCCCTTTTTTCATTTTGTGTCCAGCCTTTGTCTGGGACTTTGTGCGCTGGGGTTTGCAAGTGATGCCTGGGGCCAGACCTATACAGTGAGTGGACGAGTGACGGACGCCTCCACCGGTGAGTATGTCCTGGGCGCCAATGTCCTCGAAGACAGCAGCGGTCGCGGGGTGTCGACCAACATCTACGGGTTCTTCAGTTTGACCCTGCCCGAGGGGCCCCTATCCTTGACGTGCACTTTCATTGGGTACGGTCAAGTGAAAAAAACATTCACTGGCCCGGACAATGTGGAATGGAACGTTGAACTCGTTCCTACATCCGTAACCGTCGATGAAGCCACAGTTTTCGGCTCCTCAGGTCAAAACACGGAAAGCACCAACCTCGGAAAGACGGAAGTGGCCATTGCCACCATTCAGAGACTCCCCGCTTTGATGGGGGAGGTGGATGTGCTGAAAGCCATTCAATTGCTTCCCGGCATCCAAAGTGCAGGAGAAGGAAACAGCGGTTTTTACGTGCGCGGCGGTGGACCCGACCAAAACCTGTTGCTCTTGGACAATGCTGCCATTTACAATGCCAGTCACTTGTTTGGGTTCTTCAGCGTCTTCAATGCAGACGCCATTTCGTCCGTAGAAGTCTACAAGGGAAGCATACCAGCACGCTTTGGAGGCCGGGTGTCAAGCGTGCTCGATTTGGGTTTGAAGGAGGGGAACAGGAAGGAATTCAAAGGCAGCGGAGGGGTCGGCATCATCAGTTCGCGTTTGACTTTGGAGGGGCCTGTCAAAAAAGGGGTGTCCAGCTTCATCGTTTCGGGACGCAGGACGTACATCGATGTGCTGACCAAACCGTATGTCGAGACCACACAGGCAGCGGGGTCTGGTTACTATTTTTATGACCTGAATGCCAAATACAACCATCGTTTCAGCGACCGGGATGAGGTCTTCGTCTCGGGATATTTTGGGCGCGATGTGTTCAGTTTCCAGAGCGCAAATGCAGGCTTTGGGGCTTCCATTCCTTGGGGCAATGCGATGGTCTCCACACGCTGGAACCACGTACTCAACGACAAAATGTTCCTGAATGTCAATGCCTCCTACAGCAACTACAAATTTTCCTTCGAATCGGGGCAGGATGACTTTCAATTCGGATTCAATTCGGGCATTGTCGACTGGACCCAGAAAGCACAGCTAAGCTGGTACCCCAACCTTCGGCACGAAGTCCGTGCGGGTGTAGAGCACGTATTTCACGAATTCGTTCCCACATCCTTCTTTTTCCGTCAAGGAGACAACGAATTTGACTTTGGGGAGGCCACAGTTTCTTACAGCCATGAAAGCGCAGCCTTCATAGAAGACGTGATGGACGTAACAGATGCCTTGCGTGTTCATGCTGGTTTGCGCGTGAATGACTTCAGACATGTTGGGCCTTTCACGCGGTTCATTCCTGGCGAAAATGTCTCTGTTCCCGATGACTCCACCACCTACGGCAAAGGGGAATTGGTGAAACGCTACGGAGGTTGGGAGCCTCGAATGAGTGCCAGACTCAAGACCGGCCCGCGAAGCAGCGTCAAAGCCGGGTGGTCCATCAATTACCAATACGTGCACTTGGCCTCGCTCTCAGCCACGACCACCCCCACAGATGTTTGGCTTCCCAGCTCCGACTTGGTAGCTCCGCAAAGGGGCCGTCAATTCAGCGCTGGCTACTTCGTGGATCTTGGGAAAAACCGCGAATGGGAAACGTCGATCGAGGTCTACCACAAAGACCTGAGCAACCTTGTGGAATACGCCGAAAACACGCGCCCCGACCAAAACATTGGCACCAACCCCGACAACAACCTGGTCTTTGGGCAGGGGACGTCCTACGGAGTTGAGTTTTTCTTGAAAAGAAAGTTTGGAGAGTTGAACGGTTGGGTCGGCTACACATGGAGCAAAACGGACAGGCTCTTTGAAGACCTGAACAACGGTGACCCCTTCCCTGCCAAGTTCGACAGAAGGCACGATCTCAGCATTGTGGCCGACTGGACCCCCAACGAGCGTTGGAATCTTGCCGCTGCTTTTGTTTACGCCACCGGCAACACACTGACACTGCCCGTCCAACGCTACTTTCTGGAAGGCAATGTCACGGACATTTATGGATCCCGAAATGGGTACCGAATGATTCCCTACCACCGGGCAGACATCAGTGCAACCTTCTTCCCCAAAAAGAATTTCGAAGACCGCAAAGTGGATCGTCGTTGGGTATTTAGCATCTACAACCTCTACAACAGAGCCAATCCCTACTTCTTGTTTTTTGACAACGAAGGCGACTTGTTGCAAGGCAACTTGGAGATCCAAGCCAAACAAGTTAGCCTTTTCCCCATCTTGCCTTCGATCTCATGGAACTTCTCGTTCTGACTAGATCATGAATGCTAGATGAAGTCACTCCGCGCTCTTCACCCGTTGATTTGGAACCACCGAGGCCGGTTGTTTCTGGGCATTGCCTTTGTGGTGATGACGAACATCTTTGCCGTTTGGGCTCCTTCCATGATCGGGGAAGGCGTCAATGCACTTCACGATGCCAATGCGGATTTCTTGGTGCCCTTGGAAGAGGACCCCAACTCTGTGGCTTGGGGTGAATCTGAACTACGTCTGCCACAAAACCTTCTTGCTTTCCGTGACTTGACAGGGCTTTCGGCCATGGCGAGCACAGTGCCCAACAGCAAGCAAGACGTTCTCGATTTCGTGGTCTGGGTAGGGCTTCTGCAGGCCCTGTTTTTCCTTGTCGCCTACATGATCAAAGGGTTCTTTTCTTTTTTGACCCGGCAGACCATCATCGTGATGAGTCGACTGGTAGAGTGCGACCTCAAAGAAAAAATTTACCAGCATTACCAGCGGCTGGACGCGACATTCTACAAGGCCAACGACACTGGGGACTTGATGAACCGGATTAGCGAAGATGTGAGCCACGTGAGGATGTACTTGGGGCCTGCCATCATGTACTCGTTGAACTTGGTGTTCTTGGTGAGCTTGGTGGTCGGCGTCATGTACAGCATAGACCCTGTACTGACGGGGTTTGCCCTTCTCCCTCTTCCCTTTATGTCTGTGGGGGTGTATTTCATCTCCGCCAACATCCACAAAAAGAGCGACGCAAGACAGCAAGCACAGAGCCAGGTCTCTTCCTTCGTGCAACAACATATCGCTGGGATCAGGGTACTAAAGAGCTTTCACAGAGAAGCTGCCGCCGCATCTCGGTTCGACCAAAAAACCGACCGCTACAAGATCCGGGTGCTCGATTTGGTGAAAGTTGAAGCGATGTTCACGCCGCTGATTGTCCTGCTGGTAGGGTTGAGCACCATCCTAACCGTCTATGTGGGTGGACTTCGGGTGGCCTCGGGGCATCTCGAGTTGGGACACATTTTTCAATTCGTGTTTTACGTCAACCTCCTGACCTGGCCGTTTGCCTCCGTCGGGTGGGTGACCTCCTTGGTCCAGAAAGCTGAGGCATCCATGGCGCGGATTTTGGACTTTCTTCATGCACAGCCCACCGTAGTCGATCCTGAGGATGGAGGGCGGAAGTCGCCACTTTCCCAAGCTCCTTCCCTGAGCTTTGAAGGAGTAAGCTGGACTTACCCTGAGACTGGAATTCAGGCCCTGAAGGACCTTCATTTCAAACTGAACCCGGGGGAAACTTTGGGGATCACAGGGCGCACAGGAAGTGGCAAGTCCACCATCCTGCAGCTCGCGACAAGGATGATGGATCCCGACGAAGGATGCATCAAGCTAGACGGAACACCCATGAAAGAATGGGCCCTAGCTTCCTTGCGAGAGGACATGGGCTACGTTCCCCAAGATGTCTTTTTGTTCAGCGACACCATTGGACGCAACATCGCCTTCGGGAGCCATCGGTTTCTTGAAGACAGCGCGGAGGTGCGGTTGGCCGCCAAGAATGCAGGCGTCGCGTCTGACATCGAGGGCTTTGAGCATGGATATGGCACCCTGCTCGGAGAGCGGGGAGTCAACTTGAGTGGAGGCCAAAAGCAGCGCATCAGCATCGCCCGCGCCCTTGTCAAGGCACCGAAAATTTTGCTGCTTGACGATTGCCTTTCTGCCGTCGATACGGAGACAGAAGAGACCATTTTGGACGCCATCGCAAAGCAAGATGCGTCTTGCACCTTGATGGTCAGCCACAGGCTTGCTTCCCTTCGCCATGCAGACCGGATTCTGGTTCTGGACGACGGTCGTTTGATCGAAGAAGGGACACATGAATCGCTTCTCGATTTGAAGGGACTCTATGCCACGATGTATGCCCAGCAAAAGGCCAAAGACTAAACCTAGGTTCAGTTGCAGGGGAGTCCAAACACGCTCAAAAATGACAGAAGGTCACCGATGGCCACTGAATCCTCATGGTTGGTGCTCGCCGTGCAGCCTTGTTGACAGCCCATGGCCGAAAGAAGCTTCAACATGTCATTGGTGGTGCGAAGCCCGTCAAGGTCAAAGTCTCCGAGACATGGGTTCAATTCATCTTCTGAAATCACCCCATTGCAGTTGTTGTCTGTGCCATTTTGCAGGGCCATTGCGCCCGGGTACATGGTCGCTTCACTGTCGTTGCAATCTCCTGGCACCATCACACGGTTGACCAGAGGAACACAGCTCATCACCGCAGGCTCCGATCCATCACCAAAACCATCACCGTCTTCATCCATGTACCACAACA
Organism: uncultured Flavobacteriales bacterium; assembly: GCA_963933635.1. Lineage (GTDB taxonomy): Bacteria > Bacteroidota > Bacteroidia > Flavobacteriales_D > Sanyastnellaceae > UBA11663. The sequence continues at coordinate 28,011 of CAWVVM010000011.1, forward strand.
TCGCTGTTGTTCCTTCGTCGGCTTCTCCATCACAATCGTTGTCCCAACCATCGCAAAGCTCAATGGCCGAGGGATAAGTCTGGGCATTCCAGTCTTGACAATCCAATGGCAATGTAGAGGTGCCGGGCACATCGCCACATCCCCAGACTGGAAGGTCTGGGTTGCCAAAGCCATCCCCATCCTCATCTGCATAATGTGCCGGCCACAAGGCTTCAGATGTCAAAATTGGGATGGGCCAGCTGGATTGCTCAGAAGACACGATCACCCTGGCTTGGGCTCCTGGCAAACCATAGGCCTGAAAATACATGAGTGTGCTGCCACTTTCCTCCAACACCCAGTTGTTGGGGCTCTCAGTCAGGAAGGCAACTCCCTCCACCGTGACTTCCAAAGGGAAATCCCAACCATCTAGGGCGTGTACGGTCATGCTCCAATTGTTGGGGGATGGCACTGTACCCGGTTCACAATTGGAAATGGCGATGTTTTGCAACCAAGCCATTTTGGGCCGAACCACCCAAAGACCTTGAGCAATGGAAGTAAATGCCACCAGGCCTTGGTGGGGAAGAATGACATGGGACCATGCACCTTGAAAACCCGCCCCCTCCTCCTCTGGCAGCGGGTCGAAATGGCCCCGCTCCGTCAATGTCGGAACCGTGGGCCAAGCGTTGCTCAACATTCTCAGTCCGGCGCTGTAATTGCTTTGAAAGAGCCATTCGCCATGGCCGTATTGGTTGTGGTCGGTGGCCAATTCCTCTGACTCGTAGACCTCGTGAACGACAGGAGCATCCAGGTCAGTCAAATTGAAAACAATGGTTTTGGTCCCAGCGCCCAGCTGAGATTCATCCAATTCGTCCCCCAAGAAAGCATGGTCTTGGGTTTCCGAAACCCAAACCTGGTGGCTGTACACCGATTGTGGATAAGCACTTTCTCCAATCAACATGACATCTGATGGATCGGTGATGTCCAAGATGGACAACCGAGCCCCGGCTGCCACAAACAAAAGATCCTTCCCGTGATGTTCCTCATCTGGTCCTTCGTAACGGAGTGCGTGTCCATCATGGAGGTAGCCCTGTTCTGACGCTCCCCCGGCGAGGACCGGCGCTCCAGGGTCCGATGCATCAAACAAGACTGCCCCACCACCAAAGCTGTTGGAGCCAAGTTGAATCACCATGTTTGCCGCGGGGAGAACGGCCAAGTTGTGCGCTGAGCCAGGTGCCGCGATCACTGTATCGGGCGTCCATTCTTGAATGCCATCCAGTGGATGCCATTCGCGCAAGGCTGTCAAATCGAACACTTGCATCCCATGTGCAGGTGCTTCACTCACCACGTAGGCGTGATCGTTTAGCACCTTGATGTCCCGCCAAAGACTCACAACAGTCGTTGTGGGCAACTTGCCCATGTACATGGGCTGCCCTCCTGGCAACATTTTCACGAAAGCCGTTCCATTGTCACACCCCACCAAGAGATAAGATTCCAACGTCTCTTCATCCAACCAATGTCCGATGTCATTCACGTGCTCTGCGAACATGGAAGATGCAGAGAGGAAAGCCACTGAGTCGACGTGCTCGTGCAGCACTGATTCCCCTTGAGCTTGGGCCTCTTGTGCGAGAACAGCGCAAAACAATGCGATGGTCATCTGCCAAGTCAGGCGAAACTCTCCGAACAAGGAAAGTGCCAAGCGGTTAAAAGGATGGAGCATTTGTGAACACGTTGATAACATAAGATACGAATGAAACCTCAAACTTGGTTGATCACGGGAGCCTCAGGGATGATTGGCAGGGCACTGACCCAATCATTGGTACTGGAAGGCGTCAATGTCCGGACCCTCGGACGAAGCGATACGCGCATTCACCCTAACGCAAATGCTTTTGTGTGGAACCTCGAAACAGGTGACCTCCCTCCTGCAGCGCTCGAAGATGTTGATGTCGTGGTTCATCTTGCAGGAGCGAATGTTGGACAACGTTGGACTCGCTCACACAAAATGGCCATCATGGAAAGTCGGACCAAGGGGACCTCTCTTCTGTGTATGGCATTGAAAAAGGAGGGGTTCCAGGGAGCTTTCATCCAAGCCTCTGCCGTGGGATTTTACGGAGAATGCACATCGGCGGCCACCGAAGAAAGCCCCACTGGCCAAGGTTTCCTTGCCCAAGTTGCCCAGGCATGGGAGCAGTCTGCTGCGGCCCACTTGCCAGCTTCGACGCGCCATGTGGTGATGCGCCTCGGCATTGTACTCTCGCCAAGAGGCGGCACCCTCGCACGACTTCTGCCCATCTATCGTTTCGGACTAGGTGCTCCCTTGGGGAATGGGAAACAAAGCATGAGCTGGATTCACGTTGACGATGTCGTTCGGTTCATTCAATTTGCAGCCGCCACGTCCACTGCACATGGAGCTTACAATGTTGTTGCACCAAAGAGTGTCCCAAATGCCAAATTTTCAGAGGTCCTTGCCAAGTGTATTCGCCGGCCGCACTTCGCCCCAGCAGTGCCTGCTTGGGCGCTACGTTTGGTTCTCGGCGAGATGGCAAACATTGTTCTAGAGTCTCAAAACGCGGTCGCTGAAAAACTCCGTGTGGAGGGCTTTAAATGGCGTCATCCCAAACTGAAAGAAGCGCTCCTGGATTGCATTTGACTCCAAAAAAAAAGGCCTCCCACAAGGGAGGCCTTTTCTATTCTGTCGAATGTTGTGCTCAGCGCACCACCAACTTGGATGTGGTGATTGTGCCATTGGCGGTCACTGCCACCAAGTAGGTGCCTGGTGCCATGTGTCCAACAGCAAGGATGTTGTTTCCTGCTGCCAACTGGGCAACTTGGCGTCCTGTCAAATCCAACACTACAGCTGTGGCTTCCGCAGCCAATCCTGCAAAGCGCACCTCATCTGAAGCTGGGTTTGGCATCACAGTCCATGAGATTTGTGCTTCTTGAATGCCGTCGGTAGCAGGCTGGATAAGAGCGTCCAAAACGTGGACCACCCCGTTGTCTGCCGTGAGGTCTGGATCAGTCACTTGCGCGTTGTTGATGAACACGCCCATGTCGATGGTGACGGTGGTTGTACCCTCGTTCAACATGGTCACCACTTGTCCATCGGACAAATCAGTGCTCATTACCGCACCGCCAGTGACGTGGTACAACAAAATGTCTGTCAAGTACGGCAGCGCCAAAAGACCATCAACGTCCGTTCCGTAGGCGACTGCTGCAGCTTCAAAGGCTGCATCAGTCGGTGCAAACAAAGTCAAGACTGTGGTATCGTTCAAAGCACCATCCAACCCTTGCTGCAACAATGCAGCCTCCAGGTAGTTGTGGTCTTCGCTGCCTTCCACAATGTCCCAAATCGTAGTTGGCACAGGCGCGGGTGGCAACAACACTGCGTCAATGACGTGCACCACTCCATTGTCAGCAGGAATGTCGGCAAAAGTCACCAACGCATCGTTGATGAATGTCCCATCGTCAGTGATGGTCACGGTGACGTCCGGACCCAAAAGGGTGGCAATCATTTGTCCGTCTGTCAAAGAAGTACTCAGTGCCTCGCCTGCAACGACGTGGTACGTCAAAATGTCTCCCAAAGTCTCGAGTGCAAGCAACTCTTCAGCAGTGATCCCGAGCGCTGCAACCAACGCGCCAATCGCATCATCGGTGGGCGCAAAAACAGTGAATGGACCATCCGCACTCAAGGCACCGGCAAGGTCGGCGGCCAAAACAGCGGCCTCGAGCAACTCGTGATCTGGGCTGTTGACAATCACGTCCACAACCGTATTGGTCACGACAACGGGCGGCGACAGAACTGCGTCAATGACGTGCACCACTCCATTGTCAGCAGGAATGTCGGCAAAAGTCACCAACGCATCGTTGATGAATGTCCCATCGTCAGTGATGGTCACGGTGACGTCCGGACCCAAAAGGGTGGCAATCATTTGTCCGTCTGTCAAAGAAGTACTCAGTGCCTCGCCTGCAACGACGTGGTACGTCAAAATGTCTCCCAAAGTCTCGAGTGCAAGCAACTCTTCAGCAGTGATCCCGAGCGCTGCAACCAACGCGCCAATCGCATCATCGGTGGGCGCAAAAACAGTGAATGGACCATCCGCACTCAAGGCACCGGCAAGGTCGGCGGCCAAAACAGCGGCCTCGAGCAACTCGTGATCTGGGCTGTTGACAATCACGTCCACAACCGTATTGGTTGGCAAGGCGTTGACGGTGATCGAACCAACCATGCCCTGCTCGGCGTGGTTGCCAATGCTGCAATCATAGTTGTAGGTCCCTGGAACGTCAAAGGTGACGGTTCCCATGCAAACGCCGTCGGCATTTCCTGCAATGGACCCCAAGGAGAAGTCAGCGGGGTTGTTGAATGACTCTCCGGTGAGGGTGTTGGTGACACCGTTGACGTCATGGAAGCCTTGGGTGTTGACGAAGGCCACACTCTCACCTTGCTCGATGGTCAAGGTAGTGGGGGCGTAGATGAAGCTACTCGCTTCTACGGTGTGATCGGCTTCGCATTGGGCGAATCCGGCGATGGTCGCCAAGCAAAAAGCAAGGCCAGTGAACAAATGTTTCATGAATCTGAAAGAGTTAATTGAATTAGTGTGAGTGTCTAACACCACCCTAAAAAAAATGTTCTGTGACAGTGAACCTTTTCTTTCTCACAAAGGTTTTAGCGTTGTGAATACATGAGATTCACGAGATCGTAAGGTGTTTTGATCCAAGTTTTGGAACAAAAGGACGGCCCACGAAGGTGGGCCGTTTCCTTGCCTTACAAAACCATCTTCCATGACTGTGCTTCCTTCTTCTTCCGTTGTCATCCACTGGTTCCGCCGTGATCTGCGCTGGGACGACAACCGCGCCCTCCACGCTGCCCTGTCCTCAGGGCACAAGGTGCTGCCTCTTTTCATCTTCGACGACAACATCTTGCAACACTTGGAGGATCGACAAGACGCCAGGGTGACCTTCTTGCACCACCGAGTGTCCGCCCTCCAGAGTGAAGCACAGGCCAAGAGCTCGGCCATTTACGTGGCCCACGGAAAGCCAAAAGAAGTTCTCTTGGAACTCATTGCCCAATTGGATGTCCGAGGGATTTACGCCAATGAAGACTATGAGCCCTATGCCTTGGAGCGAGATGGGTTGCTTGCAAAGACCTTGAACACCCGCGACATCCCCATGCACACCTTCAAAGACCATGTGATCAAGGCACCGGGAGAGGTTTTGAAGCCTGACGGCACGCCTTACACTGTGTTCACGCCGTTCAGCAAACGTTGGCATGCCAATTTGAAGGAATCCGACTTGGAAGCCTCCCCTTCTGAACAACATTTGGACCAGCTCGCAAGTTGGCAGCACGAAGGGATGCCAAGCCTGCAAGACATGGGCTTCAAACCAAGTGACCTCGACTTCCCCAAAGCCAATGTCCAACCAGAATTGCTGAGGCATTATTCAGAAACACGAGACATTCCTTCTGTCCGCGGCACTTCAAGGGTCAGCGTTCACTTGCGGTTTGGCACCGTGAGCATTCGCGAAATGGCACGTAAAGGATTCGCGAACAGCGATAAGTGGCTGACAGAACTCATTTGGCGGGACTTCTACCAATCGATCATGCATGCCTTTCCACACAGCATGAAAGACGCCTTCAGGGCCAAATACGACCTCATCCCATGGCGCCATGATGACGCCCATTTTGCTGCATGGAAGGAAGGCAAAACAGGCTACCCAATTGTGGATGCTGGCATGCGCGAGCTGAACGCCACCGGCTTCATGCACAACAGGGTTCGGATGGTGGTGGCCTCGTTTTTCTGCAAGCACCTTCTGCTGGATTGGCGTTTGGGAGAACGGTACTTCGCCGAGAAGCTCTTGGATTTCGAATTGGCCAGCAATGTCGGAGGGTGGCAGTGGGCTTCAGGGTCTGGCTGCGATGCTGCGCCATACTTCCGAGTGTTCAACCCCTCCTCGCAGCTCCAAAAGTTCGATGCACAGATGACTTACGTGAAACAATGGGTCCCTGAGTTTGGTACAGACGCTTATCCAGAGCCCATCGTGGAGCACAAGTTCGCGAGGCAGCGTGCGATCGACACGTACAAATCGGCTTTGGCGTAAAAAGCATCCCCCCTAACTTCAGACCCATGGAAGGTGCATTGGCAGGATTGCGGGTCTTGGATTTGTCGAGTGTCCTTGCGGGACCACTGACGGGTACTTTTTTGGCCGAATGCGGGGCCGAGGTGACCAAGGTCGAGCCTCCACAAGGCGATGTCACGCAGACATGGAAGTCTGTGGGTGAGCCCGACAGGTCCTCTTCCGCCTACTACGAGGCGGCCAACCATGGCAAAACGGTGGTCGTCAAAGACCTCAAAAGCAAGGTGGGGCGCCTTTGGTTGGAAGAACGGTTGGCACAAACCGACATCTTGCTTCAAAACATGAAGTGGAACGACCTCGAACCAATGGGCCTGGAGCCTGAAGAATTGTCGTTGCGTCATCCTCATCTTGTCCATCTCAGATTGATTGGTTCGGAATTTGACAAAGATCGATTGGCCTACGATGTGGTGGTCCAAGCGGAGACGGGCTTCATGGCCATGAACGGTCACCCAGACCGCCCCCCAGCCAAAATACCTGTGGCACTCATGGACGTCTTGGCCTCCCACCAAATGCGCGCGGGCATCCTTGCGGGATTGTACCAAAGGGAGAGGACGGGCAAGGGATGGTACGCCGAGGTCAGTCTCTTTGGGTCAGGGCTCACTGCCCTTGCCAACCAAGGAACGGCTTGGCTCATGAATGGCCAAACACCCCAAAGGCAAGGATCTCTCCATCCCAACATCGCCCCTTACGGAGATTTGGTCGACTGCAAGGATGGTGCAATCGTCTTGGCCGTGGGCAGCGATGCACAATTCAACGCGCTGTGCCATGTGCTGGGAACAGATGACTTGCCCCAAAATGATGCGTTCGCAATCAATGCGCAACGCGTGGTCCACCGCGATGCACTTGCCCAAGCCTTGAACGCTGCCGCCAGGTCATGGCAACGGCAAGATCTGCTCGTCGCACTGCGCGACGCCAAGGTCCCTGCGGGAGCGGTGCACTCCGTGGCGGAAGCCCTTTCTCACCCCGCATTTCGCGAGGCGTACGTGCATGGAGAGCCCGGGAAAGAGAAGTTGCGCACGAGCGCGGTCCGCGTCCACCGGTCACCCCAGCAGACAACAAACAACATGCCGTCAGGCGGGGATGCGCAAGGTGTATGAATGACCCGTCCGCACCTCCAAATGGTCCTTTCTCAACCAAGGGTTCAGCACCTTCAGCTCCCTCAGGGTCGTCCCGTGGTCCAGTGAAAACGATGCCAAATCGTCGATGCTTGCGGACACCGTGAAGTCTAGTCCCTCCAACGGAGCATAGACGTCAGACATCCCCAAGTGAAAGCCAAAATGCTCGGGTTGTTCCATCACCTCCCTGAGTGCCAGCATCCTGTAAACGTATCGTCCCGTCTCGGCATTCAAATGCAGGTCCCAGTAGTTGTCGACGAGTTGCGCGTTCAAGGCATGGGTCACCCCTGATTGGCCCATGTTGTAGGAAGCCGCAGCAAGCACCCAGCTTCCGAATTTCTCGTGGGCCTCCTTGAGGTATTGACAAGCAGCCCTTGTGGCCAGGGCCACGTTGTAACGTTCGTCCACAGAAGAAGTCACCTCCAAACCATACTCAGGGGCCGTCTTTCTCATGAATTGCCAAAACCCCGCTGCACCCGCCGGGCTCACAACTTGGCTCAATCCACTCTCGATCACTGCCAGGTACTTGAAGTCACTTGGCACCCCCTCTTCTTTCAGAATGGGCTCCATGATGGGGAACCATCGGGCAGCCCTTTTCAAGTAGAGAATGGTCGAACTGTGCCGGTAGGTGTTGACGATGAGTTCGCGGTCCAAGGACTCCCGCACGCCCAACCGATCCAAAGGAACAAGCTCATTGAAGAGCGACAAATCCATGGGGACTGTGGGAGAAATCACCGGCGAATGACGCTTGGACTCGACCTCAAAATCTGGTGCTTTGTGGGCAGATATAGGCATGGACAACCACGCCAAAAGGCCCAAGGACAGAGACAAAACGACTGTGATTTTCAAAGGGGCAAACGAAGCGATTTTCATGCCATGAAGGTGGCCGCATGCACCTCTTCCTGCCACGCCTTCACGCAAAGGTTGCCAACATGCAGAACGCCACAACCGTGAACATTGCACACGGGAAAAGGAAAGGTCAGAAAGGAGACTCGAAATCAGAAAAAGCACCCGCCTGGGCATCCTTTGCGCTCACGCTTGGCGCCTCCATTCCCCAGTCGATGCCCAGCAACGGGTCGTTCCATTGAAGGCTCTGTTCGCTTCCAGGGTGATAGAACTCCGTGCACATGTAAGAAAACACAGTGTCGTCTTCCAAGGCCAAAAAACCATGGGCCATGCCAGGCGGCAACCACATTTGCCAGCAGTTGTCTGCACTCAATTCTGCCGCCATGTGTTGGCCAAACGTCGCGCTGTTTTTCCGCAAATCCACTGCAATGTCCAGGACCCTTCCTCGGACCACCCTCACCAACTTCCCTTGGGCATGAGGAGGCATTTGAAAATGCAAGCCACGAAGCACCCCCTTATTTGACATGCTTTCGTTGCATTGGACAAAAGAGACCGGCTCCCCCACGGCATCCTCAAACGCGGCGTGGTTCCACGTTTCACAAAACGTTCCTCGGTCATCTTCGAAGAGGCGAGGCCGGAGCATCATCACCCCTTCGATTCTTGTGCTTGTCGCTTCCATGGTCAATCGTTGGACAGCACACGGTAGGTCAACCAAAGGGAGGTGAAGGTGGTGACCAATTGGGCCACAGGGGACACATCTGTCAGCACTTCGCGAACCACTTGAGGGTTCGACTCCACGTACAAGATGTCGTTCGCTTGGACAATCCTTCGTGCGGCATTCATTCCATCCACGGTGCTGAGGTCCATGGAGTAAATGAGGTTGTCATCTCCTTGTTGCCGGACCAACTTGACCTCTTTGGACCGCCCCCGCTGACGGATGCCCCCAGCTTGAGCCAAAGCTTCGATGACGGACGTGTTTTGGTTTTGAAGCGTGATGACGGTGGCCTGTCCAGCTTCCCCCGGGAACACAAGGACCCTGTTGTTCACGACTTGCAGCATGGCATATGGGTCGACGTATTCCGTTTCGTATGCTTCTTCGATGGCAAGCTCAGCCTCCTCCAAAGTCAATCCCAGCAAACGAATGCTTCCCACTTCCGGGAGGTCCACAGTGCCGTCGGGCTCCACCCGGTACGAGAACAATCCACGTTGCTGGTTTTGCATCAAGTTGTTCGCGCGACCATCCTCCAAAGACCCTGCCGTCATCGCCATCAAACGCTGTCCGTTGTTCGAGTAGAGTTGAAGCTGAAGCCGATCGTTGGGGGCAAGTGTGTAGGCTTCGTCTTTGACATTGGACCATTCGTCAAAAACAAAATCCCTGTCCGTTCGGAACATCAAATCTTGGTTGACAGTGCACCCTGTGAGCATCGCTCCACAAAGGATGGGTATGACAAGTCTCCGCATGGGCCAAAGGTACGGCTATCTTCGCGCTGTGTTGAAATCTGAACAACATCGCCTTCGGGCCCTAGAGCCCTCGGATGTCGCCACGCTTGTGGCGTGGGAAAACGACAGCGACGAGTGGTGGATGGGAGCGGCCATCGCCCCTGTCAGCCTGGCTTCGGTGCAACAATTCGTCGAGGGCAACCAAGACATCTACGCCCAACGGCAATTGCGCTGGATGCTCGATGCCAAGGTGGATGGGCAATGGGTGTCTGTGGGCGCCATGGACTTGTACGACTTCGACCCCAGGCAACGGCGGGCAGGGGTCGCCGTGCACATCGACTTGATGCACCGCAGGAAGGGACACGCATTGGCCGGGGTGGCCCTCATGAAGGCTTATGCTTCGAGGCATTTGCATCTGCATCAGCTGTATGCCGAGATTCCCGCTGGGCACCAAGGCTCGCTTGATTTGTTCGCCCAATCCGCTTTTGCGGAGGTTTCCCGGCGCAAAGAGTGGGCGTTGAAGCCCGATGGCCAATGGTCCGACGTGGTGACGGCCCAATGTATCTTTCCCCAACCATGACCATGGCCGCCCGAACCACCTTTGGCCTCATCATCGCATTCCTCTTGACTGCAGGTGGAGCCGTCTCTTGGGGCTGGCAACATTGGGTGACGGACACATGGCACGAAGATGAGGTGGTGGTCGAGGTACTGCCCTCGGAGTCGTCCACTGAACGATGGGGAAGATTGAAAGTCAACTTGGCGGGAACGCAAGGCGAGCGGGTGGTCACGCACCTGTCTTGGCGCGGTTGGGACCATCGCATCAAAGCCGGGCGCTTCCTTCTCTTGCCTACTGAATCAGTCGAAGAAAGTGCCAAACGGCTGGTCACAGGAGACCGTGAGGTGGTGAAATTGGTCGTGCCCTCAGGCAGGGACGTGGGGCCCATTGCGGGGTCCATTGCCCAGCGCATTTTTGCCGACAGCACTGAAGTGGCCAACCGGCTGCAACACGACAGTGTCATGTGGCGGGTATTGCCCAACACCTACGAAGTGTGGTGGGAAACCGATGCAAATAAATTGTTGGATCGCCTATTGAGGGAGCACCAAACGTGGTGGACCTTGGACAGAAAAGCTTCAGCCCAAGCCCTGGGCCTTTCCATTCGAGAAGCGACCGTCCTTGCGTCCATCGTGCAGGCTGAAACCGCCGACCTTTCAGAAGCACCGATGGTGGCTGGGCTTTACCTGAATCGCTTGAAAAAGGGGATGGCGCTTCAAGCTGACCCGACCTTGATTTTTGCCCTGAATGACCCCAGCATACGACGGGTGTTGGATGTGCACAAGAACGTCAGCTCTCCCTACAACACGTACAGCAACAAGGGTCTGCCGCCAGGCCCCATTCGGTTCGTCGATCCGCGATACATCCTGAGCGTGCTGAAGCCTGCGCAACACAACCATTTGTACATGTGTGCTGAACCAGAGGCCACTGGAAAACATCGGTTCGCCCGCACCTACCGCGAACATCTTCGCAACGCAAGAGCTTACCAAAGGTGGTTGAACCAACAACACATTTTTAGGTGACCCTACGCGCTTCTATTTCATTGCTTGCCTCTTGCTGTCTGTTCTGGCAGGCCCCTGTGCATGAAGCTTTGGGCCAACCAGCTGTGCCCTTCAACCTCCAAAACCAGGAGGCCATTGCTCGGCGCATCAGCGTTCCTCCGACCATCGACGGCATGCTGAACGAAGCCAGTTGGGGCGCAGGCATTCCCGCCACCCACTTTACCCAAAACCGTCCCTTCCCCAACAGTTCGTGCACGTTTCAAACCGAGGTCTGGATCGCCTACGACGACTTCAACCTCTACGTGGCAGCGGCCATGCACGACGCGGCCCCGGATTCCATTCTCCAGCAATTCAGTGTCCGGGACAATGTGGAGAACTCCGATGAATTTGGCATTTGGTTCAGCCCCTACAACGACGGCATCAACGCTGTGGGATTCACCACAACGCCGAGGGGGACGCTCGGGGATTTCATCATGACCGCTCAAGGCTCTGACGACGCATGGAATGGCGTTTGGGAGGTCCAAAGCCATGTCCATGAAAACGGCTGGTCCACGGAAATGCGGATCCCGTGGAGTCAATTTCGGATGCCGCGTGTGGCAGGATCTGGAGAGCAGCTCTGGGGCATGAATGCATGGCGTGTCGTGCGAAGAAGTCGCGAAGAAACCGTCTGGAATGCTTTGGATCCTACGCAGAGCAGCATGGTCAACCAAGGGGGTGTTTTGCGCGGCATCCAGGGCGTGGACACCCCACCGAGAATTGCCCTCTTTCCCTATGTCAGCAGTTACGCCACCACCGCATTGGATGACGGTGGCAACCGGCAATGGTCGGTGCCCATCAATGGCGGGATGGATGCCAAACTGGGCCTCGGAGATGCCTTCACCTTAGATGCCACACTGGTGCCTGATTTTGGGCAGGTCGTCACGGACAACCTCGTGCTCAACCTCAGCCCTTATGAAGTAAGGTTCGCAGAAAACCGACCCTTCTTCCAAGAGGGGACGGATTTGTTCAACAAAGGCGGGCTTTTTTACAGCCGGCGCGTGGGGTCAGAGGGACAGTTGATCAACGCCACCAAACTCAGTGGACGAACCTCTTCAAGCACTGGCTTGGGAACCTTTCAGGCTTTCGCCAGGGACACCACTGGCAGCGAAGATGTGTTGACCTCGTACAACGTCACTGTGGTCGACCAAAACCTCCCCAACAACAGCTTTGTGACTGCCCTCAGCACATCCACCATCCGTTCAGGGGAAGGCCGAGACGCCTACGTCCAGGGAACCCAATTCGTGCTCAGAAACCCCGCCAACAGTTGGGCTCTGTCTGGCAACGCTGCAGCCAATCAAATGGCCCAAGGCGACCCGGAGGACCACGATGAAGGACACACCTGGGGTGTCACCTTGGCCAAGACCACAGGCTTGTTCCGTGGTTCGATTGGCCACAGACAAGAATCTGAATTTTTCAACCCCAACGATTTGGGCTACCTGGCAGCACCCAACGAAGTCACCACCCAAGGGGAACTTGAATATGGCATTTACGAGCCGTTTGGTGCCTTCAACAGGATGTGGTGGACGTTGAACAGCGATGTCATGCATCTCTATGCCCCGAGATCCTTCAGCAATTGGCAGTGGTCCGGAGAATGGGCGGCCGTGACTCGAGGCTTTTGGTTCAACAAAATCACCTGGGAAGGTCAGCCGGTAGATGGCCAGGATTTTTTTGCTTCTCGGCTGGACGGCATGCCGTTCACCACCCCCAAATGGGCGAGTCTGGACGCAGTGACTTCCACCGACTACCGCAAGGCCCTTGCGCTGGATGCCTTTGTCAAGAGGCAATGGCGGCCTGACTTCGAAGATTGGAAGGGATTCTTCCTTCGTTTGGCCCCGCGTTTCCGCTTTTCGGATCGATTCAGCATGAACTATGTCTGGAGCTGGCAGGTGCGGCAAAAGGAACGCGGTTGGGCCGGACTTCTCGACGACTTGTACGGCGGTAGAGAAAGCTTGTTTGGTGAGCGGGACAATTCCAGCCACACCCATGTGCTCAACGCGAGTTACATCTTCTCACCCAACGCCAGTCTTTCAGCTCGGGTTCGGCATTACTGGAGCGTCGTCGATTACCACGGATTCTTCTTGCTTGCTTCCGATGGATCCTTGACAGAAGACCACCCCGCAGTCGACGCGTTATATGACGCGACCACCCAGACCAGCAAATACGATGTCAATTACAATGCTTGGAGTGTGGATTTGGTCTACCGTTGGATTTTCTCCCCAGGAAGTGAAATCAGCATTGTCTGGAAAAACACGTTGAGTGAGGAGGGGGCTTTGCTGCCCAACAACTACTGGGAAAACTGGGGACAAATGCTTCAATCAGGATTCACCAACTCACTGTCAATTAGAGCATTGTATTACATTGATTACAGTCTTTTTCAAGACCAACAACGGCGGAACGCAAGACGTCAATGACCCTCAGGCCAGGTCATGGGTCTTCGCCATTCCTGCACATTGCCAACAGCATCTTCCACCACAAGCGCGACATCGTGAACCTGTCCAGGCACATGTCGGTCATCTGACGCCTCGTAGGTGATCATGTTCCTCTTGGGGTCCCACACTGAGCGGACCCAATGCCCGTCGAAGGTCAATTCAACCGACTCGATGCCCGACAAATCGTCGTCCAGGTACCACACGGCATCGCCGCCCCGCACCAAAGGGGTACCACTGTAGAAGGGCAGAACTTTGGGCGACAGGGTGTCCCTTCTCATTTCCCATTGCCCTCCGCCTTGGATCTCCATGTGCCAGGCCAAATCCTTGACCTCAGCCACCACGGCTGTTGCGATGGCATCCCCCCTCATTTGAACAGCGACCCAACGGTCCATGGCCAAGGGCTCCGAGGGGAACATCGCCCCAGTGTTCGACCACACGCCAGACGGTTTAGGAAAGGCCCATTGCACATGAACAGGCTTTCGCCAAGCCTTCTCTTCCGGCCCCATTGCAAAGCGCAGCGCACCGATGTCTGGTGACCATGACAACTGCGCCTCTTCAAAGAACGTTTGGGCCTGCCAAGACAATTCGACATCGTCCTGCGACGATTGGCCGGACGCTGACGTGACCTTTGCCACAATGGTGCCTGTCCCAAAGGCACTGGACTTTTTCTCCCAGACTCCCCTTGGAGCGCCCCCCTGAAGGATCACCTCGCGCTCCGCGACATTCCCCGCAGCATCTTCCGCACGGCAAATCAATCGGGCGCACTCGCCCTTGGCAAGGATTGTCCAACCTTCGTTGCGGTCGGGTCCATAAATCGCCAAGCGGTTGCCTGGCAGTCGATGGAGCCGATGCACTTGCTTTCTCTGGCCAGACCAAACCGGATAAAAGGCGTGCGCATTCATGTCTTTGTTCACCCCAAAATCCAGCTCCTCTAAGGCGAAGCGATGGCTCCAGATGCTGGTTCCATCAGCACCCGCCAGGACGGCTTCTAGGGATAGGACCCCACAAATGTTCGATGCCCCATCCAACCGATCGAAGGCCTCCACAGAAGCTCTAAACATCCCATCCACCCGAATGGTGTCAGTCGTGGGGATGGGCCAAGCCCGCAGGTGATCCCTAGTCTCGAGCCACAGCATAGGAAGGGACGGCGGAATGCCATCCGCCTTGTCCAGCCAGCCCATCAATGGGTTCAACGGGTGCTGGGTCTTGGCGTCTCGGATCTCAAAATGCAAATGAGGACCACCACTGCCTCCCGAATTTCCACTCCAACCCAAAGTGTCACCAGCTTTCACCCAAAATGCGTCCTGTCCAGAAGGCGCGGCATCTATCCCCAAAGTGCGGCCCTTGTAGGCCTGGCTCACCGCCCACTCATGGATGTTGGGGACAAAAGCTTGGAGATGAGCATACACGGTAAGCAGATCTTCAGGCCCCTCCAAATACAAAGCGTTGCCATAGCCCCAAGGAGACATTTTGACGCGCGACACCCGTCCCTCGGTGGCTGCCAAAACAGGCAATCCTTCTCTGCCCATGGTTTTCAAATCCACACCGGTATGGAAATGGTTGCCGCGCAGCTCCCCGAAGTTGCCACTGAGCAAAAGAGGCACCCCCAAAGGCGCCTTCCAATCGTAGTGCTGCTTGAAGCGTTCGGCGCGGTTCAATGCTTCTGACTGCGCCATCAATCCAGAAACTGAAAAACCCATCAAAAAACTAAAAAACAAGGTGTTGACCAAAATCACCTCAATGGATAGAGGAGATTTTTTCAAGAACGACGCGGGAAAACGACGGGCAACAGGCATGGTGCAAAACTACACGGAGATCGACCACAGATGTTGCCTTGAATCCCCTACTTTTGCATTAGTATCGTTGACCATGTCTACGCCCAGCCACCAACTGCAAACCCTGCTCGATTCCGTGAATCGTTTGCTCGCATCGCACCAAGCCATGCGCAGTGAACTTCACGAGGTGAAAGAAAAGTGGACCGCGGCAGAGGAAGCGTTGCGTCTGGCCAAGGCAACCAACGGTGCCACTCAACAACTTTCAACCCCTACGCCCCCATTGTCCGCACTGAGTGCTTCTGATGTGGACGCGTTGGTAGAAGAAATCGACTCCTGCATCGCACTTCTCAAACCTTGAGAATCAATACCATGGAAACGCTCGAAGTCACATTGGGAGGTCGCAAGTACCCCCTGACACTCTCTCCTGAGGAGGTGGACGTCGTACGCGCTGCTGCGAAGGCTGTAGAAGCCCAAATCGCGCAGTTGAAAAACCAATACGCCATTTCCGATCGCATCGACTTGATGGCCATGGCAGCATTGCAAATTGCGGTGCAAGCCAGCACAAAATCCAAGTCGGACACACCGCCACAAACGGCCTCGACCGATGGATTGACCTGGCCAAAGAAAGACGTCGAAGATCTTCTCCACCGCATCCATTCTGCGCTCAACACATGACTGAAAGGGCCCAATCTACGACCTCATGACCCCCATTCTGTACGCCGCAACCGGCCTGCTCCTCGGAGGAGCCATCGGATACATCCTGTTTCTTCGGGTCCTCACTTCCAAAGCAAAAAGCATCGTCAGAGAAGCTGAATTGGAGGGCGAATCGCGCAAAGAGAAAAAAATGCTTCAAGCCAAGGAGCGCTTCATTGAGTTGAAGGAAAAGCAAGCCAACCAGCGCAAAGATTTGGACCGCAAACTCAATGAGCGGCAAGACCGCATCAAGAACACGGAGGCCAACCTCCAGCGGACCATTGATCAAAACAAAAATGCCGAGCGCCAGCTCAAGCAAGACCAGGAAAAGCTCACGCAGCGCCTTGGGGCTCTTGAAAAACGGCAGAAAGACTTGGACCTCGACCACGGCAAAGCCATCGAGGCCCTTGAAAAGTTGAGCGGCATGACCGCCGACGACGCCAAGCAGGCCATGGTGGAGCAAATCAAGTCGGAAGCTCGCGCGATGGCGGCAACGCAAGCGCAGGAAATCATCGACGACGCAAAGGAGCAGGCAAGCGGGGAGGCCAAGAAAATCGTCATCCAGACCATTCAAAGGGTGGCCACAGAACACAGCGTCGAAAACAGCGTTTCCGTCTTCCAAATCAAAAACGACGACATCAAGGGGCGCATCATCGGACGTGAAGGAAGAAACATCCGCGCCTTGGAGGCCGCCACAGGTGTGGAGTTCATCGTGGACGATACCCCTGAGGCCATCATCCTGAGTTGCTTTGACCCGGTGCGCCGTGAGATTGCCCGCCTCAGCCTTCACCAGTTGGTGACCGATGGCCGCATCCACCCCGCCCGAATCGAGGAAGTCGTGGCCAAAGTGACCAAGAAAATTGAAGAAGAAATCGCCGAGACAGGCAAGCGAACGCTGATCGACTTGGGGATCCACAACATGAAGGGTGAATTGACCCGGATGGTGGGGCGAATGAAGTACCGTTCTTCTTACGGTCAAAACCTTCT
The DNA here is from genome assembly GCA_963933635.1 of uncultured Flavobacteriales bacterium. Lineage (GTDB taxonomy): Bacteria > Bacteroidota > Bacteroidia > Flavobacteriales_D > Sanyastnellaceae > UBA11663. The sequence goes on from CAWVVM010000011.1 coordinate 44,994, forward strand.
TCAGCACAGCCGCGAAGTGGCCAACCTGTGTGCGACCATGGCTGCTGAAGTGGGCTTGGATGCGAAGGCTGCGAAGCGTGCTGGTCTGCTGCACGACATCGGAAAGGTCAGCGACGAAGAAAGCGAATTGCCACACGCCTTGCTCGGGATGAAGCTTGCCGAGAAGGCTGGAGAGCGTCCCGACATCTTGAACGCCATTGGTGCACACCACGACGAAATTGAGATGACCTCCCTCCTTTCCCCTATTGTCCAGGTCTGCGATGCCATCAGTGGCGCGCGCCCCGGAGCGCGCCGTGAGATGGTGGAGGCCTACATCCAGCGTTTGCGGGACTTGGAGAATTTGGCCTTGGAGTACCCCGGTGTCACCAAATCCTATGCCATTCAGGCAGGACGTGAACTTCGAGTGATGGTGGAAAGTGACGAGGTTAGCGATGACCAGGCCGATCAGCTGTCGTTCGACATCAGCCAGCGCATCATGAACGAAATGACCTACCCCGGTCAGGTACGGATCACCGTCATTCGTGAACGACGCGCAGTAAGCATCGCGCGCTGATGACGCAGGAGGGCCCAACACCCTCCTGGGGCGCCTCGCTCAGCTGGCAAAGCCTCAATGTGTTGCTGCAAGTTCTCTTGCAGCTCGTCTACATCCGCGTCCTCGCGGGCATGTTGACCCAAGAAGACTTTGGGATCATGGCCATCGCGCTCATCGTGGTGGGAGTGGTCGAAATCTTTGCTCAAGTCGGCATTGGCCCTTCCATTGTTCAATTCAAAGACTTGTCCCCAGGACATGTGGCCTCCGCTTGGTGGTTCAGTGCCCTGTTGGGTTTGGGGTGCTTTGGTTTGATGTTTCTGGCCGCCCCACACATTGCTGCCCACTATGATCTGGCCATCTTGACCCCTGTTCTGCGATGGATTTCCTTGAGCTTCGTCATTTCCGGCTTCAGTGTGGTCTCCCGCAGTTTGCTGGTACGGGAAATGAATTTCAAGGGCCTGACAGGCTGTGCTCTGTTGGGCATGGTGGTGGGCAATCTGTGTGTGGGTTTGGGCTTGGCATACAGCGGCGCTGGGGTCTGGGCTTACGTCAGCGCACTGTTGGTCCAAAACCTCGTCCTAAGTATGGGGTATCTCTATCTGGCCAACATCCCGTGGTCAATGGGCTTCCGCATCGGGAAATGGCGGGAATTGCTGGGCTATGGATTGCGAAGCACTGCCTTCAACATGCTCACCTACGCCGCAGCTAAAATGGACGTTTGGCTTGTGGGGGAGCGGCTAAGCACGGCGTCCACAGGCATCTACGACCGGGCGGTCAACCTGATGGGACAACCCATCACGGTCCTTGGCAAGCTCGGTGACAGTGTCTTGTTCAGCGGGATGTCCAGTATCCAAGACCAAACGGAGGCCATGCGACGCGTCACCTTGCGCGGCATGCATCTCATCTCGCTTCTGACCCTTCCCTTGACCGTGGCTCTCGTCATCCAAGCGGAGGGCGTGACGTGGCTGTTTTTGGGCGACCGGTTCGCGGACGCAGCGCCCGTGGTGCACATTTTGTTTGCCGCGGTAGCCTTTCGGGCCCTGACCAAATTGGGCGACGCCAACCTGCGCGCCATGGATGGTCTCCGTTCTGGCATCGTCATCAAACTGATCTTCCTCGGAAGCGTGGCGGGCGGGGTCTATTGGGCCCTGCTTCACGGCCACGGAACGCGCGGCGTGGCATGGGCCATTGTAACGGCCTCCGCCCTTCAATGGCTGCTCACCACGTTGTGGATCATGGCAGCCCTCGCGCTAAGCACCTTGGATGTGCTGAAGACCCAAGCCACAGGCCTGATCCTCGCATTGACCGTAGCCTTGCCCATGTTGATGATGGACTCGCCATGGGGCTTGGAAACGTTGGTGGGTGGGTCACTCGGATTTGTCCTGTTGGCTTGGTTCCCGAGACTGTCTTTGCCACAGTGGGCAGACAGCGATGGAGTCTTGCGTGAACAGATGGGAAAAAAAATGCCCAACGGCCCCTGGCAAAAGCGCTGGATCAGAATGAACAAATGACCGACTTGAAGCGTTGCTTTTGCATGAATTCCCCCGTCACACTCAGCCTTTTCATTGCAGGATTTTCAGTCTTTGGACTCGTGGCTTGGAAAAGCTACGTGGGAGGAGGCAATGTTTGGCACCAACCCTCTCCCAGCATGACTTCATTCCATGACTTGAGCGCCACCACACTCGATGGCAAAACCTTCTCATTTTCTGAACTGCAGGGCAAGAAGGTGTTGGTCGTGAACACAGCCTCGCGTTGTGGGTACACTCCACAATACAAGCCCTTGGAGGCCCTCCATGAGAAGTTCGCCAAACAGGGGTTGGTTATTTTGGGCTTTCCGTGCAACCAATTTGGCTGGCAAGAGCCAGGAGACGCGTCTGAAATCCGTGACTTTTGCTCCGAGAATTACGGCGTGACCTTCCAAATGATGGCCAAGGTGGACGTCAAAGGCGACGACCAACATCCGGTCTATGCTTGGCTCACCAACAAAAACCAAAATGGCGTGGGCGACCACAGCGTCAAGTGGAACTTCAACAAGTTCTTGGTCAATGGCAAAGGAGAATTGGTGGCTGCCCTTGGCAGCGGGGCAGATCCATTGGGGGAAGAGATCTTGGCCTTCGCCAAAGGCCAATGACACTTGCGTGGTTAGGGGAATATGCAATTTGATTTGCCCACACTCCCTCGTCACGCCTCGTGAAAACTCGTAGTTACGACAAATGTGCATCTTCGAAGGAATGGCAGAACTTTGGGGCTGAGGAACCTCACACAAGACTCCACTGAATCCCAACGACATGTCCCATATCCACAATTTCTCAGCAGGACCTTGCATCTTGCCTCAAGAAGTCCTCGAGCAGGCGTCCCAAGCTGTAAAATCATGGGACAACCAAGGCCTTTCCTTGGTGGAGATGTCCCACAGAAGCCCTGCGTTTGTAAATGCCATGGAGGAGTGCCGTGCACTGACCAAAGAACTCCTCGGTCTTCCTGACCGATTCGAGATTTTGTACTTGCAAGGCGGTGCGAGCTTGGCTTTTTTGACGGCGGCAATGAACCTCCTTCCCGAAGGCGGCAAAGCCGCTTACGCAGACACTGGCACTTGGTCCGCCAAAGCCATCAAAGAAGCCCAGCATGCTGGACACATCGATGTGGTGACCTCCTCCAAGGGGCAGAAGTACAACCACATTCCTGTGGTAGGCGAAGTCGACCCCGAGCACGCATTCCTTCACATCACCACCAACAACACCATCTTCGGCACGCAGTATGCACAGATGCCGCAGTCCAATGTGCCTTTGGTCGCCGACATGAGTTCAGACATCATGAGCCGCACCTTTGACCCCGAACCCTTCGCCTTGATCTATGGTGGGGTCCAAAAGAACATGGGGCCTGCCGGGGCCGTCATGTACGCGGTGGACAAAGAGAGGTTGGGCGCATCGGGGAGGAGCCTCCCCTCCTACCTCGACCTTGAGGTGCACTTGAGCAAGGACAGCATGTTCAACACTCCTCCGGTGTTTTCAGTGTACACCACAATGCTCACCCTGCGCTGGCTGAAAGCCAAGGGAGGGGTCGACGTCATCCAACGTGAAAACGAAGCGAAGTCAACCTTGTTGTACGCAGAAGTCGACCGCAACCCCTTGTTTGAAGGTCATGCAGAACAAGGAAGTCGATCCCACATGAATGCGACCTTCGGGTTGAAGGACGACGCCCATGCTGGGGCGTTTGACCTGGCTTGGAAAGCAGCGCACATCAATGGACTCAAAGGCCACCGAAGTGTCGGGGGCTACCGCGCCTCGATGTACAATGCCCTGCCTCTGGAAAGCGTTCAAGTGCTTGTGGACGTCATGACAGCCTTCGAACGCAGCCACGGCTGAATTCCCAATACCGACAACTCCACATCCATCTCTTCATGAACATCCTCGCAAACGACGGCATCAGCCCTTCTGGCGCTCAAGCCCTGCAAGATGCAGGGCACACCTTGCACTCTGCATTTGTGGCGGCCGAACATCTGGAAGCTTTTCTTCAGGAGAATTCCATCGACGGTGTCCTTGTGCGTTCCGCAACCAAAATCCGCAGGCCATTGATCGACGCCTGTCCAGGGTTGAAATTCATCGGTCGAGGAGGCGTGGGCATGGACAACATCGACGTGGAATATGCCCGCGGCAAAGGCCTCACCGTTTTCAACACCCCAGCCGCCTCTTCACAGAGTGTCGCGGAACTGGTGATGGGGCATTTGTTTTCTGTGGCACGTTTTCTTGCCGACAGCAACCGCAACATGCCCACAAAAGGCCGCGATGGATTCAAGACTTTGAAAAAAGCCTACGGCAAGGGAACTGAACTGCGCGGGAAAACGCTCGGAATTGTTGGGTTCGGACGGATCGGGCGCTCTTTGGCTTCGTACGCTTTGGGCTGTGGCATGAAGGTGGTAGCGCACGACCCCTTTGTCGACAATGGCGCTGTAGATGTGGTGGTTGGTGACCAAACGGTGACCATCGAATGTCCCCGGCTCCCGCTCATGGAGCTGCTTGCCCAAGCTGACATGGTAAGCATCCACGTCCCGGCCCAAGCAGACGGTAGCGCCATGATTGCCACTCCAGAACTTGAGGCCATGAAGCCACATGCTTTTTTGGTCAATGCCGCCCGTGGCGGATCAGTGGATGAAGATGCCCTGCTCTCTGCCTTGGATGCAGGAACCATCGCAGGGGCGGCGCTCGACGTCTTCGTCGGAGAACCTGCGCCGCGCCAAGACGTACTTGCCCACCCCAAATTGTCTTTGACTCCTCATGTTGGAGCGGCAACCTCGGAAGCCCAAGACCGAATTGGATTGGAGTTGGCCTCTCAAATCCAAGCCCTTGCATGAACGCAAAGCGTGCTTTGATCGCGCCGCTCCGTGCGGTGACACCTCCCCGGCACATGGCGCATTTGGTTGCATCGCGTTCGTATTTGAGCTACAGCAAGGAGGAGCTTCGAGACAAGCTGAGCCACAACCCCTACTCCTACGTCCAGGTCATTCATCCCGACGTTTCCAGAGACGTGGAATCCCCGAGAGGGACGGCTGCCTTTTTCAAAGAGGTCAGAAAGGCTTACAATGGTTTCAAATCCAGCGGCTGGTTGAGCGCATCTGAGAATCCAGAATGGTACATCTACCGGCAGCAGTCTGAACGTGGCCGATGGACTGGGGTGGTGTGCAATCTGGACTTGGCCCTTTGCTCCGCCGGTGGACTTCAGACGCACGAACAAACCCTCGACCACCGCGAAACTCTGTTTGCCTCCTTTTTGGAAACGGTTGGATTCCATGCCGAGCCCATTTTGTGTGCACGGCCTGACGGTACTGCAGAGGCCTTGGCCGCAGACAAAATGATGGACAGCGTCACCGCACAACCCGCACACACCGACTTCATGACCGCGGACGGCCACCGACATGAAATATGGAGGCTCTCGGCATCCAGCGCAGATGGAGAGGCCTTTGGCGAAGCTTGGAGCGTCTTTTCGAAGTTCTACCTCGCCGATGGCCACCACCGCCTTGCCTCTTCCCTTCGCGTCGCATCTAAGCTTCCTGACGTTGTCCAAGCACAATCCATCTTGGCATTGGTCGTGTCTGAACGCGACTTGACCATCTCAGGGTTCCACAAAGAAATCAGAGAAGTCTCAGAGGGGACGGATGCGTTGCGTTTGAAGTTGGAGGCATGTCTCCACCTTGACCTCTCGCCTTGCCCAACTCCGGACTCTTTCCCCTCTGCTGGCGAAGCCATACTCCTGTTCAATGGACAAGCTTGGAGGTTGAGGCGACCAAGTGACACACCCCATGCCACGGATGCGCATTGGATCCAGGAGGAAGTGATGGAAGGCGTGTTTGGAATCACCAACCCACGCGAAAACCCTAGACTTCGGCACCTGTCGATCCTCGACGACGATGCTTCCTCATGGTGGCCATCGGAGGATGGTCAGTTGCGTATCCTCATGCCCGCCATTCCATTTGCAGACATTCGCAAGGTGGCCGATGCCTCTGGATCGATGCCGCCAAAAAGCACTTGGGTGGAGCCCAAACTGAGAAGCGCCATGTTCATCCACGAATTCAGCCAAGGCGATGAAAGCCCCTGATTCTCTGCTTCAAGAACGGCTGTTGATGGTGCAGCGCGAGTTGTCTGTTGCGCGGGCAGGGGGAGAGCGAGAACTCGCCTTGGTGGCCGTGAGCAAGACCAAGCCAGACGAGGACTTGATGGAAGCGTACGCCATGGGCCAAAGAGACTTTGGGGAAAACCGTGTGCAAGAATTGGTCGGAAAGGCCGAGAGGCTGCCCAAAGACATTCTATGGCACATGATTGGGCATGTGCAAACCAACAAAATCAAAGACTTCCTTCCTTGGGTCCATTTGGTCCATGGTGTCGATCGGCTCAAGGTGCTCAGGGTCATGCAAAAAGAAGCAGCCAAAATGGACCTCAAAGTCCGGGTATTGTTGCAGGTGCACATTGCCGAGGAGGCCACAAAATTTGGGTTTGATAGCGAGGAAGTCCTCGCATTGGGGTCACCAGGATTTTGGGAGGAATTTCCCCATATCCTGCCGGTTGGATTGATGGGGATGGCCACCTTCACACAAGACCTCGAACAAGTGCGCAGAGAGTTTTCCAACCTCGCTCAGTTGCACAAAGCGCTTCAACCTTCCATGGATGAGATGTTGCACGAACGCGGCGAACAATGGTCCACCTTAAGCATGGGTATGAGTGGGGATTGGCCCATTGCAGTGGAAGAAGGAAGCACCATGGTGCGTGTGGGCAGTGCCATTTTTGGGGCGCGGAACACCCCAGACAGCAAGGCATGAACCGGAACCTACATCCTGATTGGGAGGCTTGGTGGAAGGGCTGGCTGGTGGCCGCTCCCGTGGTCGGCTATGGCAGCTGCTGGTTGGCCAAAAATCAGTTGTTCCGGATTTGGAAAGTCAGCCGAGGCATCGCCGACGGAACCACCCTTTCAGAGGCCAGGAAGCTTGGGCTTGATCCGCCGGCTTGGGAAGGGGCGATGTGGTATGGGGTGGCAGCCTTGGCCATCTTCAGCTTGTTTTACGCCTTGGCGGCCAAGACATGGATGCAGCACCTTTCTGACGACAGCCCTTCCTGATCTGGCTGCGACGCATGGCACTTCCGCCTTGTGCACCATCTTTGCGGCATGAACAAGCCATTCCTTTCTGTCCTTGGAGCGTCCTGCCTCCTCTTGACCTTAGGCACCAGCTGGGGCCAATCCTTGAACAACATCGAAGCTGCTGAATATGAGCCCAACAGCGACCGCTGGTTGGTGAGCAATGGCAACAGTGTCCTGGTCACTTCTGACCTGGGAGACACGTGGTCCACCTTTGGGGAAGCATCCGCGAACTATGGTATGGAAGTGCTTGGCGCCCATCTCTTCGTCATCCGCAACAACGGGATTCGCGCCTACGATGTGGTCTCGGGCGAGGAAGTCGGGAGTGTGAACCCGTCTGGCGTTCAATTCCTCAACGGGATGGGCAGCATGAGTTCGGAGATCGGCGATTTCTTGGTGGTCAGTGACTTTCAAGCGGGCAGGTTGCTCAAAATCGACGTCACCTCCCCTGCCAACATGACCTCTGAAGTCCTGGTGGCCAACACAGGCACCACGCCCAATGGGGTGACCATTGTCGATGGTCAGGCTTACGTGGTGAACTGGGGCAACAATGCGGACATTTTGCAAGTCGACGTGGCCACAGGAGAGATGACGTTGGTGGTGGACGGCAGTGGATTGGGCAATTGCGATGGAATCGATTATACCAATGGTGCTTTTGTGGTCAGCTCGTGGTCGCCGCAGCGCATCACACAGTTCACAGAGGGGACGTGGGAACCCACCACACTTGTACAAGGCTCGCCGCTGAGCAGCCCAGCCGATTTGAGCATCAATGCGGCAGGCGACATGTATGCCGTGGCGTGCAGCGGCAACAACACAGTGTACTTTGGCGCATTGGCCGGCACGAGCCAAATCGAACCCCGACCTGTGCCCTTTGGTGCAGAGGCCATTTTCGAGGGACAGCGCCTGCATCTGTCTTCACCGTGCTCAGGAGCATGGCACGTAACAGGTTTTGATCTCTCGGGACGAAAGCTGGGGGAACTCCTTCACCCATCCTCCTTGGCGTCGACCTTGTCTTTGGAACAATTGGGGCCATGGGCATCAAATGCCTTTTTTCTCGACCTTCAATTTGAAAGCAGCGAGGGAAGCGCTTGGCGCACCAGCGTCAAGATGCCTCAGGGCCACTGACGTTCAACCGGGATCAACATCCACGGTCAGACGCAGACGCTTCCAGCGCGCATCTGTTTTGAACTCTTCCAAGTCGGATTGGAGCAGCGGTTTGTATTGACGAGGCTGCAGCTCCCGTTCAAACTTCAACGTCAGCTGGCGGATGTGAAGGTCGTTGACCCTTGACAATGCCGGGGTATCGGGACCCAACACACGTGGTCCAAAGCGCTGGCCTAGACGTGCGCCGAGCACCTGAGCGCCAGCCTCCACTCGTTTGGCATCGCTGTGCTTCAAAGTGATTCGGATCATCCGCACAAAAGGAGGATAGGCGTAGGATTGTCGCTCCAACAACTCCCGCTTGACAAGGGCCCGATGGTCGTGGTCCACAACATGGTGCAAGAGCCAGTGGTCCGCACTGAAGGATTGGATGACCACCTTGCCTCTCGCCCCCTTCCCCGATCGTCCTGCGCGTCCCGCAACCTGGGTGAGCATTTGGTAGGCACGTTCGAACGATCTGAAGTCTGGAAAGGTCAGCATGCGGTCAGCGGACAACACACCAACCAGACCCACATGGGCAAAATCCAGCCCTTTGGACACCATCTGAGTGCCCACCAAAATGTCGTATTCCTGGTCTGCAAACGCCTCCAAAATACGGGCATGTGCTGATTTTTTGCGTGTCGTATCCAAGTCCATACGGGCCACTTTCGCCTTGGGGAACAAATCCGCCAACTCCTCTTCGATGCGCTCGGTACCGAGTCCTTGGGGTTTCAACGCAGTGCTGCCGCACGCCACACAACTTGTCGGGGCTGGACGTTCGTGGTATCCACAATGGTGGCAATGAAGTCCTCCCAACGTTTTGTGCACCACCAATGGAATGTCGCACCGCTCGCAAGTGCTTGCATGGCCGCATTGGCTGCATTGATAAGCTGGGGCGTACCCCCTTCTGTTTTGGAACAAAATGACTTGACGACCCTCCTTCATGGTGGCCTCCATTTCATCTCGAAGCATCTTGCTGAAGCCTCCGCGCATGCTTCGCTGCTTGTGCTCTTTGCGCAAGTCGGCGATGAAAATTTCAGGAAGCATGGCACCACCGAATCGCTCTTGCAGAGCAACGTGGTGGACCTTTCCCTCTTGGGCGAGCCACTGCGTTTCCACAGAAGGCGTCGCGGATCCCAGCACCAAGGGGACCTGCTGACGTGCCGCCATCCATAGTGTCACATCCCTGGCGTGGTAGCGGGGGGCGGGATCTTGCTGCTTGAAGCTGGGTTCGTGTTCTTCGTCCACCACGATGAGGCCTAGCTTGGGCAATGGAAGCAGGACAGCACTCCTTGCCCCAACAATCAACTGGCCCTTTGCCGCCTCCGAGACTTGGGTCCATGTCTCTGTGCGCTCTCGGTCGGAAAAGCGGCTGTGATAGACGTGGACGACATCTCCAAAAAACCGTCGCAAACGTTCAATCAATTGGGTGGTCAACGCGATCTCTGGCACCAAGAAAAGCACCTGCTGACCTGCGGACAGGGCTTCTGCAATGAGGTGGGTGTAGATTTCTGTTTTCCCAGACCCCGTGACACCATGCAACAGAACGGGCTGCCGTTGGACCAAGCCCGCATGCACTTCGTTGTATGCCCTCGCCTGGGCCTCAGAAAGTACGGGAAGCGAAGCCGAGCCTGGGCGGCTTGGCCGCACGGGAGATCGCTCTTCCACTTCCAAAATGCCACGTTCTACCCACTTTTTCACCGTCGCAGCATCGGTTCGGCTGCGCTTTTGGGCTTGCACCTTGGGAAGTTCGCCTTCCTCGATGACGACGAGGAGCAGTCGCTCCATGGCCACAGCCTTGCCTCCAGCCCACGCCAATGCCTCTGACAGTTCCGATTCCGCCTTTCCCTCCGCAATGCGAACCCACGACACCATTTTGGGCGTCTGTCTGTCTTTTAGTTCTTCCTTCGCCAGCACAAGGCCTTTTTGCAAAAGGGTCCGCAAGATGCGTTGGGGATGCTTGACGTCCAAAATCTCGGCACACTCCCTCAAACTCAATTCATGTCGAATGTGCAGGGCATCCAACAACAACATGGCGCCCTCGTCGAGGCCACGTTCTTCGTCGGGGTCCGCCTCAGGATGCAACACAATGTTGGTGGTGCTTTCCAGTTTCATCCCGGCAGGAAGCGCCGCGCTGACCATGTCCCCCAGCGTGCACATGTAGTGGTCTGCCATCCAAGCAAACATCTCGCGCTGGGCGGCGGTCAAGATGGGATGTTCGTCCACCACTGCTTCCACTTCCTTCGCTACATACCCTTCAGGGGGCCGGTCATGGACCTCCCACACAATACCCGTCCATTTTTTGTGGCCCAAAGGCACCACGACTCGGCCACCAACTTGGGGGAGTTCGGAGTCGTCAAACCATTTGTACGTCAAGGTCTTAGGCAGTGCCAAAGGCACCACCACTTCGACAAATGTGGGGGATTGTTTCAAGGTTGTGGACACGAAGGGGAAAAGTAGGACGTAGAAGCCGCAAACCTCCAAGCCTTGGAGATGTTCTTTATAGCATGGCAAACTCCATCTCTCCTCTTCAGGCAGGCGACGCCGCCCCTGACTTTTCAGTTCATGACCAAAATGGACGCGAAAGGACCTTGGCGGAATTCCGTGGAAAAAAGGTCATCCTTTTCTTCTATCCCAAAGACAACACGCCAGGGTGCACCAAGCAGGCGTGCAATTTGAACGACCATTGGGGAACGCTCCAAAAGGAAGGCTATGTGGTCTTGGGCGTCAGCAAGGATCCGGCCAAGTCCCACCTGAAGTTCATTGAAAAGTTTGGGCTGCAATTCGACCTGCTGTGCGACGAAGACTTGGCCCTGCACCACAGCTACGGGGTGTGGGGGCTCAAGAAGTTCCAAGGAAGGGAATACGATGGGACGCATCGCACGACCTTTGTCATCGATGGGGAAGGCATCTTGGAGCGCGTCATTGCCAAACCCAAAGTCAAGGAGCACGCAGAGGAAATCTTGGCCCAGGCCGATTGACCCTTGCCGTTCATTGTTTTTGACCCAACGTGGACAAAAGAAACCCTTCTCCGTAAGTCCATTACGGAGTGACCCGAATACCTTCGCTCTAAACAAATCAACATGGCTGGAAATACAGACAAACTCAAGGCCCTCCAATTGACGATGGATCGTCTGGAGAAAACCTACGGCAAAGGAACCGTGATGAAACTTGGCGACGAAGTCGTTGAAGCCATTGACTCCATCCCCAGTGGAAGCTTGAACCTCGACCTTGCCTTGGGCATAGGCGGGTACCCCAAAGGACGTGTGGTTGAGATCTACGGACCCGAATCCTCCGGAAAAACCACCTTGGCCATTCATGCCATCGCGGAGTGCCAAAAACAAGGCGGCATCAGTGCTTTCATTGACGCGGAGCACGCCTTTGACAAGTTCTATGCGGAAAACCTCGGGGTGGACACAGAGAACCTCCTCATCTCACAGCCCGACAATGGAGAGCAGGCTCTCGAAATTGCCGACAACCTCATTCGCTCAGGTGCAATTGACCTCATTGTCATCGATTCCGTGGCCGCCTTGACACCGCGTGCAGAAATTGAAGGTGAGATGTCCGATAGCTCTGTGGGGCTCCAAGCACGATTGATGTCCAAGGCCTTGCGCAAGCTCACAGGCACCATCAGCAAAACAGGGTGCTGTTGCATCTTCATCAACCAACTTCGAGAGAAGATTGGGGTGATGTTTGGCAACCCTGAAACGACGACAGGCGGCAATGCGTTGAAGTTTTACTCCTCTGTGCGTGTGGACATCCGACGTTCTACACAAATCAAAGACGGAGACGTTGTGAATGGCAACCGGACGAAAGTGAAAATCGTCAAAAACAAAGTTGCCCCTCCTTTCCGTCGCGCCGAGTTTGACATCATGTACGGTGCGGGCATTTCCAAAGCCGGTGAAATCGTCGATTTGGGCGTGGACCACGGCATTGTCAAAAAGAGCGGTTCTTGGTTCTCCTACGGAGACACCAAGCTTGGACAAGGACGAGATGCTGTCAAAGGACTGTTGTTGGACAATCCGGAATTGATGGAAGAACTCGAAGCCAAAATTGTGGAAGCCGTTCGTCCAGCGCCGGTTGAAAAACTCCCCACTCCCGAGGAGGCGGAACTTGCATGAACAAGTGCTTAAAGACGCGGTGGAATGTTTCCAAACAAAGCGGGGTGGCCATTGGCTTCCTCGCTTTGGTCTTTTGGGGCTGTTCTGAACCTTCGCCCCCTCTCCCTGTCCAAGACCTCGGCTGGTCCAACTCCGACAGTGCGTCGTTCTATAACGAGCGAATTGTGCAAGATGCCAATGACCCGACCCGCTATGTCGACCGCGCAGCTTGGCATCTTCGCTCGGGAAGGGTCACCGAAGGATTGGACGACTTGAACCTGGCTTTGAAGGCCGACTCCAACCATGCTCCGGCATGGTCGGCAAAGGCGGATGCCCTTTACCTCACACAAGCCTTCGAGCCATGCGTGGACCACCTGGAGGCCTGCTTGGAGGTGGCGCCGACGCACATCCCTTGCCTCCTGCGCCGCGCGGAGATGCACATCCACCTTCGACAATACCCCAAGGCATTCGCGCGCATCAACGATGTGCTGAAACAGGATCCTCTCAACCATGAGGGATACTGGATGAAGGGCATGATCTACCAAGAACAAGGAAATGCCTCCAACGCAAAGAGTTCCTTTCAAACTGCGGTGGAAGTGGAGCCTGACTTTTTCGACGGCTACATCGCACTCGGTCTGGCCTACGCGCAAGAGAACGACACCCTTGCCATTGGCTATTACACCACTGCCATGGAACTCAATCCTTGGAGCGTCGAAGCCAAATACAACCTTGCCTATTTCTTGCAAGAGCATCGCCCCATCACCCGTTCCTATCTCGACCGGGCATTGAAGCTTTACCGTGCAATCAGAACCTTGGATGCGGCGAATGCCACGGCGGCCTTCAACCAGGGGTACATCCATTTGGAGCACTTGCAGCAATACGACAGCGCCATGGTGCATTTCACAGAGGCCATCGAGGCCTTGCCCTACTACCACCAAGCCTTTTACAACAGAGGTTTGGCATGGGAAAGCTTGGGGGACGAATCACAAGCAGAGTTGGATTACCGAGAGGCCCTGAGGTACAAGCCCGACTACACTTCTGCTGCCTTGGCCCTTGAGAGGGTTCTCCGTCCTTGAATCCTCGAAAGTTTGCACAAGCAAAAGGGCGGCCCGATTGGGCCGCCCTTTTCATTTCACCCACCACAGGTGTTGAAGTCTTATTTGATTTTGTCCACCACCGCCTTGAAGGCAGCTGGGTGGTTCATGGCAAGGTCTGCGAGAACCTTGCGGTTGAGCTCGATGCCCGCTTTGGACATCTTGCCCATGAAGACGCTGTAGGACATGCCGTGCTGGCGAGCTCCTGCGTTGATGCGTTGAATCCACAGACTGCGGAATTGACGCTTGCGGAGTTTACGTCCTATGTAAGCATAGAGGAGGCCTTTTTCGACGGCGTTTTTGGCGACCGTCCAAACGTTTTTACGGGCACCGTAGTACCCTTTGGCCATTTTGAGGACCTTCTTGCGACGTGCGCGTGAGGCCACTGCGTTGTTTGATCTTGGCATTGTTTTGTTCTTTTTTGGTGGTTGGCGTTGAGCAGACGCTCACTCTTGTGGAGCCAAACACCGGGTGAAACAAACCAGCGTTGGTTGTTGGGTCTGCAATCAGACCATCAACTGACGCTTGATGTTGGGAACGTCAGCCTTGTCGACTGTCGTTGAATGGGTCAGGTTGCGCTTTTGCTTGGTGCCTTTTTTGGTCAAGATGTGACTCTTGAAGGCGTGCTTGCGCTTGATTTTGCCAGTTCCTGTCAGCTTGAAACGCTTCTTGGCGCTGGATTTGGTTTTCATCTTCGGCATGGCCTCGGATTTTTAGGGTGGTGGGTTATTTTTTCTTCGGATTGAACATGACGGTCATGCGCTTTCCTTCCAATTTGGGCATTTGCTCGAGAGCGCCCAGATCTTCCAATTCTTGTGCAAACTTCAGAAGCAGGATTTCTCCCCGCTCCTTGAACACGATGGTTCGGCCTCTGAAAAAGACATATGCCTTCACTTTGGCCCCATCCTGCAAAAACTTCCGTGCATGCTTCAGCTTGAACTGGAAGTCATGGTCATCGGTGTTGGGTCCAAATCGGATTTCCTTCACCGCCACCTTGGCTTGGTTTGCTTTGAGTTCTTTTTGTTTCTTCTTCTGTGCGTAGAGGAATTTCCGGTAGTCGATGATGCGACATACAGGAGGGTCTGCCTTGGGGCTGATTTCCACCAGATCGAGTTCCATCTCTCGGGCCAAGGCCAAAGCCGCCCGGGTCGTCATGACATTCGGTTCGACGTTGTCGCCTACGAGGCGAACGGACTCAACCGTGATTTTCTCATTGATCCGGTGTGGATCTTCCTTGATGACCCTGCCACGAAAGCCGGTCCTTCTTCTGCGTATTGCGATGACGAATGTGTTTAGTTATTCTCCTATGTTGTTTGCCAACACCTCGGCCACTTCCCGCTGGATGCGTTCGGCGAAAGCCTCGATGCTGACACTTCCCAAATCCCCTTCTCCCTGCTTGCGCACGGAGACGGTCCCTTCGGAAGCCTCGTTTTCCCCTACAATCAGCATGTAAGGCACTTTGTCAAGCTCCGCTTCACGGATTTTCTTGCCAACCTTTTCTGACCGCGCGTCAACGAGGGCGCGAATATCGCCATTTTCCAGCACTTTGGAAAGCTTTTCCGCGTATTCGTTGAATCTGTCACTGATTGGGAGGATTCTTGCCTGCTCTGGCGTCAGCCACAGTGGGAACTTCCCGGCGCAATGCTCAATGAGGATGGCGACGAATCTCTCCATGGAACCAAACGGAGCCCGGTGGATCATGACAGGGCGGTGTTTGCCGTTGTCTGCACCCGTGTACTCAAGCTCGAATCGATCGGGAAGGTTGTAGTCAATTTGTACGGTCCCCAACTGCCAGCGGCGGCCAATGGCGTCGCGGACCATGAAGTCCAATTTGGGCCCATAAAAGGCAGCCTCACCCAATTCAACAATGGTTTCGAGGCCCTTCTCCTCTGCCACTTCCTGAATCGCTCGTTCTGCTTTGTCCCAGTTCTCTTGTTCTCCGATGTACTTCTCGGGCTTTTGGGGATCCCGCAGGCTCACTTGCACCACAAAGTTTTGGAAGTCGAGCGTCTTGAAGATGTACAACACGAGGTCAATGACCTTACTTACTTCTTCCTTCAGCTGGTCCTGTGTGCAAAAAATGTGGGCGTCGTCTTGGGTGAACCCGCGTACCCGAGTCAAACCATGCAACTCTCCGCTCTGCTCGTAGCGGTAGACCGTGCCGAATTCGGCCAGACGCACGGGAAGATCGCGGTACGACCTTGGACGCGCCTTGAACACTTCGCAGTGGTGAGGGCAATTCATGGGTTTGAGCAAATACTCTTCCCCATCAGAAGGGGTTTGAATGGGCTTGAAGCTGTCTTCGCCATACTTCGCGTAGTGCCCAGACGTCACGTACAATTCCTTGTTGCCTATGTGCGGGGTGATCACAGATTGGTAACCTGATTTGCGCTGAGCCTCCTTCAAGAACGTTTCCAGCCGCATCCGCAAATCTGCGCCTTTGGGCAACCAGAGCGGTAGCCCCTGCCCCACTTTTTCAGAAAAATGGAACAGGTCGAGTTCCTTGCCCAACTTCCGGTGGTCGCGGGCCTTTGCTTGTTCCAACAGCTCCAGATGGGCAGTCAATTCACTTTTCTTGGTGAAGGTGACGCCGTACACCCTTGTCAACTGCTTCTGCGTCTCATCCCCTTTCCAGTAGGCCCCTGCGATCGCCATGATTTTGGCGGCCTTGATGTGACCTGTGTGAGGAATGTGGGGGCCTCGGCACAAATCCGTGAACTGCCCTTGCGAATAAAACGTGATCGTCCCGTCGTCAAGTCCCTCCAACAAATCCAACTTGTACTCGTCCCCTTTCTCTTTGAAATAGGTCAAGGCATCCGATTTGCTCATGTCCTTGCGCAAGAAAGGTTGCTTGGTCTTGGCCAATTCCAACATTTTCTTTTCCACTGCAGGAATGTCTGCATCCGTGAACGTGTGCTCCCCGAAGTCCACATCGTAGTAAAATCCATTTTCCACCGGCGGTCCCACCCAAAACTTGATGTCTGGATAAAGGGCCTCAAGGGCTTCTGCCATCAAATGAGCAGAACTGTGCCAAAGCGTATTCATGCCCTCTTCGTCACGCGAGGTCAGTAGACGAAGCGTACAGCTGCCATGCAGGGGGCGCTGGGGATCCCAGACTTCGCCATTGACTTCTGCGGCCAGGACGTTGCGTGCCAAACCTTCACTGATGGAGGTGGCCACTTCCAGCGAGGTGGTTCCTTCAGAAACATTTTTGACGGTGCCGTCAGGCAAAGTGATTGCAATCATATCCAGAATGTTAGGCCCACAAAGATACGATGGCCTAGCGCTTGGTGGGCCCAAGCCCTTTCAAGTGCCATTCAATCTCCGCCCGCGCCACCTCTTGGCCTTCTGCATCGCAAACCACAGAAGTCAATTTCAACGGCGCACGGCCTTCTTTCATGAGCAACTTCCGAAGCGCCTCTTGGTTCTCCTCCGAACAGTGAGCCTGGGCTGTGCACGACGATTGTGCCCTTCGCGTGTAGGCCACATTCATGTGGGACATGATCAAACGGACATCCTTCATCCCAAAAGTGCTCAGAAGACAAAGGCCCGAGGCATATTCAGCCGCGGTCGCCATCGCACAGGCATGCATCGTACCAAGGTGGTTGAGGTTCCTTCTTCGTTTGGGCAGTTCAACAGTACATGAGCCCTCTCCAAGCTGAAGAATTTTCAGGCGGTGGGGCCGGTTGAAGGGCACCACTTCTTGCATCCACCTGCTGAATACATTGGTTCGACCCCTCCTCGCCTCTTTCAAAGCCCAACGCAAAGTGCGGTCCTGAAAGGTGCCCACTGCAGCGACTTACAGGGTGGACATGACCTCTTCCAAGGACTCCTTTATGGCCAAGCGATCAAGCTCTGGCCCAGAAGGGTCTGTCCAAGCAAGTCGACTCAAAGAGAGTTGGGTGGGCACCTCGGGGCCATCGAGCTCCTCCTTGCCTTCCAGCCGTTGGCTGTGGGCATCCAGAATGGCCCCAATGTTGGGCCGGAAGTATTGCGGCCCCTTCATGACTTTTCCATCCCCGCGAAGTATGGGCTCGCCATCGGCCCCCAACTTGGACATGTTGCTTGCTTGGATCTCACGAAAAACCCTCGCAATGACATCCTGCATTCCATGTCTCATCATGGTGCCGGCAAGAATGTACAGCTGGTCTCCGAGGGCATCCGCCACTTCCACCACATCTCCCTCCATTGCGGCTTCGAGGTACTCGTCGTTTTCTTCCGCCATCAAACGGTGACGCAATTCAACCTCCGTACCCGTCAGTTCAGCATGGGGTTGAGTGGCATTGGGGATTCGGAAGGCGTCGTGGAAAGCAGCAACGTCGAGGAGGACTTCAGATAAAAGCATGGAGGCCAATTTTCAGTCATTTTGTTGGCCGCGCCAAATGCATCAAGCAAACGTTTCCCACGGGATATTCACACAATTTTGAGAACCGCAGCACGATGGGGCATGGATGGTCGAATATCTTCGCGTGTCATGGAACCATTGAACGAACTTGAAATCTCCAACGGAGCCGAAGCTTCCAAGCCTGCAGAAGGGGGCTCTGGGGCACCCGACATCCAGGCCATTCACGCCCGGGTCGCAGAAAAAAGTCAGTTTGTCCATTTGATACGCGCTGAAATGGGCCGAACCATAGTGGGCCAAACGGGCATGGTGGACCGTCTGTTGATCGGATTGCTTTCCAACGGACATGTGCTGCTGGAAGGTGTTCCTGGTTTGGCCAAAACGCTGGCCATCCGCAGCCTCAGCGAAACGGTGGCTGGAGACTTTAGCAGGATTCAGTTCACCCCAGATTTGCTTCCAGCAGACGTCGTGGGAACATTGATTTACAACCAAAAGGACCAGCAGTTCTCTGTCAAGAAAGGTCCGATTTTTGCCAACTTTGTGTTGGCCGATGAAATCAACCGCGCCCCCGCAAAGGTGCAAAGTGCCCTGCTCGAGGCCATGCAGGAGCGCCAAGTGACCATTGGAGGAGAAACCCATCCCCTGCCCAAGCCTTTTCTGGTATTGGCCACCCAAAATCCAGTCGAACAGGAAGGCACTTACCCGCTTCCTGAAGCCCAAGTGGACCGGTTCCTGTTGAAGGTTGTCATTGGATATCCCACCAAGGAGGAGGAGCGCCAAATCGTTCGGGCCAACTTGCAACAAGACGGTTTGCCCAAGCCTCAAAAGGTGGTCAGCCAAAAAGACGTTCTCGAAGCACGTGAACTTGTTCGCTCCATTTACATGGATGAAAAAATCGAGCGGTACATCGTGGACCTCGTGTTCGCTACCCGCAACCCAGAAGATTGCGGTTTGGGACACCTTCAAAACCTCATTGCCTTCGGAGCTTCCCCCCGCGCAAGCATTGGATTGGGTATGGCGTCCAAGGCGCATGCATTCCTGCAGCATCGCGGGTTTGTCACCCCTGAGGATGTGCGCGCCGTGGCGATGGACGTCATGAGGCACCGCATCGGAACCACCTTTGAAGCTGAAGCTGAGAACATCAGCTCAGAGCAAATCCTCACTGAATTGATGGACCACGTCGAGGTCCCCTGACCTTTGACCCCAAGTCATGGATGCGGCAGAATTGTTGAAGAAAGTGCAACAGGTGGACATTTCCACCCGGAGCTTGAGCGACCGCATCTTTTCCGGAGAATACCAAAGTGCCTTCAAGGGACGAGGGATGGCCTTTGCAGAAAACCGTGAATACCAGCCCGGCGACGAGGTCAGGACCATCGACTGGAACGTCACTGCCCGCACGGGAACACCACATGTAAAAGTGTTCGAAGAAGAACGCGAATTGACTGTATTCCTTCTCATTGACGTCAGCGCCTCCGTCCAGGGCGGAACGAGAGAACGCACCCAAATGGATTTGATTTCTGAATTGTCCGCCATCTTGGCTTTCAGCGCCATTGGCAACAGCGACAAAGTGGGTGCAGTGCTGTTTTCCGATCGAATTGAAAAGTACATTCCTCCGGGGAAGGGAAGATCCCACGTGCTTCGCATGGTCCGAGACATCCTCGACTGCCGCCCGCAAGGGCAAGGCAGTGATGTCGCCAAAGCTTTGCAACACTTCATCACCGCCATGCGGAAGCGGACGGTTGCATTTCTAATTTCAGACTTCAAAGGCGTCGAAACCGATGGCAACCTAGAAACCCTCTTGCGACGTGCAGGACGCCGTCATGACTTGGTGGCCCTTCACACCGACGACCCCCTCAACAGGGACATGCCTTCGTTGGGTTGGGTGCAAATGGAGGACCCCGAATCAGGCACGTGGCGATGGCGCAACACTTCGTCGCGCCTCTTTCAAAAATCGTGGAAAAAAAACAGCCTTCATCACCGGCAAGAAGTTGCCAAAATTACTGCCAAGGCCGGAGTCGACTGCGCCCACCTAAGCACAGAAGCGTCCATTGTCCCACCTTTGTTGAAACTGTTCCATGGTCGTGCGTAAGGGCCTTGCAACCGCATTCTTTTGCTTGGCTTTGGGACCTGTGCTCCATGGCCAAATCGAATGGCGGGCAGACACCACCATCCTGCAGTGGGGGGAGCGTATGACCTTGACGGCCGAGTGGCTTCTCACCATCGAAGAACTCTCCAACGGAGTCGCTGACAGCACCTCTTGGCCCGCTTGGTCCGACACCACTGCTGGTGGTTTTGAAATCTTGTCCTCCAGTGCGTTCGATACACTCGCAGCGCCCGAAGGTTCCTTCGGCGATGTCCTCTTGCGGAAGGAATGGGTGGTCACCAGTTGGGATTCGGGATGGGTGACCCTGCCTCCCGTTGCGTTTGGCGGATTCAAAACCGAGCCCATCCTCGTGGAGGTAATTGCTCCGTTGTTGGAGGAGGACGCCACACCTTCTCCTCCACGAAGCATCGTGGCGTTCGAATGGACCCTTTGGGAACAATTCTTGCGTCACAGGCAAGAATTGACACTCTTTGCTCTGCTTCTTTTGGCCATGGTTGTTGGGCGATGGCTGTGGCAGCATCGACCTGTCAGTGTGCATGTCCGTCACGCAGAAGAACCTACCGTCCCGGCACGTCCTGCATACGAAGTGGCGCTCGAGGCCCTAAGGCTTTTGCTTTTGGAAGAAAAGTGGACCCGCGGAGAAGCGAAAGAAGTCCAAGCACAAGCCTCATTGGTCTTGCGGCGTTACCTCGAACAACAGTTTGGATTGAAGGCTGCCGAACGTACCACGTCAGAAATTCAAGCGATGTTGGGGGCTTCCAGTGTCCCCCAGGACTGGCAAGAGCGACTGGTGCGCGCATTGAAACAAGCCGATGTTGTGAAGTTTGCCAAAGGGGAATTGCCCCATTTGACGCACAAAGCCACGTTGGAATCCTACATTGAATTTGTCCAGCACACCTCGATTGTAGATGTTGAATCCTCTTTCCCTGGCAACGATGTCTAAACCCGAATGGACACGCATAGGTGCTCAAGCCTTTCTTCACCTCATGGTTCTCCTAGGGGTTGGGGTGGCTTGGTCGGTTTTCCGTTCTGGAGTCGAATGGGCCGAACCATGGGGATGGCTTGGTGGGTTGGCCCTGTTGGTCCATCTGGGGTTGATGCTCAGGCCAGGCAGGGTGTACAGGCCGCTCCGCTTGCGGTGGTCAAAAGCCCATTGGTCCGCGGATGTGCCTTCGCCACCCACCCGTTCGGAGTCAGTTGCGAACGTCATGCTCGAATGGCCTAGGGCGATGCGCACCTTGGCCTTGGCGGCCCTGACCGTCGCCTTGTTCAGGCCCCAAACAGCCTCCACCGTTGAAAATATGACCCGGGAGGGCATCGACCTTGTGTTGTCTATGGATTTGAGTGCATCCATGCTCTCCAAAGATTTCAAGCCCAACCGTCTTGAATCCGCCAAGGAGGTGGCCATGGAATTTGTGGACCGTCGTGCATTTGACCGCATTGGGGTAGTGGCCTATGAAGGTGAAGCCTTCACACAGGTCCCCATCACGACGGACCACATCGTCGTCAAGAATGGCATCAAATCCTTGGACACTGGCATGCTCGAGGGTGGGACGGCCATCGGTACAGGGCTTGCAGTTGCCGTGAACCGTTTGAGGGCGTCAGAAGCCAAGAGCAAGGTGATTGTGCTGCTGACCGATGGAGAGAACAATGCAGGCCAAATGGAGCCCCTCGACGCCGCACAACTCGCTCGACTGAATGGCATTCGCGTGTACACCATAGGGGTAGGCACCATCGGCAAAGCCAAAAGTCCTGTGGCGATTCGGGCCAATGGAACGTACCAATACGATTGGGTCGATGTCCGCATCGACGAGCCTTCCCTGCAACGCATCGCTGAATTGACCGACGGCCGCTATTTCCGCGCCACCAACGTGAAAAAGTTGAAGGAAATCTATGCGGAGATTGACGCCCTCGAAAAAACTGAATTCAACGTGCTTCGCTACCAGCGCAAAAGCGAAGCCGGCGCTCCGTGGATTGCCTTGGCCCTTTTCGCCATGGGCATGGAAATGCTGCTCCGTACGACCACCTTCAAATCCCTGCAGGCGTGAAAAAGTACGGCTCCATACGACCTGTTCTAGGCTTGCTTCTGTTCTTGGAATGTCTTTTTTGGGCGGGCTTGGCGGCCGCATGGGTTTCTGCCCGTGCCTTGGTGCCCAGCCTCACTTTTGATCGGATGGAATCCTGGCCTCTGTTGCTCCTCACTTCTCTCAGCACCCTGCTGATGTTGGTCCATCTTCGCTGGAGACACCGCGCCGTCAAGCAACTGGCGGACGCCCCGAGGTTGGATTCCGTGTTTTCTGGATACACGCTCTTCCAGCCTGCATGGAAGTTTCTGCTCTGGAGGTGTGCGCTGGCTGCGCTGGTCATCGGATGGTTGGACCCCAAAATGGGAAGTCAACTCGAAGAAGTAGAGTCCGAAGGGGTGGACTTGATGGTCGCCGTGGACGTCAGCAACAGCATGCTTGCAGAAGATGTCGGAATGCCCCGATTGGATCTTGCCAAGCGAACGGTCGAGCGGCTCATGGGACAAACTCCAGGGGACAGGGTTGGCTTGGTGGTGTTTGCAGGCGAAGCCTATGTCCAATGCCCATTGACCACTGACGCAGAAGCTGTGAAGCTGTTCCTTGAATCAGTGCACCCCGGAATGGTCAGTGTGCAGGGAACAGCTGTGGGTCGAGCCGTCGAGACGTGCTGGAAAGGATTTGACGTCAACAGTGAAGCCGCACGTGCCGTGGTCGTCATCACGGATGGAGAAAACCACGAAGATGACATTGTGGCCGCCTCCCGCAAGGTGGCAGAAGAAGGAGGTTCTGTCCATTTCATGGGGCTCGCCACATTGGATGGATCCCCCATTCCTGCCTTTGACTCCAGGGGGCGTCCCTCTGGCTTCAGAGAAGATGCATCGGGCAACCCTGTGGTTTCTCGCCTGGACGAATCCACCCTGTTGGAATCTGCACAAGCTGGAAGCGGCACCTACATCCGAGCAGGTCAAGGCTTTGTGGAGTTGACTCCATTTTTGGACTTCAAAGAGAACCTTGAAACAGCTGCGGTGGCCTCTGTGAGCTTTGTGGATTACGAGCATTGGCTCATGCCTTGGCTCATCCTTGCGGTCTGCCTTCTGTTGGTGGAATCTCTCTTGCCTGCTCGCCCATTCAGAAAGACCAAAACATGGGCATCCGCCTGTATTCTGCTTGCATGGTCTCCCTGGATGCAAGCCCAATCCTTAGAGACGAAGGCCAACTTGGTAGATGGCACCCAGTCCTTTGAACAGGAAGACGCAGAGGCAGCTATTGAGGCGTTTGGCCTGGCAGCCTCTGACATGGACGTGAGTGGGGTGGCATTGTACAACCAAGGATGTGCCCAAATGAAAGCAGAAGAATGGTCCTCAGCGGCCAAGAGCTTTGGGCGTGCCGCCAAGCGTCTTGGCCCATTGGACCTTGCAGGGAATGCACACTACAATGCCTCGGTGAGCGCCCTCATGGACCAGCGTCCTGACGTCGCTGAACAGCACGCCAAGGAGGCTCTTCGCATCAACCCAGGCGATGATGACGCGCGTTACAATTTGGCCCTTGCAAAACGTATGATGCAGCAACAGGACCAACAGGAGCAGCAGGACCAACAGGACCAGCAGGACCAACAGGACCAACAGGACCAACAGGACCAACAGGACCAACAGGACCAACAGGACCAACAGGACCAACAGGACCAACAGGACCAACAGGACCAACAGGACCAACAGGACCAACAGGACCAACAGGACCAACAGGACCAAC
>CAWVVM010000012.1:0-61826 GCA_963933635.1 uncultured Flavobacteriales bacterium
GGCACAGGGTCATCTCTTGACAACAGGACATTTGGACCACGTCGCCGCATCGATTGACATCCTTCTGGAACAGGCTTTGGAAAGTGAATACAATGCCTCTTTGGTGCATCGGGGTGAGAATGTTTTGCAGCTCGAAATTGCACGCGCCACCATCCAAAAATTTCTCCGTCAGGAGAAGGGTGAATTGGCTTCTGGGACGCCAGCCCCACAGATCGTCGAACTGGAGCAGAAGCTCCGTTCAGACCATCCTGGAACCGCCTTTGGGGCCATGGCCTTTCGAGGGATTGCCGACAGGCGCGAAACGGTGCGAGGTGTACCAAGGGTGGTGGACTACAAGTCGGGGAAAGTGGAGGCAAAAGAACTCAAACTCAAGGGCGATTGGACGGCGCAACTCGAGGATGGCGACAAACCCAAGGCATTGCAATTGATCGTTTACGCCACCATGGTATTGGCCACCTTGAGCGCTGAGGAGGGGGAGAAAGGTGTTTTGGCCGCCATCCGCTCTGGAAGGAATGTGCGGGAGGGATTGCTCTCCCTGCGCATCGATGGCGAACCTCTGATCCTTCCACATCACGCAGAAACATTTGTCCATTGGTTGGCCGATCGATTGACCGAATTTGCGGCCACGGAAAATGTCTTGGAGCACAAATCGGACGCCAAATACTGCGAACATTGCGTCGTCTTGGATCCTACGGACAACTTTTCCTTCTGATTTCCCACGAACTTGCACCCCATGGGCATCGTCGCCAAACAATCTGCACGCAACTCCCTGGCATTGGCCACAGGACTCGTCTTGGGTGCGGTCAATACCATGTTTGTGTTGCCCAAGGCCTTCGAAGGGTTTGAAGAAGGATGGGGGCTGTTGCGCATTTTGACTGCATGGGGCACCATCTTGGCCCAAGTCTTGGCGCTTGGTACCCCTGGGGCCATCCTTCGCTTCTTGCCGTCGGCCCAGGGCGATGCCCAACGTGAATCCTCCATGCTGTTCACTTTGTGCATGATGCCTGCCATGGCCCTGGGCATGTTTGGCGTGGGGGCGGCTTTGGCCCCATCCGCATGGCTGACCAAACTCGACGCCAATGCCGGATGGTTGCTTCAAGACCGAATGGGGGCCTTTGTCCTCATGGCGGCCGCCTACCTCGCCATGCTCTTGCTTCGGTCTGCCTTGATCCACCGCATGCGCACCGTGCACGTCACCCTCATCCAAGAAGTTTGGCTCAAAGGGTCCTATTTGGCCCTGGCGGTGTTCTACTTGATGGGGCACATGCCTTTTGAAACGTTCTTCCGGTGGTTTCTCATCACGTATGCCGCGGCGGTGGTCTTCATGTTCATCGAGGCCTACGGAACCGGGGTGCGCCTTGGGACACCCAACCTTAAAGAGGATGCCCGGCCATTCATGGAGTACAGCCTTTACGCGTTTTGGAACAGCAGCGCGAGGGTCGTGTCCAAAAACCTCGACTTCGTGATGGTGGGGGCGTTGCTCGGATTGGCCACCGTCCCTCGTTACACCTTTGCCTTCTTCATTGCCACCGTAGTGGCCATGCCCACGAGGGCCATGGGGCCCATTTTGCGGTCCCTGACGGCCAAAGCTGTGGCACAGGAGGGACCTGAAAAAAGTGGTGGCCAACTTCAACAATCCGCACGCGTTCAACTGGCCATCACGGCTTCTCTGTTGGTGGCGATCTGGTCTGGGATGCCATGGCTAAATCAGGCGCTCCCCCAAGGCTATCAAGGCCTTCAGTGGGTGGTGTTGGCGGTGGGCCTGACCTATGTGGCAGAAGCTTCAGGAGGCACTGCAGGACCCATCCTTCAATTCTCCTCGCGCTACAAGTTGGCCCTGCCCATCAATTTGGGACTTGTCGTCATGACTGTCGCCACCAACTATGCCTTCATGCACTGGCTCGGCTGGGGCATTGAAGGCGCCGCCTTGGCCACCGCCATGACGGGGGTTTGGAACATGGGATGGCGGACGAGCATGATGTGGAGGCTGTTCAGGATCCACCCCTTCTCGAAGGCATGGTGGACCGTGGCAGGCCTCGCCCTCCTTGTCGGTACAGCATCCCACTTGGTTCCAGTGCCCGCAGCGCTGGGCTGGTCCAAACTGATGTGGCTGGGCGCAGCTGTGTTGGCCGGTGGCGCAGCGGGTGGAACGGTGTTGACCCTTGCCTGGGCCACCGGTGGCCTTCCTGAGGTGACTCAGGAATGGAACAAACGTTGGTCGTAAGGTCTTACTCCGTGACGCGGTACCAGTCTTGCGTTCGAAACAAGAAAAAGATGTACCCACGGACCTTCAACACGTCCATGTTTCCGTCTTCAAACCACATTTCGCAGTCGTACACGCTCCCTTTCTTGGGGTCGCAAATGGTGCCATCCTCCCACTCCATTTCCCCATCTGCCTGCATGCCACGGACGATTTCCATGCCAAGCACCCGCTTGTCCTTCCTGTCGTCGTCGCATTTGTCACAATAAGGGTCTTGGTCTTCATCGGGCAACCTGAAAAGTTCCACGACGGTGCCATAGAACTGGCCTTCCCGTTCGGTGATTTCAACAATGCTTTTGATGCGCCCGGTTTCATCGTCTTTGGTCTTCCACTTGCCCAAGAGGGGATTGGATTGTGACCAAACTGTGCCCAAGCCCAACAGGAACGCCAAGAGGAAAGAGAGAGATTGCTTCATGGCACCAAAGTAACCATGGGTCCTTCACGTGGACAAGGGCTCCGCCGTTTGTTCATTCACCCTTCGAAGGTGAAAACTTGGACATGGCCTCCCGTCTTGCTTTTTCAATGCTGGCATCCAATTCAAATCCCAACAACAGAAGGGCACTGTTCGCATTGACCCAGACCAGGAGAAGCATCAGCGTCCCAAGGGAGCCATACAAACGGTTGTAGGTGTTCACTTGTGCAATGAAGAAGCTGAACCCCACGGACAGCAGCACGATGAACAGGGTGGTCATGACCGCCCCAGGCGTGGCCGTTCTCCATTTGAGTCGGTCCCAATGTCCCACGTTGTACAACAACGTCACCGAGCTGTAAGTCAACGCAACCGCCCCGATCCAACGGGCCAAATTGAACCATGGCACGGATGCCCCTGGCAGCCAACCTTGCCCTTGGGCCCACATCAACAAATCCCCACTAAAGCCAATCAACAGCACCGCCAAGCCCAACATCACCACCAACAGGATCAGCAGGAACATGGACCAGATACGCAAAAGCCAAGGGTTGCCTTTTTGGTCCAACAGCGCGCTTTCGTTGAAGCCCGACAACACAGCATGCACGCTGCTCGAAGCGTAGTACAGGGTCAGCACAAAACCCACAGACAACAAAGCCCCTTGGGTCTTTTCGAGCAAGTCGGCGACCGTTTGCTCGAACAAAGACGCGGTGTCTCCCGGGAACAGGAACCGCAAGGCCTCCATCACGGCCTCTGTCTCCAACGGCGTGTGTGGAAGAATGCTGAGAAGGAAAATCACTGCAGGAAAAAAGGCAAGGAACAGCCGAAAAGAAATGGCGGCCGCGCGGGTCGCCACCGCACCATCGATGAGGCCCATCAAAAAAAAGCGGAGCACATCATAAACATTCATTCCCTCCTGGCCCCATGGCTGCAAACGCCTCAAAAAGGCTTTGGCTCTGAGGACCAAAGGAACTTTGGCCAACCAACGAAAAAAGGGACCATCGGGCAGACTCATGCGGAGAGGTGCGGTTGTGATTTCAAGGACAAGTCCAAACTTTTGACGCTGTGTGTCAAGGCTCCCATCGAAACAAAGTCCACGCCTGCCTCCCCATAGGAGCGCAGTGTAGAGAGGTCAATGCCGCCTGAGGCCTCCAAAGGAAGGGCCCCCGCCACCTCTTCGACGGCCTCGCGGGCCTTTGACGGTGCGAAGTTGTCCAGCAACAGCCTTGTCAAGGTCAACTGCTCTTGGGCAGAAGAGGTCAGTGCTTCCCTCAATTCCTCCAAGGAACGCACCTCCACGACCACCGGCACCCTTGGATGCCCTTGGTCAAAGTAGTGCTTGACTCCCCGCAAGGCAGCCGACATGCTTCCTGCATAATCGACGTGGTTGTCCTTGATCAAAATCATGTCGTAAAGGCCCATCCGATGGTTCGCTCCACCCCCCAAAGACACCGCCCATTTCTCAAAGGCCCGCAAGCCAGGCGTGGTTTTTCGCGTGTCCAAGACCTGCGCTCCTGTGCCCTCTAGCAGCGTGGTCGCCTGATGCGCCATGGTGGCCACACCACTCATCCGTTGCATGAAGTTGAGTGCCAAACGCTCCCCTGAAAGGATGCTGCGTGCTTGGCCCTTCAACCGCAGGATGGTGTCGCCAACCTCCACAGCCGAGCCATCTTCCATCAGCGGTTCGAAGACAACGTCTTTGTCCACCAATTCAAACACATGCCTCGCCACCTCGATGCCTGCGACAATCCCTTGCTCTTTGGCCAGAATGAACCCCTCGTGGACCAACTCCCGAGGGACGCTCGATTCAGAGGTGCAATCTCCTGGGCCAAGGTCTTCTTCGAGGGCCAAGGCCACCATTTGCTTCATCGCTTTCGTCCACATGAGGCGAAGATACGCCGTCCCACAGCACGACGTGTCAACCTTTCCCACCCTAGCTTTGCATCATGCAATTGAGTTTGATCGCCATTGGCAAGACCGGACAGCCTTGGGTGAAAGAGGGCCTGGACATGTACAACCAACGGTTGTCGCGTTACACCAAGTACCAGTACATCGAGACCCCCAACCTTAAGGGGAAATTCGCCAAGGCGGACCCCAAGAGGGTCATGAAAGAGGAGGCGGTGGCCGCATCCAAATTCTTGCAGGGTGTCGACCATTTGGTCTTGCTCGATGAGCATGGACCTCAGATGGGGTCGATGGACCTTTCCAAGCACCTCCAGGGGTTGATGAACCGAGGACTTCGTCACACGGCCTTTTTGGTGGGGGGCGCCTATGGGTTTGATCCCTCCTTGCGGGCCCAAGCCCATGGCACGTGGTCATTGAGCAAGCTGACATTTCCGCATGAACTCATTCGGGTTTGTGCCGCAGAACAGCTTTACCGGGCCCACACCATCCTCAAAGGAGAACCCTACCACCATCCATGACCTTCCACAAAAAACGCGGCCATTGGACCGCGTTTTTTGAAAAGTCGGAGGATGTCAGAACCTCACTCCGCCAAGACCGTGACGGTGTTGTTCAAGACTTCAACACTTCCTCCCTTGACCTCAAAGGACTGTTCCCCTTCTTGCGAACGCACCACCACCTGACCCGCCTTGAGGGTGGTCACCAAAGGGGCGTGATGGTCCAAAATGCCCATGCTTCCATCCGATCCAGGGAGGCCCACATAGGTGGCCTCACCGGAGAAAAGCTTGGCGTCTGGGGTAAGAATGTCCACCGTCATGGCGATCAGGCTTCCGCCAACATTTTTTCACCGGCCTCAATCACCTCCTCAATGTTGCCCTTCAAGTTGAAGGCCGCCTCTGGGTACTGATCGAGTTCACCGTCCAAAATCATATTGAATCCTTTGATGGTATCCTCGATGGGCACCAAAACGCCTTCAATGCCTGTGAATTGCTCGGCCACGTGGAAAGGTTGAGAAAGGAAACGGCTGATGCGACGTGCGCGGTTCACCGTTTGCTTGTCCTCTTCGCTCAATTCATCCATTCCGAGAATGGCGATGATGTCTTGCAATTCCTTGTAGCGCTGAAGGGTCTCCTTCACCTTTTCGGCGGTATCGTAGTGCTCCTTTCCAACCACGTCTGGGGTTAGAATCCGGCTCGTCGAATCAAGGGGGTCCACCGCAGGGTAAATGCCCAAAGACGCGATTTTCCTCGAAAGCACCGTAGTGGCGTCCAGGTGGGCAAACGTTGTTGCCGGGGCAGGGTCGGTCAAGTCATCTGCAGGGACGTAGACCGCCTGCACCGAAGTGATGGAGCCACGCTTCGTGGAGGTGATGCGCTCTTGCATGGCGCCCATCTCGGTTGCCAAAGTTGGCTGGTACCCCACTGCGGATGGCATCCGTCCCAAAAGGGCCGACACCTCAGAACCCGCTTGTGTGAATCGAAAGATGTTGTCGATAAAGAACAGGATGTCACGTCCACCGCTTTGCTCGTCTCCGTCGCGGAAGTACTCCGCCACAGTAAGACCAGAAAGAGCCACACGCGCACGAGCTCCTGGAGGCTCGTTCATCTGACCGAAGACCAAGGTGGCTTGGCTTGATTCCAATTCTTTGTTGTCAACCTTGGTCAAGTCCCATCCACCTTCTTCCATCGACTCCACAAAAGCATCGCCGTATTTGATGACGCCTGATTCGATCATCTCACGAAGCAAGTCGTTTCCCTCACGGGTGCGCTCCCCAACACCGGCGAACACCGAGATGCCCTCATAGCCTTTGGCAATGTTGTTGATGAGCTCCATGATGAGGACCGTCTTGCCGACACCTGCACCTCCAAACAAACCAATCTTTCCTCCCTTGGCGTAAGGCTCGATCAAATCAATGACCTTGATGCCTGTGAACAACACGTCTGTGGACGTGCTGAGGTCCTCAAAGCGAGGAGGGGCCTGGTGGATGCTCCGACCTTCGCCGAATGAACGGCCTTGGATGCCATCAATGGCCTCTCCAACCACGTTGAACAATCCTCCTTTGATGCCTTCTCCCGTCGGCATGGTGATGCCCGTTCCAGTCGCATGGACGGCCATCCCTCGGCTCAAACCTTCCGTCGCTTCCATGGAGATGGCGCGGACGGTGTCTTCACCGATGTGCTTTTGGGTTTCGAGGATGAGTTTTCCTCCCTCGCGCTCAATCACCAAGGCGTCGAGTATTCTAGGGAGTTCAACTCCTTGAGGGAATCGGATGTCAACGACGGGGCCGATGACTTGGGCAATGGTTCCTTGTGCGGACATTGGGGTTCAATTTGATCAATGAAATCGGGGTCAAAAATAGTTCGTCTTGGTCGAATTTCCGCACCTAACTTTGTGAAGTGCGAGTGCATCTCAACGCAGCGGATTTTCTGAAGGTTTCTGAAGGCCAACCACGCACGGTGTTGACCGTGGGAACCTTCGACGGTGTGCACGCTGGACATCGGGCTGTGTTGCAGCAATTGCGGGAGGTTGCGGACCGTCACAAGGCCACAACCACCCTGTTGAGTTTCCATCCACACCCCCGTACAGTCCTCGATCCTGAGCACCACGGCCTTCAACTTTTGAACACCCTCAACGAACGGTGTTCACTTCTTGAAGAGACGGGGCTCGACCACTTGGTCCTTCAACCCTTCACCCAGGAGCTTGCCCACATGACACCTTGGGAATATGCAAAAACTCTCCTGGGCGATTGCATTCAGCCTGTGGCTGTGGTCATCGGGGACGACCATCGTTTTGGAAGGCACCGCGCCGGTGACTTCGACTCCCTGGTCCAACTCGGAGAAGCCCTTGGGTTCCAAGTGGAAGCCTTGGATGCCCACAGGGTCCAAAATGTCCGTGTCAGCTCGACCAAGGTCCGCGATGCCCTGCGAAAGGGCAACATGGCAGAGGCCAACGCTTGGTTGGGGACGCCCTACCCTACTTCGGGCAAGGTTGTGCGAGGAGACGCCATCGGCAGAACCATGGGGTTTCCAACGGCCAATTTGAAGCTTGACGACCCGCTGAAGTTGTTGCCCTCGCGAGGGGTGTATGCCTTGTGGTGCCAAACCCCTGATGGCACCTGGCATCCAGCCATGGCCAATGTGGGACAACGACCCACCATCCAAGAAGAAACGTCGCTTTCTTTGGAGGTGCATGTCATCGGTGCAGAAGGCGATTGGTATGGAGAAACCCTTCATTTGCGGTGGATGCATTGGATGCGTGGGGAGGTGAAGTTTGGATCCAAAACCGAGCTTCAGGCCGCCCTGCACCAAGACCGTAAGAGCGCACTGATCCTTCTTGAAGGCACCCCATGGCCACTGCCCATTCATCAAACCCCTTCCTCCTTGTGAGCAGTTTGCATCTTTCTTGGTCATGCATTGCCCGAACTTGGATGCTGGCAGTTGCCATCTGGGGTGGATTGGGCATGCAGGAACTCTGGGGGCAGGCGCGCCGGCAAGCCATCCAGGGGCTGGACAAGGAGGTGGTTTGGCACGACAATGTGGGCATGGCGCTGCAAGCCCAACGCAGGGGCGAAATCGTCCAAGCCTTGGATTTGAGTCGCCAGCGTCTCAAGTACTTGCCTCGGACCTTGGAACAGCTCCCAGATTTGAAGTACCTCGTGCTCAACCGAAACAAACTTCGCGATTTGCCCAAATGGCTCTCCGAATTGACCGACTTGCGGGCGATTCTGGCCGATCACAACCAATTCGACGTCTTTCCTGTCGTTTTGTTGGACATGCCTTTGGTGACTCAAATCAGCATGGGCGAAAACTACATCCCTGCCATCCCCTTGGACATCGACAAGATGGCGTCCTTGAAAATCTTGGAACTCTGGGGCAATGTGTTGGCAAGGTTTCCGGCTTCGCTGGGAGACCTTCCGTCGCTGCAGGCATTGGATTTGTTGCACAATGAAATGACTGCCGAGGAGCAAGAATTCCTCAAAAGCCTTCTTCCCACAGTGGAATTGAACATGTCAGAGCCATGTCTCTGCGAGTTCGATGACCCCGTCCAATCCAACGCCCCCTAACTTTTCTCCATGCATTCTTCCATGTCCTTTCGCAGAGTCGTGGTCACTGGCGTTGAGAATTCCGGGAAGACCAGCCTGTCCCAAGCGCTGGCGGCCCATCTTGGCTGGCCTTGCGCGGAGGAGGAAGCCAGAAACCATCCGGACGTGCTCGGAAACTCCATCGATGCCTCCACCTTTGATGCGCTGCATGAAGCGCAAACCACGGTGGCAGCCCAACATGCGGCGGCGGGCGCGCCAGGGGTGATTTGTGACACGGGGGACCTCGTCCTTCGTCTTTGGTCAGAGTCTGTTCTTGGCTTCAGTTGGCACCCCCTAGCACCGCCTCAACCTCGTGTCGATCTGTACATTCTGTGCCCAACCTTGGCCACTTGGGAACCCGATCCGCTTCGCTCTTTGCCACGACTTGAAGATCGCTTGGCCTTGGAAAACCAATACCGCGAGCACTTGACCCATCGCCATCATCTGATCGCAGAGGGAAACACCGTGGAAGATCGTCTCGACCATATTCTGTCGAATTGGCCATGGTGAGGGCAGCAGAATGGTTGGGAGTGGGATTGAATTTGGCCTACACCTACTTGTACCTGCAAGGCGCCTTGCCCTTGGCCTACGTTTTTGCAGCGGCAGGAGGATTGGCCATGGGGTGGGCGTGCTGGCACCACCGTCTGAAAGCCGAAACAGCCCTTCATGGCTTTTACATCGTCATGGCTGGCTATGGCGCATGGCTGGCAGCGGACGCTTCCTGGGCGATGACCTCTCATGGATGGCCGTGGCACGCGACCGCCATCGCGTTGGGCCTTTTGGCTTGTGCCTGGGTGGCGCCGTGGCTTCAAAAGAGGGGGTCGGCGATGCCAAGGTTGGATGCCTTCACCACCGTCTTCAGCGTTATGGCCACATGGTGGATGGTCCAAGGGGATGACGTCAACTGGCTGTATTGGATCGTCATCGATTCCCTCAGCGTGTACCTCTATGCAAAAAGAGGAATGCCCATGGGGGCACTCCTCTTTGTGGTCTATGACCTGATGGCCATCGACGGATGGTTCGACGCCGTGCGCTGGTTCAGCGGATGACGAATTTCACTGGAATGGTGTACTGCACAGACACCGATTTCCCACGCTGCTGACCGGCCTCAAACTGAGGCAAGCTTTCCACCACACGCATGGCCTCCTTGTCCAAACGGGGGTCGACTTCTCTGAGGACCTTGACATCCTTCACCTTGCCATTTTTGCCCACCACAAAGTAGACAAAGACTGTCCCTTGGATGCCCGCATCCTTGGCGATGGGAGGGTACTTGGTGTTGGAACTGACGTAACGGATGATCTCCATCTGAGTGCATTGGTGACGTTCGTCACCCCGCATGGACGTGCAAGGCCCAAAGGCAGGCATGTTCTCGACAATCATAAAGGGCGTGTCCTCTTCAAAATTCTCCTCGTCCTCGATGATTTCAATCTCGGTGTCTTCGTCGAGCTCAATGTCTTCAATCTCCAATTCCTCCTCGATCTCTTCTTCGTCGTCAACGATTTCAATCACGGTGGTTTGCTGTGGAGGTGGAGGAGGCGGTGGAGGGGTCACGACGTTGACGGGGATTTCCTCGTCTTCGAGCAAGTCCGCCTCGAAATCAAGGGAACGGGTGATGGCCACATCGTAAGATGTCCACGCCAGCGCAGACAAAATGAGGGACAATGAGGCCACAAATCCCAAGGCTCTCCAGGTGGATCGCTTGTTTTCGAGGTCAGCTTGAGGGGTCTTTCTACGTAGCATACGCCTGGTTTGAGGGTGTGAAATTAATCAATCGTTTGCGATTCTGCCCGGTCTGCGACCAAAGATGAGCTGAAAGGCGCCAAGAGCCAGTCCAGCACCCACTCCGTCCGCCACCACGTCTCTCCAATCGGCAAAACGTCCCGGCATCCACGCACCTTGACAAGACTCAAGGACCGTGCCGAAAATCAGCGCGCTGCCGAGCAGCGCAACCTCCAAGCTCCATGATGCTTGCCCCACGCGTTGTTTGGCCAAAGCAATGGCCCACGTCATCACACTTCCTCCAAAGGCCAGGACATGCAAACACTTGTCCAAATGCCAAAGGGCCCACCACGAGTCTGCCTTCAAATCGTTCCCTGGCAGTGCATGCATCAGGACCACCCCTAGACTCCATGCCACAGGACACCAGTACACTCGGGGGCCTACACCAGAGGTCCAAGCCATTGAAAGGGGGTCAGCCGCAGACCGCTTTGTACGCGGCCCCGTCGAGCAACTGCTCCACATCGGTTGGGTTGGCGACTTTGATTTTGATCAGCCATCCTTCGCCATAAGGGTCGCTGTTCACAAGGGAAGGATCGTCTTCGACCGTTTCATTGAAAGCCACAATTTCTCCGGTCACGGGCAAGAACAAATCACTGACCGTCTTCACCGCTTCAATGGTGCCAAACACCTCATCCGCATCCAACGTCTCGTCCACCGTCTCCACTTCGACAAAAACGATGTCCCCCAATTCACCTTGGGCAAAATCCGTGATCCCCACCACAGCAATGTCACCCTCAAGACGCACCCATTCGTGCTCCTTGGTGTACTTCAGGTTGTCTGGAATGTTCATGTGGTAAAGTTACAATCAGTCCACCCAATTTCGTGCGCAACTCACCCTTACTGGGTCAAGTTGAAGCGAAGGGCAATGCCAGAGCTGATGTTGGTCGTCGCGAAGGACGTAGACACCTTGGGCTGATTGATTTGCTGGTCGTAGAACATGCGCAAGGTCATCTTGTCACTCACCTCGAGGTCACCGCTCAATTTTATGGAGATAAGACGTTGTCCCGCAGTGACCTGGTTTTGTTGCTCGACCATCTTGCGAATGACCGTGCTGTTCTCCCGGATGTTGACGTCACAGCGGACCAAGAAATCCGTCTTCTTGAGCATCTTGATGGGCAGCTTGCCATAGGTCCTCAAGAAAGGGTTGGGGACATCGTCAAATTTGTATCCAACCCCAATGACCACGCCCCTCGTTTTGGTTTCCGTGATTTGATAATTGGACAAGCCCAAATTCACGTTTCGGTCTCTCGTGATCTCCAATTTGATTTGGGGCTCGTTGTTGCTCGCCGTTTTCAAACTCATGTCCAGCCCAATCAAAGGAGACAATTGCTCCGAGATGGTGACAGTGTTGAATTGCCTCTGGGCGATGTAATCCTGGTATTCTCCTTGGTCCGTGGCGACTGGGCGGCCTGACTCATCCCCCTCAAAACTGAGGTTCGTGGTGTACGAGGAGGACATGGTGCTGCGGTAGGTGTGGTTCAAATTGAAACGCTTGAACTTCTTCTTCAAGGTTGGGTTTTTGGACAACCCATCGTAGCTGACCCTCCAATTGGGCCTGACCGGAGCGTCGAAGACATCCAAAGGCACTTCCTCCGCATCGAGTCCAAGGTAGGCTGCCATAAAGGCTGGAATCACCACATTCTGGCTGTTGGGACCAAATCCTGGCGCGTACCCAATCTCGTTCAAGTCATCGTTGTAATTGAGCTCATTTTGTCGCTCACTTACAAAGCGCCTGCCGCTAAGGAAGGACTCCCAAACGGAGTTGGTGTAGGTGCTGTCATCGTCCACAAATGCTGTGGGCCAAGTCATCACTGTAGCTGTGAAGTTCCCGGTTTCGTTGGCCGATTCGTTGACGTAGTCTTGCAGGTCGTCGTCGTAGCGAAAGAAGCTTTGGTAGTTCTTGCTGATGTTGCGGTTCGCTGTCAGCTCCAACTTGAAGTCCCGGATGGGCTCCAAACTGGCACGGGCGTTGAAGTTCTCGCTGTACGATTCCGTGTACTGGTTGTTCAAGTTGGACTGCTGCACCAACCAGCCATTCGATGCTGCCTCCTGGGCAAAAGTGCCATCTCCAAATCCATTTCCGTAGAGGTCCGTGCTTTGGTGGCCCAGCAAAAATGGCAGTCCCGGCGCGCCAAAATCTCGGTTGAAGCCGCCATAATTGGCCTGCTCGGCATATCCAGGAAGCAACGTGCCCTCGTTCCGGGCATACGTGGCGGACACGTTGCGCAACCCCATGGCAAAACGCAGGATGTGCTCGATGGGGTTGATGTTGCGCTTTTCCTTCTCTTCTTCCTCTTCCAAATTGCCAAAACCGTCGCGTCTTTCATTGCTGACTTCCCTGTCTTTGGGCCTGGGGCGGCGCTTGTTGTTGATTTCCTTCAAAAAGGGCACCTTGTTGTAGAAGTTCTTCAGGTTCGCCTGCGCATTGAGGCTGACGTTGCGGCTGTTTTGAATGGTGCTCCCCAGCGTGTCTTGAGAAAACGGTGCCCTGTCCCAGCGGAACGAACTTTGGTAACGTGTGTCGGCACTGATCCAATCGGTCAATGGCAGCTTGTCCAAAGGCAGCTTGTACGTGCCATTCACCTGGTGGTTGTACGTCGTCAACTCCCCACCTTCCATCAAACTCGATTGCACCTCATCCCGGTAAGCATTGTACCCATCCGGGTCATCCACTTCGTCCGGGATTTCTCCAGCCTGCTCCATGATCAAGGCCTGCGCTGTCCCCTGGTAGTCCAATTTCAAGGATTGAGTCAGGTCGTATTTGACCGTGTAGTTCCGGTTCCATGTCCAAGTCTTCACAACCTGTGGGGTGATGATGGGCTCCAGTCCAAGACCCGGGTTCAGTGCCTCCATGTTGTCGCGCACCTGACTGACTTCATACATCCGCTGCATCTGGTTCGATGCCGAGATTTGCTTGGGGAGCAAATAGAAATTGAAATCTCGGATCCACTTCAAGTACTCCGAGTTGCGAAGGAAGCCCACCTTCGAGAAGGGGGACCTCTTTTTGGGCTTGGGTTGCCAGCTGTAGTTCAACGCCCCGCGATGTTCAACATTGCGGAAGTTGTCGGTGTAGATGTCCTGCCGGTACTGCTCATTGAAACTGTAGTTGGCAGAGAAATTCGCAGGGTTCAGAAGCGAAAAGAGGCCCTTGCTGCTGTTGCTGCCACCTCGGCCACCGCCGCCCCTTGAGCCCGGGTTGTTGCTGCCAAAGCGTTCACGGTCCTGGGTGAGTTTGTCGCCGTTGGCGTCGTTGGATCCCCTGTTCCTAGAATTCCGGTCCTTGCTCCCTCCGCCCTTTCCAAATTGAGGTGCAATCTTGACGTTGGAGAAGTTGATGCTGCGCACTTGGTTGATCGTACGTGCATCGCGCTGTCGTGAATCGATGGCGTCCACATCGTCAGGGTTGTTGATTTGGTCTGCAATGGCGGCCAAATCTTCCATTTCCACATCGGGGGACAAGGGGTCGAATTGAGGAGTGCTCGTCTGGTTGCTGTAGCCCAAGTACATCGGTAGGGTCACCCCAAGCTTCTCAGGAAACAGCTTGCCAAGTTGGATCGTTCCATTGGCGTCCAAACCCTGTATGGTCTCCCGTTGCCGCTCTTGCACGCGTTGCTCAAGACCTCCCCAACCCGGCACCGACATGTTGGCGGCCACGCTGACATTCGCGAGGTCTGCCAAGGTGGCGTTCGCCTGGGCGACAGCCGCCCAACCCCCTTCTTCATTGAATCCGGAGAGCCTCAACTCGTTGACCCACATCTCCGCGCATTTGGGCTGTCCGTCGTCCGACGTCCAAAGGGGCTGCTCAAGGTCTTTGTCGGGGTTGCGGATGCCCACCATGATGGTGACCACATTGGACAACGTAGGATTGCCCTTCACAGAGAGCCTTTTGCCATCGTTCACCACAGAATACACCCCCGTCGGACTCAAGTCCCCGTTGACATAGCGGTTCCGCAATTTGTCCAAACTCAGCAAGCGCAGGGAGTCGAGGTTGATGTCGATGTTGTTCTCGAGCGGCCAAATGTCATAGCCGGAGAGGGTCGACACCGAATTGTCGTCGATGGGCGTCGGTTTGAGCGGAATCTCGTATTCATAGTAGTTCTGGTCGTAGTCGCTTCCCAAACGCACGAAGGCCGTCACATCACCTTGGTTCAAGATTTCATCTTGACGGCCCGCTTCCACGTGCACGAACATCTTGAGGCGCTCGTACATCCGCATGTCGAAGTTGATGTTTCGGTACGCCGCCCGTGCATCACCATCTTCCAGGCCACAGACTTCCAAGGAGAGCGATTGCTCGTTGAGCCTTCGCTGGTTCAGGTTGGAGGGGTCGATTTCCTGGTTGATGCCCGGAGGAATCACGTAAGGAACCGGGGTGCGCACTCCGTTCTCCTCCAAGTTGACGGCAGTCAAAGCGAATTGCGTCCCGGTGGGGTCGTCGACCTCAACCTCCTGAAGGCCGGCCAAATTCTGCTCGTACCGTCGCCACTCCCCGCGGACCAATTCCAACCGAGCAAAGCGCAGCGTCACAGGCTCGCCAAAATCCTTCATGATCATCCGCATGAAACGGATGGAACGGAAGTCGCTGATGCCATTGAGTGCCTGATCAAACTCCTTGACAGGAATCTTGAATTGGTACCACTTGATCGGACGTTGCTCACCGGCACCGTTCGTCTTGGACACCGTTTCCAAAATGTCGGACAGATAGCCCTTGCCAATGTTGTCGGGCGACAAGTCGGCCACCGTAAGAGGAATCTCATACTGGTAGTAGGATTCAATGGTTCCGAGGGTCAAGTCCTCATTGATGTCTTCTGTGTTGGGGATGGTCGTTGAAGTGATCGGGTAACCAAATGGCTGCTGGGTGTTGGAGTTGCCTTCGTAGCGGCTGAAGAATTGATAACGCTCCAAGATGTCCTCGCCTTCTGCTTGGGCATCCGGATCTCGGAAGTACCTGAAGTCATCGGCGGACGGATCTGTTTGGTATTGCGCAAAAGCATCCGATGACAATTCCGTTTCCAGCCCATCCAACCAAGGGGAAAAAAAGGTGCGCTCCCCTGCAGAATTCAATCCATCGAGGCCCACATCTTGGCTGCTGTAGTCGTTGGTGCTGTTGTCGAAGGCATTGACCACATTGAACGTAGTGGGGTCGGGGTAAATGCCCCATGTGCTGGTGTCGGTCTCCAACTCCGTATTGTTGGCCGACGGCAACCCGTTTTCAAATTCAAGCTGGCTGTCGTTGAGTACGTCTTCACTGACGTTGCCCAAGTTGATCAAGAGCCTGCCCCCTGACTCGTTTTCGGAGTCCTCGTTGAAAGGGTCCATCAACCAAAACTGGATGTACTCGATGTTGGCGGCTTCAAAGTCCGTTGTGGTCAGAGCCCGTTGGACGCCCGCCCAGCGCTCTTTGGGGTTGCGCAAGGTGCCGTCCTCTTCCAGTCCAGCCGAATTCTCTGAGCCTTCGAAGGGTTCGTAATTGTAGGGTCCTCGCTCCGAAGGGCGGAACGTCATGTCCAAGGTGGGCAAATTGGTGGGCATCCCAGCGGTGGCACTGTTGCTGTAGTCTCCCTTTTCATAAAGCTCGCGCAGCAAGATTTGGCGCATCCGGTGGTCCTGGCGGATCTCTGCATCCACCTGGCCGTCTTGCAGGGCGCTTCCATTGATCAAGGAAGGATCGATGGTGTACCAACTCAAACCCGCTCGGTTGTAATTCGATCTCAAATCGTTCTCAAACCGGGCCTCAGGGAATTCAGCCTCCTGCCAACGGGGAGTCGAGGCCATGAACCACCGGTTGATGGCGCGCAAGTCGATCGTGCTTTGGGATCCTTCAAAGTCATCGATGTAGGCGGTCCCTTCGTTCCCTACGGCACGGCTGTGACCAGGGATCAGGTAGGCTCCTTCCGCGCTGATGTCAAAGGAAGACTTGGCGGTCGTGCTGTAAAAGGGCAAGCGGTCCACGAGCTCTGTCAACAACCGGCTCTCTGTTTGCCAAGAGAAATCCATGCCCACGACCGTATTGTTCACGGGCTCATCGCCCATGTTCACCTTCCGCGTCAACGGACGCTCACGCATGTTGAGCAACGTGGTGCCAATGTTGAAGTTGTCGCTTGCCACGTAGTCAAAGCGCGTGCCCAACAGCGTCTTGGTTTGGATGTTGAAGAGGGAGTTGGACTCCAAGGAAACCTTGATGGTTTGCCCCGACTCCATCAACCCGTCGTTGATGATGCGCACCCGGCCAAGGTTGTAATCGACGGTGTAGTCCCTGTTTTCCACAAGCCTCACACCCCCTGCCGTCACCGTCACCGACCCCTCCGGAACGTTCATGGCATTCAACTGAATTTCTGATGAACTCTGCGACTGGAAACGTCCCTTGATCCGGAAGCGATTGAGAGAGGGGATTTGCTGGGCCGCTGTTTTGGTGCTGTCGTACAACGGTTGGAAAACCAACGACTGGGACAATGCAGTCTTCACGCCTTCTTTGTCTGCGAGCGCAATCTCCTCTGACCCGTCCACATACTCTGAAATGCGGGCGCGGAGGTTGGCCCCAAAAGGCTCCACAGAGGGCAGAAAAATCCGTCCGTTCTGGCTATTGATGGTGCCACCACTCACCGCGGCATCGTCCACGTAGTCGTAGACACCGTCTTGGCTCGGCATGCCATTGATGTCGATGCGGTCCATGCCCAATACTTGGACAAGCAACTGTCCTTCCAGTGGTGCCCTCGGGATGTAGTTCAAGTCCACACCCGAATTGGGGTCGTTGTACCAAATGTCCAGTCGGAAATCTTCATTGCTCACCCCAAATGCCCCCATGGAATAGACGTTCTTCATCATGGTCCGCCAAAGTGGTGCCTGGTCCCCGTTGTCTAGTTTCACTTGGGTGACAGAAGACTTCAGCATTTTGAGCACGAGCGACCCAGGGGCTGCATACCCGTCCTGGCTGAGGGTGCCCACCTGGTAGGTTTGGCCATCGACGGTGTACTCGTAGGCCACTGCCAGCACTTCCGCGTTGTTGAGCGATTGGCGCAAGGAAATGAAGCCGAGGCGGCTGTTGTAGGTGAATTCCGAAGCGGTCAATCGACGGGCATTGCCCACGCGCTCGTAGTGGACACCCTGCTTGAGGCTCCCACCTATGGCACCAGAGATCGCTTCATTGGCCCCAGTGAAATCCATCACCCCCTCGTTCAAGGTCAAACTCCTGAAGAGGTCGTTGTTGTAGTTGCTCGGGGCACGGCTCGGCACGACCTCGGTGGCTGGATCGAGGGCGGCCCCGCCAAAAATACTCCCATTGTCTGTAAGGTTGCCCAAAGGCAGGTTGGAGGAGATGAAGTCGGGGTGTTCCCCCAAGTCGGTGAACGCGACCACGTTTCGCACATCTTGTGTATTGGCTTGCGTGTTCACCACGTAGACCTCGATCCGGTTGATCACCACCCCCGAGTTGGGAACAGGCAAGGACCTCATCGCCTCGTCGTACTTGCCCACAAAGTATTGGGACAAGAAGTAGTGCCGGTTCGCCTCGTAGTTGTCGGCCCGGATGTCAAACTCTTGGGTTTGGGCGCCCCCTTCGACTTCAATCTCGCTCCGCTCACCCTTTTGCTGGCTGAAGACCGTGGTGTTGTAAAGCCGTCCCCACTGCGTTTCCACCTTCAGGCCAAAAAGACTTTGCGACCCCACAATCAAGCTGCTGTTCAGGGGCATGCTGATGTTTCCAGCTTCGATGTTTTTAAGGATGTCGTCCTCTTCTCCTTGGAAACCAATGTTCATTTGGTTTTCAAAGTCAAACAACGACTGGGTATTGTATTGGGTCCCAAGTTCAATTTTGTCGCCAATTTTTCCAGCGATGTTCAATTGGATGCGTTGGTCAAAATCGACTGC
Organism: uncultured Flavobacteriales bacterium; assembly: GCA_963933635.1. GTDB lineage: Bacteria > Bacteroidota > Bacteroidia > Flavobacteriales_D > Sanyastnellaceae > UBA11663. Next base: position 18,292 of record CAWVVM010000012.1, read on the forward strand.
GCCTGCCCTTCTTTGTCGCTCTGGAATCCTAGGATTTTCAGTGTTGTTCCACGTGTATCCCAACGAAATTTCAGCCGTGCCTTGGGGCTTGATCTCAATTTCATTGCTGCCAAAAATCATCTCAAACAGCTCGCTGTCGATTTCAAGCTTGGGGGCAAATGCCTTCGAGGCGGCATCTTCTTCCAGCTGCAATTCGTTCCAAAACTCAGAGAGGTTGCCCTGGATGTTGTAGTCGAGGTACTCCTCAAGAGTGAAGAGGCTTGCAGGGCGAAAGGCCAAAGTATCCCCAATCGTCTGCTGCACCTCGTACATGCCCGTCAAGGGGTTGTACACCACTCCATAGTTGAAGTTGCTTGGCCACTGAAGAGAGACCCCGCCAGGGAATTCGGAGGGGTTGAACATGTCCCCGTTGCCATGGGGAAATGGGAGGTTGTAAGTGGTGGTGTCCGAGCTTTGGGCTGACACGACTGACACGGACATCCCCCACCAAGCTCCAATGGCAAGGCCGAATGTCGCAAGGACCCGCCAAGGTGCACGGTCTTTGGGAGAGGGGGTGGTCATGGTCGTGGCCAGTTCAATCGTCAGTAGAAGGTCAAAGTTCGCGCAAAGCGGCCTTGATCAAACCCTCCAACGTGGCTGAATTCCCCATGGTTGTCATGAGGTGGTCCAGCACTTTGTTGCATTTGGTTTTGTCGAAGCCGAGAGATGTCAAAGCCCCCAACGCATCGTTCTTGATTGTATTGTTCGACACTTGAGAAGTTCCTGAAGGCCCCGAACCTGCGCTGCCTGAATCCATGACTTTGTCCTGAAGGTCCACGATGATCCGCTGGGCCGTCTTCGCCCCGATGCCTTTGACGCGCTTCATGGCATCGACATCTCCAGAGGCAATCGCCAAAGAGGCCGTTGCGGGGTCCATGGCGCTCAAAATCAGCCTTGCCGTGTTGGCGCCAACCCCATTGACACCAACGAGCAAAAGAAACAACGTTCGCTCTTCCTCTGAGGCAAAGCCAAACAGCAATTGGGCGTCTTCCCTCACCACCATGTGGGTGTGGATTTTGACTAGTTCGTTGTCGCCAAGTTGGTCAAAGGTGGTCAGACTGATGGCTACGTAGTAGCCAACCCCACCGCATTCCACCACCACGTAAGTGGGGTGCTTTTCAACGAGTCTTCCGTGCAGATGATGAATCACAGTTGCATGCCTTTGATTTGGGCATCCACCACCGCCAAACGAACCATGTCGAGGATCTCTTTGGCGCTGGAGCCCATTTGCAAAATATGAACGCTCTTTCTCATGCCCAAGAGCACGGGGCCCTGTGCGTCCATCCCCGCCATCTCCTGCAACAACTTGTAACTGATGTTGCCCGCGGACAAGTTGGGGAAAATCAAGGTGTTCACACGGCGCTTGTGCAAGGCACTAAATGGAAAACTCTCTCCCAGTTTTTCTTGGTTCATGGCAAAGTTGGCCTGCACCTCTCCATCGACGATAAGCTCCGGGTGGTGCACATGGAGGTAACGCGCGGCTTCGGCCATTTTCTCTGCATCGTGGCCCTTGGAACTGCCAAAGTTGGAGTAGCTCAGCAAAGCGATGCGTGGCACAATGCGAAGGTTTCTGACAGCCTCTGCAGTGAGCAAGGTGATGTTGACAATGTCTTGGGCCGTTGGGTTCGTGTTCACGGTGGTGTCGGCGAAAAACATGGGGCCGTTTTTGGTCTGCAGGATGTACATCCCGGCCACCTTGTCCACTCCTTGTGCCTTGCCAATGCTCTGAAGTGCAGGCCGGATCACATTGGGGTAGTTGCGCGTCAATCCAGACAGCAGGGCATCTGCCTCTCCTTGTTCCACCAACATGGAACCAAAGTAATTTCGCTGGCGCATTTGCCGCTCCGATTCAAGGGCTGTAAGCCCATGGCGCTTGCGCTCCTCAAACAGCACCGCCCCAAAAGCCTTTCGCCGTTCTGCCTGGTCGTCACCTCTGGGGTCCAAAATCGTGGCCCCTTCCAACTCGAGGTTGTTCTCTTCAATCAACGCAGTGATGTGGGCTTCACGGCCCAACAAGATGGGGTGGGCAATGCCTTCGTCCATGGCCATTTCCGCAGCCTTGAGGACTTTGTAGTGCTCGGCCTCGGCGAACACCACGCGTTTGGGGGACCGGGCGGCGCGGGTGGCGATGTTGCGAGAGAAACTGGAATCGTTGCCCAAGCGCACCTCGAGTTGCCGTTTGTAGCCGTCCCAATCGGTGATGGGTTCGCGGGCAACGCCCGACTCCATGGCCGCCTTTGCCACCGCTGGTGCCACGGTTGTGATCAACCGAGGGTCAAGTGGCTTGGGGATGATCAGATCGCGGCCAAAGGTCAGTGCTCCTTCACCATACGCTTCGCTCACCTCATCGGGCACGTTTTCTTCTGCCAAAGTGGCAATCGCTCGGACAGCCGCCAGCTTCATCGCATCGTTGATGCCTGTGGCACGGACGTCGAGGGCTCCGCGAAAGATGTAGGGAAACCCCAGCACATTGTTCACCTGGTTGGGATGGTCGCTGCGGCCCGTGGCCATCAGCACGTCCTCCCGGGACGACATGGCGTCATCGTACCCAATCTCTGGATCTGGATTGGCCAGGGCAAAGACGATGGGGTTGGCCGCCATGGACTTCACCATGGCCGCATCCACCAGTCCGCCCTTGCTCAAGCCTAAAAACACATCTGCCCCTTTCATGGCGTCCGCCAAAGAAGCATACGCCTTCTTGGTGGCGTATTTCTGCTTGCTTACATCGAGGGAATCTCGACCGGAATGAATGTGGCCCTTGCTGTCAAAAACCGCCGCATGCTCCCGGCGCATGCCCAACTGCTCATAGATGTCGAGGCAGGACATGGCTGCCGCCCCTGCTCCACTGACCACCACACGGATGTCCTCCATTTTTTTGTCCGCCAACTTGAGCGCATTCAGCAGCGCTGCTGCGCTGATGATGGCCGTGCCATGCTGGTCGTCGTGCATCAGTGGGATGTCGAGCTCTTCCTTCAGACGTCGCTCAATTTCAAAAGCTTCTGGAGCCTTGATGTCCTCCAAATTGATGCCTCCAAACGTGGGAGCAATCGCTTTCACCGTGGCCACAAATTGGTCCACATCGGTGGCGTCCACCTCAATGTCAAACACATCGATGTCCGCAAAGACCTTGAACAAAACACCCTTGCCCTCCATGACGGGCTTGCTCGCCTCGGGCCCAATGTCGCCTAAGCCAAGCACCGCGGTACCGTTGCTGATCACGGCGACGAGGTTGCCTTTGGCGGTGTACTTGTAGACGTCCTGAGGGTTTTCAGAAATTGCAATGCAAGGCTCCGCAACGCCTGGACTGTATGCCAGGCTCAGGTCACGCTGCGTGCTGTACGGTTTGGTGGGAACGACCTCGACCTTACCTCGGCGCTCGCGCGCATGGTATTCCAAGGCTTCTCTCTTCAGATTGTTCTGTTGCATGGAAAAGCGAAGTTCACACTGAAACCTCAGCGAAAGAGCGCGTGGCACGCCAAAGGATGCACAACTGCTCGTGCATATTGTGCAGAAGAATGGTCCGAACACATCAGAGTCTGCTTAGTCAAACATGACAGGACAAATGCTCAACGAATCACCAAGCGTTTGGTTGAGACTGTCGTCCCGTCAACCGCGTAGCTTACGAGCCAAATCCCTTTGGACAAGTCGTCAAGCGACAAAAGTTGCTCTGAAACTCCTGCAAAGATTGGAATGCTTTTCACAGTCTGTCCAACCAGGTTCCGAAATTGAATGACACCACCCTGAGCGTTTTGAACCTTTACTGTGGCGGTAGATGTCGCCGGATTGGGAGAAATCCTGACGAGGGAGGGCTCATTTTTTGAGATTTCTTCGACCCCAACAGAGGCTTCCACAGCAAAAGTCACTTGATGACAAACTCCTGCTGTGATATTGCCCACTTCATGAAAGCAGTACTCCAGAGTGGAGTTGCCAACGATGCCGTTCGGATAAAAATCAGCTACGAAGGAAGAGTCAACTTCCCCAGGTTCTAAGGCAACCAAAAAGGACTCTTGTATTGAAGAATTGTCAGAACCAAAATTGTAGCATTGAGGACCCCAACAAAAGCGTTCAGAGGAGCCTGAGGCACCAAAAGTGAAAGGGTAGTTGAAAGGCGAAACTGTGTCCAACAAGCTGCGCGAAACCATGAGGTTTTGGGGTTGGTCACCAATGTTTTGAACTCCCCAGTAAGCGGCAACCAATCCTGACTGACCCAATTCATCCAGGAAGACCGCAACGGTATCAGGAGCATCTACCACGGAGAGTTGTGCTTGCGTTCCTCCCACAAAACAACAAACAGCTGAAAATAAAATAACAACGCGCCGCATAACATCTTTCATGTTCTAAAGATAAGACGAATTTCCCGGCAGTGAGAGACTTCATGGGAGGGCCTTGGCCCATTAGACTTCCGAGAGAAGGGTGTATTTTTGTTGTTCCATGTTCAAAAAACTGCCCCGCTTTCAAGTGCCCTCTGCCATGTGTTGGGCTGGTCTTGCAATGATTCTGTCCCTTGGGACCCCTGCATTTGCCCAAAACTTGCCCAACATTGTCTTGAAAGACATCGAAGGCAATGCCGTGCAAACAACATCGAAGGTTCAGCGCGATGGCCCCACAGTGTTCTGCTTTTGGGCAACCTGGTGCAGCCCGTGCAAAAGGGAGCTGAACAACTATGCCGAACTTTATGAAGATTGGATGGATGAAACAGGGGTCAAAATTGTTGCCGTTAGCATTGATGACCAACGCTCAGTGAACCGTGTTGCCCCGTATGTCAACAGTGTAGGCTGGGAGTTTGACGTTCTGCTTGACCCCAACCGAGAATTTGCGAGATCGTTGAACGTGAACAACGTACCACACACCTTCGTTGTGAATAGCCAAGGAGCTGTGGTTTGGTCACACAACAATTATGCAGACGGAGACGAATACGAATTGTTCGAGGAACTCTTGCGACTCTCGAACTGATGGTCATTCGCAACATTTCGTTTTTGTCGCTTCTTGCGCTGCTTTGGGCGGCAGAGCCTTCAGCCTCTTTTTGTCAGTCTGCTGAGGGGGGTGGAGAGCCCTCAGTAAGCGGAAACGTAGGGATTCTTTGGCAATCCTACAATGAAGACAGCCTTATTGGCGCCGTGGTCCCGCCGGGAAAGACAGGCTACAATGCCTTCGCCGCAATCAACTACAGCCAAAAGGATTTCAGTGCTGGCATCCGTTATGAAAGCTATCTCAACGCCATCATTGGGTTTCCCGGCAGATTCAATGGCAGTGGATTGGGCTACAGATTCGCACGTTACAACGACGCTGACAAAGGGGTGGACATCACGATCGGCAATTTCTATGAACAGTTCGGAAATGGTCTGGTGCTGCGTTCTTACGAATTGCGGGATTTAGGCATTGACAACGCCCTTGACGGGTTTCGCTTGGTGCTCAAACCCCTTGAAGGCATTCAAGCCAAATTGATTTACGCCAAGCAGAGACTGGATTTTCAAGATGGACTGATCAATGGGCCAGGGATCATCAGGGCTGTGGACTTAGAAGCGGACTTGAACCTATTGGTCAAAAGATGGAGGGACAAAGCCACAAAAATCACCGTCAGTGGAAGTTTCGTCAGCAAATTCCAATCAGGTTCTCCATTCAGCGTCGACAGCTTGCTGTTGGCCATGCCCGAAAATGTTGGCGCGTGGTCCTACAGGCTAAAGACGATCCGCAAAAAGTGGGTGCTCGACGTTGAATACGCCGGGAAAATAAATGACCCCAGTGCGGACAATGGCTTCACGTTTCGACAGGGAGAGGCGTTCATGGCCAACCTGGGTTTTAGTCAAAAAGGATTGGGCATGTTGTTCTCTGCCAAAATGGTAGATAACATGAGCTTCCGATCAGACAGGAATTTGCAACTTTTTGATCTCCCAATCAATTTTATTCCCGCCATAACTCAACAACATACCTACAATTTGGCGGCAACACTGTACCCGTATGCTACCGTGATTGCAGGTGAAACCAGTGCCAGCGTAGACGTCTTTTACACCATCCCCAGGGGAAGCAAATTGGGAGGGAAGTATGGAACAAAGTTGGCTTTCAGTTACGCAGCAGCAAATGGTCTTGATACGAAACCGTACGACGACAATCAGGAGGAGTCCTTGATTTACGGCTTTGAAAGACAAAGCTGGGGGCCAGGAGATGACTTGTACGTTAGAGATTTCAATGCATCTGCCAGCCGAAAGTTCAACAGGAAGTGGAAAGCCAAATACGCCTTTTTCCATTTCGATTTCAATACACTGACCACGCCTGTGACAACCGATTACAAGGGGATTGTGAATGCCAACATCCATGTCTTAGAAACGCAAATCAGGATCAAGCCAAAACAGAGTCTGCGGACAGAAATCCAAGGCCTATGGGTGGGTGACGACGAGAACAATCCCGAATTGCTTCAAGACAAAGGACACTGGGCCACATTGTTGGCGGAATACACCTGGAGTCCGCATTGGTCTGTTTCGGTACTGGATCAATACAACCACGGCAACAACATCAAGGCCAACCGCATCCATCACATTTTTGGAACTGTTGCCTACATCGATGGGCCACATCGATTGAGCTTGGGTTACGGGAAACGACGTGAAGGAATCTTCTGCATTGGTGGCGTCTGCCGAGCAACTCCTGCGTCCAATGGACTTGAAATGAGCTTTACAAGCCGTTTTTGATGGGAAAGCTGTCGCTCCGGTTTATATTCGGGCGTGCTTCGTTGATTTAAATGTTCAAGATATTTTACATTATTATGAGAAAACTGTTCGCTTTTTTTGCCGTAACTGCCTTTATTTCAACCGCATGGGCTCAGCTCCCAGATGGTTCGACGGCCCCAGACTTCACCATGACAGACATCAATGGTGAATCTCATAATCTTCAATCCTACCTCGACCAGGGCATGAGTGTCATCCTCAACTTTAGTGCCGTTTGGTGCGGGCCATGTCTTGCCTACAAAGAGGAAGGCGTCCTGAATGACATTTACAACGCCTTTGGCCCAAATGGAACGGGCGACATCATGGTTTTGTCTTTTGAAACACAAGACGATCTCGGCATCGAAGCTTTGAATGGAGAGGGCCCGGGCACGGTCGGTGATTTTGTTTCTGGTGTCAACTATCCCATCATCGACAATGCCAGCAATCTCTATTGGTCCTCCTACATGCAGGCAGGCGCTGAGTCTGGACCTGTTCCACTGATTTACACCATTTGCCCCGATGGCATTTTGACACAGACCGGTCAAGCTACATTGCAATCTCACGTTTCAACTGCTACGTTGGGTTGTGGTGTCGTGGTCGACGAAGCTGCTGCGAGCGCAAATTACAGTGGAGATGAAACCAACTGTGGAAGTGGAACATGGGATGCCAAAGCTGATTTGGTAAATCTTGGGTCACTCCCGGTTACATCTGCCACATTCGAAGTGGATTTTAATGGAAATACAAACACCGTGAATTGGTCTGGGAATTTGGGTGGAGGTGGCACGGTTACTGCCGATTTAGGGTCCTACCAAGATGCAGGGAACTTTGAGGCTGTCCTGACACAAATCAACGGTGAACCTCGGAACACCTCCTTTTCGGCGGTAATTCAAGGATCAGCAAACAGCACGAATATGGTTGTTGTGAACATTACCCCTGATTGTTGGCCCGAAGAGTCTTCTTGGGAAATTCGAAATGAAAGTGGAGGCATTGTGGAAAGTCAAGCCCTCGCAGGAGAAACGGCTGGACAAGAAAGCACATGGATTGTGGAAATGCCCAATTTGGGTTGCTACACATTCCACATGTTGGATACTTATGGTGATGGGCTCAATGGTTGCCAATGGACTGGAGACAACTGCTCAATATGCGGTCAAGTCAAAGTATACAGTTACGATGGTACACAGCAGGTTTCAACCATCCTCGATCTCGAAGGTGCAGCAAATGACGGAGACGTAGCATATTCTGAGCGAATTGCACCCTTCGAAGTCACTTCCACTTCGACACAAGTTGACGAACTGTCCGCCGATATCGGCATCAATGTGTTCCCAAATCCGACTTCAGGCAAATTCCAGTTGGAGTTTGTGCTCTACGAAGCAACCGATGTCACTTTGGAAATTCGAAATACCTTGGGGCAAATTGTGCACCTCGATCGTATCGGAGCATCGATGGCCGGGCAAAACCTCGTCGAAATCAATATGGATGGATACGAGAGTGGTTTGTATACTTTGGTCCTCAGCTTGAATGATCAGGTTGTCACTTCTCGCATTACGAAGAAGTAACTCCCTCGGACCATTCGTTCTAAAGACGGGCGCTCCTGATTCAAAAGGTGTGCCCGTCTTTGGTATACGCACATTGACACTTTACAGTGACCTTGACAACAAGGTTCTAATTCATTTCTGGCATGCCCCTTAAGCGTCTTCTTCCTTCGATTTGTCTCTTGTCATTGGTTCTTGGAGCACCAAACACAATGTGTGCTCAACTTCCCGATGGCAGTCAAGCGCCCGACTTTGCACTGATGGATTTGGAAGGAGAAACTTGGGCCTTGTCATCTCTGTTGAGCTCTGGAAAATCTGTGATTTTAAACTTTGCCACGACATGGTGCACATCATGCTGGGCAGAGGCACACGCAGGAGCACTGAATGACATTCACAGCACCTTTGGCCCTGCGGGAAGTAACGATGTCGTGGTCCTTTTTTTGGAGTTCGACGATTTCACGAATTTGGCAGACTTAGATGGGAGTGGCGCCACTACGTCTGGCAATTGGTTGCAGAAGATTCACTATCCAATTGTCGATAGCGCCTACAATACGTACACCCTGTATGGTGGCACCGGCGGTTCTTTTGGTTGTATCGTATGTCCTGACGGGGCGATCACAAATATCCCAGCACTGGACTTCGACGGCATTCGAGAAGCATGTCTGTCCGGGTGCAACAATGAAGCAGGCCCAGTTGCTCCTTACCTGCGGCACAGTGGCTCAACTGTTTCATGCGTCAATTCTGCCTGGCCCGTTGGCATCGACCTCTTCAATCTTGGCAGCAGTCCTCTGACAGAAGCATCATTCAAAGTGTACACCCCTACAGACACCGTTGATCACTTTTGGACAGGGTCTTTGGATATGGAGAATAGTGTTTATGTGGATTTGGGCACTTTGCCAATGCCCGAAAATTGGACTGCTGAATTGATCACAGCCAACAACATTCAAAGGTCCCTCACCCAAAAAGTCGACGTGGCCCATTTCGTCGAAAGCACAACTTCGATAAGAATCGAACTGCTCACGGACGCCTGGCCAGAAGAATCTGGGTGGCAATTGACCGACGACTCTGGAGAGATCCTTGAACAAGTAGAGTTTGGAAATCTCGCCGGCCAGGCTGAATCCACACTCACATGGGACGTGAATTTGATAGAATTCGGTTGCTACAAATTCACCTTTATGGATGCTGCAGGCGATGGCTTGAATGCCGCTATTTTTGGGGATTTCACGAATGGTTTTGTGAAAGTACATCGGCTTGATGCAGGTGAAGTCTCATCAACGATGGTCCATTGGGATGGCGGTGATGAAGGGGCTTTTTTTGAAAAGTCCTTGGGTCTTTACGCAAGCTCGGTGTCTAGCTTGTCTGATTTCGAATCTTCGGCAGGCATTTCATTGTTCCCCAATCCTGCAGATCAATTCGTCACTCTCCATTGGGCGCGTCCTCTGCCACACGCTGTCGACATGGACGTTTTTGATTCAATGGGAAGAAGAGTCGATGTCTTGATTCCAAATGCTCCGTTGGCAGGCAAGGATGAAGTTGAGCTCGACCTTCAGGCCTTGAAAAGTGGCGTGTATTTCCTCCGTGTCGGGACAGGAACATCCTTCCACTCTTTGTCTTTCCACAAACGCTAAACTTTATATCGTGATGAAGCATTACTTGATCCTTTTTGCATTCTCTTTTGCTTGCCTTTCATCCAAAGCACAACTGACCAACGGCAGCATAGCACCTGATTGGACATTGATGTCCATCGACAGCGTGGAACACAATTTGTACAGCTACATTGACTCAGGTTATCAAGTCATTCTTGACTTCTCTGCGACATGGTGCGGGCCTTGTTGGAACTACCACCAAACCGGAATACTTGAAGAATTGTATGAGTTGTATGGTCCAAATGGGACCAATGACATTCGAATATTTCATATCGAATCAGATGACAACACCACTCTAGACCAATTGTATGGAACAACTGGAACCAACCCAGGGCAGACGACCCAAGGGGATTGGGTGACAGGAACGTCTTACCCCATCATTGATGATGGAGGGGAAACCTTCTCCGCCTACGAATGTGAGGCCTATCCAACAATTTTTACGGTCTGTCCCAATCGACGGTTGACTGAAACAGGACAAGCCAATTTGGCAAATCACGTGGCTGCATTCTCCGCGAGCAACTGCGCCGCGGCAAGTCAGCCGAATGACCCCATGCTTGGGAGGTACCTTGGGGATACATACTCATGCGGAGACAACCCTTCATCGATTCGTATTGAACTTCTCAATCAAGGGCTAGATACACTGAACCAATGCACAATTGAAGTTTCCCGCTCCTTGCCCTTTGGACAAGTGGAGGTGCTTTCTGAGACGTCATGGGAAGGCGCTCTGTCGACCTATGAGTCAGCAACTGTTGAGCTTGGGGAGGAAATTGTTTCTGGCAACATCGAAACGTTGTTGTTCAACATCATCTCAGAAGATGACGTCAGTTCCAACAATCAGGCATCAGGACAAATATTTAGGAGCAAAGAATCTACGAACAACATAGAAATTAGTTTGCGAACAGATACCAATCCCTTGGAATTGAGCTGGGCAATCCTCGATGACAACGGCTTGGTTGTGGCAGAGGTATTGGAGGGAACAGAAGTCACAATGATCCAGGAAACCTATACATGGCAAGTATCACTTCCCTCACTTGGATGCTACAGCTTTCGTCTTTTTGATGCTGGTGAAGACGGCATGTATGCTGGGCAACTGTCAAGTTGGGATGATGTGGGAACTGTCATCCTTCGTTCCATGGATGGTGAATTTGTCGTGGAGGAACTCTGGCAATACCTCGAGCTGGAGGAGTTCGCAGAGCTCACCTATGATTTTGAAGCCAATTCAATATCAAGCGTTCCTTTAGAATCGACAGAAATGGGGATATCGTTGTATCCGAATCCAGCTGAAAAGACTGTATCTGTCGAATTTTCGACCCTTGGTGGACAGTCGTTCTCCTTGAGCATTGCGACGCTTACAGGCCAAATCATGCACACACGGGCACTAGGAACTCTTCACAGAGGATCACACAAATTTCAATTGGATGTGGATCATCTTCAGCCAGGTGTGCACATGATTCGATTGGGCAATGGAGTCAGCTCGAAGGTCGTCCCGTTCGTGAAAATTTGATCCCATGCAGCAAATAATTGGCCATTCTCATTTCAGGATCCCCTCTCGACAATTCGCATTCATTGGAAGAGTCCCCGTATTCCTAGGTTTGGCATTGGGATTGTTCTCATGCGACCACCTCGAAAACCCTGTTCTCGACATACTGTCGGCCTGCGACGCAAATGAAACTCCTGAGTTTACCCCTCTGACCTCAGGTGTTCAAAATATCTTGGTCGAAGACTTCACTGCTCACCAATGTGGCAATTGCCCTCCTGCGGGGCTTGAATTGAAAGCTCTGGAAGAGGAATACCCTGGACGCGTAGTGCCACTCTCCATTCACGCCGGCGAACTTGCAAACACCAATGAGCAATTCCCCATCGACTGGAGGTGCGATGAGGGAAACCAGTTTTGGGATGACATCGCTTCCAATTCAAATCCTGTAGGCAGGGTGAATCGTCTGCCAGAAGAGAGCACGTTTCTAAGTGTGGCTCAATGGTCCGAGGAAGTAGAAGCCTTGATTGACAACCCAGCTGTCGCTGGTCTTCAATTGGAGGTCGACTATGACGACATATCAGGGAAAGCCACCATTCATTCACATGTTACTTGGTTCATTGGTCTAGAAGGGGCTGCGCGACTGGCTTTGTTGATTGTAGAAAACAACATTGTCGCACCTCAGCTTTGGTATCCGCAAGCAAATCCCCCGGGCCAAGGCTTTGTAGAAAACTTCAATCATGAACACCTTTTGCGAGGAAGCGTCACTGGGGCCAAAGGTCTCGTTGTGGCAGACAGCCCGAACGCCGGAGATGCCGATCAATTTTGCTATGCCTTCGACTGGAACGACAGTTGGGACGCGAACCACAGTGAGGTCATTGCCGTTTTGACCCGTGACAACGGCAGCGTCATTCAAGTGCTCTCAGCCCACGTCGCAGAATGATGGGAAAGTGGCTTCTTGTCTTGTGGGCATGGTTGTCCTTGGCAACTGTTGCCTTTTCTCAAAATTCAGAGGAGGAATTGGCTTGGGATTTCCGCGGTGGATTCACAGGCGGCTTTTCTGCATCTCAGGTGCGTGGCGATGGCATCGATGGATTCAACAAATTGGGGCTGTATGGCGGCCTTATCGTGGACGTCCGCAAGTACGCCAATGTCGGACTTCAGTTGGGATTGCTCTACCATGACAAAGGGAGCCGCAAGGTGGCCAATCCCAAAACAGGGGACTACACCACCTGGGCGTACAAGTTCACCTACATCGACATCCCCATCGTTGCCGTCGTTGAAATCAAAGAGGGGTACACGGTGGGCACAGGCTTGCAACCTGGTGTTCTGCTGTCCGCCCAAGAAGACGGCCTGCTCAGCGGCGCCGCGACAGGCGATTGGACAGAAAGCACGCTGCCAATCCGAAGCTGGGAGCTGAGTTGGGTCGTATGGGTCGGCATGAGAGCAGGAGACGCTGGAGAATGGTTCCTTCGGCACAGCCAAAGCCTCCCTGGCATCGTCCCCAAACCAGACAATCCGGGACCAAATGCCCGATGGGACGACCGCATGCAAAACATCACCTTGCAAGTGGGGTACACCCGACTGCTCGGTTCAGCTGACCGCTGAACCCCTGCCCTAGGCTCAATCCTTGCCGCGCACTGCATCGTAAAGCAGTGGCAAGGAAACATCCATTCCTTGGGCTTCCTGCATCAATGCCTGCCAAGGCCCATCGGTCCAAGCTTGCACGGCCACTTCCACACGGTCCACTGCAGACGTTGCGATTTCAAGCTTTCGGCGGGCATTTGGGGTCTCCCCCTCTGCCACATCTGGCATGGCATCGTAGAGCTGGTCCATCACCCGAATGGTGACGTGGTCGTAGCCCACAAAGTCTTCCGGGGTCCATAGCATCGCCTGGATTTCTTCGATGCCCTCCAAAGCCTGGGCCGACAGTGAATCCAAGCCCGTTGTGGTGGAGTCCTCAAGGTGCGTCCAAACCGCATCCATGGACTCCATGGACACCTTGGCCTGGGCCAATTGCTGCATCAACTTCGCCAATCGCGCCACCTGACCCTCGGACTCCTTCCGCAAGGCCACCCCTCGGGCATGCCTCTCCTCGTCAAACGGGCTTCTGGTGTCGGAATCAACCGTCATGCGCATCGTGTCCGAATGGTTGCCCATGGACAGCAAGGCACGATACGATCCAGGAGCCACAGGCGCTCCTCCCCCAAAGGGTCCCTCTTCTTCGTCCAAAGAACGGCTTGGCCAACGCACCCCGTCGGTGTCTCCACGCCATGTCAAAATCTGCCAACCGGCTTCCACATCTTTTTTCATGCGACGAAGTGTATCGCCCTCGAAGTTGACAATGGCCACCTCCATGGAGGTGTGAACTTCGGCAGTATCGGGATGGACAAACACATGCCCATGTGCACTTCGCATCCTGTTCTCTCCCTCCCACAAATGATCCGCCATGAATCGAGATCCCGCTGGACGGGCCCAAGGCACTTGGTAACCTGTCGCCGCATCAAAGGCGAGGAAAGAGGCTTGAAGCACGGCAGCCCCGTTGTGGGCCAACGCACGAAGTGGCGCCAAGTCTTCAATGACGTAGGCCCCTCTGCCAAAGGTGCCCAAAACCAAATCTCCTTCGCGGGCCTGGATGGCCATGTCACGCACTGGCACAGTGGGCACCTCATGCGACCAATGCCGCCAATTCACCCCCCTGTCCACACTGAAATAGAGGCCCTCTTCGGTTCCAAGGAACAACAAATCAGAAGCCTCGGGATCTTGCACCACGCACAAAGCATGGGCCGGGATGTCCTCGCCATACACCAAGCGCTTCCAGGACTTGCCGCCGTCACTGGTCCGGTACAAGTAGGCCGCCCAATCGTTGCGGCGGTAATTGTTGGCCACGACATACACCTCGTCTGGATTGTGGGCACTTACGTGAATTTGTGGGATCCATGACCCCTTGGGCAACCCCTTCAATTGTCCGCTGTGGTCGGTCCAAGTCTGCCCTCGGTCCTTGGTATGTTGCAGTCGTCCGTCGTCCGTGCCCACCCAAATCTCATTGGGACGCTGCCCCACAGGCGCAATGCTCAAAAGGGTACAATGGTTCTCAGCCTTGGTGGCATCAATGGTCAAACCCCCACTGGTGGCCTGATCGAGTTTGTCCGGAGCGTTGGTGGTCAAATCACCACTCAACGTCTCCCAAGACCGGCCGCGGTCAGAACTGTAATGCAGCCTTTGTGACCCGAAGTACAACCCATCTCGATCATTGGGGTCGAGGGACATGGCACCGTTCCATGCAAAACGCAAGGCGATGGAATCTGGGGCAGCGGGTTGAATGTCGGTCGTTCCCAAGGTGGCCACATCCACGCGTTGCACGGCGCCGCCCTGGTACATGGCATAAAGCTCACCGTCGCCTGTGGGTTGGACGTCAAAGCCGTCTCCAAACAAGACTTCTTGCCAATCCTCGTTTCGGATGCCGCCAACATGCCAAACCGCAGAGGGACCCTTCCAAGAGCCATTGTCCTGCATGCCACCGTACACATTGTACGGAACCTCATCGTCGACCGCAATGTGGTAAAATTGGCCCACTGGTAGGTTGTTCACAAAGGTCCAATTCTCACCTCCGTCTCGGCTGATGTTCAACCCTCCGTCATTTCCATTGATGAGGTATTGAGGGTCCGAAGGGTGGATGTACAACGCATGGTGGTCGGGGTGGACCCCACTGTAGGGAAGGATGATGTCGAAGGTGCGGCCCCCATCGGTCGACTTCGACACCATGCTCCAGAGGCTGTAGACATGGTCTTCATTGGAAGGGTCTGCGTGGATTTCTGCATAGTAAAATGGGCGGTTGCCAATCTCATTGTCGGTGGAACGACGCGAGAAGCTTCGACCCCCGTCGTCCGAGCGGTAGAGGGCATAGTCTGAAGATTCCACCAAAGCATACACCACATCTGGATTGGCAGGACTGATGGCCAATCCCATACGCCCCAGTTCGCCTTCGGGAAGGCCATCCTCTGAAGTGCGTTCCTCCCAAGTGTTGCCCCCGTCATGGGTGATGTACAGCCCACTCCCCTCACCCCCGCTTTCGAAGGTCCAAGGCTGTCGTCGAAAGGACCACATCGCTGCAAACAGCTTGTCGGGGTTGCTGGGGTCCATGACCAATTCTGCGCAACCTGTGCGCTCGTCAATGCTCAACACGTGCTCCCAGGTCATTCCTCCATCTTGGGACTTGAATACGCCCCTTTGGGGACTGTCTCCCCATGCAGAACCTGTGGCGGCCACAAAGACCACGTTGGGATCGCGTGGATGGATCAAAATGCGGTGCACATTGTGGGTTTCCTTCAGGCCCATGAAGGACCAAGTCGCCCCTCCATCAATGCTCTTGTACACGCCACGTCCACTGGAGTGGCTGTTGCGCGGATTTCCTTCGCCAGTGCCTACCCAAACCAAATCAGGGTTCAAGGCGCTCAGGGCGACAGCACCGACGCTCTGGGTGGGTTGATCATCAAACAGAGGAGACCACGTGACGCCAGCACTTTCGCTCTTCCAAAGCCCGCCAGATGCGGTGCCTACATAAATTTCTTCTGGTGAATCGGAGGGCACCGCAATGGCCGTCACGCGGCCACTCATCGTTCCGGGGCCAATGTGCCGAACATTCATTGCCTCCACCAGGGCTTCCACAGGGTCCGTTTTCTGGTCCGAGGCTTCTTGAGCACGCAAGGGGGAAATCATCCCCACGGCGAGGAGAACTCCGAAGAACCGCAATGTCTGTGGGCGTGAGGGGAAGGTCAAAGAGGGGAGTTTCATCGTCGAATGTTCAGAGATTGTTCATGTCGCAGGGGCACATTGAAGCGGACCCCAAAGGCTTTGCCTGTGACCTTGCCTTTGGCGGAAAAAGGGACGGGTTCACCCTTTAACCAACGCATCAAATCATTTTTCAAAACCTTGCCCAATGCGCCCTCGTGGGTCTGCACAAAAAGCGGGACAGTGGATTGGGATTGGGGTCGGATGGTGTGGACCTGTGAAAGCGACACCACACCCACCTCTTGGTCCCCCACCGCCAAGGAAATGTCTGCATCCACAAGGTTCACTGCGTACGGATTGGGGTTGTACACCACCACGTCCATTTGGGACTTGAGGCCCTCGAGAGATAGTTGAACGTTGGAAAAGTCATCCACCTCCAGCACCTCCAGATCTTGGTACAAACAGCCTGTCCACCCCGCACAACATGCAAGGAGGACCGCCCATTGCAGCCATTGCTTACCCATGACGCTGGGCAAACTCCGCATGGAAGTGAGGAATGGTTTCGATGCCTTTGAAGTAATTGAAAAGTCCATAATGTTCGTTGGGGCTGTGGATGGCATCCGAGTCCAAACCAAAGCCCATCAACACGGTTTTCAATCCCAAAATTTGCTCAAAGCTTGCCACAATCGGAATGCTTCCGCCGCTTCGCACGGGCACAGGCATCTTGCCGTAGGTCAAGGCCATGGCCGCTGACGCCGCCTGATAGGCGGGGCTGTCGGTGGGGGTCACCGCGGGCTGGCCGCCGTGCATTGCGGTGACCTTCAAGGAGACACTCTCCGGTGCAATCCGATTGAAATGGGCCTCAAACTTGGCGGTGATGTCGTCGGGATCCTGATGGGGTACCAACCGCATTGAAATTTTGGCATAAGCCTTCGAGGCAATGACCGTCTTGGCCCCTTCCCCCTGGTATCCACCCCAAATCCCATTGACATCCAGGGTGGGACGGATGCTCATCCGTTCTGGAGCACTGTACCCCCTCTCGCCTTCCACTGCAGAAATGTCAATGCTCTTTTTGTAGGCTTCCTCACTGAATGGCGCCTCGGCCATGGCCGCGCGTTCCGTCTCGCTGAGGTCCTCCACGTCGTCGTAAAACCCTTCGACCACAATCTGTTGATGCTCGTCCTTCAAGGAGGCAATCATCTCGCACAAGATGTTGATGGGGTTGGGCGCTGCCCCTCCGTAAAGTCCGCTGTGAAGGTCGCGGTTGGGACCCGTCACCTCCACTTCCACATAGCTCAACCCCCGCAGCCCTGTCGTGATGGAGGGAACGTCGTTGGCGATGATGCCGGTGTCACTGACCAGCACCACATCTGCAGCCAAACGGTCTTTGTGCGCCCTTAGGAAGTCCTCCAAGTGAACGGACCCCACTTCTTCCTCCCCCTCGATCATGAACTTGATGTTGCACGGCACTTGCCCAGTGGCCACCATGGCCTCGAAGGCCTTCACGTGCATGAACATTTGGCCTTTGTCGTCGCATGCCCCTCGGGCAAAAATGGCACCTTCAGGATGGATTTCAGTGGATTTGATCACAGGTTCAAATGCAGGACTGTCCCAGAGTTCGATGGGGTCGGCAGGCTGGACATCGTAGTGGCCGTAGACCAAGACAGTGGGCTTGGAAGGGTCCACTTGTTTCTCGCCAAACACCACTGGGTACCCTTTGGTGGGCACCACTTCCACATTGTCCGCCCCTGCCCTGCGCAGGTGGTCGGCCACGACTTCAGCACACTTGAAAGTGTCATCAGAAAATGCCGCATCGGCAGAAACGCTGGGGATTCGCAGCAACTCCAACAGCTCCTCAAGCATCCGCTCTCGGTGCTCATTCATGTATTCTCTCACGTCCATGGGGGTGAAGGTACAACCTCGGTGTGCGCCCACGTATCTTCGCGGTCGTCGACGTTTGTTCTTCCGATGAGTCAATCACCTCTTCCGCGGTTCAATGACACCGCACAAGCCTTTCAGCACCTCTCCGATGCAGAGCTTCGGCGGGCCGTCACGCTGTTTGCCCTGATTGGCAAGCCTTGGCTGGTGCATGTGGGAAGCGTGCTTGCCCATTTGGCCTTGAAGCTTCGCATTCCCCTTGGTTGGGCTGTCCGTCCGACCGTGTATGCGCACTTCTGCGGAGGCGAGTCCATTGCCGGTTCTGAGGCCACAGTGTCCAAACTGGCGAAACACAACGTCCAAACCATTTTGGACTTCAGCGCCGAAGGCCAAACCGAAGAGGACCGGCTCGACGCCACCTGCGCGGAGGTGCTTGCCGCCATCCAAGCGGCAGATGGCGACAACCGACACGCGTTTGCGGTGTTCAAGGTCAGCGGACTTTCTGACAACGGCCTCCTGGAGCGTGTGGGCATTTCCAAAGCCACGTCCTCTCCACTTTCCGCAGAAGATGAACTTGCCTGGCAAAGGGTGCAATCAAGGGTTAGGGCCTTGTGCGAAGCCACAGCACAAGCCCGTGGTCGGGTGCTGATCGATGCCGAAGAGAGTTGGATCCAAGATGCCATTGATGACTTGGCTGAAGACATGATGTCCGACCACAACAAGGAGCGCGTGGTCGTTTACAACACCGTCCAGCTGTATCGCCACGACAAGCTGGGCTACCTCAAAGACATGGCCTCAAGGGCCGACGAAGGAGGCTATCAATGCGGGGTCAAACTGGTGCGTGGGGCCTACATGGAGAAGGAGCGAGAACGTGCCGCCTCCCTTGGTTGTCCCTCGCCCATCCAACCCGACAAGGCGAGCAGCGACCGAGATTTTGATGCGGCCATGGAGTGGGTCCTCGACCGCATCCACCGCATCCACCTCATGGCCGGGAGCCACAACGAAGCGAGCAACATGAAGCTTTGTGAGGGCATGCAGGCCAGAAACTTGGCGCCAAACGATCGGAGGATTTGGTTTGCGCAACTGTTGGGCATGAGCGATCCCATCACCTTCAATTTGGCCGCGCAGGGTTACAATGTTGCCAAATACGTCCCTTATGGCCCCATTCGGGAGGCCATTCCCTATTTGATTCGGCGCGCGCAAGAAAACACCTCCGTAGCGGGCCAGACGCTGCGCGAATTGGAATTGCTCAAGCAGGAGCAGATGCGCCGTCGCAGCTCACGATGAGTAACGCAATGCTAGCCTGAGGTTGATTCCGTCGGCCGGCAGGATTCCAGGACCCGGATAAGCCAAAGCACGTCGGGTAAAGTACTTCGCATTCAAAGCGTTGTTCAATTTCACTCCCAACGACCACCCTGACTCAGCCAACTTCCTTTGCATGCCCAAATCAACCACTTGATGCCTGGGAATCAAACCATGCAAGGCGGTGGCGGTGTAGGTTGAATTGGTGGCCTCTGTGAATTGGTTGGCCACATGTTGGGCCAAACACTGCAACGTCCACAACCCCCTGGTATGAACCAAGGAAAGGCGTGCAATCACTTTTGGAACGAGTTCAACTTCATTTCCCTCAATGGACATCAAGACGCCTTTTGCGTAGCGACTATGCATGGCTGAAAACGACCCAACCAACGTTGTTTTCGACTTCGGCGTGACCGACCACGACCTGCGCCCCGCGCACTCCAACCCCAGGGTTCTTGCATCCGAGAGGTTGGTACGCAAAAGCACGGGTTTCTCCACAAGAATGGGGTCTGGAATGGTGGTGGCCACCAATCCTATTCTGTCTTGGTACAAAAGGACAAATGCACTCACATCGAGCGTCCAAGTCTCTCTTGACGTTCGGTAACCAAGGTCGACGTTGGATCCTCGTTCGTCGTCGATGTTTGGATCCACAACCACACCAAGATTGTTGATTTGAATGTCGCTAAAATTGACGGCGCGGAAGTTCCGAACTGCGTTGGCATACCACTCTCCATTTGGACGCTTCCAAGAAAACCCAACCCCAGGCAACAAAACGCTCCGACGCTTTTCATTGCTGCTTGCAAACAACGAATCCTCAATCACGTTGCCAGCTCCATCAAAAATGACTTCGCGGTAGGTACCATCGGCATAGGTGGAGATGTTCTCCGCTCGCACACCAGGAGTGATGGAAAAGTCTTCCGTCAATGCGACGATGCCTTGGACGAATGCAGCACGTTGGGAGTTGGGAAAAGCAAACTGGCTTTCTGGCCTAAGAGGGCCACTTGTGTCAAAGGCAAATGCCTGATCCGAGCCGGGCACCCCGGGCCCTTGCCGCATGTCATTCTGTCCCAAATATCCCTGGGTTCCAAATACGAGGGCTGAAAAGCGATCTGAATCTTGGCGCAAAAAACGCTTGGTCAAACGCACGTCCCAACCCAAAGAAGCAAAGTCTCCCCAAATCAAATCCCGTTCTTCACCTAAGTCAACGCGGTTGGGTGTGCCCAAAAAACCCAAGGATTTTCTCGAGGCAAGCAACCCATGAAAAGCCCCCTGAATGTCAATGTCCTGGCGCTCAGGAAGCCACATTGCATCTATGGACCCGATGTTCCAATCCACCTCAAACCAATTCCGATCCCGGTCACTGCGTCTTGGGTCATTGGCCATTTGGGTGTCAGTCACCCCGCCGGGTTGCTGTTCCGTTCGGCGCAACGCAGTGAACCGCTCCTCAAAAACACAAATCCCTCGTGCCCGATTTTGGGTGCGCTGCCGCGATGTCAGCGTCACAGTGGCACTTCGAAATGAGGCATTGTCCCGCCATCCATCACCTTGCTTTTGATCAAAAGCCACAAGCCAAGCGTGTCGATCTCCTCCGCCGGAGGCTTCAGCAAACACATTCACATGGCCTCGCATCTTCCCCAACCGAGGCGCGTACGCAGTGGCGCTGGACAATGCCCTGACCTTTGACGATTGGGACCATTGTCCCCTGCGCAAGTTGAAGTTGAGCATGCCGCCCAATTGAGATCCGTATTGAAGGGCGGATGCTCCGGACACCCATTGCACTTCATCCACAAACACGATGGGTGGAGTGTAGTAAGACTCAGGATAGCCGAGAGGGTCGGCGGCGATGGGGTGACCATTCTGGCGCATGCTCAAGTGGGCAGAACGGTTGGGACTCATTCCACGTACACCGATGCCGAGCTGCAACCCTGCGGCATCGCTCTCCCACACATTTGCCCCTGGAAGGGCCGCAAAAACATTGCGGGTTTGGCTCTCCCCGTCGACTGCCAGCTGGGACGATGGTGAAAGCACAATGCTCTTGATGCCGCGATAGACTCCCCCCGCTTCGAGGGAATTCATGAAGGAAAGAGGTGTGTCCGAGGTTTCCTCGACCTCAGCGGAGGACAAACCGACCCTGAGTGGGCGCAGACGAAGTGTCACTGTAGAGGACCTCCCAGCTGGCCGTCGAACTTGAACCGTATCACTTTCGAATCCAAATGCCGAAAGCACCGCTTCAACATTCGCACACTCCCCTTCAGGCCAATCAAAACCCTCGATGTCGGTGGTGAACACTTCTTTGGATCCCGTGTCTGAACAAGTCCACTGCAAGAGCACGCCTTCGATAGGCTCACCCTCTTGGTCCACAACAACCACCGTTTGGGCACTGACCCCTGCCGAGAGCAAGGTCAGAACCAAAACAAGGGTGCGGATGCATTCACCACCCATGAGCATGACGTATAGAGTCTTTCATGGCTTCAAATTCAAGGGGGCGAATCACAGAGTCCATCGGCAGCACAAATTTCCGCGGTGCCCAGCCATTCTCAAGTGCAGCAAAGTCCAAAAATGGATCAACCATGAGCTGGGATCGTCGTCCATTCAAGCTTGCCCAAACCTCCGCTCGAACCCTCACTTGCTCACCATACGCATCCTCCCAAATTTGACGGATGTGCTTGGCGGTCTGGATCATCAAATCCGGTTGAGTGGACATCATTTTTTCTTGGTTGGGCGTCAAAAAAGTGCCCGTGGCAAATTCTCGCTCTTCGCCTTGCTCATTTTGAATGAAAAAGGTCGCCCAACCCGCCTTTTCCATCAGCATCACCCTCCATCCAAACCTGTACCCCGCTTCATGCCAAAATACAGACCCATCGTAAGCCAGGTGACGCCAGGGGAATGCGGCCTGAACCACCAAAAAAGCTGCTAGGGTCAAACCTTTCCAACCTGGCCAGTGGCAGATTCTCGACTCAACTTTCACCAAGGGCATCAGTTTTGAGACGTTGGACCACAGACGCTCATGCCATGCATCAGTGAAAAACACCGTGGTGCAAGCAATCATCACCCAAGGGAAGACACCGATTGGGAAAAGCAGCCAAGTGAGCACGTGAAACGTCACAAGCACTGGATAGAAATAAGGTCGAAATCGGTCACTGAACAGTGCAAAAGGCGCCACCAAATCGAAGGCCATTCCTGCCCAACTGAACAAAAATGCCATTTCTCGCATGGCAAACATCGGCCCCACAACAGGCAGTGCGCTGTGCTGGGGCAACCACATGGCAAGTGGCTGGGCATGGAACATCCAGTCAGCATTCAACTTGCCCAAACCAGCATAACCGTAGACAAGCGCCAAAATGAAACGAAATGAAAACACCACGACCCGAGGCACTTCAGGCGTATGACGTGTAGTGGGCAGCCAGATCAGCATGAAGGCCACAAGCGACACGAAGTAATAATGATTTAGATAATTGCTTTTGTCAAGCAACTCCACATAGGTGAAGCACAAGAAAAAAACCAGCGAACCAACACGTGCCGTCTGGTCGCGAAACATCAGCACCCCACCCACAAACATTCCTAGGAAAAGGGAAGCCGCACCCCAGAAATTGGGGCGCGGCAGCCACTCAAAACCGTCAAAAGGAAAGGTCCAAACAGGATCAAGGACCTGGGTTTGAACCCATCCATTGAGGACAAACCTAGCAGTGCTGAACAGCACAAGCAACGCAAAGCAACGCCGGAGCGTGACCAAAGGCACAACCGACTGCATGCGTCAATCTCCGTCGTTGTCGAAGTATGTGATCAACACCCCAAGAGAAGACATCATGTCCACCTTCCAAAGCACCACCAAGGCTTGCAATTCGGCATATACTTCCAACGACGTCGCCTGTTGGTTCACAACAAACTCAGCAAGGGGGTCTTCCAACAGCAATACCGCTGTTTGTGCTGACGCAAGCTGCGCCGAAATGTCCTCATGCAGACCTTCGCCAAATTCTACATTTCCCAGCGACTTGAGGTAGTCGTCCAATCCTAGCGCCTGAGTCGAACCGTTCTCACCATCTCCAAAATAAGCGCGCGCCGCCGCACGCAAACTTTCCGCAAGCAAATCCACACTCCAATTGCCCGCATATGGAGCCTCCACCAAAGATGGCTGAGGAGTCTGGCTAAATGTCATGGCACCGTTGGGCAGTCCCAGCTTCTGCTTTCGTATGTTGCCTTCGAAAACACGGTTGAACGCATTCAAAAATTCTCCCATACTGCTGCCCATTTCGGTTCCAGTAGAAGCAACGAATTCGTCGCGGTAATCGGTGTTCCAGGAGTTGAGAACTGCATCAGCCTCATTCCGCATAAACTCTGCCAGACGTAAAGCATGCGCAAGCGCACCGCTGCCTGACTCATTGAACCAATCTGCAACCTCTGTCTCATCGCCCTTGAACAGCATCCAATCCATGGCAGGCAACCCTGAACTGTTCAAGGTGGCAGGCAGGCCTCCTGTCCAAGAACCCGCGAAGCACGCCGCGACAATTTCAGAGGTGTCAGTGGGGTACGTGTTGGTGGTCACCAAAAGCGCACGAGTGATGGCCGGCCCAAAGTCAAACAACTGTGCTTGCTGCCAGCTGATGTTTGCTGTGCGTAGGCCTTCCCGCAATGCAATCACATTCTCAGATGTCACCGTGCCCGATTCTAGGCCCACAAAGACATCGTACAAGTTGCTGGCATCCGAAGCAAATTCTTCATAAGAGGGCACGATGAGCTCATCAGCGGTATGTATGAGGTAGGCCGACCTGTCGAAGTCTGTGCTCTCGGTTCCTTTGTCTGGGTCGCATCCCGAAAGCACGAGCAAGGCAAATCCGAAAAATGCGAAAGCAGGTCCCCCAAAAGGGAGACCTGCGTTCAAAGTCGTGTTGTTGTTTACAATCATCCGTCCAATCAGAGTTCGTCTGC
This sequence comes from uncultured Flavobacteriales bacterium, assembly GCA_963933635.1. GTDB lineage: Bacteria > Bacteroidota > Bacteroidia > Flavobacteriales_D > Sanyastnellaceae > UBA11663. Next base: position 42,515 of record CAWVVM010000012.1, read on the forward strand.
AACGTTTGTTAGACCGGTCAATGCAGCAAGTTCGTCACGAACTTCAATGATGGCCGCTGTAGTCACAGCGTAGTAATCTTCGCCGAGATCTTCCATCAAGTGCTCCACTTCGGCAGAAGGCACTGAGGTGCCTGCAATGAACTGCAACGCCTGAATGAAGGCCTTCGCCTCAGAGAGCTCGTGGTTGCGCAAAGCGTCGTCACCGAAGTCAGCTACTGCATCGTTCAAGTAATGAATCGCCGTGCCAGCTGCCAAACGCTCCAACTCGGAGTTGATGATGGCAATTTGCGCATCACGCACTGACAAAACGTCGTTGGAAATGGCGGCGCGACCCAAGCGGAAGGCATTGCCAATTTTGGTGGCGGAGCCGAGCACTGCCTCACGGCTGTCGGCATACTTGCCCCAGAAGCGATTGGTTCCATTGGCAGGGTAATCCACGGCATCTGTGAAGTAGCCATACCCCTCATCCCAGTGGTGCTCCATTTCAGTGTAGTACTTGCCGTTTGCAGGATCAACTGAAGAGCTGTTGTCCACATCCATTTTGCCACTGGCGAGGTAAACAGAGCTGATGTTGTAGATGAAGCACGCTCCCATCAAGCCTTTTTCAATGAGCTGTGTCCACTCTTGCCCCTGGGCACTTTGGAGATACTGCTTGGCGGGGTTGGTGGTGGAGAGAACCACTCCTGCCTGACCAATGCCCCCATCAGTTTGTCCTTCCACAGTCAGGGCGCTCGCCTCGGCAATGCCGTTCATGTAGCCCTCAAACATGTCGGTGTAGAGGAGCTCTCCACCTACTGTTTTGCTTTTCAATTGTTTGCTAGAACCCGTCATTCCGAGATCCTCACTGTCATCCCAAGTGTAGCCGTCATTGGCAAACATGGCCAAGAGGGTGTTGGCGTCCAGCGCTGTTCCAGGAGTGTTGGAAGATTTGAGGTAGGTGGTCATCTCAGACAACATGTTCAGGCGCTGGCGCTGACCATTGTAAGAAACTGTGCTGTTTCCAGAGGCATCAGTGAAAGCATAGGTGGCTGGAGCGTCTACGTCATATTCACACGTGCCGTCGTCGGTGTCTGCGTTTTCGGAGTAGTTCGTAGCGGCTGAGTCGGTGCAGCCTTCGCGGTTGCAAGCAGTGAGCAGCGCAGAGCTCAAGAGGAGCAAAAAGAAATGTTTGATGTTCATGACTGAATGGATTGAATAAAATCGTGTTGTTGAATCAGGCGCAAAATTAGGACGGCTTCTGAGGGTGTGACATCCCCTAAAAAGGGTAATTTAGAACGACTCCAAATAAAGAAAAAGTCACGCTAACCGCTGATTTTGCTGAATATTTTTCGCTTTTCGGATGATTTTTGGCATGGAAATTACATTTATGTGACAGAACTGACTGGAGGCCCCGACCACCTTTGTTGCCACTTCATTCTCTGATTTCGCTTCATCCATGGACACAACCCTCCCACACCAAACCGCAGCTCTCTGCATGGCACTGCTTTTCGCCGGGCCAATGATGGCCCAGGAATTGGCTTATGAACTCATTTCTATGGGACCTGGAAGTGCCAATGCTCTGTTTTACAGCCTCGGGGAAGGTGTCGTTGGCGAATCTCCCGTGGACTCTTGGGAGGTGTCGTTTGATGTTCGACCCATGGGCAGTACCGCACGAATCAATGGTGCAATGGGTATGACATTGTATCCCTTCGATCTTTTGGACGGATGGGACAGCGCCACGTTGGACGGTTGGGACATGGGGGAAGCGTACCTCAACGACCCTTCGGATTGGGGGCTTGGAGCTTTTGGGCAGGGCGGGGATGGGCTCTTCGACTTGGGTTGGGGCAACTACGATTTGGTGACCCACATCGTGACTGCGGATAGCATGTACCTCATGGAAATGGGGGATGGCACATGGAAAAAGGTGGCCTTGTTGGGCCTGCAAGGGGGCACCTACACGTTTCGGCATGCCAATCTTGATGGCTCCAACGACATCACTTTGGAAGTGAACAAAGACGACCACGAAGGAAAGTTGCAGGCCTACTACAACTTGACCACGAATGAAATGGTCGATTTTGAACCTGCTGATTCCTGGGACATGGTGTTCACCAAATACATCGAATACGTGGTCCTCCCGGACTTTGGTGAACAGACCTATCCTGTGACGGGATGCTTGACCCACCCCAATGTTGGGGTCCTTCAAAGAGATGGATTGACCAACCCCGTGGTGGACGGAACCTTCACGACGGAAGAAATGTCTTTCGCAAGCAACGAAGTGGGGCATGATTGGAAGACGTGGACAGGTGCTGGCTACGACATTGCCTCTGACCGTTGCTACTTTGTCCAGTCCCAAACGGGTGATGTTTGGCGTCTCCTATTCACAGACTACGGTGGATCGGCGACAGGCGACATTGAATTGGGCAAAGCCCTTGAGTCTGGGGCAAGTGTGGCCGAGGGAGGAGTGATGCGCCAACAGGTGGAGGTTTTCCCCAACCCTGCAGAAAAGCACGGGACCATCACCTTAAAGGCTGACCATCCGATTTTGGACATTCAACTCTGGAACATCGCCGGACAACGGCTCCATCCCCACGCTCAAGGCCTGCGTTCCTTGTCGGCGACTGTCACAGGATTGGAGTCCGGGCTTTACGTATCTCAGATTCTAACCTCTAGGGGGTCTTCCCACAAGCGAATCCTTGTGCAATGAGAACCCCGCACCGGTCACTAAGTCAACTCGCAATGCTCGGCTGCCTGTTAGGGGCAGCCTCACTTGGCCATGGCCAAACAACGGAGCGCGACAGCATCACATGGAAGACGGACTTGACAGAGGCTGTCATCACAGGAGAAAGAGAAGCTGTGAAGGCGCACAATGCCATGCGGGTGATCCGCAAGATGGACTTGAAGGATGCCGCTTACGCATCCTCGCAAACCCTGCAAGATGCCCTTCGCTTGCAAAATGGCATCCGCATGAGCCAGGACCCTGCCTTGGGTGCGGCACTGACCATGAATGGGTTGGGGGGGCAAAACGTGAAAATCATGATCGACGGGGTGCCGCTGGCGGGCCGTTTGGGGGACGACATTGATTTGGCCCAAATTCGACTGGACAACATTGCCTCCATTGAAATCGTGGAGGGGCCCATGGCGGTGGAATATGGCACCAACTCACTCGCCGGGACGATTCATTTGATTTCCAAAAAAGGACAAGGCACAGGTACCAATGCAGAAGGTTCGGTGCGGTACGAAAGTGTAGGAGACTACACACAATCCGCAGGACTGACGTGGCGTGGCGAGGCGCACACGACCACCATTCAAATGTCACACCACGCCTTTGATGGATGGTCTCCCTCCGACCCAAGTGTCGACTGGGTTCAAGATTTTGTCGCCGACAGCGGGCGGGTCAGCGATTGGAACCCCAAGCGACAAGGACAGCTCAGCTTAACTTCAAGATGGACCACAAAACATTGGAATCTCACGCCGAAGGTCACGGTCTTGGGCGAGCGCATACACAACCGAGGTCTGCCCCGAGGACCTTATGGCACCATAGCTTTCGACGACGTTTACAATACCACGAGATGGCTGCCGTCTTTCCATGCCAAGCGATTTGGTGAAGATGGCGTGAAGTGGGACATCGTCGCCTCTTGGCAAAGTTACCAGAGGCGGAAGGAGGCGGTGGTGACTGATTTGACCACTCTGGAACAATCACCCCAATCGGATGCGCAACAAGACACCACGCGCGTGGTGGCCTCCATGACACGTGGGACGCGCCATGTGACTCTTCTTGGGAGATGGACAGGACGTTTGGGGTGGGATGCGCAGCATGAAAGTTATGTTTCTGGCCGTGTGGAAGAGGGACGACAGGAAATGGTTGATGCAGCTGCATTTGGCATCCTTTCCCACAACGGAAGAAATGCAGAAGGCCAAATGGGCTTGCGACGAGTATGGAACTCTGCCTTTGGAAGCACCTTGCTCCCCAGTGCGAATGTGCTGTTGAAGCGCGGCGAACATCGCCTTCGCGCCTCCTACGCCAGAGGCTTCCGCGCCCCAACCTTGAAGGAGCTTCATTTCCGCTTTGTGGACATCAACCATATGCTTTTCGGCAATGTCGAACTCAATGCAGAATCATCGCATTATGGGGAGGCCAGTTGGACATGGGCGGGCCAAGGGCACAGCATACAAGGACGTACGTTTGTGAATGATGTCAGAGATCAAATCGCTTTGGTAGATCAGCTCGACGGGACTTTCCGTTATGACAACGTCAAACGCTTCCAGGCCCACGGCCTTGGATTTCAAGTCGAGATCAACCAGCCCAAATGGTCGGCACAAACAGGACTTTTGGTTTCGGGCCAACGACAAGAAGTACCGGGACTTGACCTCCCTTCCAAACATCTTTACACACCAGAAGCCACATTGAGTGGCACATGGATGGCCTCCACCCATTGGCGCGTGAACGCCAATGCCAAGATGCACGGCACGAGGCCTCGCTACGTGGCTGTGGACAACGGAGGCATCGACGTGGCAGAAACGGAAGCCTACACCTTGCTCGACGCACAAGTCACTTATCTCAGCAATGCTTGGAGCTTGAATTTGGGTTGGAACAACCTCCTGAACGTTACTGCCCTGAACGCCACAGCCGCTTCAGGCCCGCACGGAGGAGCAGCGGGCTGGGTGGCATGGGGAAGAAGTTTGGCATTGACATTCAAATACACCCTTCAAAGCCCGGTTGTGTCATGATGCGTCGAACAATCCTTCCATGGTTGTACATCGCAGGCTACTTCGGGTTGACGACAGGTTGCATCGAGCGCGAGTTGCCCATCCCGGAGAGGACACCAGGCGACGCTGTGGTTCGAGCTGTGGAGATGGGCTCTGACTATGGCGTGCAACTGCATGTGAACCTTTCAAGTGGAGACATCGTTGCCTCCCACCCCAAATCTGCATGGTGCATCCGAATGGCCTTCAACAACGATACGGTGTGGATGGATCTGAACAGCAGTAGATTCATGAAGTTCAGTATGTTGGAAAGCAACCTCGACCCTGTGGTTGATGCGGATTTGTTGGCTTGGGATGTTTTCGATCCATCGGGTAGAGATTCTAGAAATGTTGTGGCAACCGGACAAACTTGGGCCATAGATCTGGGCCGCAATCCGCTTGACCTCCTTGAAAGCTTAGGAACACTTCGTGTGGAAATTTTAAATGTGGCCAGCAATACAGTGACGATTCGTTTTGCCGACCTGATGACGGAAGACACAGCCACACTTCCTTGGGACACCCTTGTCGTCGAAAAAACTCCATTTGTCTCCAACACCCACGTCAGCTTGCTCGCCAAAGAGCAGGTGAATATTGAGCCAGAAAAAGGATCTTGGGACCTTTACTTCACCCAATACACCGCATTGTTGGAGGGAGAAACCGGTAGCACGACACCTCCTACTCCCTATTTGGTCACCGGCGTTCTAAGCCACGCTGAAGGCGTCGAGGTGATGCAGCCACAAGAGGGCGACTGGGACGACTGGATCGAATGGACATGGCCAGAGGAAGAACTCTCCAGCGATTGGGACGTTGTGGGGTTCGATTGGAAATTTTACAGCATCGGTGAAGGTTCGTACACCATCAATCCAAACAACATCTACTGCATCCGAAACGAGGAAGGGCGGGAGTTTTTATTGCGTTTCCTAGACTTCTACGACGACCAAGGCAACACTGGCCTGTTCACCTACGAAATTCTGGAGCGCTGATTCCTATCAAGGAATGGTGACCACCACCTTGTTGGTGACGCCAAACACGCCAAAGCCGTCAGGGATGTTCCCCTGGATGCTGGTGGGCTCCGCGAAAGGATTGCCGGAGGCATTTTCATAGGCATCGACACTGTCGAAGTACCGGACCAAATCTCCGGTGGGACGCTGGACCACAAGGCGGTATTCTCCCGCCCATTCCGATATGTCTTCCTCGTACTCTCCGGAAGGAATGTCGAAAGCAAGGTTTTCCATGGAGACATTGTCTGAGCCATTGTCTTGGGCCATCCAGCACGAGCAACCGCTGTTGTAGCCGACCCGAGGATCTGGGTAGGAAAGGTCCCCTACGTTGTACCAGTCTTTGCCCAACTCAGTGTCCCTGAATTGCAGCTGAATCAGGTAATCGTCGCGCTCACCAGGTCGGTTGTCCAGGTCAACTGTGAGGCGATGGTAGTAGAAAACGTACCCCCACCCTTCGTCCACAGAATCGGCAAAGGCTTCAAAGGTGCTTTCCACCACAGGCCGCGCAGGCAGTGGTTGAAGCAGTGACATCGGTTCAAAGTGTGGGGAGGCATCCACCTCGAGGGAAAGCAGCCCCTCTTCGAGGATCAAAGCATTTGGCAGCGGCATTTCCATGAAGGGGCCTGAATTCCAAGCATTCCATGGATCGGCCTCCCTCCAGTGGGTGGAATCACCCTGCACAAGGACGACCTCTCCTTGGCGCAACGTCAAAGTAGCATCGCGCAAGGGAGCGCTCCCACCCAACGTCAAAACCCCTGCAGATTGGTACACACTGGCGTACAAAACAGTATCGCCTGGTGACACAAACATGGTGACCGCAAGACGAGGATCATGCTCTGGAAACTCAATTTCACGTACGACTCCGCTCTCCAGTTTCTGGCATGACATGCATGTCAAGAGGAGGGCAAGAGTCCCCATGGAAAAAAGCTGGAGACGAAGGGAAGGCATCAGAAATGGAAGCGCCATGCGATGGAGGGGATGACTGGAAACAAACCATACTCTCGAATGACCCGGGAACCGTCCGGTTCCTCCTCAGCGAGTGCAAAGAATGGATTCAGGTTGTTGTATGCGTTGTAAAGGCTAAAGATGAGCGCACGGTTGCCGTCTGTGTCGGGTTTCTCGCGGGTCATGCTGACATCAAGTCGATGGTAGGGACTCATGCGGTAGCCATTCCTGTCGCTGGGCACCTCATACGAAGGTGCGCCGAGTGACCCAAACTCCACACCGTTGTACACGCTCTCCGTAAGGGTCACGGCACGGCCTGTGCCGTACACCCATGCTGCGGAGGCACTCCATATCTCACTGAGCTCTTGGGTCAACACCACGCTCACGTCATGTCGTCGATCGTAGGTGAAGGGAAACCATTCCCCACTGTTCAAATCGTCAAACTGCCGGTTGCTCCAGCTCAGCGTGTACCCAATCCAACCAGCGGTCGATCCCCGTTTCTTTTGGAAGAGGACTTCCATGCCATAGCTGTTGCCGATGCCCTGCGTCACTTGGCTTTCCCAATTGCCATCCAAGTCCGCCAAAAACCCACCACCCTCGCGGTAGCTCAAAAGGCCATCCATTTCCTTGTAGTACCCCTCCACACTGCATTCGATATCTCCATTGCCAAAGGACGTGGCCAAGCCGGCTGCAACCTGCCAACTTTGCTGGGGTCGAATGTTTTGTGTCGAGGGCAACCAAAGGTCGGTAGGGAGACTGAGTCCCTCATTGGTCAGGAGGTTCACGAACTGGGTCATCTCAGCATAACTCGCCTTGAATGCCCACCCCTCGGCAAATTTCCAATTCAATGCCAGTCGTGGCTGCACACTCGCATAGGTGGTGTCCTGCACACTCAGCAAAGAGAAATGGGTGCCGACGTTCAGGCTGACGTTGGGGCCCAACCTCAGTTCATCCTCTGCGTAAAGATATCGCTCCGTGCTGGACAAGTTTCCCTGTCCAATCAGGGTGTCCAAAGGGTTTTCCTGACCAAAGTCCAGGGCCAATTGCAGGGCCCCTGGAGAAAAGGTATGGCGGGTGATGTTGGCCCCAAATCGAATGAAATGGCGGGCGTTGGGTGCAAAATCCACATCCACCTTTGCCGAGTAATCTTCGATGCCCGATTGGTACAAAGAGGCAAAGCGGGTGGCGTTGGTGTCCCCATTCTCAATGATCTCCGTGCTCAAGTCCACCCCTGTGTTGAAGTTGTAGACACTGTGCGTCAAAGACACATTGGAGAACATCCTTGGCCCCACCTCATGGTTCCAACGAAGGGCTTGGATCTGGTTTTGCCAATCCAAACCAAATGACAAATCTTCTCGGATGGTCCGGTTCGGATCCGAATCCTGGTTCGAGGAGGTGACCCCAAAGTCGTCCATCCCCGAAAATGCGCTCAAGTACAAACGGTCTTTGGGACCCACACGCCAATTGAGCTTCCCATTGAGATCGTAAAAATAATACGCCGGATTGGTGCTGAAGCCTGGATCATTGCTCGTCGCCGAACGGATGATCGGATTGAGCAAAAGGTCGAGGTACGTCCGTCGGGCACTGAGCATGAAGCTCGCCTTGTCCTTCACAATGGGGCCCTCCACCGTCAGCTTGGAAGCGATGATGCTGATGTTGCCGTCGCCATGGTATTCCCTCATGTTGCCGTCCTTCATGTTGATCTCCAGCACGGAGGAAAGCCTGCCGCCAAAGCGCGCGGGAAATCCGCCCTTCGTGATGGACATGTTCTTCACAGCATCCGCGTTGAACACACTGAAGAAACCAAACAAGTGACTTACACTGTACAGCGGAACTCCGTCAAGCAGCATCAGGTTTTGGTCTGGACTGCCTCCCCGAACGTACAACCCACTTGTCCCTTCGCCTCCCGACTGCACCCCTGGCAGCAACTGAAGGGACTTGAGCAAGTCCACTTCCCCGCCGATGGCCGGCAACGATTTGATTTGATCGATGGGGATTTCCATCTTGGACATTTGCACTTGCTCCTCGATGCGGCTGTCGTTTTCTCCAGTTACCACGGCCTCTCCCAAGGTTGTGCCTGGCACCATGGCAATGTTGAATTTGACATTGTTCCCCGACAAGTCGACCTCAAGTCGTTGCCTTTCGTAGCCAATGTAGGCCACCTGCAAATTGTAGGTCTTGGCAGGAAGCGTGAGGGTGTAAAACCCATAGAGGTTGCTCACGACACCCACAGATGCATCCTCCGACCACACCGTGGCGCCAATCAACGTTTCTCCTGAGGCCGCATCTGTGATGTATCCATTCAGGGTGAATTGCGGCACACTTTGGCCCCAAAAAGAAATAGAAGCGGTGCAGAGCAAGAGGATGCTGAAGCAAAGAAACGTTGATCTCATTTCTCAGGCCTCAAAATTCCAAGGTGAAGGAAAACCAAGGCACGGGAAATCCTTCTCCATCTGCAAAGACGCCTGCCAATCCATAGTCCCAAAGCCAGCCCGAACGCTGGTTGTAACTGCGAATGCCCAAGGAAATCGCGCCACCTGGACTGGAACTGCCACTGTACGAACGAAACCAATTTGAGTTGGGTGAATTGCTGCCATTGTAACTCCCATTTTGCAACTGGACAGGCGGGTCGAGTTCAACCTGGTTCGTTCGTTTCCAAGGAATCACCAAGTAATTCTCCGTGATGAACCAACGGTTCGAGGTCAACGGCCTCATCGCGCTGACATTTAGGAGCAACGGCACTGTTTGATTGTTAATTTCATCAACCGCTGTGAAATAGTTGATCTGGTAGTTGTTGTTGTTGACCACAACGCTGCTGTCCAAAGAGGTCGTGGTTTCATCGTAGGCCTGACCACCATTGTCAATGCTGTTGCCAATGCCGAGGTTGATGGTCAAGTTTTTGTCTTCATCGCCAAAAGTCACATTGGCAAACCCGAGCACCAATGGCCGGTCCAAATTGCCGTAGTAGTCGATGCCCGCCACACCGCCCACAGATACATGGACATTCTCGCGCACTTGGCCTCCAAACTTGGCTGTGAGTCCAGCACCAACGACGGAGAGGAGGACCCCACCGGTGAATCGATCACTGAATCCGTAGCTGATGGAGTTGAGCGCCACGTTGGACTGAAAATAGCCCTCTCCCTTTTTCAGCTGGATGCCTGATGGTGCAAAAAAGTAACGGCTGGGTTGGTTGCTGATGTAGCCAAAGCCGCGTTCTTGGTCTGCCTCGCTCAGCATTTCTGAGGTCAAAGCCTGGACCAAATACTTGGGGATTCTGGTGATGCCCAATCCCATGATGTCAAGCACGACCTCACTTTCTGTGATCTCAATGAGCTGTCCAAACTTGAGGGTCCCATCGTTCATGGTCAGTTGCACAAACCGAGAGCCATCGGCATTCGCGGCGCCAGCGGCACTGGTTGTCGTGGATTCTTGCGACATCGAAACACTTGGTGAGAAAGCCCAAAGGCTGCACAACAAGGTCAACAAGGCTAAGGGTTGGATTGACTTTTTCATTGGGTCCATTCGTCCAAAGGTACGCCTGCCTCGTTCACCCCTATTTCTGAGCTGCGTTGACCAATGATCCACCAAAGCCAGATCGCACTTCTCATTCCAAAAAGAACAGGTTCATACCCTTTCGGACCCGACCTTTGGCACATGGATTCTTTGTCTCAAATCGTATTGGGGGCGGCGGTGGGAGAAGCGGTCTTGGGACGTCGCATTGGCAACCGAGCAATGGTGTGGGGCGCCGTGGCTGGCACCCTCCCTGACATGGACGTCCTGGGCAAGTATTTCTTGAGCGAGCTAGACAATCTCGCCTTCCACCGCGGCATCAGCCACTCGCTGCTGTTTTGCGTCTTGGGGGCCTTGGTGTTGGGTTGGATGACCCGTCGTTTGTACCAAAGCCCACACCACGCAAAGGTGGCCGTCGGAACCAAGGTCCTTGCTGCAGTGGTGATTGGGTTTGTGGTGAATTTCTTGACCCAAATCTTTGCTCCGGGCACTTGGTGGCCCGTCGCAGTCTATGTTCCGTTGGTCGGAGTTTGGGGCTGGAGGCACGCCCAAAAGAGGTACTTCGAAGGGCGATGGGAAGCGCCCAACGCAGACCTCAAAGGTTGGGTGTTGCTGTTTTTTGGTGGATTTCTCACCCATACCCTGCTCGATTGCTTCACCACCTATGGCACGCAGCTCTTCGCCCCTTTTTCAGACCAACGTGTGGCGTGGGGCACCGTGGCCGTGGCCGACCCCCTCTACACCCTTCCTTTTTTGTTGTGCCTTCTGGTGGTCGCCCGTTGTTCACGGGAAGATCCAAGGCGTCGGGTTTGGAATGCGGTCGGGTTGGGTTGGAGCTGTCTTTACTTGACGTTGACCGTGGTCAACCACCAGCGCGTCCAACGGACCTTCTCCGAGGCCCTTGAGGTTCAAGGGAGAGCCCATGTGGATTTCATGATCACCCCCACCATCTTCAACAACCTGCTTTGGAATGTGGTGGTGGACACGGGAGATGGGTTCCTTTTGGCCCAGCATTCCATCTTGGACGAAGTCCCCATTTCCTTTCACCCTGTGGCGCAAGGCCATGAATTGCTTCACAACCTCGACACGGACGAGACCCTCCAAGTTCTTCGATGGTTCAGTGCAGGGTACTTCAATGCTGTGCGTCGCGACGACGGCAGCCTCCAGCTCAACGACTTGCGCTTTGGCACCTTTTCAGGCCGCGGGGAAAATGCGGACGATTACATTTTTCGGTTCAAGTTGACCGACCGTGGTCCGGACCAATCCTACGGCTTCGAACGGGCACAAGGTGGACCCCCCGACGACAAGGCAGAGGACATGATGATGGACCTGTTGGAGCGCGCCTGTGGACTGTCCTCAAACGATGACCACGAAGCGGCCAAATAACATGGCAATGCCGATTTCACGCTTGGGGCGATATTGCGGTCCATGAAAGCAAAGGACCTCTTGGTAAAGTACTCGCTCGAGTTTTTCGTGATCGTGCTGGGCATTTCCGTGTCCTTTTGGTTGAATGAACTGGCCGTCGAACGCACCCATGAGCAAGAGAGGGTCAAGGTGCTCCAAAGTTTGCACGCGGAACTTGGTGAAATCACGCTGTATTGCAACGAGCGAAGGGACAACTACAGCGACGACGTCAATCTTCTCAAGGTGCTTATGGATGACCGCTTCGAACCGGGGCAGTTGAAGAGCCTCACCACCAGCAAGTCGAGAATTGAATTCATCCTGACCCATTACCGCGTGTTTGAACCGCCGATGAACCGGTACCAAAGTGTGATTCACGCAGGGGGGCTCAAATATGTGAAATCAGAGGGTGTGAACGAGCAACTCAGCCGTTTGCACAACACGTTCCAACGCTACATGCAGACTTCCGTGAACTACGAAAGAGAATTGAAGCAGAGCTTTCTTCCGTTCATGACTTCAGAGCATCCAACACTGGTGCTCGCGCGGCATCAAAATGCGATAGGCACAGAAAAATATGCGACCATGCTCCATGCAGCCATCGCCGCAGATGACCGATTCAAAGCGAACATGCACCTGCTTTCAGGTTACCTTGAAAACAAGTTGTACTTCCTCAAGCTTTACGAAGGCATCGTCATGGAGTTGAAAGCCGAGCTTGAAAACGCTCTTGGCGATGCTGCTCCTGTCACAACGTCCCAGGAGCGTAGTCGTCTACGTTGACATCCCCAGAGGCCTCTTGCAATTGGTCGAGCATGGATTTCATGTCAAAAAAGTCTTGCTCACTGGAGACCCGTCCGTCGCGCAAAGTCACAAGCGTTGTCCCCGAAAGGTCGAGCCTGTTGCCTGTGGCAGGAATGCCGAAGAAAGGACCCGTGTGAAGGCCCTTGAAATTCCAATGCTTGACAATTTTGTCCCCTTGGCCAAAGGCGTCCACCACCGTGAACTCAATGTCGGAAAAGCCGTCGAGGTAGTTTTTGTAAAACCCACGGACCCCTTCGATGCCGACAATGTTCCCTTGGTCGGTGATGATGGTGACATCTTCGGTGAAGTGCTCCGCATTGACAGCCATGGTATCGCCGTGGTTCAGAAATTCAAACCACACTTCCTCGTACATCGCCAAGTCCTTTTTCAGTTGATCTTGGGCAGACAGCGACCCGGCGCCGTCAGGTGCCGGCTCCGCAGCAGGTTGGCAACTTGCAAGCAAAACCAAGCAAAGCGCAAAGGGGGAGAGCATACGGGTCATGTGAAGGTGTTTTTTCGAAAGATAGGCACCGACTGAATGTCACAATGGGGGGTTATCGTCAGCCACATTGAACTTGGCAGCTGGGGTTGCCGCACTTGCAATACTTCATGTTGTAGAAATGCAGCCCAATGAGCGCAGAAGCTGCCGTGTATTTGACACCAGGAAAAAACAGCGTCGGGACCAGGGCTTCCATCAGCACAGACCATCCGAGCGCCAACCATGCAAACCAAAGGCCCCGCCAAACCCACTTGACTGAACTCGTCTTCATGGCGTGCCAAATGGCCCCGAATGAAATGGCGAGAAACAGAAAGTCAATGGCGCGCCACCATCCCGGAGCATCGCTGCAACAGGACTTCGCACATGACTGGGCTACGAACAAAAAGGGCGTGGCCAGGCAATGGATCATGCACAAGAAACTCGCTGCAGCTCCAAAAGAATCTGCTCTGTAGGTGGTGGACAGCATGTGAAAGTATTGAGGGGGCAAAAATAGACGGAATCTTCTTTGTTGCAACTCTGTTGCATTAACTTTGGTTCATGGCCGTCTTACGAAAAACCAAAAACCTCCAACTGGTGTTGGACGCATTTTCAAAATCAAACCACGCCTTGACCGCCAAAGCTGTGATGACGATGTTGCCGCCCACGGTGAACAAAACCACTGTCTACCGACTGTTGGACCGGCTCGAAGACGGGGGTGAACTGCACTCGTTTGTGGGAGAGCAAGGGGTCATGCACTACGCCAAATGCCATGCATGCACAACGGAAGCACACACGCACTCCCATCCTCATTTTCAATGTTTGTCCTGCAATGAAGTCAGCTGCTTGGATGCCGAGTTGACCTTTCCAGAATTGGCGGGGGTTCAAATCTCTGAGGCCCAAATTTTTCTCAAAGGCCATTGTCAAAGCTGCCTCCCGACCTAGGGAGAGTCTCCGAAATCAAGAGCGCTTGTTCAGCCAAATGCCGATGGCAATGGAAATCGGCACTGCAGTCCATCCAAGGAAGGCGAGACTGAAAAGTGCGTAGCCAAACGCCATTGGAACCGCCTCCAAAGGGGTGGCTGGATCTGCGAAAGATGTCGAGCCTGCCAAACCCTTTGTGTAACCCACCAAAAGCAACAGGTACCAGCAACACCAGTGGCTCAAAAGCGCAATGAGGGTGCCCACGGTCACCAACCGCATGGTGCTGCAGTCGGCCCTGCGCTCGATCGAGAAGTAGGACAGTCCCCAGGCCACAAGAAAAGAACCTGAGCCGGAATACATCCAAAAATTCTCCCAATCCTCTCCCATCGCACTTGCTGTAAAGAGCCATCCTGCGAGTGCGCTCGTTCCTCCAAATAGGACCGCATACCTCAACGAAAAACCCAACTTGAAGAACTGAACCTGTTTCATGCTGCTTTCATCTTCACTCGTTGATGTCACCCGGACGGCTGACAACCAATTTTCAGCAAGTCATCCATGCCCTTGACCCAGCCGGTTTGACCTGCCACCTCAATCTGAATCCAATGATTTTGAGCATCCAAAAATCGACCTGATCCTACTCCGTCTGTCGCCATATGAATCATTTTGACGCTGTCCTCCGGGTGAATCGTCAAGGAGGTGACGGTGGGTGCGGATGCGAAAGGATTGTCCACGAGCTCCAAAAGGCTCGATGTCGGAGGTCTTCTGTTTCCATCCAGAATCCTCAAGAGTTGGCCCTGGACATGCCGCTGCAAACGCGATGTGTCAACACTCAGTGTGAGGTCTTTCCCGCTTTCATTCAGGCGATAAGGCCATTCGACTGCGAAAAACCCGGTCCAACGAATGCCATCTACGCCCCATGGCCTGTTCTCAAAACGACCCTCAATGTGGAAGAGGTCAGAAGTTTGGATTTGGTCAGGACGCAACTGCACCAAGGCGATGACCTCCTGCCCTGGCGCAGAGGGAGAATATTCACAGTCCAACCGCAACAAAATTCGAGACGAATCTGAATCAAGGCGCTCGCTGTGCACCTCACTTCCCCCCTCCAAGAGGTCCTGAACGGAAACGAAAAACTCCTTTTGGTACAACGACAACTGAAGCTCTCCGTCACGTTCAATGGAAATGCCTTCCACCGACCAACCATAGGCCTTCGAGGTGTCCCTGCCCCTGCTGATCAGGTCTGCATAAATCGCATAACTCGTGTTTTCAAAGCCTGCTTCTTCCAACAACGATCTTTTCCGAGGAACAGTGTCCCTCTGAGCCTCAACGGGCAACGAGGGCATCGCATCAAAACCGCTGCGCAACTCAGGCTGGTTGACCTCACTTTCTCCGCCCAAGCAACCCGCCAGACAAATTGGCCCGGCGAGAAGAAGCCAATTGGCCTTCCTTCCCAAGCGGATGGCTGCGATTGTCAACACACCCCAATCCAAACG
Source organism: uncultured Flavobacteriales bacterium (assembly GCA_963933635.1). GTDB lineage: Bacteria > Bacteroidota > Bacteroidia > Flavobacteriales_D > Sanyastnellaceae > UBA11663. The sequence continues at coordinate 57,781 of CAWVVM010000012.1, forward strand.
TTTTACATGGCTGTTCATCGTGAGGAAAGCTAATACAATCAACGAAGACTTCTTTACAAAGACTGGCTTTTTGGATTGGTCTAAGGGCTGAAGCCGCAACTTCACAGCGCTTCAGTACCTGACTCATGCACCTCTGTCAACCACGCAGTGCGTTCCTCTTTGGAAAGGAAGGTCCATGTCAGTACCCGCGTGGACTTGTTCCCTGTGCCCATGGGTATGGTTTTGACCTCCTTTGGACCCACAGCGTTCAAAGCAGCGTAGAAAACCTTCATGTGAGACCGTTTGGAAACCAAGGTGCTGAACCACATCACTTGGGCAGCGTGATCCTTGCTCTCCTCGATCAGGGCCTGAATGAATTGCACCTCCCCTCCCTCACAAATCAACTCGTCAGACACCCCTCCGAAATTGAGCATGGGGCGCTGGGCTTTGCGGCCCTTCAGGTTGCGGGTCTTGCGCATGGTGCCCGCCATGGCTTCTTTGGCACTGGCGTGAAAAGGTGGGTTGCACATGGTGAAAGCAAACCGCTCGGAAGGCGCAACCATGCCGCCGAGCTTGCGCTCCGGAAGGGGCTGGTGACGGCATTCCAATTGACCTTGAAGCATGGGATTGGAAGCCACAATTGAGGCGCTTGACGCCAGCGAATCCTTTGAAATGTCGCAACCCACAAAGGACCACCCGTATTCCACAATGCCCACAATTGGATAAATCGCCGTCGCGCCGACCCCGACGTCCAACACTCGGACAGCCGGGCCCTTTGGCACTTTTCCACCTGTGGCATCCGACAGCAAATCCGCCATGTGATGGAGGTAGTCCGCCCTGCCGGGAACAGGCGGGCACAAGTGTGCCTCTGGAAAGTCCCAATGGTCCAGTCCGTAGTCGCTCAACATCAATGCCCGGTTGAGGAGCTTGACCGCTTCTGGTTGTGAAAAATCAATGGTATCCTCCCCTGATTTGGACGGCTGCACAAACGCACCCAAGTCAGGCAATCGCCTCACCAAAGAGGGAATGTCGTACCGTCCAATGTTGCGGTTTCGGGGATGCATTCTTGGGCTCGTAGGCCCTGTCGCGGAGGTGGTAGGAAATGGGGGCACGGGGCAAGGTACGCCGCCGCGCGCCTATCTTGTCGACATGCTCCACCGACTCCTTTGGTTGACCCTGCCTCTCGCACTGGGCTGCCAACCTTCAATCACCTCGGAAGGGCCTGTCCATGAATCTTTTGGAGCTGCCCAATCGATTGTGTGGCTGGTGTGCGAAGATCAAGGGGCCTTCTTGTCCGCCTACGGCGATTCCGTAGCCCACACGCCACACCTCGACCGTTTGGCCAATGAGGGCACAGTGTTCCATCACATGTTCTCCAACGCGCCCGTGTGTGCTCCTTCCCGAAGCAGCATCGCCACCGGCGTCCTGCCCACCGAATTGGGCACACATCACATGCGGGCTTTCAAGAACAACCGCGGGGAGAACAACCCACACACAGGCTTGCCATTCTACTCCCCACCGTCTCCTGAAGGCGCCTCCATGTTCACTGAGGCACTTCGCACCAAAAAGATCCATTGCACCAACAATGCCAAAGAAGACTACAACTTCAGAACCCCTTTGCTGGCGTGGGACGAGTCTTCCAAATGGGCAGATTGGACGTCGCGACCCAAGGGGGCCAAATTCTTTGCCGTGTTCAACCACTTTGGCACGCACGAGTCGGGGATTTGGTCCCATGCCGAGAAACCCTGCGACTTGGAAGCGACCAACATCCCTCTCCCCCCACTTCTCCCTGAGCACCCCGACGTGCGAGGAGATGTGCGCACCAACTATTGCAATCTAGAACGACTCGACGACTGGGTAGGGACGATGGTGAACCGCCTCAAACAAGAGGGCCTTTATGAGCAGTCGATGGTGGTTTTCTTCAGCGACCATGGCGGACCTTTTCCCAACTACAAACGGGATTTGTCCGATGCCGGGCTGCACGTGCCATTCATCGTCAAGTGGCCCCAAAACGTAGACCATCCGCCCACCAATGACGGACTCTTTTCCTTTGTAGACCTCGCACCTACCATGCTACATTGGCTCGGGGTCAAGGGCTCTCCTTCGCATACCGGGCAGGTGATTCGACCCAATGGCCACGGTCATGAAGCTGTCCTTGGCACCGCAGACCGCATGGATGCCCAACCTGGCAAGAGACGAAGTCTTAGGACCAAACGGTGGAGGCTCACTCGCAACACACAACTTCAGAGAAGGACCTCGGGGGCTTATTCAGAATCCATGGCATCCTTTCGGGCGATGGACTCCCTTGCCCAAGCAGGAGCATATCCTTTTCATTTCCTGCCTGAGGATCTGCCTGAATGGCAACTTTATGACGTGGAAAAAGATCCGTATCTACCTCTGGAGACCAACGCCTTGAAGAACCATGCGCTCGTTTTGGATTCCTTGAAGCAGCAACTGGAGAAAGCCTTTCCCCCCTCCAAAGACTGGGGACGGATGTCAGAGGAATCGATGCTTCAGGCCTTTTGGCCTCAAGGCAACCCAGATGCGTTGGATCCTCCCACTATGGAGATCCGAGGCGACCAATTCGCTCTGCACCACAACGACCCCTCTGCATCTCTTGGGTGGCGGCTGCAGTTACCCGTTGCCGAAAACAAAGCCCCGGACACGACATGGCAGGTCGTTCGACAAGGCCAATGGAGTGCCTTGCCATTCTCTACTGACTCCCTAGAGCTGGTGGCCACCCGCATCGGATTCTTGAATGGTACAGCGATTCATCCGCTGCCAGTCAACCCCTGAACACCATTCGAATGTTCGCACGTTCGTAGACACAATCCTCAGGAAGCGGCGTCTCCACAAAACCAAACTTGCGGTACAAATGGATGGCACTTCCCAGTTTGGTATGGGAATAAAGTTCTAGGGATACAAGGCCCAATGCTTTGCAATGGTCCACCGCAAAGGTCATGAGCTGATGTCCAAGCCCCCGACTCTGGTGGTCCTTGTGAACAGCCATTTTGTTCAACTCCATGGCGCCATCTCCTCGCGGAGTAAGGGCAAAAGTGGCCACTGCTTGGCCCTCCAAGAGTCCGAAGAAAATTTGCCCGCCCTTTGCCAAAACCATGGCCTCTGGTTCGCTCAGTACTTGGAGGTCATAAGGCTCCATCAAAAAAAGTTCCTCCAGCCAAACACGGTTGAGGTCCAAAAAGGCTTGCCGGTGGTCAGTATGAAAAGGAACGATGGTCAGGGTCTCCATGGGGTTGAGGCGTTGGCATGAAAAAGGCGGGCCAAGGCCCGCCTTTTATGCATTTTCAAAGTCGGGGGCTTCAGGCTTGCTTGGAGTTGTAGGCGCCAATCGCAGCACCACCGAGAATGCCGTGGACAAGGCCCACAACCCATTCGGTCAGGGCAAACTGGATGTCAAACATTTTGAATTGTGCAAGCATGAAGGCTTGCACAAATGCCCACACAATGGCAAAAATCATCGCCCCTTGGTACGCACCCGACTTGGCATCATTGACGTTCATTTTGTCAAAAGCATGGACCAACAAATAGGCCATCATCACGTTGCCAAAGACAATGTAGGCCATGTTGGGGGCCTCCAGCATGCAACTGCTGTTGTCCGCAGCCATTGCTGCGGCAGAGTCCGCTGTCAAAATGCCATAGTAGATGGCACCAAATCCAAAAAGAGCCAAGAACCCGAGCAAGGTTCCAATCAATCGCTTTTTCATCACGTAAAAGTTTTAGTTGAACGCAATTACGCGAATTCAATTGGGCAGGATTCCAACTCACATCCTCAATTGTTCACACCTTCATTGTGCATTGCGCGCCAACAAAGGTTGTTTCCCCTCGTCAGCGGACAGTCAGTGACCCTCGATTTCCTCGCAAGTCTGACCATACACGCTCAATAGATCGAGCAAGTCATTCAATTGCACAATGCCGTCAAAGTTGAGGTCACCGATGCAAGAAGACTCACACACACACTTTTGGACCTCAGCGTCCCAAACCGTGCCATCTCCGCAAAAAGAGGATGGGTCGGGACAATCGTCGTCATCGTCGTCGTCATCGTCGTC
>CAWVVM010000013.1:0-60146 GCA_963933635.1 uncultured Flavobacteriales bacterium
GAGTTTTTCCAGGCATGCAGGGCGGTCCGCTTGAGCACGTCATCGCCGCCAAGGCAGTGGCGTTTGGCGAAGCCCTTCAGCCCGAATACAAAGCGTACTGCCAACAGGTCATCAAGAATGCCCAAGCCATGGCGGGAGCGTTTGTGGAACGCGGCTACGATCTGATCAGCGGAGGAACCGACAACCACCTCATGCTCATCGACTTGACCAACAAAGGCGTCACGGGCAAGCTTGCGGAGCAATCCTTGGGCCGCGCACACATCACGGTGAACAAGAACATGGTTCCGTTCGACACACGGTCGCCCTTTGTCACGTCTGGCATGCGTGTGGGCACGCCTGCAGTCACCACGCGCGGTCTCGTCGAGGAGGACATGGTCCAGCTTGTGGGGTGGATGGATGCCGTGATTCAGGCCCCGGAAGATGAGTCTGTGATTCAGCAGGTGGGGGATGCGGTGCGGGAGAAATTCGCTGCCTTTCCTTTGATGGCCTGAGTGTGAAGTGATGACAAGAGCAACGAAGGGTTGGGGGCAGAGGGTTACAAGTGTTGCCCTGTTCCTTTTCAGTGCGCTTTGTGTAGCTGAAATGGCGGCTCGCTTGATGGGCTTTCACAACACACCATTGTATGAAAAGCACGATGCATTTGAATACCGAACCGTTCCCAATCAGCGCGGTCGGGTCTATTTGAACGATTACACGATCAATTCCCTGGGTATGAGAGGTGATGTCCCGGACACATCCGGTGTTGTCGTCTGGATTTGCGGTGACAGTGTCATCAACGGCGGTGTGCATTGCGATGAAGACTCTCTCGCTGTTGCCAGAGTAGACGAAAAGTTAGAATCTGCACTGGGGTGTACTGTTTCGACCTTGAACATCAGTCAAGGAAGCTGGGGCCCAGGCAACTCATTGGGTTTCGTGCGTCACTATGCCCAGGAATTGGGCCAGCCAGATGCCATATTGTTGGTTTTGAATGGCCAAGATTGGCAGGACGAAATGACACATTGTTACAAGGGAAACTCGAATAACATGCCTGGCAAGAGGTCGCGGCTGGGGTTGCTGCGTGTTTGGAGAGAATTGGAGGGCGACGATGGGAGCTGTGAAGCTTCGTTCGTTGGCAAAGGGGATACAAGCAGGCCACTGCAGGCCTGGATAGACCGGTCAAAGAATTCAGGCGCATCGATGGCTGTGTACCTTCACCCATCCGCGAAAGAAGTGCGCACTCAAATTTGGGGCGAAGGGGCCTTGGAGATCCAAAATTTCTTTGCGCCTCATGAAGTTGAAGTGTTCGATGGCATGACGAGGATGTTGGAAGCAGATTACAGAGATGAAATTCATCTCTCAAACACTGGTCAACGGAACCTATCAAAGGCCCTGTCCCCGGCGGTTCTCTCCATGCTCCTTCCGGATGAGTAAGGGAGATGACAGCCAATATTCATGGGCCCGAAATGGGTTGGATTCCATGTCATTGGACTGGAAGTGGATTTTGGGAATGCTGGTTGGTTGGATGGGGGTTGTTTTCTTCCCTTCACTCTTCATTGGAGTGGCTTTTTTCGTGCTGTGGTGTACGGCTTCATATCGAAAATGGGGGTGGAGAGAGGCTATTGTTTCGCTCTTCCTTGTGTCTTGCGTGCTTGCGAACTCGCGAGAAGTTGGCATGCAGTATTGGAAATTGTTGCGACTTGTTGCAGCATGTTTTGTTTTGCTCGAGGGTTGGCGAGTGTTTGTTCGGTCTGAGCCCAAACTTCGTAGTAGATGGTTGATTTGGTTGGGCTTGCTGGGCGTTTGTACAGTTGTTCCATCACTCGTGTCAATGGATGTAGAGGACGGCATTCTTCAGTCAGTTTTGATTTCAAGCATGTGGTTTTCCATGGTGGTTTTGAGCCATGTACCGCAGGGAGAGCCTCAACATTTGAGAGCACAATCGTTGGTTCATCTTGGCATCGTGGTCATTGCAATTTCGATTTTGTCGGGTGTTTTGCAATGGCCATTCGCTTTTCTGGCTGGTCGATTTCGAGGTGTCTTCGGAAATCCCAACTCAATCAGCCACTGGTGGCTTTTGTTTTTCATTTTGGGCCTTTCGGGAACTCATTCGTTGAGAGGACCGAGGTCATTGGTGTTGGTGACCTTCACTTTGGTTGTGCTGTATTGGGCAGCCTCGAGAGGGGCGGCTTTGGCCTGTCTTGCTGCTTTGATCGGTTGGATGTTGTTTCGATTTCAAGTCTCCACGGTAGTCAAGGCGCTGCTTTTACTTTGCATTGGGGGACTCTTTTTGGGCGATCAGTATTCGTTTCGAAATCACATGGAGGAAATTTTGCCAGAACATATTGTTCGTGCTGAAACCTTGGAGGAGGGAGGAGGACGATTTTTGGCATGGGAACATGCTTTGGAAGAAATAATGGACAGCCCTTGGGTGGGCCATGGTGGTGGTTACGAGGAGCGGTTTTTTGACAATAGCTCCTCATATTTCATAAAGCTGAATCACCAGGGTCTCAGTCACAACAGTTGGATTGCATTTGCAATGAATTTTGGGATTCCCTTGTCCATTTTGCTCATCATGGGTTTGCTGGTTTTTTTAAGGCTGCATGAATCAAAGTTTTGGCTGATTGCCCTTTTGCCAATTGTGTTTTCATTTTCTATTGAGGGGTACCTAACAGCTCCAATGAGTGCGATTTCTCCGGCGCTGTTTTTTGTTGGAGGATTTTTAGGTTCGTTCAGGGCAAAAAAGTAAATTTTGGTGAAGAAATCTTCTTTGAAGGCCATAAAACACCAAATTGACGTTTGATGAGACTGTTGTTTCTTTCAGACGGATTGGCCCCTTTTGTAGTGGGAGGGATGCAGCAGCATTCCACGATGCTTGTGAAGCATATGGCGCATTTGGTAGATGACATTACGCTTATGCACTGTGGCAAGATCAATGAGGCTCCGCCTGATTCTGATGAAATCATGGAAGCCTTAGGTTATCCGCGCAATATTGTAGCCATTGGAGCACCTTTTTTGGACAGTGGTAGACTGCCTGGGCATTACTTGCGCGCAAGCAAATTGCTTAGTCAATCTTATTTCCGATTGGCGGGTTCACTCAGCGCTTACGACGCCATCTATGCACAAGGGCTTACGGGCTATGCTTTTTTGAATAAGCACCAGAAAGTCGTTGTCAATTTGCATGGATTGAATATGTTCCAGCCCGGGTTTTCCATGAGAGAAAGAGTGTCCAAAGCATGGATGCGCCCATTGTTCCGCAGGCTTATCCGGAATGCATGGAAAAACATTTCTTTGGGCGGAAAACTCTCCGAGCTGCTTTTGCAGCAGGGAGCTCCGCATGAATCGGTGGTCGTCCTCCCCAATGCAATTGAAGATCGTTGGATCTTGTCCTCTGAAGCATTGGGGAAAAGGACATTCTTAAGAAAGGATATGAAGCCCCGTTTTGTGATGGTAGGTCGCAACGATTACGTAAAAGGTCTTCATGTGCTTCGAGAGGCGATGAAACTTTTGGAAACTCCGATAGAACTGCATCTGATTGGGAATTGGCCTCAATGGGACGCTGGAATCCATTGTGTTTTCCATCACGGTTTGATTCGAGAAAAGGCAGAAGTGATGGCCAAACTTGATGAATGTGATGTTTTGTTGATGCCAAGCTTATCTGAAGGCATGCCTACTGTGATTCTTGAGGCTATGGCGCGCGGGCTTGGTGTCATTGCCACCGATGTTGGGGCCGTAAGTGACATTGTCCCTTCAAAATGGCTGATTCCTCCTGGCAATGCTGAGATTCTTGCTCATTCAATCCGAAATGCTATTTGTTGTCAGCAGAACAATTTGGAACTGTTTGTTTGGGAGCTTGTTGCGAATAAGACAGTCAATGCTTTGAATCAAGATGTTTCGCCATTCATCACTGTTGAGAATTGACAGTCAGAGAAAACCATTAGAGGCAGTCCCAATATTGGGAGTTTTTCTTTTCACCTCGCCAAATCTTGACGACCCGAGAAAACGAACTGTTGCTTTGTCCGTAAAACTGCCTGCATCTCGTGAGGCAATGCATATCCATTGCACCTTCTTCGAAGCTCAATCGTTTTTCGTCAGCACTGAACGCCTGGTGATGAATTCCTCCGCTTGCCTTTCCATCGTGAAGGATGGTGGTAAGGCACACAAAATCGAGCCCCATCAACTTCGCTTTTTCGAGAACAAATTCGGAGTCAGTCGCCAAAAACACTTTCTCTTTTAAAAGCAGAGAAATCACTGGTAAAAAGGAAACATCAGCTTTTTTGTCACTGTGCCTGATGTGCAGTCCAACCCGCTCTCCAATATCAGCTGGCATCAACTTGTCAAATCGGCTACATGTAGATTTGTTGAATGTTATCTGCTTCAATTCGGATTGGCACTCTTTGCTTGGCAAGTGCGCCCCACAGATTGAATTTTTGCGAAGCAGAAGGTCGATTTCGAAGGGGAAAATATACTTGGGTCCGTGTCCACTCCTTCGCATCCACATTTCCTGAGAATCTAGCCATCCCAGTTTTACCATGAAATTGAGCAACGACTGATGGGGCATCAAATTGTAATAGGCGTCTTCTGACGTGCTATGAATGCGCCAATCACTCACAACTCCAGAGTGTACCAAGCCACTGGTGAAATACTCCGAAAACAGGTCAATTCCCTTAGGACCAATTTGCCCATCGGACCAGTCAACGAATACAATGCGTTTATGCGTGCGAGCTAGATTTGCAGCCCAAGCCAAAGTGAAAAGCCTGTTGCCTAATCCGGCAACGCCCTTTACCGTCACAGTTCGTTCAGACATTGTAGAAGGCGTTTTGCTTTTGCAATTGGCGAATGATGTTTCAGGAAAAATTCTTGCCCTTGTTTTGAAATAAGCAGCAGTTTTTCCTCATCCATTCCTTCAATCGACTCAAACAACGCCTTGCCGCAATTTCGAAAAGGCACATAGTGTTCAAAGGCTTTGGGTTGAACTTCTGTGTTAATGCCCCAATACTCAAAATCGAATGTAATTGGGATTGAATCGGAATAGAGAGACTCCCAAAACCTATAGCTGTCCCATTGCAGAATGGAATGGGTATTCCCGGAGATGGCGTTTCGTCTCATTCTTTTCCATATAGCCTTCTCGATGCGATCTTTCAATCGAAATGCACTTGGACTGTTTGATGTGGCTTTCCATCCAATCTTGACAGGGCGCGACTCAAGATGACCGCAAAAAGCCAAGGTTAAGCGTTGTCTGTTCATGTATTCGAAGTAGCGTTTATTAAAACGAGACAATCCTTCAGTGCATACGAGCGGCGGTGTATCGTCTTCAACGATCTTTGTTTTGATCCGGTGAGCTACTCCATCACGCTCGAAGATTTCACTTACCATCCTTCTTGCTGAATGTTCATTTCTCCAAGACTTCCAGGGATCTATAGAAGGAACAACTTCGCCTGTCCGTGTCTCATCAATTTGCCCCATAACCTCATCAATCAAGCCAAGACCCCAGCGAACGACCTTTCTTTCGAACTGCTTTTTTCGCGGAATCACTCCATGTGTGGTCAAGATCAGATCCACTCGATTGATCCAATTGTGAAACAACCAAGGTGATGTCAAATTCATCGCAGGCATCTGATCTACCAGGATTTTTGGCTTTGTATTGTTGTGACGAAATTCGAAAGACCACGTAGGTACATGGTAGGCATACCTGTAATCGAGGATTTCAAAGTCCCACCCAGTTCCATCACACGGTGGAAAAAGGGATTCATTCCACATGGTCGTATTGGCAACGACCTTGTGCCCCAATCCTCGAAGACCCTGCGCAAGGGCAGTACAGACCAGAACATGATTGTCGGGAATGGCGCAATTCAGAAAGAAGAACTTGAAAGTCATGCTGAGACATTTTTGAAACGAATGGCCACCAAAAGGTCGATGATTTTCTCGGTGTTCACGACTCCTAGAAATCGGGACGCTAAGACGTAAGCAAGACTGCAAGATGGGGTAAGCCTTGGACGGAACCTCTTTTTTTTGAGTTCATCATAAATTTCGGCGGCGGCTGAATGATCGTAACGAAAAAGGATGCGGACTTTGTCGAAAACAGCTTGCAAAGCTAATCTCATGTCTTCCGAAGGAACTCCTTTTTGCTCGAGGACTCCGAGCATTTTCATTCGCAGTGAAACAACGTTGATCCATCTTTCCGTGGCATTAGTTTGAGAGATTTGGCCAGATGCGCGTGCACGGATTGTTGACCTTATCTCTTCTTCAGTTTTAAACAAGCCGTCGTGGGCCCAAACCCGGAACATCAAATCGTACTCTTGGCTGCTTGTCAAGGACTCATCCCAGCCTTGAACACGCCGAAGCATTGTCGTTCGAAATAGATTTGAACATGTATTTCCCATTCGTCCTTCAATCAATCCTAGTGCGATGTTGGGATTTGGGGTTTGAAGACGTTCAACGCCTAATATGGAGCGATGTAGCGCTCCTCCACAAACGATATCTGCATTTGGAAATTTCAAGAGTTGACCCTTGATTTTTTGGGGTTCGAGCAGGTCGTCCGCGTCTAGGAATTGTACCCACTTTGTTTGAACGTTGGCAAGCGGATTGTTCCTCGCTGCGGGGGCGCCCTTTTTTTTCTCCTTTCGAATGGTCAAGTTGAACTCAGGATGCTTCTTGCACCATTCTGCAACGACATCCATCGTACGATCTGTGCAATTGTTGTCTACGACATAGGTTTCAGCAACCACCTCGCCCTGGAGGAGTACGCTTTCGAGGCACTCGGCAATGAAACCCTCGACATTGAAGCATGGTATGACAACTGTAGCCAAGTTTTTCATGGGTGGTGAATCTTTTGGAGCGCAATCGATGCATTGGCACGCCATGTATGGTTCGACTCAACTTTTTTCCGCCAATTTTGAGCGAGTTCGACCGCGCGGCTCGGATTGCTTGTGATTGAATTTATAGCTTCTACAAGCAATTCCTCATGTGGTTCCACCTCCCAGCCATGCAATCCAGCTTTAAAAACCTCTCTCACAGGTGCTGTCGATGGAACAATGCAGGGCTTCTCGGAGAGGGCGTACTCGAATATTTTGACTGGAGACCCATAAGAATTCGACTTTGGCATGACCAAGATGTCGCAAAGTTGTGTGTAGGCAAAAGTGTCCTTTTGTTTTACCGAACCCATGAAGTGGACTTTGTCCTCAATGCCGAGCATTTGGGCTAAGGCATGAAGATTACTCCTAGTTTCTCCGTCACCAACAATCATGGCTTGAACGTTTTTTCGTGCTTTTTGCAATTGGTGGATGGCACGGATCATCATATCCAGTCCATGCCAATGGAAAATGGAGCCCACGAAGCCAAGGAGAACTGCAGATTCCTCGATTCCTAGCGCTTTTCGGGTGAGGTTCACCGTGAACTCCTTGTTTTGTCCAATTCGAATGGCATTTGGGGTGACGCTCCAATGCTTTGACAACTGAGGGATGTTCAAGGACTTGGCCAAGGCGGTGCTTACCACCAAGACATGGCTCGAATGTTTGAAGATCCAATCATCTTTGCTTTGGGCGCGACGTGCAAGAAGACTATTGCCGCTGAGTTTGATGCGCTCATCCACATTTGGGCTGTTGACCTCAAGAACATGGTGAATGCCATTCTTCTGGGCTACGCGAACTCCTGCAACCATGCCATAGTGGCTGCGTTCATAAATGACATCAGGTTTGATTTTTGATGCAAGCGATGACAGCCGAAGTTCATTTCTCCTGTCTAGACGAATGAGTTTGACATCTTTGGCCGTTTCCCAAATCAACGTCGGCAGGCAGGCCCTCAAGATGCGCTTTAATATGGATTGCTGACCATGTGTTTCAGGTGATGATTGATGACGGCCTGTGTTTTTACCAGCGATGAGGAAGTGAACCTCATGTTCCAAATGCTCGAATGCCGCCAACATCTCACGCATGTGCGTGCCATATCCGGTTTGGTCGCATAAGTTAAGATTCGGATGAGAGCTATAGTAGAGGATTTTCAAAGCAGACTTTTCAATTGTGACGCCCAAATCGACGGAGTGATTGTGAGAGAAATTGCATGACTGCGATTCCCCATTGCTCTTAAAGAATCCTCAGACATTGACATGAAAGCCAGAAGTGCCTCGCGCATGCCATGTTCAGGAATGGCGATGCCATTGTCCTGCAAGAAACAAGAGGCTGAACCAACTTGTGGGTTTGCGAGAAGGGGGAGGCCGGCAATGGCCATCTCGTGCAGCACGACCCCCCAAGGTTCCTTGTGACTAGGCATTACGAAAGCTGCTGCATCAACAACATGTTCGTACAATTCGTCTGGCTGCACAAATCCGTGGTGAATGATTTTTGAATGAATTTCTCTTTCTGCCCACAGATTTCCTGTTCCGATGCAGTGCAACTCCCAGTCTGGATGTTCCTCTGACAGCCCTGCAAAAGTCTCCCAAAGTTCTCGGATTCCCTTGATGGCGAGGTATCGACCAACAAACAGCAGCTTTTTTTTCAGTGCAATCTCCTGCCGCTCCTTGCAGATGTCCTTGAAAGGCGCGGGGTCGGCACAATAGAACCCAGTCGAAATATGCTCCTTGGCAAAGCCCAACCTTTTGGCCAAAGTCATTTGAGGTTGCCCAGGAATCCATGCTCGGTTGAAGTGGCGCTTGATGAATATGGGAGAGGTCAAGACGGCCAATCTCTGTTTGAGACTCCCGGTCCACCAATTGTCGAACGTTAGAACAACAGGTACATTTTTTCGCCAAAGCCTCGCGACCGAATTATAGTCGGAATCCATCCATCCTGAACAAACAATTGCTGAGGGGCCGAAGGAAGCCACCTCTTCATGAAGTTGCTTTCTGCTCAAGCCGGATTTTTCAAGCAACTCGTATTCATTTGATGAATTGAATTCGAAAGGAGCCTCTGGATGCATGGGCCAGTGGATGACTTTGACGGCTTCCACCCAGTTTGTCTTCCCAAGTTCCTTGGCGCATGCTAGAAAGTAGCCTGCCAATTCGGAGTACAAAAACAGGATCCGATGTGAAGGGTCATCACTCATAATCGGCTTCCCAGATCAAGGATGCTGTCGCAGAGATTCGCAAGTTTTGCATCATGCGTCACAAGAATGACATTGCATCCCTCCTCAGCCCTCTGACGAATAAGGCCAAAGACAACGTCACGCAACCTAGGGTCCAGAGCGCTGGTGGCCTCGTCTAAGATGAGTACTGGACGTCTCACTTGCAAGGCCCGAAGCAATGCCAAGCGCTGCTGCTGGCCTCCGCTTAGATTGCTGCCACCTTCATGAAGTTGAAATTCCAATGGATTGTTTCCGAGACATTCGCGCAATTCAAGGGTGTCGATGAGCCTGTCGATTAGTTCCTCGTTGATGATGACATTTGGCACTCGGAGGGTCAAGTTCTCCCTTACCGATCCTTGAAACAGGAAAGGCTGCTGGCTCAAATACCCGACATTCAGAATCCAATCATGAATGTTGAGGTCTTGACCAAGTGTCAGAGAACCATCGTTTTGGTTTGAGATGCTTATGGTGCCTTTCGATGGCTTGTGCAAACTCAAGAGGGCACTGATTAGGGTGCTTTTGCCTGACCCAGAAGGTCCCACAAGACCGTGAACGCTGCCTTTGGTGAACGTGTAAGACAACTCCTCTAGGACGGGCCTGTCCAAAGCTTCATATTCGAGGGTAATATTGTTCAATTGGATGTTAATGTTTGTCCGATTCTCTTTTGCCCCTTGCGTGTTTTCCTTCAAATCCTCTATGGTCGATGCATTGCCTGATTCCATGGCATTTAGGACATGTGCTTGACTCCTCATTTGCAAGATGGTGCCATTCAAGCGACTCATCGAGGGCATGATGCGGTAGGCACTTATGGCCATGAAGGTCAGCAACTCAAGAAAACCCGCTTGAGGTGTCCCTTGAAGAAGTGCAATGATGATTGATCCTGCAATTGCAACCACAGCCAACACTTCATAGAGCTTAGCTGGTGCAAGGCTCATTACTGTGTAGTTGCTCTGGATTCTGAAAATGACTCGCCGATCTTTCAGGTAAGCGCTTCGAACAGCCTCTGACGCCCGGAATGTCAGGACCTCAAGGAAGCCTCGAATGGAGTTGGTGATGAGGGTGTTTGATCTCGGTTCGAGGCGATTTCGGATTTCACTGTAGGCGGAGAGTCTCTTGCGCGTTACGGTTCGGATGAGAAGTGAGCCGCAAATCAAAATAGTTGCAATGCTGACAAATACGATTGAATTGTAGAGCAACAATCCTATGGCAATCAAGATGATTACGGCCACTTCGCTGAGCATCATCAATACACCGCCCATGAATGTTTGTGCAAAAGCGATGGGCCATGCATTGATTTCGGAAATAATCTTTCCTGAGTTCGCAGAGCGCATGGATTCCAATGACTTTGAGAAGTGGTGTGTCCACATTTGTCCTGAAAGTCGGTGGGCAACCGAAAAGGAGAAGCGCGCCTGGAATAGGTTTACGGCGAGACCAACCGATGCTTTAAATAGAAACGCGGTAATCATGAAACCACTCAAAAGTATGAGGAAGCGGTTCGGTGTATCGATGCCAAGGGTGCTTGTCAATTGGAATGCGCGATTGAGGTGCTCTGACTTCTCAATGGTTTGGGGTTCGACAACGAGACCGATGACCGGAACAATGACGGCTAGACCTAAAATCTCTACAATGCTGTTGAGAAAAATACCAAGCAGCAGAATGCCGGAACGTCTGCGTTCACGGTTGTTGAGCAGTTGGAACACTCTTCTGAGTGTTCTAGAAATGGAATCTCCTTGGTTCAAAGGGGTGATTCTTTGGCGGTTGTTTGGGATGCAAGGTACCCCTCAGACAGCACCGATTTCGCTTACCGACGAGGCCTGATCTCATGAACGGTTACCCCACCACCCCAGCCGCGACAGTGAGGTGGGTCGAGGGGTCGACCAGGATGAAAGAGCCCGTGCTGCGGTTGTCCTTGTAGCTGTCCGTGAGGAGGGGAGCGGCCGTCTTGATTTTCACTCGGGCCATGTCGTTCACGCCGATGGTGACGTCCTCCTCAATGCGGTGAAGCGTGTTGATGTCGATTTGGTAAAGGACCTCAGTGATCTTGGCTTGGACGTCCTGCGTGGTGTGGCGCAACACGTAGCGCGTTGCAGGATTGAGCGGCGTTTCGCTGAGCCAACACAGGCGTGCATCGAGCATTTGGGTGCTCTCCGGCTGGTTGTTGGCCCGCACCAACATGTCCCCTCGGCTGAGGTCGATGTCGTCGGTGAGGGTCATGGTGACGCTCAAGGGGGGGAAGGCCTTGTCGAGGGCTTCGTCGCCGACGAGGATTTGGTCGACCGTGGACTCCTTGCCGCTGGGCAGGGCCACCACCTTGTCGCCGGGTTTGAAGACCCCCGAGGCAATGCGGCCTGCATATCCGCGGAAGTCCCGATGGGCGTCCGTTTGTGGACGGATGACGTATTGGACAGGGAAGCGGCAGTCTTGAAGGTTGCGGTCCGCCCCAACATGCACCGTTTCCAAATGATCGAGCAACGTCCCGCCCCCGTACCAAGGGGTGTTTTCCGACCGGTCCACCACGTTGTCCCCGTGAAGGGCGCTGATGGGAATGAATTTGATGTCGGTGATGTCCAGGCGTGAAGAGAAGTTCCTGTAGGCCTGGACGATGTCGTTGTAGCGCTCCTCGCTGTGGTCCACGAGGTCCATTTTGTTCACGCACACCACCACATGCCGAAGTCCCAGAAGGGAGGCGATGAAGCTGTGGCGGTGGGTCTGCTCGAGAAGTCCGTGGCGCGCATCGATCAAGATGATGGCCAGGTCTGCCGTGGAGGCACCTGTCACCATGTTTCGGGTGTACTGGATGTGTCCCGGCGTGTCCGCGATGATGAATTTGCGCTTGGGCGTGGCGAAGTAGCGGTAGGCCACATCGATGGTGATGCCCTGCTCGCGCTCGGCCTTGAGTCCGTCCGTGAGGAGGCTCAAGTCGGTGCCGTCGATGCCTTTTTGGCTGGAGGCTGACGCCACGGCTTCGAGCTGGTCTTCAAAGATGCTCTTGCTGTCGTACAAAAGCCGCCCAATGAGGGTGCTCTTGCCGTCGTCTACGCTCCCTGCGGTCGTGAACCGAAGAAGTCCATTGTGGTCTGTGTTGGGGGTGGTCATGTCGCCTCTGGTTTAGAAGTACCCGTCTTTCTTTCGATCCTCCATGGCGCTTTCGCTGCGCTTGTCGTCCATGCGTCCTCCGCGTTCGGTGATGCGGGTTGCCGCCACCTCATCGATGATTTGTTCAAGGGTGTCGGCATCGCTTTCGAAGGCCCCTGTGATGGTAAGGTCGCCCAAGGTTCGGAACCGAACATGCAACATTTCCGGCGTTTCATCCGGGCGAAGGTTGAGGTGGTCGGAGTGGGCGAGGATTTGGCCTGCACGACGGATGCACATGCGGTCATGGGCGTAGTAGAGGGAGGGCAAATCGATGTTCTCGCGCAAGATGTAATTCCAAACGTCGAGTTCCGTCCAATTGTTGAGCGGGAAGACGCGGAAGTGCTCGCCAGGGGCGTGCATGCCGTTGAACAGGTTCCACAGCTCTGGTCGCTGGTTTTTGGGGTCCCACTGGCTGAAGTCGTTGCGGTGGGAAAAAAATCGCTCCTTTGCACGGGCCTTTTCTTCGTCTCGTCTCGCCCCTCCGATGCACGCGTCGAATTGGTTTCCCTCGATGGTGTCGATGAGGGTGGTGGTCTGCAACCGGTTGCGGCTTGCGTTGGCACCCGTCTCCTCTTGGACTTTGCCAGAATCGATGGTCGCCTGCACACTGCCCACAATCAAACGCGCCCCCAAACCTTCGACTAGGTTGTCGCGAAAGGCAATGGTCTCAGGGAAGTTGTGTCCGGTATCGATGTGGACGAGGGGCATGGGGATGCGGCCCGGCGCGAAGGCTTTGGCCGCGAGGTGGGTCACCACGATGCTGTCCTTTCCTCCTGAAAAGAGGATGGCAGGACGGTCAAATTGGGCCGCGACTTCGCGCAACACGTAGATGGCCTCAGCTTCGAGTTCCGTCAGGTGGTCAAGGTTGTAAGTGGCGTCGCTC
Source organism: uncultured Flavobacteriales bacterium (assembly GCA_963933635.1). Classification (GTDB taxonomy): domain Bacteria; phylum Bacteroidota; class Bacteroidia; order Flavobacteriales_D; family Sanyastnellaceae; genus UBA11663. The sequence continues at coordinate 13,052 of CAWVVM010000013.1, forward strand.
ATGTGTGTCAGTCAGTCAAAGTCAAGATGGTGTGGGGTCAAGATGGTGTGGCGCTGTCGTTGTCCTCTGTCCTTCCCAATTTTCCATACCGGAACCACGCCCGTTCGTGAAGATAGTACAGCACCATTTTGGTCACGAGTTCCAAGCCTCCAATGGTCAATCCAATGGTGGGGTCACCCGACACAAGCCACCCCAAGAGGATGGTGTCCACGGTGCCGACGAGTCGCCAAGTGAGGGTTTTCGCCAAGTGGCGGATGCGGGATTGTTGGGCGTCCATGTTTGCCTACAAAATTAGTGGGGAATGCAACGCGCCGCTCAGCCTTGGTGCGGAATCTTGTCGAGCACGGCTTGCAAGCTCTCGGCCACACTTTGTCCGGTGGTGTCGATGGCAATGCAGTCGGTGGTAGGGGGCTCGTAGTCCTTTGCGTGTTTGTCTTCTCGGCCTCGTGCCTCGGAGGTGTGAACATACACCTCTGTGACTTGGGCCTGCGCCTTGAAGGCCTCTCTCATGTTGCGGTAGGGCGCGACAAGGCTGACCACGACGGTTTGGCCCTTGGATTGAAGGTACTTGGCGATGGTTTGGGCCTTGCGGATGTTGCTCTCCCGACCTTCCTTGCTGTAGTCAGAGTTGGTGGTGAGGGAGCGCAAGTCGTCCCCGTCGACATGGAAGGCGTCGGTGCCCTGTTCCGCCAAATGCGCGAGCATGGCTTTGGCAAGGGTGGTTTTTCCGTGGCCGGGTTGGCCTGTGAACCAGTAAATCACGGATGCGCTGGCAATGTTGGGTTGTGCGCCACAAAGGCGCTTTGCGCTTCCTCGCAAAGCTGCAAGTCTTCCCTTGAGAGGGAGGCCTTCACGACCCCTTTGTCCGAGGAGGTGTTCGTTCTGGGAATGGTCAGGCGTTCCACACCACAAAAGTCGCCAATTTTCGACTCGAACCCTTCTTGGCCCAGCCAAATGACCATTTGGCGTTCGCCATCGATAAGCTTCAGGTCGTCCAAAATGGTTTGGTTGACGAAGGTCCAGTACCACACCAAGCGCTCCACTTGGGTCATGGCCTGCCATTCCTTGGCTTCATGGCGAAGGCTTTGTGGCCTGTAATGGCTCCAGCGGTGCCGATGGGGCTCTGGGATTTGGTACAATCCCAAAGGCATGGCAGAGCGCACAAAGCCTGCGAGGGGACGGATCACGTGCAAGAACCTTCCCTTGGGAAACAGACCGTCCAATGCTGGAATGAGGTTGTAGAACCGTTGATCGGATTCAAACACCTTCTTCTCAGTGCTGTAATGCGTGGCCCACCTCAAAAGCATGGCCGATTGAAGGGAGGCGTTGTCCATCTTGCCCATGTGCTTGGCATGCCCCAACGCGTTGATCCAAGGGAAGGCTTCGTGCCTTGCCGTCCATCCCTCTCGGGGCAGAAAGGCTTTGGCCAGAGACCTCGTGCCGGAACGGCCCGTGCCCATGGCGAAGACAGGCTGGAATTCTCGCAGCGCGTCCTTTTGGGGTGGGGCCACAGCATGGGAAATCGTCGTACAGTTGTTTGGGATGGAGTCCCCGCGTTCAAGTTTGGTCCCGTCGGGCACCACGGTGCCAGCAGGCAGGGTAACGCCAGGCCCAATGTCGCATCCTTGGCCGATGACCACATCGCCACAAGGTTCTGGGTTTGGCTTCCCGTGCAGGTCCACGAGGTCCCAGGTGGTGTGGATGCGGACGCCGCGGTGCAGCGTGGAGGATGGCCCCACTGTGACTCCTCCGCGGCCGTTCAATTCGCATCCAAAATGAAGAATGGTCCCGTGGGCAAGATTGGCATCTCGCCCCTCAGCTCGTCCACGGATGTACGCCTGAAGCCTGCCCCAACGAGACCACCACATGGGCCCCTTGCGAAGGGGCCAAGTCAAGAGCCGAAGTCCGAACGATGGTTGCCCTGCGGACATCAACCAACAGCTTCTGCCGCTTTCAGCGTCATGGTTTGCTCGCGGTCTGGCCCCACACTGAGCACGGTCACGGGAACGCCAACGGCCTTTTCAATGAAGGCCACGTAATCCAGGAGGGTTTGTGGAACCTCTTCCATGGAGCGGATGCCCGTCAAATCTCCAGGCCATCCAGGCAACGTGGTGTACACAGGTTCCACTTCATCGGGATCGATGCCAAACGGCAGGTGGTCGATGCGCTCCCCACGGTGCATGTAATGCGTGCAGACTTCGATTTCCTCGAAGCATCCGAGCACATCGGCCTTCATCATGCACAATTGGGTGGCGCCGTTGACGTCCACAGCATACCGTAGTTGCGGAAGGTCCAGCCATCCGCATCGCCGCGGACGGCCTGTGGTGGCCCCAAATTCATGGCCTTCTGCCCGCATCTTTTCTCCCACGGCATTGTGCAGTTCGGTGGGGAAAGGGCCTGAACCCACCCGGGTGCAGTAGGCCTTGAAAATCCCGAAGACCTCACCCACTCGGTTGGGGGCGATGCCCAGTCCGGTGCACGCGCCGGCAGAGATGGTGTTGGAGGATGTCACGAAGGGGTAGGTGCCAAAGTCAATGTCGAGCATGGTGCCCTGCGCCCCCTCGGCCAAAATCCGCTTGCCTGTTTTCAAGGCCTGGTTCATGTCGTGTTCGGAGTCGATGAGGGTCAAGCCACGCAGGAATTCTACTGCCGCAAGCCATTCGGCGTCGTCCAAGGTGAACTCAAACCCATCGAAGTGGCCCAACATCGCCACATGCTTGTTGCGAAGGGCGTGGTAACGGTCGTTGAAATGTGGACTTTCGATGTCCCCTACGCGCAAACCGTTGCGCCCCGTTTTGTCCATGTAGGTCGGTCCGATGCCCTTGAGCGTGCTGCCGATTTTGGCCTTGCCTTTCGCGGCCTCGGACGCGGCATCCAACAACCTGTGGGTGGGCAAAATGAGATGGGCCTTTCGGCTGATGGCAAGGTTGGCGGAGACGTCCACGCCAAGGGCCACCAAGGCATCGATTTCCTTTTTGAAAATGATGGGATCGATCACCACGCCGTTGCCCACCACATTGAGGGTGTTGGGACGAAACACCCCGCTGGGGATGGTGTGGAGCACATGCTTGATGCCGTCAAATTCCAAGGTGTGGCCCGCATTGGGCCCGCCTTGAAACCGTGCAATGATGTCGTAATCAGGGGTCAGGACATCGACAATTTTGCCTTTGCCTTCGTCGCCCCACTGAAGGCCAAGCAGCACATCAACTTTCATGCTTCGGATTGGTTGTGGCCCGCTTGCGGGCGTAAATGTTCAAACTGTGGTGCAACACCTCGATGTCAAAAATCTCCTCCAAGGTCGCCTTGATCTGCTGGATCCGGGGGTCGCAAAACTCCAGGACTTCACCCGTGTCGGCCAAAATCACATGGTCGTGTTGCTTCACGCGGTGGCATTTCTCATACTGGGCACTTTGGTCCCCAAATTGATGGCGCCGGACAAGGTTGCAATCCATCAGAAGGTCCAAGGTGTTGTACAGGGTTGCACGTGACACGCGGTACTCTCCTTGTTCCATCACTTCGTACAGGGTGTCCACGTCAAAGTGACCTTCGTAGCTGTACACTTGACTGAGTATGGCGAAGCGCTCGGGCGTTTTGCGGTGCCCGTTTTGCTCAAGGTAAGCCTCAAAGAGGCCCTCGACTTGCGCGTAGATTTGGTCTTTCACCATGCCATGGCGAAGATAGGGCATGTCAATCAGCGTGCCCCTTCTGTTCAGAAGTTTCCCAAAGGTTCCATGTGGGTCGCGATGGAAGCTGAAATGGAGCCAAATCCATCCCCCCGACCAAGGGCCTCAAGGTCCCTTTGGGGCTGTTGTGAAGGGTCAACCCGGAAAGCCTTTGGTCCACCACCACCAATGTGACTTCTGAGCACACCGCTTGGTTCATGCGCAGCGTCGAGCTGCCTTCTGCCGCACCTTCAAAATACGTCAACTCCCCATTGCCCAAAACGTCCACGGTGGACAATGCACCGTCGACAAAGTGGGCGTCCAAATCGCGTCCCTGGATGCGGTGCGCGAGGCTGTCGTTGGCGGGGGAGAGCACCACAGAATGCCCCCGCATTTCAAGCATGTCGGGCCGTTGGTTCCGCATCAAAAGGCGGAGGGAGTCGCCTGAGAGACGGTCGCCCCCGGCCCACAGTTGAGGCTGCCCCCAAACCTGAAGGACACTGTCTTCCGCCCACCATACCAATGAGTCGCCCTGGCCCATCAATTCCCCGGAGAAAATGTTCACCGAATCGACCACCGTGAGCACGCCGTGGCGGCGGTGCAAATCCATGCCCGCTACGTGAAGGGTGTCTTCGCCATCGATTTGGCGCAGCCAGGCCAATTGGGAGGGCAGGCCTTGTACGGATTGGGCGCTGTCCAAGGTGGTTTCCAAGGCGTGGTGCCCATGGACCTCGTTCAGTCCGTCGTCGCTCCACAGCTTGACGTGTCCCCACACTTCGTGGGCTTCTTCGCTCCATGCGAGGCTGTCGCCTCGGACGTGTTCCGATCCGTCTTGGACGTGGACGTCGCCCGCCATCCATCCCTCGGGCTGGGCTTCTGAAGCCTCTGTTGAAGACATGTCCACATTGCCTGTTTGGCAGTCAAAGGCCAATTCCGGACTGCGCCAGGACGTGGGCCCGTAAAAGCGGTAACGCCCCTCCTCCCGCCACCAATGAAGCGAATCGCTCCTCAACGTATCAGCGTCTCGGATGGCCAAGACCTCCGTGCCGAGCTCCAGCCGCTCTGCTTCCGCGTCGTAGGCCCCATGCAAGCTGTTGAGGGTCCATTCGCCTTCGTCAATGCTGGCACCCTGGAGGTACCTGGCACGTCGTGTGCTCACATGGTACCGGATCGAGGGCGCCTCCAAGACGGTGCCTTCGTGGTCCATGTGGACTTGACCTTCTGCGACGGTCCATTCGCTTGCCGCATTCATGAAGAGGTAGTCGGCGTCCAGCGTGGTGGCAGGGGGTTGGTCCATGTGGACGTGGCCAAACACCTTCACATCGCCGTTGTCAAACCGCCACGCGGAGTCGCAGGTCAGCACGGCGTCTTGATGCCCCAATTTCACATTCCCCAGCAAGCGTTGCGCCTCGGTGATGGAGGGGTCCCTCGCGATTTGGTCCGCGGCCAAGATGTCGACGGTTTGGGCGTGGAGGGCTGCGGGGCCATTCATGCCCCAAACCAAAGAGCCACACATCACCATCCAAAGGGACTTCCAACGCATGTCCTCAGGATTCTTCTTGCAGCCGCTCGGCAGTGTGGACCCCAGGGACGGCGGCAAGGGCCTTCAACAACGAGCCAAGGTGGTCCTTGTCCGAGACGACGACGCGCGCCTTGCCCTCGAACATGCCGTCCCTTGATTCAAAACTGATGGCGCGCATGTCCACCCGCATGTCTGCGGAAATGACGCTGGTGACGGCGTTGACGAGCCCCACATCATCGATGCCCACGAACCCGATGCCCACTTCAAATTTGGCAGCTGCTTTGCTGGCCCACTCTGTCTTCATCACCCGGTAGGCATACCGAGAAAGCAGGTTGGTGGCGTTGGGGCAATTTTGCCTGTGGATTTTGATGCCCCCACTGACAGTGATGAAGCCAAAGACGTCGTCTCCTGGAATGGGGTTGCAGCACGCGGCCAGGCTGTAGTCGAGCTGTTGTTGGCCTTCTCCGATCAGCAGGACATCGCCGGCTTCCTTCTTCACATGGGAGATGCTCGCAGCCTCTGCCTCGCGCGGCACAGGTGCCGGTTCCACGCTGCGGTCCCATTCAATTTTTCCAGACCGAAGGGTGTACCCACCGACCCTGTCCAAATCGATTCGGCCCGTGGCGATGCGGTGATGCAATGCATGGGGCGAGTCCACCTTGAACTTGCGCATCATGCTCGACATGTTGTCCCCATGGCCGTCGATGCCCAATTTCCGGAACCACTTCCGAAGTTTTTCCTTGCCCTCGAGGGCCTGCTTCCGTTCCTCTTCGTTGAGGGCATGTCGGATTTTGGCCCGGGCACTTGCGGTCACCACATACTGCAGCCAATCTTCTTTGGGCGTTTGTTTGCGGGACGTGATGATTTCGACTTGGTCGCCGCTGCTCAAGGCTTCGCTCAAGGGCACCAGCTTGTGGTTCACCTTCGCCCCAATGCATTGCAGCCCCACCTTGGAATGGATGCGGAAGGCGAAGTCGAGCGGGGTGGCCCCTACGGGCAGGGTGATCAATTCCCCTGAGGGCGTGAAGACATAGACTTCCTCGGAGAAGAGGTTGAGCTTGAATTCCTCGATGAAGTTCAAGGCATCGGCCTCGCCCCCCTCGAGGACTTCGCGGATTTGGCCCAGCCAAGAATCGATGTTGTCCCCTCCTTTGGCGGCCATGGCCTCCGCCCGCTGCTTGGGGCTCAAGGAGGCATCCGCTTCCTCAGAGCCACCCTCCGCTTTGTAGCGCCAGTGGGCAGCCAGCCCGCGCTCGGCCATGTCGTCCATGCGCCTGCTGCGGATTTGGACTTCCACCCACTTGCCTGTTGGGGACATCACGGTGGTGTGGAGGGACTCGTAGCCATTGGCCTTGGGCAGGCTGATCCAGTCGCGCAAACGGTCTGGGTTGGGCTGGTAGAAGTCGGTGACCATGCTGTAGGTACGCCAAATGTCCCCTTTTTCTTGTGCTTCGTCGGTGTCCAAAATGATCCGTATGGCAAACACGTCATAGACTTCTTCGAAGCTGACCTTTTTTGTCTGCATCTTGTTCCAGATGCTGTAAATGCTCTTGGGGCGTCCCATGATTTCATACGCCATGCCCGCCTCGTCCAGGGATTGCTTGATGGGGACGGTGAGGGTGTTGATGAAGCGTGTGCGCACGGCTTTGGTCTTGCGCAAACGGGAACTGATCATGCCGTAGTCCTCGGGCTCTTTGTACTTCAAGCTGAGGTCTTCCAGTTCCGTTTTGAGGTTGTAAAAGCCCAAACGATGTGCAAGGGGAGCGTACATGAACAAGGTCTCGGAAGCGATCTTTTGTTGCTTGTCCGGACGCATGTGCTCCAGGGTCCTCATGTTGTCCAGTCGATCGGCCAACTTGATGAGGATCACGCGGACGTCGTCGCTCAGGGTCAGCAGCATTTTGCGGAAGTTCTCCGCCTGCGCGCTGGTGCCGGGCTCAAACACCCCGCTCATTTTTGTCAACCCATCCACAATCGCCCGCTCTTTGGGGCCAAACATGCGCTCCACATCTTCCAGCGTCATGTACGTGTCTTCGACAGTATCGTGCAGCAGGGCGCACACAATGCTCGTGGTGCCCAGCCCCATTTCACCCGCCACCACACGGGCCACGGCGATGGGGTGGTAGATGTAAGGCTCCCCGCTTTTGCGGCGGATGTCCTTGTGGGCATCGAGGGCCACATCAAATGCCTTCCGGATGGCCTTGCGCTCGGAGCGTTTCTTCGAATTCTTGGCGGCGCGAAGCAAGCCCCGGTACCTCCGGAGGATTTCTTTCTTTTCAGCTTCCAAGTCGAATCCCATGCCGTTCAAAGTTCGGGAAATGAACTCATCCTTTGGGCTCAAAGGCTGGCCAACCAGGGAAAGTTTGCCGAAGCGATCACGGTACACCGCTTCAATCCGCCGTAATGCCCCTTGGCATAGGGGATATCGCGGCGCGACAAATCGTTTTGGATGAGGTCCAAGGTGTCGATTTCTCCGGTACGGTGTGTGTCGTCAAGCAGGATGATGAAGGAGGTCGATGGGTCTTGCAGCTGCACGTAATCCATGACGTCGTTGCGTGAATACCTGCGGCTCCCGAATGGGCCATCGACCAGCACGAGATCCGCCTCCGCCCAAACGTCTTTGGGGATTTGGTCATATGCGACGGCTTGTTGCGGGGTTTTGTTTTTCACCTTGCCTTTCAGAGGCAGGCGAAGGAGTGAAGTGGCTCCGCTGAGCTTGAACCGTGATTGGAAGGCGTCGATCCACTCTTGAGAATGTTCCACAATGACATGGGAGGTGGGGAAGGAGTCGTGTTCCGCAAATTTTGAAATCAGCTTGGAAGATTCCCCAAGGCCCAGCTCGACCACATGTTGGGGCTGCACCTCTTCTAGGATGCGGTGCAACACGTACAAGAAAGCCGGTCCAGCAGCCCATCTTCCCATGTTGAGCCGCAATTCCGACTTCCATCCCCCCGTCCGGAAGCTCTCCCGAAAGATGTGGTGCCAAATGTTTTCGTTGGCCGCTTGACGCAAATACCCATGCTTGCGGATGTTTCGGGACTTCTTTTGGACCCGGCCCAAAACGAACCGAATCTCTCTCCACAGCTTTGATTGAACGTTGCGCGACACTTTTCTTGCGATTGGATGGGTTCGTCAGTGCAAAGTACACCAACGTACTTTAGCGCCATGAGCGAATTGAACACGACATCTTGGGTGGACGTTCCCCACGGACACGACTTTCCATTGGCGAATCTGCCGTTTGGCATTTTCTCTGCAAAGGACCGCAGCCCTCGACCAGGCATGCGTCTGGGGGACAAGGTCATCGACCTGAGTGCATGCCATGCCGTCGGGTTGCTGAACGATTTGGGTCTTTCCGCAGAAGTGCTTGCGGCACACGTGCTCAACCCGCTGATGAAGCTCGGCAAGCCTGTCACGGTCGCCCTGCGCAACCGCGTGCAAGCTTTGTTTTCCGCTGACAATCACGAATTGCGGGACCGCAAGGATTGGCATGCGGCCTGCCTTGTGGAGGCGGCCGCTGTGACCATGCACATGCCGGTCGAGGTCGGAGACTACACCGACTTTTACTCCAGTGAAGACCATGCCCGCAACGTGGGCAAGATGTTCCGCGACCCCGACAACGCCTTGCTCCCCAACTGGAAGCACATGCCCGTCGGCTACCACGGCCGGGCCTCGAGCATCGTCGTCAGTGGCACGCCTCTGCGTCGTCCCATGGGCCAAACCCGCCCCGACCCTGAAGCCCCACCCGTCTTCGGCCCGTCCCGCCTCCTTGACTTCGAACTCGAAATGGCCTTTGTCACGTTCGACGGCAAGCCGATGGGCGAGCGCATCACCACGGCCGAGGCGGAGGACTACATCTTTGGCCTTGTGCTTTTCAACGATTGGTCCGCACGCGACATCCAGAAATGGGAATACGTCCCCCTCGGCCCCTTCCTCGGCAAGAACTTTGGGTCGTCGATTTCGCCTTGGATTGTGACGCTAGAAGCCCTCCAGAATATGCGCGTGGCGGGTCCGGCTCAATCCCCCGAGGTTCTCGATTACCTCAAGTACGAGGGCGACGGCCATTACAACGTCCCACTCGAAGTCGAGATCATCCCCGAGGGCGCCAAGGAAGGCCAAATTGTATGCCGCTCCAACTTCCGCCACATGTATTGGAACATGCGCCAGCAACTGGCGCATCACACAGTCAATGGTTGCAACCTTCGCGCCGGTGACATGATGGCGAGCGGCACGATCAGCGGCCCCGAGAAAGGCTCCTTTGGTTCCATGTTGGAAATCTCGTGGCGTGGCACGGAACCGGTGTCCATGCCCGATGGCTCTGAGCGTAAATTCATTCAGGACGGCGACACCGTGGTGATGCGGGCTCCTTACTTCGGCGAAGTCAGTGGAGCGATTCTGCCTTCTTGATGGTGCGTTCGGCCTTTGCTTGAGCAGGATTCCCTTGATGAACCCCCCACGCCTCGAGGTCGCTCGTGGCCGTGCTGCCCATGGCCAAGACGCTGTGCGACCCGCAGGTCACGCCGGGGCCCAAGCTGGCCCGCGCCCCGATCCAAACCCCGTCTTCAAGGGTGATGTCACCCACGATCAGATCGAAGGTGGGCCTTTTGTAGTTGTGGTTGCCGCAAAGGAGCAGGGCACCTTGGGACAGGCAACAGTGGTTGCCTAAGGTGACTTGGCCAAGGTTGTCGATCCAGACCTTTTCCCCAATCCAGCAGTGGTCCCCGATGGACAGTTTCCAAGGGTACTTGATGGTCACTCGAGGCTTCACCACGACCCCGCGGCCAACCTTGGCCCCAAACGCCCGCAACAAGCTTCGCTTCAAGCCATTGGGCCAAGGAATCCAAGTTTGGAAAAAGCATGCAGAAACGAAGGTCCAGACGACCCTGGCCACAAGTGGCCCCGGCTTGTAAGCTGAATTGTCGAACAAATCAAGGCGTGTCGTGCTCATGGGACACCTTCTGGCTTACTTCAAGCGGTCGATGAGGGCTTCGACGGTGATGCCGTCGGCCTCGGCCTTGTAGTTTCGGACGATGCGGTGGCGCAAAATGGGCAAGGCGACCGCTTGGACGTCCTCGATGTCGGGACTGTACTTTCCGTTCAAGGCCGCATTCACTTTGGCTCCCACGATGAGGTATTGCGAGGCGCGGGGTCCGGCACCCCAGCTGAGGTACTGGTTCACTTCTGCGGTCGCGCGGTCGCGGCCAGGCCGCGTCGAGGCGGCCAAGTTGACCGCGTAATCGACGACGTTGTCGGCCACGGGCATGCGACGTACGACTTGTTGGTAGGCCAAGATGTCATCCCCGCTGATCACCGCATTCACAGTGGAGGAGCCATCGGTGGTGGTTTGCTTGACCACATTGACTTCTTCTTCAAACGAAGGGTAGTCCACCCATGTGTTGAACATGAAACGGTCGAGCTGGGCTTCGGGAAGAGGGTAGGTGCCTTCCTGTTCGATGGGGTTTTGGGTGGCCAGCACGAAGAAGGGGGCAGGCAGGGGATAGGTTTGACCTGCGGCCGTCACAGAGCGCTCCTGCATCGCTTCGAGCAGTGCGGCCTGGGTTTTGGGCGGCGTTCGGTTGATCTCGTCCGCCAACACGATGTTGGAGAAGAGCGGGCCTTTGACAAATTTGAACTGCCGAGATTCGTCCAAAATCTCTGCGCCCACAATGTCGCTGGGCATCAAATCCGGAGTGAACTGGATGCGGTTGAAGCTGAGCCCCAAGGCTTGGGCCACGGTGTTGACCAGAAGGGTTTTGGCCAAACCGGGCACCCCAACCAAAAGGATGTGGCCTCCCGCGAAAATGGCGGTGGTCACTTCACGGATCACGGCGTCTTGGCCCACAATGACCTTGCCCACCTCTGCGAGCAAGGCTTCGTGTTGGGTGCGGAGCGCATCGAGCGCGGATTTGTCGTCGGAAAAGTTGGCCACGGTTAGGATGGTTGGGTTGAAGCCCCAAGATAGCGCGCCCCGGGCGGACTGCCCTAGCTGCGCGAGAGGAATTGGGGCAGCTTGCGCAAAGGTTTGGCCAGCAGGGCGAGGGGAGAGGGCAAGTAACCGTTCATGCGCCACGCTTTCCAATCTTCCCTGTGAGCGCGCAGGCGATGGCCCAACGAAGCATTGCTCATCCCTCCTGCGCGCATGTGCACGAGCGTGCGGGGCAAGTAATGCAGGCGCATGCCATGGCGGTGGATGAACCGGAGCATCAATTCATAGTCGGCAGCGGAACGAAGGGCCTGGGTGAAGCCTCCCCATTGACGGTAACACGACCTCCGGATGAATAGGGCAGGGTGGGGGGGCATCCACCCCCGGCGAAAGGCGCCTGGGTAGTACTTCCCTGCCTTCCAGCGACGCACCACCTTCTGAGGGTCGTGGGCGTCGACATAGTGGAGGTCGCCGTAGACGGCATCGACGTCGGGGTTCAGGAAGGCTTGGGCCACATCGGCGAGGACGTCAGCGTCGGCGTAGAAATCGTCGGCGTTCAAAATGCCGACCACATCTCCTGTGGCCGCAGCGAGGCCCTTGTTCATGGCGTCGTAGAGGCCCTTGTCCGGTTCTGAAATCAAGGTGGTCACGTCCTTGCGGTACGGCGCCAACACGTCCATGGTGTGGTCGGTGGACCCCCCATCGACGACGATGTACTCCAACTCAAAGGAGGCACCCTCGGGAATCGATTGACTGCAAACGGATTTGACCGCGTCCTCCAGGGTGGAGGCAGCATTGTAACAGACCGTGATCAAAGAGATACGCATGGTCAACGTCGCCGCATTCAGTTGCCTGGGGCGACGGGCACATTGCTGCGCAAGGCCCCCGTGGCATTGATGGAAGAGGTCAGCCAGGGCATGTCCATGGCACAAGCGCGGTAAGGGGTGTCGACACGGACGAAGGTCTCGCCGATGCGTTTATCGATCCACTTGGAGAGGGCTTCCTCCCGAAGCTCAGCTTCAATTTGTTGCTGGAAAAGGCTGTAGTCGTCCTTCGGATTCGCGCGGTGGGCAGGAAAACGCTCGTCCAATCGGATCATGGCCCAGTAGGCATGTTGGTCCGCATCGATCAATTGCACAGGAGCGGACACCTCGCTGGCCTCCAAATCTTGCAACAGGAAGAACAAGTTGGGGTCCAGCTCGTCCACGCCAAATTTGGCCCCGCCGTCCCGGCCATTGACGACCTGGCCTTTTTGGTTCCTCGTGTCTTCTCTGGTGCTGTGTTTCAACACGGCCGCCTCAAAAGACATGGTCCCAAGGGCCAACTTGACCGATACGGAGTCGATTTGGGAGGCCATAACCTCCAGTGCCTTCGGGTCAAACGTCGGCTTCATCAGCACATGGCATGCACTGAATTGTTCGCCCCGTCGGTCGGTGACGCGCAAGAAGTGGAAGCCAAAGTCGGATTCAAAAACAGGGGAGTAATCTCCCACAGCCGTCTCGTACACGGCGCCTTCAAATTCTGGCACAAACTGTCCCCTTGAGATATTTTTGTAGCACCCTCCTTTGTACTTCGAACCAGGGTCCTCGCTGTAGCGCGTCGCCGCCAGGGTCATGCTCATTTTGCCGGTGGAGACCAAGGTTCGGACGGAATCGAGGGTGTTGCGGGTGCGCATCTTTTGGGCCTCCCCAACCTCGGGCTGCATCACCAGTTCGCTGTAGCTGAGCTCTTCGGGGATCAGCGGCAGGCTGTCGGTGGGGATGGCCGCGAAGTAGTCCTGCACTTGGGCCGGCGTGGAACGGACGGATTGGTCGATCTCGCCTTGCATTTTTTGGGACAAAATCTGTTCCCTCACAGGGTCTTGGAACTCCGCCTTCCATTCCGCCACGCTCTTGCCGTACTCGGCCTCAAATGCCTCCAAAGAACCAAACATCTGGAGGTAGTAGGTCAGTCGTCGGTCAATTTCTCCCATGATCTCTGCATCGGTGACCTCAAGGCTGTCGAGACGGGCGTTGTGCAGAAGGAGTTTTTCGAACAGGATGGACTCGATGAGTCCGCACTCGTTGTCCTCGGAGACGGTCCGCCCCTCCATTTTGGCCTGGTTCACACGGTCGCGGATGTCGCTTGCCAAAATGATTTCATCGCCCACCACGGCGACAATGCCATCGAGACGTTGATAGGAAGGAGCGGCGTCGGGCTGTGCCCATGCCAAGGGCAGGGACAAGGCGCAGAGGGCCCACATGGTCAAGATCCTGGTCATGGCATGCAAGGTAGGAGGGTGGGGCCAAACACCCGGCCCCCTCTCAAGAGAAGAACTCACAATTTTTCCCGCTGCAGGTCCCCTTGGGCCCAAGCTTCTTGGAAGAGCGTGTCGCGCAGGGCTTCGAGCAGCTCTTGTCGTCGTCCTTGAAGGACGAGCTCGGTGATTTGGTCACGGGCAAATTCAAGTGGGGCGGTTTTCCCTTTCAGCCCGTGGTCGAGAAAACGGACGAAGTAGAGCCGATTTTCCGCGGAGAAGGATAGGGGGGTGGTGCGTTGGATTTGGTCTTCGACCCGGTAAAGAGACAGCGGCACTTCATCCGTCAATTCGCCCAGCGTCCACCACGCCTCGTGGTCCAAATGGTGGATGGCGCCGTGTTCGATGCACCAACGTTCCATGGCAGGAATGCTGACGGAGTCTGCCAGGACCATCCACTCGGTGAGTTGCTCGACCTCTGCCTTCCAAGCGCGTTGGTCTCGCTTGGTCCAAGCGGCGCCTCTGATTTGTGCTTCTGCTTGCGGATCTGGCAAATGCACGTAAAGGACCCGGACCGCGTGGTCGTGCAACGTGAAGAGCTCTTCTTGGGCGTCGTAATAGTCCTGGATCTCCTTGTCTGTCAGGCTGGCGTCGAGGCGGCTCTCGACATACCGCGTCTCGTAGGTGTTGATCAGCAGGCTCCGTCGATATGCCTCCAAGGCTTGCTCCAAGTGATTACGTTCGCGCTCAAGGTTGGATTTGGCCTGCGCGAGCATGACATGTTCACGCATCCACCGGTCGATGACCCGTTCCGCAAAGGCCGCGCTGTCTTCCAAGGACAAATCGTTGGGGATTCTTTGGGCCAAACTGTCCCATGTGAGCGCTTCGCCATAGGCCGATGCCACCACATCCCTGCCAAACGATGCTTTTTGGGTGGCAGGTGCGCTGTTGCACGCCGCCCACATCACGGCCATCATCCACCCCACCAAGGGCCGGGCTTGTTTCATTTTCTGACTAGGCTGTAGAGTGCCTCGCGGTTGATGTCGTGGGGGTATCTCCGTCGAAGCTCCATGATCCATTCTTTTTCCAAATGGTCTTGGTAGGCGGCAATGGCTTGCCCGCGGCATTCGTCGAGCGCCTTGGGCATGGGCATCATGTGTTCCTTGACGTGGACCAGGATGATTTGGTCCCCGCCTTCGGTGGTTTCCAGGATGGTCAACCCGTGTTTGTCGGGGGCCAAACTGCCGTCGCGAAGGGCCTCAAAGGCCCTGTCCGCCCAGCCGTTTTCACCCTCCACGAATTTGCCAAACTCATTGCGGAGTGCCAAGGGACGCTCTGCAATCAACTCGCGTCGCAAGCCTTCGATGTCACTGTTCTTGCGCAGTTCTTTGCGGACTTTTTTGGCGATTTTGGCATCTTCGCAGGTGTGGATTCCGGCATTCAAACGCTCTTCCCACATGAATTCATTGCGGTTTTGGCTGTGGAATTCCATCAACCCCGTGGTGTCTTTCACAGCGCGGCTCCACACCTTTTGGTCGGTCAACTCGAAGAGCAAGATGCCGTCGTGGTATTCTTCCATCAGCAAACGGAAGTCGTTGTGCTTGGCCTCCAGCTGGGTGTCTTCGTAGGCCAGGAGTTCCTGCGCCACGTAGTTGTCGATTTCTTCCGACACCATTGCGGCTTGGGGACGTTCCACATTCCTGATTTTGCCTGCATTGGCCCAAGTCAAGAAGTCTTCCACGGTCCGTGGTGATCCGGCCACACTGAAGAGCGTCCGTCCCAATTCACTTTTGCGCACCCCTTCCAGAGGATGACCTGGGTAGAACAAGCTGTCGATTTTGGTGGCCGCGGCCTTCAACGCCTCGCGGCGGCGGTTGCTGACGGAGGCTCCATACTCGCCTTTCAGGGCACGAACGAAGGAGGTTTTGGTGATTTCGGCGCGGCTGTCGCGACGGACTTTTTTGGAGAGTTCTCTGCGGCTTTCTTCAAAGGTGGGCAGGGTCTTTTTGTCCATAAGCTTCAGCAAGTGAAACCCATAGTCGGTGCGCACGGGACCGGCGAGGTCCCCCATCTCTTCCAAGCCAAACGCTGCATCTTCAAACGATTCCACCATTTTGCCTGTGCCAAACCATGGCAACAAACCTCCTTTGTTGGCGGTCGAAGGGTCTTCGCTGTATTTCAATGCCAGCGATTCGAACGATTCTCCACTGAGCAATAGGCGCTTGACTTCTTGGATGCGCCCTTCTGCGTTGGCAACTTGATCCTGCGGAGCATCGGAGGGCATGCGTACCATGATGTGGGCCACCTGCACTTCTCCTCGCGCTTTGCGCTTGCCCACGACATTCAAAATGTGGTAGCCAAATCGGGTCCGCACCACCGTGCTGACTTCGCCTTCAGGGGTGTTGAAGGCGGCGCATTCGAAGGGGTACACCATTTGAAAGGCGGTGAACCATCCCAAGTCGCCTCCATTGCTGACGACCGAGGGGTCATCGCTTCCATTCTTGCTCCTTGCCACGGCCTCAAAATCTTCCCCTGATTTCACCCGGGCACGGATGCTTTGGATGCGTTTCCATGCCGCCAAGGTGTCGGCGGGTGTGGCATTGTCTTCGATGTTGACCAAAATGTGGCTGGCCCTGACTTCCATGCCCTTGCGTTCGTAGGCTTCTTCCACCATGGTGTCGAGCAAGTCCCCATCCACCAAGTAGGGCCGGGCCAATTGGCTGCGGTACCCGGCCAGCTCTGTGATGAAAGCTTCTGCGGTGTCCATGCCCATGGCTTCAGCTTCCCGCACTTTCAGCTTGAAGTTGATGAACAACTCCATGTAGTCGTCAAGCGCTTCGACGGAATACACGCTGTCCCGGTTGTTTTTGCCATAGACATGCTGAAAGTCCGACAGGGACACGCGTTCGCCAGCGATGTCCAAGACATCGGTGGATTGCGCCATACCAGCGTTTGGCAGGGTCCAAAGCAACAAGGCCAGGGCTGCGGAGGCGAGCCCAACAACAGAATTCTTGGAGAAAAACATGGAAACGGGTTTTGCTTGGTTCATCGCAGGCTGTAGTTGGGGGCTTCGCGGGTGATCATCACGTCGTGGGGATGGCTTTCCTTGACGCCAGCCGAAGTGATGCGCACGAATTTGCCTTTTTCTTGAAGCTCTGTGAGGTTTGCACTTCCACAGTAGCCCATGCCTGCCCTCAGTCCACCCATCACCTGGTGCATGACCTCTTGGATGGATCCCTTGAAGGGCACGCGGCCACTGATGCCTTCGGGCACCAGCTTTTTCAAATCGTCTTCAGCATCTTGGAAGTACCGGTCTTTGGAGCCTTTTTGCATGGCCTCCACTGAACCCATGCCACGGTAGGCCTTGAAGCGACGTCCTTCGTAAATGATCGTCTCGCCGGGGCTTTCCTCGGTCCCTGCCAACATGGAGCCCACCATGACGGTGTTGCCTCCTCCGGCCAAGGCCTTGACAATGTCGCCCGTGTATCTGATGCCACCGTCGGCCACCATGGGGACGCCTGTTCCTTTCAACGCTTCCGCAACTTCCATCACGGCACGCAGTTGAGGAACCCCTACCCCAGCGATGACACGGGTGGTGCAAATGGATCCTGGGCCAATGCCGACCTTGACGGCATCTGCGCCTGCTTCCAGCAGGGCTTTGGCTGCCTCAGCTGTGGCAATGTTGCCTGCCACGACGTCAATGGATGGAAACGCATCTTTCACGGACCGAACCGTGTTCAGCACCCCACGGCTGTGGCCATGGGCAGTGTCGACAATCACAGCATCGACACCTGCTTTTACAAGAGCCGCAACACGTTCATGGGTGTCTGCCGTGACGCCCACGGCGGCGGCCACGCGCAGGCGGCCAAACTCGTCCTTGCAGGAATTGGGGAATTCGCTGAGTTTGATGATGTCACGGTAGGTGATCAATCCGACGAGAAGCCCCTCTTTGTCCACGACGGGAAGCTTTTCAATCCGGTATTCACGCAGAATTTGTTCAGCTTCCGACAAGTCACTTCCCTCGGAAGTCACGATGAGTTTGTCGCTGGTCATCAGTTCCGTGATCGGACGCGACATGGTTTTTTCAAAGCGCAAGTCGCGGTTGGTCACAATGCCCACAAGCTTTCCGTCGCCGTCGATGACTGGGATGCCACCAATTTTGTGCTCCCGCATGATGGACAACGCGTCGCCCGCTGTGGCATCGGCAGTCAAGGTGATCGGGTCCTTGATCATCCCGCTTTCAGAACG
The DNA here is from genome assembly GCA_963933635.1 of uncultured Flavobacteriales bacterium. GTDB lineage: Bacteria > Bacteroidota > Bacteroidia > Flavobacteriales_D > Sanyastnellaceae > UBA11663. Next base: position 30,640 of record CAWVVM010000013.1, read on the forward strand.
TTTGACCTTGCGGACTTCATTGGCTTGGGCCGCGATGCTCATGTTTTTGTGCACCACGCCAATGCCGCCAGAACGTGCCATGGCAATGGCCATACGGCTCTCTGTCACGGTGTCCATCGCCGCGCTGACGATGGGTGCTTTGAGCTGGATGTTCCGAGAAAACTGTGCGTGAAGCTGGACATCACGGGGAAGCACTTCGGAGTAGTTGGGCACGAGCAACACATCGTCGTACGTCAAACCTTCGCCGAGAAATTTGTCTGAATGGGTGGCCATGGGCATGGATTGAATCGCGGGTTTTCGCAGGCCTTACGAGTGAGTTCGGTCCGCGATTCGGGCAAATTTAGGGCAGAAAGCACTGTCCTGCACGGCCTAGGGCCATGAATCTCACTGGCCTGGAAGCACGGTGAGTTGCTGGGTCTGGCTTCGCCAAGCGCCAGCTCCGTCCAAGTATTGGAGGACCACGGCGTACACGCCTGTGGGGACCAAATCACCATCGACCCTTCCGTCCCATGGTTCCTCCAAGGATTCCGTCGAAAAAATCTTGGTGCCCCACCGGCTGATGACGTCCATCTTGAAGTTGGGGTTGCTGCCCTGCGGTTCGCCCATGAATCCCACGTTGGCTTCGCCTGGGGCCCAGGGAAACCAGTCGTTCAGGTCATCGTCGTTGGGGCTGAAGGCCGTGGGGATCCAAACAATGGGGTCCTCTGTCAGACATACCCAATTGGAGGCCGCCCCCGGCAGCACTTCGGTCGAGTCTGGGAATCCCATGGCAAGGATTCGATAGCAAAAAATGCCGGGCGAATCGAATTCGTCCCCCACTTCATCTTCATGGGTTTCAGACAATGCGCTCACCGTGGCAAGCGGGGTGCCTTGCACCGCGAGGTTGTTGGTTTGTTTGCGCAAAACCTCGTAGCGCTCCAAACCGTTGCCAAACCCTGTGTAGGGGGTCCACACCAAGCTGTTTTCAAAGAAACCAGGCGTGGTGCTTTGGAAGCCTCTCAGCAGCATGGTTTCTGCTTCTTGGGATTGGGCCACCACGGCCTCGCATCCATTGTAGGCCACAGCGCGGTAGCGGTAGGCGTATTCATCGGTGTTGAGTTCAGTGTCCACATGGCTGACGGGGAAGCCCAAGCTCGAAGGATAACGAGGCGTCAAAGGGATCCAAGAGCTGTCGCTGTCGTTCCATTTTTGGAACTCATACAACGAGACTTCATCCGTGGTGGGGTCGGTCGAAAGGACCATCTCCACCCGTTGACGGTCGAGCACGGACACCCGCTGCAGGTTGGGTGAGGCAGGAGCATCAGGGTATTCAAAGGAAACTTCCACCACGTTGGACGCAGCTGTGTGGAGTTCGCTGGTGTTGGCCAGCAACCTGTACGCGACGGAGGCATCGAGCGACGCCCCTTCGTGGACCATGGATTGTCCGGTGCCCGACAAGGTGTCCAGACTGACCCATGCCCCCCCATTTTCTCGGTATTGGGGAATGAATTCGACCACCTCGCCGGCGATGCCCTGTGGATAGATCCAGGCAAGTTGGGCCCGGTCGGTGCAAGGGATTTGGGCAGCGGTCAGGAACACCGTTCGCGCGCAGCCTCCTGCACCCGAGGGATTGGGGGTGCCGTCGTCATCGATGCAATCGTAAGCGGCCACTTGGTAGCTCTCGGGCTCGGTCCCTGCAATGGAGGTGGTGACAAATAAATTGTCAGCGTTGGGGTTGTCGATGGTTTCGACAATCGCACCCCCGCCGGAATCGAGACATTTGTAGACCACGTACCCGAGCGTTTCAGGCTCGGGCTCAAACTCCCAATAGACGTGGGCTTTTCCATTCTCCACGTCGACATGCGTGACGGTGGGCGTCTCTCCGCCGACTGTTCCGACCTGTTGGTCCACGATGTTGCTGACGTGGATGTCGGTGCCATTCGCCGCCAGTTGCCTGACCCTGTAGATCAATTGCTGCGCGCAGGGTCCAGGGTTGTCGGTGTAGAACCCGCCGCCACCAAATGGTGAAGGTGAATCAGGAAATTCAGCCACCAATTCGTACTCGCCTGACGCACCGTCGAGCCGTTCGAGTTGGAACATGCCGCCAATGCTTCCTGGGGAGAGCACGTATGGGCTGTTCCACGTCAAGTCAAAGGTTCCAGGCAATGCCCCTTCCTGCAGGTCCAAATGGATGGAGCATAAAAAGTCAGATTGCTCCGACACCGACTGCACACCGCCTTCCACTGTGACCTGAACCCCCACAAAGCAATGGGCAAATTGGTTGGCATCATACAAAAAAGACGGCATCGCCCATCCTTGGGGAAGCACCAAGTTGCCATTGACGATTTCCGATGAAATGAGATGCCATTGGGTCCCGAGTGGATTGAGGTCCATGTCGAACACCTTGACTTCGTTTTGGACAAACTCTTCTGCGCCCACCTGAGAAAACACGTCCCAATGCAGCGTCGCATTGCCCGCGGCATTGACATTGTCGATGTGGGTGAAGTTGGGGGGGGACTGTGCGTGCACATGGTTGACGGCTCCTGATATGCATGTCGCCAACAGCAGGACAAGCATGCCACATCCATTCCATGGCTGGGACATCCGCTTCACGGAACAAGGCTTGGTATGAAAGGTTGCCGTCATGGAAGAATGGAACTCAGTTGCATAAGTAACGCCGATTCCCTTGCTAAAGTACTGACGCCGACCCTTGGACAGGGGTTGCGTCCCCCGTGTTGCTCACATGGGAGTGTGGGCGACGTCGCGGCAGGAATGGGGGATTGACCTTAGGCCTCTGTCTCCGGGTTCTTGTACCGCTCTGACCCACCGTAGCCGTAACCGTACCCGTATTCGGCCCCGTAGGTGGCATAACCGTACTTCGTGGCATAGCGGTTGTAGTACCGTGCCCAGCGCTTGGACCTGACACCGTTCAGCACAAAAGAGGCATGCGACAAATTGTTCTGCTCCAACAAGTCCTCGAGGTGCTGCACGCCGCGTCGCGACGATTTGGACACATTGGTCACAAGCAGTGCGGTGTCGACGTGTTGCATCAGCACGAGGGCGTCGCTGATCAGGGAAATCGGTGGGGTGTCGAGGATCACATAGTCGTAGTTCTTCTTCAGCGTGGCGATGCTCTCCGTCATCCTTTCGCTCAAGATCAAATCAGACGCGTTGGGCGGCACAGGGCCTGCGGTGACGACATCGAGTGCGTCGTACGGACCTTTTTGGGTCACTCCAGACAAATCAACTTGCCCAATCATAACGCTTGAGGCTCCTCGACTGTTTCCCAAGCTCATGATGCTGTGAACCCTTGGCTTGTGCATGTCAAAGTCCACAAGGGCTACTCTTTTGCCTGCTTTGCTCAAAATGCTGGCAAGGTTGCATGACACAAAACTTTTCCCCTCTTGTGCATGGAAGGAAGAAACGAGAATGACGTTGGCATTTTCTTTGGCCAACAGATATTGCAAGTTGGTTCGAAGGCCTCGAAACGCCTCCGTCACTGCACTCCGGCTGTCGGCACGACAAGCGATGGGGTCTTGGGCCACCTCAGGGTAGAACGGGATGCCTCCAATGACCGGGGAAGCAACCGCTTCGCGGAGTTCAGACATGGTTTCGAGCCGCTCAAACATCAGCATGCGGACCACGGCCAGTGCCAAGGCGATTAGCAGCCCAATAGCTGAGTAGGTTAAGATCGTACGTCTTTTGTCGGGCCCCACCTTGCCTGCGTAGCGCGCCCGTTCAATCAATGAGGCTTCAGGCGTAATGCTGGCGCGGGCGATGATCGTCGCTGCCTTGCGCTCGAGCAGGTAAACTGCGAGCTTTTCGTTGACCCCGAGCTTGCGCTCCATGGCCAGGATGTCGCGCTGGGTTTTGGGCAATCCAGACAGCCTGGACTCCAGTCCACGGATGTCAGCTTGCAAGTTGATGCGCCGCCGCTCGACCATGCCCATTTTGTCTGCGAGGTAGCTCACCACATTGCTGCGCACGTGTTGCGCACTGGAATCGAGACGCCGCACCTGGTACGACCCTGGTTGGACATCAAGGAGCATGGCTGACCGCCGCGCTTCCAATTCCATCAATGCCCCCATTTGTTCGCCCATCCATGGGTCGTCCAACATGAAATAACTGGAGGGAGGCAATTCAGCCGAGCCGCCGGGGGCTGTCAAAAAGACCCCGAGATTGTCCAGGGATTCAGCCTGTACGTCCATTTCACTGAGTTGACGCTCGAGATCCACCAAGGAGTTGAAGTATTCGTTTTGTTCTCGGGTGAGGTCCAACACTTCGTTTTGGGCCCGGTAAAAATCCACTTGACGCTCGAGTGTGTCTGTCAACGCGTTGATTTCCTCGAGTTGCCCATCGATGAAAACCTCCGTTTGCAAGCTGGTGGCCAGACGGGCCTCTGCTGTGTAATCGATGTAGGTGGCGGCCAAGGAGTCTAGGAACCGTTTGGCCCTGCCCGGGATGACGTCGCTGCATGTCAACGTGATCACGCTGGTGCGTTCCACATTCGTCGTTTGCAACGCCCCGCGGTACTGGCCAATTCGTTGATCTCGGGTTTTGAACCGAATCCTGAAATGCTGGAAAGACGCGGATTCGAGGCGCTCTGCGCTGCGCGCTACATCCGGGTCCAGCCGAACTGTGAGGGAAATACCTTCCTTCAGTACGCGCTGTCCAAAGGACGCTTCCAGGGCCACCTGGTCGCTTTGGGGTTGTGTCGCGCGCAGCACGAGCCTGTACCGTTTTGCGTCCAAAACGAACAGGTCTATGGCTACCCCGGCCATGTTTGCGCTCCATCCTTCGATGTCCACCTCGATGTCGATGGCACCAAACCCTGCAACAGGCATTTCCTTGATTCGTCCCACGAGGTGGTGGTCAATGGGGTCGTTGATTTTGTCGATGGCCCGGCCCACGAGGTCATAGGAGCGAAGCACGCGGAGTTGGTTTTGGACTTCGTCGTTGTAGTAGCTGAACCCGCGTGAGCCTCCACGGGAACCGAGCATGGCATCGATGCCGTTGCCCTCCTTTTGGTTCACAAGAATTTCCGCTGTGGCCCTGTGGATGTCAACCATTTGGTGCGTAACGAGGAGTCCTGCACCGTATCCAATCATTGCAAAAGCCATCAAAGCCCACCAATTTTTGCCGAGCAATTTGATGTAAGGCCTGAAATCTTCGAGGCTTACAAGCGGGGTGTGGGAGTTCTTTGCCATCTTGCGCAAAAGTAATCCTTCTCTTCATGAAACGCTTTTTCCTCATTTTCTTTCTGACGGGCATTACTGGCTACTTCTCTGCGCAGTGCTGTGACTTGGATTCTGACTTTTACTCTGGCATTGGGGCGTGTGTTGGAGAGACTTGGGCTGATGACGATGCCGTATGTGATCTAGGTTGTTTGGATTTCACTGTTTGTGTCGAAGGATCCGAATGTTACAATGCTTCAGACCCTACATGCGCAACCATCCCACTGGATGGTGGGTTGAGTTTGTTGGCGATTGCGGGAGGAGGACTGGCCACGGCGGCGATGCGCCGTCGGAGGGAGGAGGAGTTGCTCGAGAAAGAGGCCTAAGCTTCAACACCGTCGAGGACACAAGCATTTGGTGATGCCTACGACGCCACGGTCCACGTTCCGGGAGTTGCGGAACACCCCAACGTTTCGATTTTTTGTGCTGGCTTTTTTGGCCTACATCGTCTGGAGTGTGGCGTACGAGCAGGTGCTCAAGCCGCGGACCATGCTGGACGAGGTGGTCATAGCGCACATGGTGGATGCCACGGAGACCGCCTTTGGGTGGATGGGGTGGGAGCCTGGCGCCTATCCCCAGCCGGCGACGCACAAGGACCGCGTGGGGGTGGCAGGCCATGCCGGGGTCCAAATCGGTGCCCCTTGCGACGGCGTGGCGCTCTTTGCGTTGTTTTCCATTTTCATTTTGGCCTTTCCCGGTCCTTGGACCGCCAAGCTTTGGTTCATTCCGCTGGGGATCGTCGTGCTTCATGCGGCCAACATTGGGCGGGTGATCGTGCTTGCGCGGATGCAGGCCACCGCACCTGAGTGGCTCGAGTTCAACCACGATTACACCTTCACGGTCCTCATCTACGGAGGGGTCTTTGGGTTGTGGTACCTGTGGACCCTTCAAGGCCGCCGGGCCCGACGCACGTCATGACGGAGCGTCCAAAGTCGGAAGGTCGCCCGCCGATGCTGCCGTGGCGCCGGCCATGGTGGTTGCTGGTTCTCCTTGCGATGCTGGGCTTTGGGCTCTTGCAGGAGCAGTCCAAAATCAAGGTCAACCACTACCTCAAGGTGGGCAACGAGGCGCAGTTTTGGCAGGACGACGCGGGGTCTCGTTTGGTGTGGTGGAAGGACCACGCGCCGGTGGGCAGGCACAACTTTTACGTGAGCCGTTCGACATGGAGCTTCTTCCACGGCTTGGACCGTGGGGAGTTGGTCGCCTTCAAGTGGGGGCTTTCTGCCGTCATCTTGGTGGTGTTTTTCATGCTCGATGTTTTGTTTTTGCGCACGGCGGGAGTGCCTGACCGCGTGCCTTGGCTGTTGCTGATCTATGTGACTTCGGGGGTGCCCATGGTGGGCCTTGCGATGAGTGCGCCGGGATGGCCGTGGTACGCGCTGGCCCGCGACATGCTGGGGTTCCTTCAGTCGCCGCTGCCCTCCTTGATGGTGGTGGCCATTCCTTGGATGCTGCAGTCCTTGGACCCTCCCCCTGTTTCTTGATGCTTCTTGATGCCTCTCGACCTCTCTTGAAAGTACCTTTGTCTTGACCATGGAACAATTGCCCCTCACCGAGTTGACCTTGCCCGATGCCTCACGTGTTTGGGTCTACACCTGCAACAGAATCTTGAGTGCACTTGAGCGTCAGGAGGTGGAGGAGGCGCTTGGCGCTTTCCTCAAAGGATGGGCTGCCCACGGCAAGCCTTTGCATGCACAAGCCGCGGTGGTGTTGGACCAACTCGTTGTGTTGGCCGTGGACGAGTCGATGCAGGCCGCCACAGGTTGCAGCATCGATGCTTCTGTGGCCGCGCTCAAGGGCTTGGGCAGTGCCTCTCCTTCATTGGCCAATTTGGACCTCTTCGACCGCTCCTGGGTGGTGCACCGGAAGGGAGGGAATGAGGCGCAATGGTCGCGGATGAGGCTCCATGAATTTTGGGCCCAAATCAAATGTGGCAACGTGGATCCGGCTTCGGTCCAGGTGGTGGACACGACGGTCACTCAATTGGGCGATTTGCGCCGCGAAGGCGTCAAGCATGTGGCCGATTCGTGGCACGCTGAGATGTGGTGAATCGACCTTGTTTTGACGCGACACAAATGCACCGGTCTTTTTGTTCAAACCCACGCTGTTGTGAATCAGCAAGTTGCGCTAGAATTGCCGACCAAACAGCGACCTTTCTCGACCAAGGGCTTTGAAGCGTCGTTAAATATTCTTTAACGATTGTTGGTTTTCCGGGGTCACTCTCCTACATTTAGCCCGTCGATAAGTGCTCTGAAACGAGTTAGCTAGGAGGCAACCCTGCCTGATTGTAGACGTCATTCTCTAGTGAATGCGCCTGTTTGAAGGCACTTTAAAGCTTGAATTCAATTGTTTGTTTAAACCAAAACCTGTTCTAATGTTCAACATGTACACAAAGATGGCGACCGCTCTTGGAGCGTTTGCGCTGCTCTTTTCAACTGGTGCTTGGGGTCAGTGTGCCGACGGCGAGATTGCCGTGGACTACACCATTCCCACCACCAACTACCCAAGCGAAGTTTCTTGGCAGCTCAATGATGAAGCTGGCAACAACTTGTTTTCTGGTTTGTCTGGTGAAGCTGGCACCTGGTGCCTAGTTGCTGGCAACTACACTTTCATTGGTTCTGATTCCTACGGAGACGGATGGGACGGCCAAAGCGCTACTTTCACTTGGGGCGGAGTGACCACTGAAGTCACAGTCACTGCGAGTGTGGTTTCCATTGACCTAGCGGTGAGTGCTGAAGTTTCTGGTTGTACCGATCCAGCAGCCTCCAACTACAATGCAGATGCAACTGTCGATGACGGTTCTTGCTGCTTGGACAACGTTATGACCATCAATACTTTTGACTCGTTCGGTGACGGATGGTCATTCAATAGCGGTGGTTCTTGGGGTGGTTTCATCCTCAACGGTGACTCTACTGAGATCACTGGCGCTGCGCAGTCGTTCGACTTGTGTTTGCCTGAAGGATGCTACACAGCTCAAATTTCAATGGGTGCATATGGTGGAGAAGCTTCTTGGGAAGCTGTTGATGCTGCGGGCAATGTCATCAACTCCGGAAGCGGGGCTGGCGGTGCAGGCACAACCTTTGATGCTGACTTCTTCTTCTTTGCTGGATCGGATGCTTGTGTTGTTGCTGGATGCAACGACGCATCTGCTTGCAACTACGACGAGAATTCCAACTTCAATGACGGTTCTTGCGAGTACCTCTCTTGCGCAGGTTGCACGGACCCAGCGTCTTGCAACTACGACGATACAGCCACCTTGGACAATGGTTCATGTGATTACAGCTGCATTGGTTGCGGCGACGAGACTGCATTGAACTACGATGCAGATGCGACCATCATCGACAATGAACTTTGTGTTTACTGTGAAGGTGTGTACTACAACTTTACCATCAATGACCAGTTCGGTGACGGCATTTGCTGCGCTTACGGAGAAGGTTCTTACTCAGTATCCTTGGCGGGCGAAGTTGTTGCTTCAGGTGGTGACTTTGGTGCTTCTGAAACCACGCTCTTCTGCTCTGTGGATGCAGATGCTTGTGTTGTGGTGAGCTTGACACCTGACAACTACCCTGGGGAGACCACATGGTCTTTGACCAACGCCATCACCGGTGAGGAAATCTTGACGGGTGACGGAACAGAAGGTTCATTTGGTTCAGCTTCATGTGTTGCAGGTTGCAACGACAGCGGTGCTTGCAACTACGACGCCACAGCAGACATCAACGATGGCTCTTGTGACTACAGCTGCATCGGTTGCACAGATTCATCTGCGGCCAACTACGATCCAAACGCCACAGTTGACAGCGGAGCATGCATCTACTGCGATCCAGGAACGTTCATCTTGAACGTGGACATGACTGACAGCTTTGGCGACGGATGGTCCGGTTCAGAGTACTACCTCTACGACTTGTCTTCAGGAGCTTTGGTGGACAGCGGCTCTCTTGGCACGGCATTCACAGGTGACGGCCTTACTGCAGGTTCAGACTTGATTTGCTTGGCGCCAGGTTGCTACAACTTCCAGGTTCTCGATGATGCCTTCCCTGGGGAGGTGAGCATTGATCTCTCTGACCAGTTCGGCACGGTGTACCAAACAGTGGGTGCGGGTGAAGACTACGGTTTGGACTTCACTTTGACAGGCCAGTGTGGCTTCGAAGGTTGCTCTGACACGTCAGCAAACAACTTCGACCCATCTGCAACAGTGGATGATGGTTCTTGTGAGTTCCCTCCAGCCAACGACGACGTGGCCAACGCAGAAGGTTTGTTCTGTGGTGCTAGCGTTTCTGGTTCGATTCAATATGCAAACGACAACGAAGCCTTGAGCGGGTTGGAGTTTGGAAACGATGTTTTGGGTGCAGCTGGTGTTTGGTACGTAATCAACTCTGACGCGGACCAGCAAATCACCATGAGTACCTGTGACACCCCATTGAACGATGTGGACACAGATTATGCGACAGGAACGGACATCGCCATCTTCACTCAAGATTTGGAGGGTGCCTTGACTTGCATCGCGACCAACAACGATGGTTGTGCAACTGGTTTCCACAGCACCATTGCTTGGTCTGCCATGACTGGTATGGACTACTACGTTCGTGTTGAAGGTTCAGGTGGAAGCAACTTTGCGTTGTCTGCCTCCTGCAACACTGAACTGACTACGTCACCATCCAACGACGATTGTTCAGGAGCGATTTCCCAGACGACTGGTGAAACGTTTACGGGCAACCTCTGCGGAGCCAATGCTGAAGAGTTGAACCTTCCTTGGGAAGGAACAGGCACGGGATATGCTGTGTACTTCACATTCAACAGCGGTGATTTCAACACCTTCTTCTTCAATGCCACCAACTTGACGAACGAGTCCATCGGATTCGCAATGTTGACAGGAAGCACTTGTGACGATTTGGGACCATTCGTGGGTTGTGTTGTGACAGGAACTTGCGCAGGATCTGTGGAAGGCTTCTTGCCCCAGTTGGATCCCAACACGGACTACTACTTCGTGATTTGGACTGACGATCAGGCCACTTGTGGAGACTTTGAGTTCACAACGACAGGCATCCTCTTGGGTTGCACCGATGAACAGGCGAACAACTACAACCCAGCTGCAAACCAAGACGACGGTTCTTGTGACTTCACTGGTGTGACTCCGGCAAACGACGAGTGCGCCAACGCCATCGCGTTGGAGTGCAACACTGTGGTTGTTGGGTCAACGGGTGGTTCATCGAGCATTGGTGCTCCTTTGAACGTAGCCGGTTGTGAGGCTTCTCCAGGAGCTGGTGTGTGGTACACCTTCGAAGGCGACAGCTCTTTGATCAACCTTAGCACATGTGGCTCAGCCATTGATTCCAAAATCAACATCTACACTGCGACAGAAGCATGTGGAGGTGGGGGCGTCGATGCTCCTGCGGCAGACCCATGTGATACGCAAGTGACCACAACCTACTCTGTGGGCGGTGGAACGTGGGACAGCGAAATCTCTTGGGATTTGACCAACGCCAGCGGCGATACGGTTCTTTCTGGTGGCGCGCCAAACTCTGGCACCATCTGTTTGGATGCAGGTGATTACACGTTGCTGATGGTCGACGCTTATGCAGACGGTTGGAATGGCGCCAGCGCCACCTTCACCGATGGATTGGGCGACCTCATGGGCATTGCAGGATTGGATGCAGGTGGTGCAGGTTCAGCGGTCATCACGATTGCTCCTTACAGCACTGAGCCGATTTACATCGCAGGTGACTTTACTTGTGCCGCCTCTGCTTTGGCTTCTGATGGTACTGGTGCATGCGACTTGTTCGATGCGGACGACGTGAACTTCGAGTTCATCTCGACCCCAGGATTGACCTACTACGTTTATGTGGGTGCTTCGGATGTTGATGGCTCACCTTTGACTGATGACAACGGTGCCTTCGACCTCGTGTTCGACTGTGCCGCTGTGGTTGAGGGTTGCATGGACGAAGCTGCTTGCAACTACGACATGGCTGCCAACGTGGACAGTGGTGATTGTGATTTCTTCAGCTGCCTTTGTGCAGATGAGACAGGCACCCCAGTGGAGTTCTTCATGAACGACTCATTCGGTGACGGTTGGAACGGATCGGCTTATACAGTGGCTGACCTCGACGGCAACGTCGTGGCTGAAGGCTCACTTGATGAGGCTGCTACATTCGTGGACAATGACAACTCTGCCGGTCCTGAGTTTGGATCCGACTTCTTCTGCTTGGCACCAGGGTGCTACAGCATCTCGGTTTCAAATGGAGATTGGCCTTCTGAGGTCTCTTGGCAAGCGCTTGACCAAAACGGTGAAGTACTGGCTACAGGTGGACCTACCGACGGCATTACCATTTCTGTTGGTGGAGCGGTTTGCGGATGTACAGATGCTGGAGCGTGCAACTACGATGCTCTTGCAACCGACGAAGACGGTTCATGTGAGTTCGAAAGCTGTGCAGGATGTACAGACAACACTGCTTGCAACTACGATGCTGCAGCATTGCTTGACGATGGCTCTTGCTGCTTCGACAACTGTGTGACTGTGAACATGGTGGACAGCTTCGGAGACGGTTGGAACGGAGCTGAGTACACGCTCTCTACTGTAGACGGCACTGTTCTCGGTACCGGTACAATTGAAGCGGGAAGCAACGGTGCAGACAGCTACTGCTTGGCTGACGGTTGCTACAGCGTTTCTGTAACGGAAGGCTCCTACCCAGGAGAGATTTCTTGGAACATCGCTGGTGCATTCGGAGGCATTGTCTCTGGTGCTGCGGGTGAAACGGTCTCCTTCAACGTTGGCTCAGGCGACGCCTGTGTGGTTGGATGTGACATCCCTACAGCTTGCAACTACAACGCCGACACGAACATTTCAGACATCACGCTCTGTGTGTTTGACGGATGTTCAGGCTGTACTTACGATAGTGCAACCAACTACAGCGAAGGTGCAGTGATTGACGACGGTTCATGTGATTTCGACATCGCAAACCCTTGTCCTGCTGACTTGAACGGTGATGGTTCCGTTTCTACAGCTGACTTGCTCGAATTCTTGACTGCATTCGGTCAGATCTGCTGATCTGAATCCGATGGATACAATGAAGGCCCGGCGCAAGCCGGGCCTTTTTTGTTTCTTTGAGCATGGAAACGATTCTAATCACGGGAGCTGGTTCAGGCATTGGCGCGGCGACGGCAAAGTTGTTGTCTCAAAGGAAAGGCATCCGCCTGTTGTTGGTGGGACGAAGGAAAGCGCCGCTGGATGAGGTTTGTGCCTCCCTGTCGCGACCGGATGTGCATGTGACGGCGTCCGTTGATGTGGCCAATGCCACAGCCTTGGTGGAGCTTTTGAGTTCGCCGCGGGCTGATTTGGCCCGTTGTCCTTTGGTGGCTGTATTCGCCAATGCGGGTGTGGGTGGCCCCAACATTTTTGGGAAAGACGATCGATGGGAAGAGATCATTCGCATCAATTTGACAGGGACGTACAACACTGTTCAAGCTTGCCATCCTTGGCTCCTAAAGGCCGGGGGGGTGAAGCATGTCCTTGTGACGAGCAGTGTGCTGGCAAGGTTTGGAGTGCCTGGACAATCGGCCTATGTGGCGAGCAAAACCGGTTTGCTCGGTTTGGTTAGGTCGCTGGCGATGGAATGGTCGGCCCAAGGCGTGATGGTCAATGCACTCTGTCCAGGCTGGGTGGACACGGAGATGGCCCGTGAAAGCATCCAGGCCATGGCGGATGCGGAAGGCATTTCTTTTGAAGCGTCCAAGGACAAACAGGAGGCTTTGTTGCCATCAGGTGCCATGAGTTCCCCTGAGGACATGGCACAGTGGGTCGACTTTTTGTTTTCTGGCTTTGGTGAATCAGTTGAAAAAAGACGTGTTGGCACGTTTACGGGCCAAGCCTTGGATGTCAACAGCGGTTCTTGGATGGGCTAGCCTTGGCTGGTATTCAGCGCTACCTTTGGAGCATGCGACACAATTTGAGTGATGTTGGGGCGCTGATGCGCGACCGGAGATCTTTTGCGCCTGAGCAAATGACCTCGCGCAAGGTTCACCCGGACATTGTGGAGGAAATCTTGCGTTCGGGTACCTGGGCAGGCAACCATGGGATGACCCAACCATGGCGTTTCACTGTTTTCATGGACAATGGCTTGGAGGTCCTGCGAGAGGGTCTTCCCCATTGGTATGAGCGGTCTGCAGGCACTGCGGCCAACCCCATCAAAATGGAGAAGTTGAAGCATCGTTTGGATGCCTGCAATTGTGTCATTGGCTTGGGAAGGATTCACGACCCTTCAGGCCGAATTTCTGAGGAGGACGAGGCATGGGCGGTCGCGTGTGCTGTGCAGAACATGCATTTGACCTGCACCGCTTACGGACTGGGGGCCAAGTGGACGACCCCCAAGTTCATGGGTTTGCCTGAGGTCAAGCAGGCCATGTTGTTGCCAGATGAAGGCACTGTGATGGGGCTGTTCTACATCGGATATCCACAGGTCGCTTGGCCATCAAGCCACCGTTGGCCGTTGGAGTTTGTCACCCGCTGGCGAGACGCCTCAGGTGATGAGGTATCTGACCATCAATTGAAGCCCACGCTTTAAGCACGCTCATTCATGCGTTGGGTCAACCATTACAGCCACCCAGGGGACAACCGTTACAGGGTGTTCGTGTTTCGTGACCATCGTTACGTGGGTCGTTTTGAAGAGAGATGCCGTGCGGCAGATGTCCCTTTTGAACGGCATGAGGAAAATGGTGAAGTCATGTTTGGCGTATCCAAATCGATGGATGCAGAGGCCATGAACATCAACCACCTTGTGCATGCAGAATTCCGCGACCCCTTCATTCCTCATAGGGGTTGGCGTTGGGGTTTGCTCGTGTTCACTGGCAGCATCTTGGCACTTGCACTTTGGGGCTGGTTGACGTCCACTTCGGCTCATGGTCAAACCCAGGGCCTGCCATGGGAGCTCGATGTGGTGGGCCGAATGCACTTGCCAGTCAAAGCGATGGGCATGGAACCAACGCTGGTGCAAGGACAGGGTTTGACCGCGACGTGGGATCCTGGATTTGGCACAGAGGTTGGTCTCAGAATCCACCGACGTCTTCGCGATGGTTGGACGTTGGGAGGGGGGCTGGAGTGGGTGCGAAGAGAGCACCGTATTGTGGTGCAATTCGAGAACGATTCTTTGGGTTTGTCAACGGTGGACACGCTGCCTCAGATGCGAAGTCTGTCGTACCGCTTGCCCTTGCTTGGCGGCATTCGCATCCCATTGGGTTGGAAAGACATCGAGTTGCAAGCAAGCGGAGGAGTGGCAGTGGAGTGGAAGATATCTGAGACCATTGTTTCAGAATTCAATCAGGCTGCGGGAGCCGATCACGTGGTCCAAGCTTATCAAGGACGTACGAGGTATGTGGTGGTGCCAATTTTGGCCGAAATTGGCATCCAAAGACGTGCCAAGAAGGAAAAACCGGGCTGGTATGTCGGTTGGTATTGGTCAAGTCCGATGGGCCGAGGAGCTTGGGCGGAAAACACCTGGACCTCAGGGTCCAATTCAGATTTGGCGCGCAACTGGCTGTCTCAGGTCGTCACTGGCCTCGATCTGAGGTTGGTGCTGCCAGAGTGAGCTTTCGCTTGGTGCCGGACGGTCATCCGTCAGCCGCAAGGATGCTTCTCACAATGCTTGAGATCACCTTTCCGTCCGCCCGTCCTGCCATGGCGGCAGTGGCTTGTCCCATTACTCTGCCCATGTCCGCCATGGTGGTGGCGCCGCTTGAGGCAATGATGGCTGTGACCTTCTCTTTGATTTCCGATTCACTTAGGGCCTGTGGCAGATACTCTGAGATGACTTTGGCCTGTTGTCGTTCCTCTTCCTCAAGGTCGCCACGCCCCTGTTCGGCGTAGAGGGTGGCTGTCTCCGTTCTCTGCTTGAGCAGTTTGGACAAAATGGCGAGTGTCGTGGCGTCTTCGATGGTTTCGCCTGCGCCTTCCTTTGTGGCCTCAAGGAGCAGCTTGCTCTTGACGTCCCGAAGGGTGGCAAGACGAACCTTGTCTTTCGCACGCATGGCATCCTTGATGCCCTGAGTGATTTGATCAGCGAGCTGGCCCATCAGTCCACGTTGTCGTGAAGGAAGGAGTTGTCGTCCCTAAGCTCGGTGCGACGGTTTCCTTCTGCGTCGACCTCTTCGTTCAGGCTGAACCTGCTCATGGACGAGTCCGAGCTGTGTGGCGTGTCTTCGATGGAGACATTCCGACGCTTGTAGGCGGGCTCGTTTTCCAGGTCTGCAATTCTGCCTGGAAGGTTCAACTTGCTTTTAAAATCAGCCAGGTTACGTGTGATTTGGCGCTGACGCTCCGCAAAGGCTTCTTTTGAGGGTTGGACCGAGGGTTGCGGCTGTGGCGTCAGATCTTCTTGCTCGTCAGTCCAGTCGGATTCTGGGGGAGTGGTGTCAGCAGGAGCCGCGTCTGACGGGGTGTCGGGCGTTAGGTCCTCGGGCTCGGGCACTTCATCGAGGTTGTAAATGACAAAACCTTCGTCGGACGCTGTTTCAAAGGTGTCCTCCGATTTGGGAGCTGTGTCCACTTTCTCGCTGTCCAAAGAGGCCTCCTCATGGCTCAAGGTTGCTTGGGGCAAATCGGATTGTGCGTCAGACGTGGGTACCTCAGCGAGTGGGGCCTCATCGGCTGCTGGGAACAATTCCTTTTGGGGGGCTTCCAGGTCCCATTTGAGGTTGTCAGAGGCAAAATCTGCTTGTGGTTCTGAAGGATCGGGTTGGACCAAGAACGGTTCAGACTCCGCCGGTGCTGTCGCGGGCACCAAAGGAGGCACATTGTTTTCAACCGTGTCTTCCTTTCCGAGATAATGTTTCTTGGGCGAAGAAGCTGCTGTGGTTTGGTCCAGAGTTTTCCCTTCAAAACCTGTGGCGATGACAGTGACACATAGGTCTTCGCCGAGGTTCGGATCGGTTCCGTAGCCCCAAATGACCTCAGCGGTTTGTCCAGCCGAGGCTTGGATGTGGTCTGTGATTTCCATGATCTCGTCCATCAGGATTTCTTCCGTGCCAAAAGTGATGTTGAGCAACACGAAGTTGGCACCTGTGATGTCGCTGTCATTGAGCAATGGGCTCTCTAGTGCCTCGCCCACCGCCTTGACGGCGCGTCCCTGTCCAGAGGCACTCCCCGAGCCCATGATGGCCCTTCCACTGTTGCGCATGACGGTATTGACATCGTTCATGTCGACGTTGATTTCGCCTGTCAGTGTGATGACTTCAGCAATGCCTTTGGCGGCTGTGCACAGAACCTGGTCGGCATTGGCAAACGCACTTCGAATGGTTTGGTTTCCAAACAGTTCCCTGAGTTTGTCGTTTCGGATGATGAGCAAAGTGTCCACGGCTTCGCGCATGGCATCGAGCCCTTCTGAGGCTTGGTTGTTTCGTCGTCGTCCCTCAAATTGAAAGGGTATGGTGACGATGCCGACAGTTAGGATACCACGTTCTCGACAGGCTTGTGCGATGACAGGCGCAGCACCGGTTCCTGTGCCACCTCCCATGCCGGCAGTGATGAAGACCATGCTGGTGTCGGTGCCCAAGAGGTTGGTCAACTCGTCCAGGCTCTCAATGGCGGCATTCTTTCCCACTTCGGGAAGGGATCCGGCACCTTGACCTCCGGTGAGTGTTGCCCCCAATTGAATTTTTCTTGGCACTGGACTGATGTCCAAGGCCTGGGCATCGGTATTGCAGACAATGAAGTCGACACCGTTGATGCCTTGTTCAAACATGGTGTTCACGGCATTGGAGCCGCCACCACCGACGCCGATGACTTTGATCGGTGAATTGGACGATTGAGGGAGATTGAAATGCATGGATGGATGTTTTTGGATGGAAGGGGTAGGCGTGTCAGGCGACGTCGGTCTCGAACCAGGTTTTGATGTTGTTCATGAAGGCCTTGCCAAAGTCTCGCTTGGGCTTGGCCGTGTCAGGTGAGTCGTCTGTGGATTTGGCGCGGATGCGATCGTACCCTTTGATCACCAATCCCACACCTGTGGAGTAGGACGGGATGGAGGTGTCCTCAGGTGCTTTTGTGATGTGCTCTCCTGGGAAACCAAGGCGGCAATCCAATCCCGTTACGAATTGGAACAATTGTGTCACATGCTTCAATTGCGATCCGCCACCTGTCAAGACAATGCCGCCAATGAGCTGGTCCCCAAATCCTGAACTGCGCACCTCGTAGTGCACATGTTCAATGATTTCCGTCATCCGAGCTTCAATGATTTGGGACAAGGTGCGGAGGGCAATCTCTTTAGGTTTGCGGCCCGTGAGGCCAGGGATGCAAACAATTTCATTGGCCTTGGTTTCCTGGGCTAGAGCTGAGCCAAACTTCTTTTTGAGTTGCTCTGCTTGGCGCTTCATGATCTGACAGCCTTGGCGTATGTCGTCGCTGATGACATTGCCCCCAAAAGGAATGACAGCTGTGTGGCGGATGATGCCATCTTGGAAAATGGCAATGTCGGTCGTACCACCCCCGATGTCCACCAATGCCACGCCAGCTTCTTTCTCTTCCTCAGAGAGCACTGAAGCGGCAGAGGCGAGGGGCTCAAGGATGAGTTGGTCCACCTCGAGGCCGGCCTTGCGAATGCACTTGTAGATGTTTTGTGCGGCCGCCATCTGTCCAGTGATGATGTGGAAATTGGCTTCCAGCCTCACTCCCGACATGCCAATGGGGTCCTTGATGCCTTGCTCGTTGTCCACAGTGAATTCCTGAGGGATTACGTGAAGAATTTCCTCTCCCGGTTGCATCACGAGTTTGTGCATGTCCTCGATCAAGGCCTCAATGTCTTGCAAGCCGATCTCTGCTTCCAGATTCTCTCGGGTGATCAGCCCACGATGTTGCAGACTCTTGATGTGTTGTCCGGCGATGCCCACATTGACCAATTGGATTTGTGCACCGACCTTCTCTTCCGCTTCCTGCACAGCTTGCTTGATGGAGGCGACTGTGCGGTCAATGTTGGCCACCACTCCTCGTGAGACCCCCACCGATTCACTTCGGCCGTAGCCCAAGAGCTCAATTTTCCCAAACTCGTTCTTGCGTCCGATGAAGCAAGCGATTTTGGTTGTTCCGATGTCGAGTCCGACGACGATTTCGTTGGTGTTGGTATTGGGTTGGTTCTCCATCATGGGTAGCGTTGTGCAATCACTTGATCGCGGTAGGTGAGGTCAATGCGTTGGTACGTTCTCAAATTGCCACGCTCGATGTGGGCGCGGTAAAAGGCGAGGAGGTTTCGTTTTTTATGCTCGACATCCTTGTCGTTCCCAAGCACAATGTGGTGGCCTGCAAGACGAGGGTGAAGAACAAGTTCTCCTTGGTCGTTCATGGAGAGTTGGTCGGTCAAGGCATCCCAAAAAACGTCTCCTTCAGTGGCTTTGACAAAGCGATAGCCCATGGTGGCTTGTGTTTCGCGGTCCACATGCATCACGGGGATGTGGGGGGTGTGGTAGGCATCCAATTCCATGGTTTTCCCTCCATCGTCGAGGTAAAAGTCACGGCCGCCGTTGACATGCACGCGAAGCAGGGGCGTCCTTTGCCAAACATCAATGTGCAAGGTTCCATCCATGGTTGGGTAGGCTTCGGCGTGGTCGCAAGGCCCCATGGTTTCCAAATGGTTCACCATGGACTGGAGATCGACATCGTCCAACAATTCGCCTTCAAGCCTGGTCGTGCCCAGTTGTTCCGTGATGCGTCGCCCATTGAGAAATTCAGCTTGAGCAGCATCTTTCACATTCACCTCGATGGATTGCACACGTCGTTCAGCAGCTTGTGTGCTGGCGAACCCGAGCACCGCGCAGAGTGCGGCGAGGGAAAATAGGATGCTGAGGATGCGTGCAATCATGTCGTCAATTCCGGCGGCCCTGCATGTGCTGGAGGGCTTTGGAAACCAAGCGATCGATGTCACCTGCCCCTGCCGTCACCAACACATCCACGGGACATGCCTTCAAGGAACCGAAGATGGAATCTGAAGTGCAGAGTTGCTTGTGGGGTGTCGAGATGTTATCAAACAGCCATTGTGCATCAACGCCGGGGATGGGGGCTTCACGAGCAGGGTAAATGGGGAGCAACATCACACGGTCTGCCAAGGCGAGAACTTCGGAGAATTCTTGAACGAAATCCCGGGTTCTTGAATACAAATGGGGTTGAAACACCAGGGTGAGATGTCGTCCGGGCCAACGTTCTTTGGTGGCTTGGATCAGCGCCCTCAATTCCGTTGGGTGATGCGCATAATCGTCGACGTAAACTGCGTTTGGGGTGTCCAAGTGCACATCCATGCGCCGATGGACCCCCTGAAATTCAGCCACGACTCGGGCAATGACTTCTTGTGTGGCACCGGCATGGTATGCGAGGGATGCGGCCACCAAGGCATTGGCGGCATTGTGTTTCCCAGGCATGGAAGGACGGGCGTGGAAGTGCAGACCACCGCTTGCTTCTTTTTGGCCAATGTGGAATTCCACCGTCGCTCCCCCTGGCTGAAGGACTGCCAAATGGTCGGCATGAGTTGGCAAGGATTGGCCTGCTTCACACAGTGCAAAGCGCTCCAGTTTGGGGCCGGAGCCATCCTTGGCATGAGGCCATTCTAGGTCCATTGGAAGCAGCAGCACTTCTCTTGTTTGTTGACCAAACTGTGCAAAGGCTTCTTCCAGTGCCAACGACGTTCCGTAGACATCGAGGTGGTCTGGGTCAAGCGTGGTGATGGCAGCATGTGTGGGATGCAAATGGTGGAAGCTTCGGTCAAATTCGTCCGCTTCCACCACGTGCCAAGTGGCTGCCTGTGAGGTCAAATGATTGGTTCCTTGGGAGCGGTCGATGCCCCCTAAAAACGCGTGGCAGCGGTCCGGCATTTCCCAGAGCATGGCGGCAAGCCAATTCGATGTCGTGGTCTTTCCGTGGGTGCCAGCCACAGCCAATGTGGGCTTTTGGGAGGTCAACATGCCCAAGAGTTGGGCACGCTTCATGGGCACGTGTCCTTGCGCTTTGAAGTGCTGCAAATGGGCTAGATTCGGCGGTATAGCGGGGGTGTAGACGACGGTCAATGTGTTGGGTGCAGCTCCAAGCACCCATGAGGGCAGGATCTCAGGGTCATCGCGGTGTGTCACCCACAAGCCCTCTTCTTGCAATGCATCGAGAAGAGGAGAAGGATTGGCATCGTACCCACCCACCACATGTCCAAGGCTGTGCAGGTGCCTGGCAAGGGCGCTCATCCCAATGCCGCCCACCCCCAAAAAGAAGACGTGCTTCGTCATGCAATGAGCTTTTCCAATTCGTCCACCACATCAGACGCGGCATGGGGCCGCGCAGCCTGAAGCATGGCTGCACCCATCGCTTCGCATTTCGGGCGGTCGGCAATCAAAGATTGGATGTGATGGCCCAGTTGGGTCTGGACCTGGTCATCGCGAAGGAGCAAGGCGCCGCCCAATTCCGTCAGGCTGAGGGCATTGTGGGTTTGGTGGTCCTCCGCAACATGCGGAGAGGGGACCAAAATGCTTGGTTTCCCCACCAAGGCAAGTTCAGCAATGGACATCGCCCCCGCCCGAGAGGCGATGAGGTCGGCAGCTTGGTAGGCCAAATCCATCCGGTCAATGAATCCTTTGCAGATCACGCCATCGCAGGGGTGGGCATTCAGCCAAGCTTGGCAGGCATCCAAATAACGCGCCCCGCACTGCCACAAGATTTGGTAGCCCCGCTCGGACCACCTTGGTTGCCTGGACAAGATGTTTTGCACCGCCTCGTTCATGGACTGGGCGCCCAGGCTGCCTCCCATGACGAACACCATGGGTCCTTCATTGGGCAGTCCCCAATGGCTCCGTGCGGCCCCGAGGTCAGGCGACGCTTCATCCATCAATTCCCGCACGTGGGCGCGAAGTGGATTGCCTGTTTGCACGATGCGATCCTTCGGAAACCATCGGTCCAGTCCTGGGAGTCCTGCGCAAATCCGGTCCACCCGCCGGGCCAAAAGCCGGTTGGTGATGCCAGGAAAGCTGTTTTGCTCTTGGATGAGGGTGGGGATGCCTTTGCGCACGGCCTGGTCCAACAAGGGCCCGCTCGCAAACCCTCCGACGCCCACCACAACCTGAGGCTGTTGCGCGCGCAAGATGCGTCTCGCTGCCCAAAGGCTGTGTAGCAACTTGAAGGGGAAGCTGAGGTTTTGGGTGCTGCTCCAACTGCGGTTCAGTCCACTGATCCAGAGCCCATCGATGCTGTACCCTGCCGCTGGGACTTTGTCCATTTCCATCCTTCCCAAGGCGCCTACAAAGTGGACTTTTGCTTGGGGGTTTCGCCGTTTGATTTCATCCGCGATGGCCAAAGCGGGGTGGATGTGTCCGCCTGTGCCTCCTCCTGAAATCACGACTCTCTTCAGTGTGGGCATGGCGTCTATTTGAGGGTGTTCCCAGAGGTTTCATCCTGCCCACTCAACACCACCCTCGAGACTGCGAGCATCATGCCAATCGACAGACAGGTGAACAGGAGGGAGGTTCCACCATAGCTTACCAACGGCAAGGGCTGGCCTGTAGTCGGGAACAGCCGCACAGACACCCCCATGTTGACCAAGGCTTGCACAGTGATCATCAGACCCAAGCCAAGGACCAGGTTTTGGCCAAATGGATGGTCGCACTTGATGGCCGTTCGCGAGGCACGAAAGAGCAGGGCGAGGTACAGCAACACCAGCCCAAGTCCCCCCATGATGGCGCCCCACTCTTCGACAATGAAGGCAAAGATCATGTCGGAATATGGGTGGGGGAGAAAGTTCCGGGAGGTTCCAGATGCCGGTCCATGCGGCAACAGCCCGCCCTTGTAGATGGCGATTTGAGCCAACTCGATTTGGTAGTCTTCGTCGCTGCTGACTTGAGGTTGGCCCGTGGCAAAGCCCATGAAGCTTTCCATCCTGTTGGCCCATGTTGCAAACCTTGGCAGGGCATCGGGCGCTGCCTTGCCCACCCCATAGAGTCCCAAGAGTCCTGAAAAGGCGAGCCCAGTCATCAACACCACTTGTTTCCATGGCAATCCTCCAACGAAAAGCATGGCAAAACAAATGGCCCCGAGCATGGCGGCCGTCGAAAAGTCAGAAGGCACAATCAAGCCACACACCACAGTGATTCCGGCGAGAATGGGTGCTGTGCCTTGCCAAAAGTCGTGCAGCACTTCCTTGCGGACATGAAGTTGTCGGGCCACCCAAAGGACCAAGGCAAGCTTGGCAAAGTCAGACGTTTGCACCGTCAACCCAATGAAAGGGATCTTGATCCAACGGCGGGCGTCGTTGATGTCGGTGCCAAACAACAAGGTGAATACCAAGGCGGCGATCGCAAACACCAGCAGAATGTTGGCCAGTTTGCTGAAGTACTTGAAGTGAATCCTGTGCACGCCAAACATGACCAACCACCCTCCTGAAAGCAGCGCGATCTGCTTGAAGAGGAATTTGGCGCTGTTGCCGTCGGCTTTGTAGGCAAGTGTGCTGATGGCGCTGTACACGGTGACCAAGGAGGCCAAAGTGAGCACAAGGGCGATGCCCCAAAGCACGCGGTCGCCTTCCAACCGCTCTCGTATGCTGGCGAGGATCTCGTTCATGACACCGTCAAGGAGAAGTCCATTTAGAGAGCGCGGACGGCCTGTTTGAAACTGCGTCCACGCTGTTCGTAGCTCCCAAACAGGTCAAAACTTGCGCATGCTGGAGACAGCAGGGCCGTTTCGCCAGGCAACCCCAACTGGTATGCCAAGGCCACAGCTTCTTCTGCCGAGGCCACGTCATGGCTCGTTTCCACGAGTTCGTCAAAGGCCTTGTGAAGCGGCGCATTGTTCTTGCCCATGCAAATCATGTGCTTGACTTTGTCCTTGACAAGCGGCACCAAGGTGCTGTAGTCGTTCCCTTTGTCGATGCCACCTGCGATCCAAATGACAGGAGAAGTGGCACATTCAAGGGCGTACCACGCGCTGTTGACATTGGTGGCTTTGGAGTCGTTGATGAAGGTGATGCCGTTGACTTCTGAAACGAATTCCAAGCGGTGTTCCACGCCTTCGAAGCTTTGGAGGCTCTCGCGGATGCCTTCTTTCCTGAGGTCCAAGATGCGGCCTGTCATGCCTGCTGCCATGGAGTTGAAGAGGTTGTGCTTCCCCTGCATGGCCAATTTTTGAATGGTCATTGTGAATGAATTGAAATGTTGGAGGATGAATTGTGAATTGTCGTTGGGGTCCAAACCACCTCCCCGGCCATCGGTGGCGACCTCGTCGAGAGAGCGCTCCGCGCTGAGGGGGAGGAGTTGGGCGGAAGTGCCATGCTGGTCAAGCATGCGCTTGGTCCAGGTGCAGTCCGCGTTGTAAATCAGATGGTCGCCGGAGGTTTGGGCGGCCGTGATGCGCCACTTGGAAGCGGCGTAGTTGTTCATGTTGTTGTTGTAGCGGTCCAAATGGTCGGGGGTGATGTTCAGCAGCACCCCCACATCTGGACGGAAGGTGGAGGTTCCGTCCAATTGAAAACTGCTCACCTCGACCACTGTCGCTTGCGCAGGGCCTTGGCCGTTCACCACCCTTTCGGACAGGCGACGCGCCCAGCTCGTGCCGATGTTGCCCACGCAGTCCACGTCCCACCCTTCCTTTCGGAACATGTGGTCGATCATGGCGGTGGTGGTGGTCTTCCCATTGGCACCTGTCACCCCAATGACGGGGGTGTCATGTCCCAATCTTTGGTGGATTCGGGCGGCATACTCGATGTCGCTGATGACTTCCCACCCTCGGGTCTTGCAAGCGACGATCACCTCCGCGTCTTCTGGGATGCCAGGGCTCTTGACCACGGTGTGAACGGTGGGCCATTCGTCCATGCGGTGTCCACCCGCTTCGTGCTCGATGCCTTCGGATTCGAGCTCTGCCACTCCCGGGCCATTGCCCGCATCACTGACCAAGACATGGGCCCCCACCGACCTCGCCAAAAGGGCGGAGCCTACGCCGCTTTCGCCGGCGCCAAGTACGAGGATGGGGTCTTGGAGGTTCATGGGAGATCAGCGGACCTTGAGGGTGACAATGGTGACCACAGCGAGGAGGATGCCAACAATCCAAAACCTTGCAGTGATTTTGGATTCAGGCATGTTTTGCTTTTGATAATGGTGGTGCAACGGCGCCATGAGAAACACGCGCCTTCCCTCCCCATGTTTTTTCTTGGTGTGACGAAACCACGCCACTTGAATGACCACACTGAGGTTTTCAATCAGGAAGATTCCGCAGAGGACAGGGATGAGCAATTCCTTGCGGATGGCGATGGCGAACGTCGCGATGATGCCACCGAGCGCGAGGGAGCCTGTGTCCCCCATGAAGACCTGTGCGGGGAAGGCGTTGTACCACAGAAAGGCCACGCACGCTCCGACAAAGGCGGCGATGAACACCACCAACTCTTCGGAGCCAGGGATGTACATGATGCTCAGGTAATCCGCAATCACCGTGTTGGAGCTGACATACGCGAGGACGGCCAATGCCATGCCGATGATGGCACTCGTCCCGGTGGCCAATCCGTCGATGCCGTCCGTCAAATTCGCCCCGTTGCTGACGGCGGTCACCACCAGGATGACCAAAGGGATGAAAACGATCCAAACGTAAGAGGCGGCATCTTCCATGGCCCACGAAAGGAGCCAGGCGTAGTCGAAGTGGTTGTCCTTGATGAATGGAATGGTGGTGGCGGTGGAGCGCACTGTGGCCCAGGTGCCATCGTCAGCCAGTTCTTTCACAGCGATGTCGGGGTGCCACACCATGGCCGCTCCCAAAATCAATCCCATGCCCACTTGCCCAATCACCTTGAAGCGGCCGGCCAATCCTTCCTTGTTCTTCTTGAACACCTTGATGTAATCGTCGATGAACCCGATGGCGCCCAGCCAAACGGTGCTGAGGATCATCAATTGGGTGTAGACATTGGTCAAATCCGCGAACAGCAGGGTGGGGATCAAGATGGCGCCAAGGATGATCAACCCGCCCATGGTGGGGGTGCCTTGCTTGTTCATTTGGCCTTCAAGGCCCAAGTCACGGACGATTTCACCAACTTGTTTGAGTTGCAGCCACTCAATGATGCGCTTGCCAAAAGCGATGCCCACCACAAGCGACGTGAGCAAACTCATCGCGGCGCGGAACGAGACGAAGCTGAACAGACCGGCGCCTGGCAGGTCGTACATCTCTCGGAGGGTGGTGAACAGGTGGTAGAGCATGGCTTAGGTCAATGGCGGTTCAGGTGGTGGGGGCGAAGGCCAATTGAAGTTCTTGTCGGTCGTCGAAGGGGTGTTTTTCTCCTCCTATGTCTTGGTAGGTCTCGTGCCCTTTGCCGGCCACCAAGACGATGTCGCCAGGCTCAGCGAGCGCGGCTGCGGTTCGTATGGCTTCGCGTCGGTCGACGATGGTCAGGCATTTTCGTCGCTCGATGGGGTCCAAGCCAGCTTCCATGTCGTGCAGAATGGCCTGCGGCTCTTCCATGCGGGGATTGTCACTGGTCAAAATCACCCTGTCCGACCCTTGTGCGGCGCTCTTCGCCATGACGGGGCGCTTGGCAGCATCGCGATCTCCCCCACAACCGACCACAGTGATGACCTTTTCACCGCCCGTTCTGACATGGGCAATGGTCTTCAGGACATTGTCAAGTGCATCTGGGGTGTGGGCGTAGTCCACAAGGGCAGTGATGTTGTCCCGCGCGGGGACGCGTTCAAACCTCCCTGCGGGGGCTTTCAGCAGAGACATCTGGGTCAAGGTGTGCAGTGGGTCAGACCCAAGCATTTTGGCGACGACATACACGGCCAGGAGGTTGGAAGCATTGAAGCCTCCGACGAGTTGGGAGTACAATTCTTGGCCGTCCAGGTGAAGCACGAGGCCCGTGATTTGGTTTTCCACGATCCGGGCGCGTTCCTCGGCAATGCCTTGGACGGCCATGGTCCAGACCCGGGCTTTGGTGTCAGCCACCATGTCTTCGCCGTGCGGATCGTCCGCATTGATGGCGGCAAAGGCCCCAGACGGAAGGCGGTCGAAGAGTTGTTTTTTGGCCTTGATGTAGGCATTGAAATCCCCGTGGTAGTCCAAATGGTCATGGGTGATGTTGGTGAACACCGCGCCTTCGAATTGGGTCCCTGTCGTGCGCTCCTGGGCAATGGCATGCGAACTCGCCTCCATGAACACATGGGTGCACCCTGCATCCGCCATTTCGCGGAACAGCGCTTGCAGTTGAAGGGCGTCAGGGGTGGTGTGGGTGGCGGGAATGACGCGGTCCACAATCTTGTTTTCCACGGTGCCCAGCATCCCCGCCTTCCGGTCGAGCAAGCGGTACAATTGATGAAGCAACGACACCGTGGTGGTCTTGCCATTGGTGCCTGTCACAGCCACCACCTTCATTTCTTTGGAGGGATGGTTGTGAAAGGCCGCCGCAATGTGGCCCAAGGCTGCCGCACTCGATTTGACTTGGACCAAGGTGACGTGGTCGGGCGCTTCTTCGGGCATGGTTTCACACACGATGCAAGCCGCACCAGCCGCAATGGCCTGAGGGATGAAGTCGTGGCCGTCCGTGACCGTTCCTGGCACTGCCACGAACAACCCCAATGCTTGGACCTGTCGGGAGTCCACGGCGATGTGCTCCACAGCAGCGTGCGTGGTGCCTCGGACTTCGAGGATGCGTGCGTCGTAGAGAAGGTCAGAAAGCAATTTCACGAGAGACGTAGTTGAATGGTGGTGAGTTCAGTTCGAAGGGGAGTGCCAGGGGCAATGGACTGGGACTTGACCGTCCCAAGGCCATCGTACTTCACATGCAGACCGGCATTTTCCAAGAGATACAGGGCGTCTCGCAGCCCCATCCCGCGCACATCGGGAATGGCGGATTCAAGGATGGACCTTTCCGTGAGGGTGGCTTCTGTGTCGCCCGTTTTCACGGTCACCCAGTCGGCGTCAATGCCTTGTGTATGGCCCATGCCAATGGCCTCATAAATCGTGGTCAAGGCGTGTCGGGCGCCGTCGTTGGACGCGGGCATTCCAAGTGTTTCCGTGAGCCGCCCGCGCGTCATTTCATGAAAGGCCGGGTCCGTGGCATAAATCAAGTCGGCCACATCCTTGAACACCGGCGCTGCAATGGTGCTTCCGTAATAGCTGCCGCTCTTGGTGTCGGCAATCACCACCACACATGAATAACGGGGTTGTTCTGCCGGGAAGTAACCGGCAAACGAGGCCCTGTAGCGTCCCACTGCATAGCCTTTGCCAGTGGCGATGCGTGCCGTCCCTGTTTTGCCGGCGACGGTGTAGGGGCTCCCTTTGAAGACATGCTTGGCGGTGCCTTGGCCTTCAGGGTCGCAAACCGCCTCCATCATGGACCTGCAGGCCGCCAGGGTGGTGGCACTGCAAATGCGGTTTTGAAGGACAAATGGTTGGTAGCTCTTGAGGGTCTCAGTCCCCACGCGCAATTCGCGGACCAGCTGTGGCCTCATCATTTTGCCTTTGTTGGCGATGGCGTTGTAGAGAACCAGGGTTTGAAGGGGCGTTTGCGTGAGTTCATAGCCAATGGCCGACTGGGTGAGGGTGACACCTGTCCAGTCGCTGGCTTTGACCTTGGTTTTTACTTTGGGTTGGGCTTCTCCTACGTAACGTATCCCAGTCTTTTCTGTCACACCGAGTTTGGTGAGGCCGTCCACAAATGCCTGTGGATTTTCGCCAAACGTTTGTTTCACTGCCAATGCCGAACCAATGTTGGAGCTGACTTCAAAGGCCTTGGTCAGGGTGATTTCTCCATGACCTCCGTCTTTGTGGTTGCTGTCACTCATTTTGCTGCCGCTGAAGAAGATCTCTCCGTCTCCTGTGTCCAGTGTGTCGCTGGGCAGCATTCCCGCCTCCATGCATGCAATCAGGGATGCCAGTTTGAAGGTGGACCCGGGTTCCACAGCGGTGCCGATGGCGTGGTTGAAGTCCTCCCAATATTCCACTTTGTCTTGGCCGACCTCGTGGCGGCTGAGGTTGGCGATGGCCCGGATGTTGCCTGTGGCCACTTCGCAAACCACCACGGTGCCCCATGCGGCCTCGTGTTTCCGGAGTTGACGTTCCAAGGCATGGCTTGCGACATCCTGCAAGTGCAAATCAAGCGTGGTCAGCACATCCATTCCTTCCACCGGGTCGACCAAGTAATCGTCGGTCACAGGCATCCATTGGTTGCCTGCCACGCGACGTGACAATTGCTGGCCTTCCACGCCGGACAGTTCATCGTTCCACGCGCGCTCCAGACCCACGCGTTCGTGTTCACGGTCAATGCCTACCGTGCGCGCTGCGAGCTTGCCAAAGGGACGTCGCCTGTTCTCTCGACGTTCAAAGACAAGCCCGCTTTTGTACCTCCCCAATTGAACGAAGGGCAGGTTGCGCAATTCTTGGTAATCCGTGAAGGGGATGTTGCGTGCGATCAGCGCACCTCGGTGTCCCCGGTTCTGGGCATTGTTGAACCTCCCGCGGAGATAGGAAACCGATTTGTCCGTGGCCGAGGCGATCAATTGGCACAACGTGTCAATGGAGTTGTCGTACAAGTCCCAGCGCATGCCTTCACATTTGGCATCCCACCGCAGGTCGTACACAGGAACGCTTGTCGCCAAGAGGCTTCCGTCTTGGGCAAGGATTTGGCCCCTGGCAGGCTCGATGGTACGGACGCTCGTGGAGAATTGCTCTCCTCGCTTCACCCATTTGTCCCCCTCGATGTGTTGGATGTAAAGGATGCGCCCCACAACGCCAAACCCCACCAAGGTGAGGCCCACAAAGACGAGCCAAATGCGTCCGGAATGTGCGGGATGGTTCATGGTTTGGCAGGCAACAGAATGGGGGGTGAAGTCGGTTGCTCAAGGCCTAGGGCAGAAGTGGACTTGGCGAGGCTGCTTTGTTGCAACTGAGCTTCGAAATCCGACCGCAATGTTTTTTCCTCTGCTGTCGCCTCTTCCAGAAGGTCCAGTGTGCGTTGCTTCTCCCGAAGCACTCGCTCTGTCTGGTACCCCATCCCCAAATACAGAAGGGTGAGCAAGGACAAATAGAGCAGGAAGGGCACCTGCTTCACAAGTGCTTCCCTGGCAAGGATATCACCGCTGAGCACCTCGCGGATCAATCCGCCGATTTGGTTCTCTTTGCGGCGGCGTTTTCTTTTTTGACGCTGCCCTTCCCGGAATTCCTCCGAGGTGCGCAAACGGTTGGGGTTGTTCGATTTCTGTTGCTTCGCTTCACCTTGCTCTTTCGCTTCATTCTGGGCCACACGGGCAAGCATCTCTGCCTGGGTCAGGGTTCGGTTGCCCTTGCTCGAGGTGGTTTCGGATTTGGTCCGTCGGAAAAGCCCA